>NZ_CP189852.1:3805909-4440227 GCF_050235535.1 Aliinostoc sp. HNIBRCY26
GCATCAATTTGCAGTAGTTGCAGTTGTGCTTGCTGAATGTTGCTTTGCAGTTGATTTTTTTGAGTTTGCAGCCGGGAATCATCAATGGTAGCTAGCACATCGCCCTTTTTTACTACCTGATTTTCTTTGACCAAAACCTTGGTGACTTGACCAGCCATCGCCGCTTGTACTAGCCGCAATTCTCCTGTAGGGCGGATAGTTGCTTGCCCTGGAACTGTGACTCTGTATTCAATAATAGAAGATAAGGCGATCGCTCCCCCCACACCACCAACGAGTAATAAACTACCGATTCTGATCCAATTACTAATCGGTGGGAGAAATTCATTGCTTTTAATTAGGGGTAGAGAGTCGGTGTTAATGTGATTAACCATGACCTTTTTCTGAGTAGAGATTAGCGAATGCTACTTGATACCAAATAAAGTTTGTAGGGTGCGTCAGTATGAATAACTTCTGGGTATAGTTAGGTTTTCTCACTCTGACGCACCCTACATTTTGAATATTTTTTGATCTGACAGTCTCTGACAGTGGCAAGAATTTTTACTGAAGGATAAATCTACACCATCCAAAAAATCTAAATGCTCACCAGCTTGACGACTTAGAACCTCTGGAGAACCTTGAATTTTTAATTGCCCTTGTTCCAGCATCACAATCCAATCAGCTTGCTGAATCACTTTGGGACGGTGGCTAATTAGAATAGTGGTTTGACCTTGGCGGTGAGTGAGCAACTGATTTAATACTTGAGCTTCACTCACTGGGTCGAGTGCGCCCGTAGACTCATCTAAAATCAGCACTGGCGGATTATTCACAATGGCTCTAGCAATGGCTAATCTTTGCCGTTGTCCCCCTGAAAGATTCGCCCCAAATTCTCCTAATACGGTTTGATATTTGTCGGGGAGATTGCTAATAAACTCATCAGCCCCAGCAATCTGACAGGCTTTGACAATCTGCTCAAAGCTAATATCAGGCGCACCTAAACGGAAGTTTTCTATAATTGACCGACTCCAAAAGTGTGCATCTTGCGGTACTAGCACCACTTGTTGGCGGAAACAGTCTAAAGAAATATCTTCTAAATTATAAATACCAAAGCGAATATTACCAGACTGGAGTTGATATAAACCTGCAATCAATTTAGCTAGGGTACTTTTACCACAGCCAGATTTACCAATCAAAGCAATTACCTGCCCCCCAGGAATCGTGAGCGAGAAATCTTCCAGTAGTTCAACTCTGCCTGGATGATGAAAGTTAAGGTTAGTACAGGTAATATCTGCGTTGCTGGGAATTTTTACCCAAGGCTTTTGCTGATTATCTAAAGTTTCTGGGGTAGCGTCAATGACTTCTGTGAGACGTTGGGTAGCAGTTTTGGCACGGGTAAATTCGTCAACAAAATCGATAGTAGTTTGAATAAAGCTGCTAAAGTTGCCATTCATGCTATTAAATGCCAGAAGCATCCCAATAGATAATTCCTGGCGAATGACTAAGGTGCTGCCGAACCAGATTAAAGCAATGCTACCAATATTAGATACTAAATTGGAGAAGACACCGTTAACAATACCAATTTGAATAGTACGGAAGGTAAAGTTAGCCAAATTACTAAAACGCCATTGGAACTCTTCCCAGAATTGGGGAGCAGCAGCAGTAGTTTTTAAGGTAATTGCACCTTTGAAAGTTTCCACTAAAACCCCTTGGTTTTCGGCGGATAATACTAAAACGCTGCGAATTTTTTGTTGTAATGTGGGTAAAAAAACTACTGTAGATAGGGTCATCAACAGAGCGATCGCACCAGCTAATACTGTAAGTTTGATACTGTAAAACAGCATGAAACCTAAAGATACTAAAGCGATAAAAAATTGGCTGGGCAGACTCACAACAATTTGAGAAATTAATTGATTAATTTGTTGAATATCTTCCAGGCGACTGACAATTTCACCACTACGCCGCGATTCATAATAACTTAAAGGTAAGCGTAAAATCTGCCTGCCAAATTCAAAAATTAATCCTAATTGCAAACGTTGTGAAAAGTGGGCGACGAGATTTGATTGGGCTAACCGTAGGCTACTGCTGATGAGGTGCATAGCAATTACCGCTATCGCCACACTAGTCAGAAGTTGATTATCTCCCCGTACTAGCACATCATCGGTGAGAATTTGCAACAGGAAGGGAGAAGCAAGGGAAAGTAAACCTAAAACCGAGTTGAGCAATAAGGTTTGAGCCAAAATGCCGCGATAAGGCGCAATGCGTCGCAGAAAGCGACCAAAACCGCCAATTTTTTCTTGTTCATCTTCCTGAGTAAAAAAGCGCACTGGATCGGGTTCTAATAAGAGCATGACTCCGTTTGTCCATGCTTCTAAAAGCCATTTTTTTTCGAGATAACGGATACCTGCACCTGGGTCAGCAATGACGTATTTATTACCCTGCTTACCATATAAAACTACCCAGTGATAACCTTTCCAGTGAATAATAGCTGGCAAGGGAATAGTTTTTTCGTTGCAAGTCTCCAGAGTTACTTTTACTGCTCTTGCATTAAAACCAAGAGCTTCTGCGCCTTGTTTCAATCCTAAGAGGGTGCTGCCTTGCTGTCCTGTACCGACAGCTTCCCGACAGCGACTAATGCTAAAGGTTTTACCATAATGTTTAGCCACTGTCGCTAGACTGGCAGCACCGCAGTCTTCTTCGCTATGTTGTTGAATTAGATGGAATTTCATGAATTAAACCGCCGATGGGATAGATGTGTACTAAGTAATTTCACTAAGTATTAACCTTGGGCGGTTCTAGCCCCAAAACTGAGGGAACACTCTCTGGTGCAGCAAGCCGCAGTAATTCATAACCAATACCGGCTAGTCCCGTCATTAGTCCTGGTGTTTCAACTTTCAAGGGAACACCACAGAGCCAGCCATGTTGATTGATACCTTCAAGAATGGCAGCAGCAAAGCGATCAATTTCAGTTTTCCATTGCGGCTCATCTAGGGTGAGGCTGGCTTGCAATAGCAATTCTAGATTGCCTAAGTCTCCATGACAAAGGGAATGGTTGCTACCAAATCCATTGACTGTGGTGGTTTTCAAAGCTGTGTTAATTTCGGAACGGATTTGGTGATCATCAAGGTGTGGAAGGGAACGTAAGCGAGCTAGTCCAATTCCTGGCGCACCGTGACACCATGCCGTCATGCAGGTATCTTGGAGGTGATTTTTTTCGAGAACGTGAGTAGTAAAATTGCGTAAATCTAGCCAGTTACTAACTTCAGGAACAAACAGGCTACGCTCGTATTCAATAGCAGCTAAGGCAGTGGTTTTAAAACGCTGTTCACCAGTCAATGATGCCAACTCTAACAACGCCCAAGCTATACCCGCTACACCATGAGAAAACCCTGCTAACGGTGCTGTATCTGATATATTTGTACTCCAAGCGATACCATGCTGCATCGGTTGAGCGCAGGCGATGAGACGATCGCCACATTGCATCGCTGTCGCCAGGGTGCGATCGCTTGGCACACAATGATACAGGGTAATTAAACCAGCAATACACCCAGCAGCACCGCTAATAATATCCAATTGTTCATCTTTGGCAATCAAATCGGGGAGCAGTTGGACAATCTTTTCGGCTTCTGTTAGCAGTGTAGGTTGATTCCACAGTTTACTCAAATGGGATAAGGTATAAATAATTCCTCCCCAACCGTCAAACATCCCAATAGATTTGACATCAGATTGTCTAGCATCTATTTGTCGAAGAATGGTATTTAATGCAGATTTCGCTAAATTGCTATAGCGTTCCTCATTCGTGATAGAACCTAGATAAGCCAGAAATAATGCTACTCCTGGTAATCCATTATACAAATCGATGTCTAATCCGGTGAGCAACCATGTTTCTTGAGGAGTCAGCTGTAAACCAATCCAAGTAGCATCCTGTTCACTAGATAATGCTAACGTCTCTAAGCGATCGCCAACTGCTTGTGCTGCGTTGAGTAATTGTTCACGACTAACTTGATCATCTACAGGAATTACAGAGTAACTGGTTTGTTGTCTTTGCTCCCCTACCTTAACCAAGGTTGTCAGAGAAGCACGAATAAACCACAGTTGTTGTGTCAAATCAGCTTCACCAAGTTGCTGAAAACGACGCTGGACTAAAGCCATACTTGATTCAGCAAAAAAGTCAACAATTCTCTCACCAGAACTAGTCCACAAATCCCGCGAATTGGGGCGAGTAGTGAATAGGGGAACATCACCTTGCCATAAATCTTGGCGTTCAGCAGCCATGACTTTGGTTAAATGAGGTTCTTGTGCAACTCCTAGCCATAGCTTATCAAACAGGCGATCGCGGTCTAAAGCATTGCGTAAAACGTCGGGATGAAAGCCTTCAGTTAATAGTAAGCTGTAGATATAAGTAGAACGAATAATCGCCCGTACATGATATTCCCCAAAGCCAGCTAAAATCCCATTTTCCGCCAGTAACTCGTCTCGATGTTTAAACAGCAACCAATAAAGGTTAGTAAATCCTGTAATTAGAGCATCCGTATAATCTAATACACTAACTTCCTTACCGTTGCAAGTCGGTCGATTTTGGTTTCCTGGCATTTCTATGCGTTTGCGCTTCAGAGATACTTCATCAGTTCCCTGTCCTTCCAAATAAAGAACCCGATAAGGCGTAAGCTGACCTTGTGCAGATCCCAAACCACTCAAGTCAAGGCCTTCATACTCATCATTGCCATAAATTTTCTGTGGCAATAATCCAATACTCAATACGGAGAAAGCTATTTTTTTGTACGCCAGTAAGTCTGATTTGACAAGTTCCACGCGCTCAAAGTGAGGATGAAACAAAGCTTCCAAGTCAATCAAAATAGGATGCTCACCTGCGGCGATTAAGTTCTCACTGTGAAAATCAGTTGCTTGCAAGGCGTAGAGTAATGCTAAGTAACCACCCTGACGTTGATAAAAACGTTGAATCTCCTCTGTTGTCTGACATTCAGCAGCAGTCACAAACTCTACCCAACCATAAGAACCCCGTTCTAAAATCTTTAAGGTGTAAAATGGTGGATGAGTACCCCGCTTATTTAACCAAGTCAGTAGTTCTTGAAAATGCACATCAACAGCTAGGCTTCTCGGTTTATAAACAATCTGCAACCCAGAGCTAAATTTAGCAATCAGAACAGAACGTCCTCTATGATGGGTATCGCCTGCACTACCTTCTAACTCTACCAGCACTCCTGGCTGATCTTCAGGGCTAAACAGCTTGCAGATATCAGTCCAATCAGCACACAGATGGCGCAGAAACTCTAAACTGAACTGTATCCAGTGATCAATACAAATTTTGATTTGGTGCGCGAGAACTGGATATTCTTGCAACAAAGCCAAAGCTTGAGAAGGCTGTCGTAAATTGGCAATGAAGTTCTGAAATCTTTCTCCAGGTGTATCCCCATTTAACAATCCTTGCAGTCGTGCCACATTGATTTCTAAAACCATTGTTCTGTGTAACATGGGCAACAATTGTTTTAGTAAATTTTCCTGGAAAATATCCATCACACCTTCAGCGTCAAACGGTAACTCTGATTGATGCTGAATGAGTTTTTGCATCTCCTCATTTAGTTGCTCAAAGCCTTGTTGAATAAGTGGTTCAATGAGGTATAAAAAACCAGTTGTTTCTTCTTTGAGCATATTTGGGGGCAGAAATATATGAGTATCAGAGTTAGCTGCTCTCGTAAATGCTTGTTCTATTTCTGACACCCATGCTGGAGGAGAAACGCGATCGCCTATAACCTCTATTGGCGTACCCAAAATGTGGAGAAATTCTTCCTCAGTTACACCATCCAATTTTAAACGCTCCTCCCAATCAGCATCACTCATAAATGAGTTTTGTTCCCGCCAGCGTTGCATCCTTTGTTGTGCTGTTTTGGCATTGATTTGCTGTTGAGATTTCGAGGAATTAAGTATATTTATTAAGGCAACACGTTCAGCTAATGTCAGAGCTTGCAGCCATTGTTTATTAATAACATAATTTTGATTAAGCATAGTTTCTCTTCCAAAATCAAATTCAAAAAATGTGGGAAAGAGTGAACTAAAAAGACTCACCCATTCCCTGTAGTTAAGTATGCTAAAACAGCACAACTACAAACCTTTTATCTTCATTAAATCGTGCCAATGAATTCGTCTTATCTTCTAGTCAGAATGTCGCAAATAACGCCCTTGGTAAACCCCTTTAGACCTGTGCAGAAAACACCTTGAGAAAATCCACCACCAGCAAGTGTTTGTGTGACTTCATTAGGTAATTCAATCATCCCGGCGGGATTTTCAGGTAATTGAGAACGTTGCTCATCACTCAAACTGTTGCGATAGTCTTCATCTTTCCAAGCGCGGATAATGTCAAAATTAGACATGATTTTTCTCCTTTGATGTTGGCAATTATTTCGATAGTGATTTGTGTCAATCCAGTCATCTTATCTTCTAGTCAGAATGTCGCAAATAACACCCTTAGTAAAACCCTTTAGACCTGTGCAGAAAACACCTTGAGAAAATCCACCACCAGCAAGTGTTTGTGTGACTTCATTAGGTAATTCAATCATCCCGGCGGGATTTTCAGGTAATTGAGAACGTTGTTCATCACTCAAACTGTTGCGATAGTCTTCATCTTTCCAAGCGCGGATAATGTCAAAATTAGACATGATTTTTCTCCTTTGATGTTGGCAATTATTTCGATAGTGATTTGTGTCAATCCAGTCGTCTTATCTTCTAGTCAGAATGTCGCAAATAACACCCTTAGTAAAACCCTTTAGACCTGTGCAGAAAACACCTTGAGAAAATCCACCACCAGCAAGTGTTTGTGTGACTTCATTAGGTAATTCAATCATCCCGGCAGGATTTTCAGGTAATTGAGAACGTTGTTCGTCACTCAAACTATTGCGATAATCTTCATCTTTCCAAGCGCGGATAATGTCAAAATTAGACATGATTTTTCTCCTTTGATGTTGGTAATTATTGTGAGAAATTGACCTATTTATTGGTCATTCTTGTGAGGTATACGATGGATTATTGTGTTTATGCAGTCAGGGTTAAAGTTGTTGAATATCGCAAATAGTCCCACAAGTAAAATGAGTCAATCTGCACGTACATATAATCCCCTGAGTAAATTTACCACCAGCAATTGTTTGTGTTAATTCATTAGTTAATTCAATCATTCCGGCAGGATTTTCAGGTAATTGAGAACGTTGTTCGTCACTCAAACTATTGCGATATTCTTCATCTTTCCAGGCGCAGATAATGTCAAAATTAGACATGATTTTTCTCCTTTGATGTTGGCAATTATTGTGAAAAATTGAGTTTTTAGAAACAACCCTAAACTTCAGAAATTTAACTGTGCTTTGGTTGTCCTGTGACTCTCTACGATGGCTCTTAGTGTTTATGCACCCTAGTCAAAATATTTTTTTGAAAAAGGGAGTAAATGCCTGGAATCCTTTGTATTACAATTAAATAGAAACTCGTAAACTCTAAATTTTCTATACTCACAAAATTTTTATGCAACCCCGACAGGGTATTCTTGAAACCTTCTCAACCTTTGTGCAGTTTGATGCAGATAGGTTCAGTGTTTGGGTGACAGATGGCAAACTAAACCGAAGTATCAAAAATTGCTTGCAACAACACCCACAACAGATATCTGATAACTTTTGGGTGCTGTACTGGTACAAAATCTGGCAAATAGAAGCCAGTCCTTTAGCAGTGGGACATATTTCGGCTTATTTGCAAGAGGTATGTTATTGGGTGGCGAGGAAAATAGCCTTAAATTTTTCGAGTCAATTTTCTATTGCTGATTGTTTTCAGATAGCGATTTCCTGCATTCATAAAATTCTCAAAAATTTTAATCCTGAATATAGTACAAGCTTAAAAAGCTATGCTGAATTTGCTTTTGAGCGTTTTCTCAAAGATTCCCTACGTGTGGGAAAGGAAGCAGATATCTGCACTGACTGGGCTTTACTGCATAAAATTAGCCGCAAGCGGTTGATAAATTCCTTAAATCATGCAGGTTTTAATAGTCAAATTACCAAGAATTACGTTTTAGCTTGGGAATGTTTTCGGGAACTCTACACCAGTGACAGTCAAACTATCCGTCAGCTAGGAAAACCCGATAACAGCACATGGCAAGCCATCACTCAACTTTATAATAGACAAAGCTTGAGTCAACTAACTCCCGAAACATTGGAAAAATGGTTGAGTACCTGCGCCAAAGCTGTACGAGAGTTTCTTTACCCCAAGTTTGTGTCTGTAGATGCTCCCATTCCTGGGCAAGAATCAGGTAATTTATTAGATACATTACCCGCAGATTTATCAGCATCATTACTAACGGAAATTATTGCCCAAGAGTCAGCTAGAACGAGACAAACACAACAAATACAATTAAACCAAGTGTTGATTGATGCCATAGCAGCTTTAGATATTCAGGCTCAACAATTACTCCAAGCTTATTATCAGCAAAATCTGACTCAACAACAAATTGCCGAAAAGTTAGCAATTAAGCAATATTCAGTCTCTCGTCGCTTAAGTAGCATTAAACGCTCATTACTCACTACACTAACCCAGTGGAGTCAGGATAATTTGCATATTTCACCGACATCTGTCGTAGTCGATGCCATTAGCAAAAGTCTAGATGAATGGCTTACCAATTACTATAGAACCGCTTGAGATTATGTTTGATCATGCTGTGGGTTTCGCTGTTGATAATGACTTGGTTCTAGAATTGATTCCGACATCACCAAATCTAGAGCAGAATTACTCTACACCTGGTGCTTGTCAGCGTGCTTGGGTTAATCAAGTTTGTTTAACTACTTTTTTAGACTGGTTGCAAGAGGAAGTTACACCCCAGGCGAGGGTTTATCCCAACAGGGTGGCTTTACCGAGTATTTGGGAAGTAGTTAATGGTACGGCTGTGAATTTTGATAACTCGCGCTTGGTGTTAATTCCTACCTTAGCAATGGATGGGGATGAATTGCGTGTACCTCAAGAATGGGTGGATATTCCTGAATGGGTAGCTGATTATTATTTGGCTGTGCAGTTAAATTCGGAGGAAGGCTGGATGCGGGTTTCTGGTTACACAACGCATCAACAAGTGAAAAGTTTAGGGGTTTATGATGCAGGCGATCGCACTTACAGTTTAGAATCTGATCAGCTCATTTCCGACTTGAATGTGCTGTGGGTAACTCGCCAATTATCTCCTGAAGAAATCACCCGTGCGTCGGTTACTTCTCTACCACCCTTACCCCAAACCCAAGCAGACAATTTACTGCAAAGATTAAGTCACGCAGATATCAAATTTCCTCGTCTAGAAGTTCCCTTTCAACTTTGGGGAGCATTAATCACTCATGGCGGTTGGCGACAACGTTTGTATGAATTGCGTCAAGGAGTTGTACAATCAGCATCCGTAGGGCAATGGTTACAAGCAGGTGTAGCAAATTTTGCTCAACAATTAGGTTGGGAAAGGCGACAGTTTTTAGCTGTGTCTTCAGGGATAAGGAGTATAGAAAGCCAAGTTTCTACTTTAGGTTTATCTCGACAAATACTAGTAGCTGGTAATACGTATGAGTTGCGAGTTATTGCCAAAGGAAACCCAGAAGAGAACATTTGGCGGTTTGAATTACACCCGACAAATTCAGACAATCTTATTCCTGTAGGCTTTCAACTCAGACTACTCACAGAAGACTTACAACCATTTCCTCACAATGAAGATACCGCGACAAGTCCTAGAGAAGAATTATCCGTAGAAGTAATGTTAGAAACTGGTGAAGGTTTAGTTTGGGAGGTTACACCTTTACCGCTAGACTATGAGCGCGAAATTTTGCGTTTTTAGATAACTGATGACTGTTAAACACAGATGTACCTTGCTTCCCGCAGGGTACGCGGATAACAATTCTGGAAGTTGCTTAATTACTCAATATGCCAACCAAAATTTCTATTAACTCTGGTAATTCTTCAGGTACTCGATATAACTTTAAATCTTCAGTTATGTGTTTTTCTTGACGATTATATTTAGCAAATCGCCAATCCTCACCAGTAGTTACTGCTCCATAAAGAAGAGATTTATCTGAATTAATCCATTGATCAAGGGCGATTAATTCTACTGCTAATTGTGTAAATCCCCTGCTTAAATCTGCTTGTTTTGCTTCAATCACTAACAAACCTTTACCTTTATCAATGTAGTAATCTAAGTTGCCTTTTAGTTGATCACTAACATTGATTGCATACTCAATATTTAACTGGGTTTGAGCTATTTCACATACTTCTAATAATATAGGTGCAATTATTGCTTGTTTGCGTGCATCTTCGCTTAGTAACTGGACTCGTCGAAGATTGCGTTCAATTACTTGCTGTAATTGCTCAGTTTTATTAGCTACTACTTCTGTTTTTGGTAATGGTAAGCGTTCACGTCCATAAGTACAACCGATTTCAGCCAGTATATCTTCTGGAGAAAATGGTAAGTCAAAATATTTACTGAAAGTATAGCTTTGTCCTGGTTGAATAATTCGTGGGCGGTTCATAATTTTTAACTTTACAGTTTGGATATTGTTTTATGTGAAAGCCCCTTAGCTGTGTTATTTTACTACATATTATTGAGATTTTTTTAGATCATGGAACCGGATTCCTATAGATAGTATGCTTCTGGAATAGATTATTAATCTGGACTTTCAATTCAACATCCATTTTGAGAAGATGAAGAATAAATTTTTTAATTTTTTGTTGCTGGTATTAATCACTATATTAATATGTGTTTTAGTAACTCCAGTCTTCGCTAATATTCCTCAAAAAATAATTATCAATCAAGATTCACAATCAAATATTGTTGAGAGTCAAAAATTATATGAAAGTGGGAGATTTGCTGAGGCTGTGCAAATATTACAGCAAGCAATTCAAGAATATCAACGCCAGGGAGATAGTTTCAAACAAGCTGTGGCTTTGAGTAATTTATCATTGGCTTATCAACAACTTGGTGATTGGCAGCAAGCAGAATTAGCTATTACTACAAGCTTGGAGTTGCAAAAAAATCACAGTCAGAATTTAGCAGTTTTAGCACAAACTCTAGATATTCAAGGACGCTTACAAATATTAACAGGTAAGCCAGAATTAGCTCTAATAACTTGGAAACAGACTGAAGATATTTATACTCAGATAGGCGATAACAGTGGTATTGCCTTAGCTCGACTTTATCAAGCTCAAGCATTACGCTATCAAGGTTTTAATCAGCAAGCTATTAAGCAATTAGAACAGGTAAACCAAACTCTCAAATCTCAAGATGATTCTTTAGCCAAGGCAGATGTTTTACTGTCTTTGGGTGATACCTTAGAAAATGTGGGAGAGTTAGAGAAATCTCGTCTAGCTTTAGAAGCAAGTTTAGCAATTTATCAACGGCTAAAATCTCCAGAGAATATTGCTTTAACTCTCCTTAGTTTAGGTAATAACGCTCGCATCCAACAGAAAAATTCTCAGGCGATCGCATTTTATGAACAAGTATTTAATATCTCACCTTCGCCCCTCACAAAAGTTAAAGCTAGACTGAATCATCTCAATTTATTAATTGCAGAAAAACAACTGGCAGCCGCACAAGTTTTAATCCCTGAAATTCAATCTTTACTCTCAGAAATGCCACCGTCGCGCCCTTCAATTTACGCCCGCATTAACTTGGCGCACAGTTTAGGTAGTTTAAATACTCCCACATCCGAAATTGCCCAACTCCTGGCTACAGTTGTACAACAAGCCCGGAGTATAGAAGATATCCGCGCCGAAGCCTATGCTTTAGGTAATCTTGGTAGCCTGTATGAAAAGACACGACAAATTCCTGAAGCTATTAACCTTACACAACAGGCTTTGATATTGGCGCAAACCAGTAATGCACCGGAAATCAGTTATTTATGGCAATGGCAGATGGGTAGATTATTAAAAGCCCAAGGTAATTTTACAGGAGCGATCGCAGCTTATGACGCAACTATAGAAACATTAAATTCACTGCGTACTGATTTAGTCGCACTCAGCCAAGATATTCAGTTTAATTTCCGCGATAATGTTGAGCCAGTTTATCGTGAGTCGGTGGCTTTACTACTAGAAAATTCTGGAGAAAAACCTGATATTCCCACATTAGAGAAAGCGAGAAACCGCATTGAGGCATTACAGTTAGCAGAATTAGATAACTTTTTGCGTGAAGCCTGTTTACAAGGACAGAAGGTAATTCTAGATCAAATAGTAGATCAAGAAAATCCCAACACTGCCATACTTTATCCCATTATTCTCCCAGAAAGATTGCAAGTAATTGTGAAAATTCCTCAGCAACCACTGCGCCATTTTACAGTTAATAAATCCCAGGCAGCAGTTGAGCGCACTTTGGCACAACTACAAGAATATATTTTAGAACCAGATAGAACAGAGGAAGTTCAAACCCTATCACAAGAAGTCTATAACTGGTTGATTCAACCTATTGCCTCTAATTTAGCCACCAGTCAAGTTAATACTCTAGTATTCGTATTAGATGGAGCATTCCGAAATATACCCCTAGCTGCCTTATACGACGGTGAAAAATATTTAGTGGAAAAATACGCTGTGGCTTTGAGTTTAGGGCTTCAGCTATCAGCACCCAAATCTTTAGCACAAAAACCTGTGAATGTTCTGGCTGCTGGTTTAGTACAACCACCACCACAATTTCCCACATTCCCACCCTTACCAGGCATCAAGTTAGAATTTGACCTGATAGCTCAAACAGGAGCATCTACCAAAAAATTACTAGATCAAGACTTTACCAGTACCACTCTCGAAAAAAACGTTAATACTGTTCCTTTTAATGTCTTACATTTGGCAACTCACGGACAATTTAGTTCTCGTCCAGAAAATACTTTCATTTTAGCCAGTGATGGTTCTATCAATGTTTTACAATTCGATAACTTACTGCGCTCTCAGAGTGAAACTAACACACAAATTTTAGAATTATTAGTTTTGAGTGCTTGTCAAACTGCTACAGGTGACAATCGTGCTACATTGGGGCTGGCAGGTGCGGCAGTCAAAGCTGGCGCACGTAGTACACTCGCTTCCCTATGGCACATTAATGATCAATCTACTGCTATCTTAATTGGTGAATTTTATAGTGAGTTAATCAATAATAAAGTCACTAAAGCGGAAGCTTTACGCCGCGCTCAAGTCAAACTATTAACAAGTTATCCTAATTACAGTCGCCCTAGTTATTGGGCTGCCTATGTGTTAGTTGGTAATTGGATTTAATCTGAGTTCTGGTCAAAAATACTCCTGATTAATATCTAAATCAGAATTCTGTTAGTATAGTGGGGCGCAACCTATGACGAACTACTAGAACTAACCTTTTCTAAAATTATTTTAATAGCATCTAAGATTAACTCAGGCTGATCAATCCAAACAAAATGACTACTTTTGTGAGCATCAATTTGTACACAATCTGGGGATAAATTGATTATTCTCATGTGCATTTGTTCTCGTAACCGATTAGCTGCTTTTATAGGTAAAAGCATAGTCCAAAGGGATGTTTTAAAAAAAGTATGGGCTTTAATACTAACTATAGGTAAGGCTTGAAACTGACTAGTTAACTGAAGTTGGCGACTGCTATTATCTAGGTTCAAGAGTTCTCGACTCATGGTAATCCAGTGTTTAGGGCGGCAGAAAGAACGCTTAATTGGGTTTAGTTCTGCTTGAGGAAATTTAGTTAATTCTGGCTTAATCATCTCAAAAGTACCAATCAATTTGAGTAGTCTGATAATGCCAAATATTGACCCTAAAATTGACATGAAGAAACCAGAAACAAAAAATAGTTTTAAAGCTTGTAAATAGATGGACATTTTGAGCATTCCTGTTTCATGGAGTCCATCAGTCAGCACCATCCCGATTACTTTTTCGGGAAAATAATGGGCATATAACCGGACGTTATAACTACCAAAGGAATTACCGACAAGAATATAAGGTGGCTCAATTCCCGCTTTTGTGAGGAGAAAATCTAATTCTGTAACAATTTGCTGACTGGTGCGTGGATGCGGACTATGATCACTCCAACCATATCCAGCACGATCATATATACAAACTCGTGATAGTTTGGCTATTTCTGGCACAAGCAAATAGCCTTCAATTCCACCTAAACTGTGTTCTAAAACCACAGTGGGGCTAGACTTTCCCTCAGTGTAATAGTGTAAGCGATACCCACCCACATCAATTAGTTGTCCTTGCGGCGGTTGTCGATTTTCTATTGAGCTAGCGATCGCCTGATACAACGTTGTAGCTAATATTACGATAGTTTCAATAGGGAATGACATCATATTCTTTAATATATCCTGAATTTATGACGAAAATCGTTTAATTCAGCTTTGTATAAATGCGAATTACGTTAGCGTACCCCTCCGGGGAAGCAAGCTACGCTCTCGTCGTCTCGTAGAGAAGAGAAGTCCATTGCGAATTGGTATTAGAGCAAATGTTATACGAATTCGCAATTCGCAATTCGCAATTCGCAATTCGCAATTCGCAATTCGCAATTGATAAATCCTGACTTGACAAGGGTTTCTGGGTTTGGATCTGTATCATAATTTTAGTGAATTGGTATTACTAACTCTCTTCTTCTGGCCAAGGCTCTAATTCATATTTGAATTGGACAACCTCAAAGTTAGAATCGTCAAAGTAGTAATGCCCCTGAGCTTGAAATATGCGCTCAAAAAGTTCTGGAATACTATTAGCAATAATTACAGGAGTTTGAAGCTGATTACTGTCTGAAATGGGCTGTCCCAAAATTATGCAACATTCGCTCTTGAGAGTATTACAGAAGTAAGCAATACAGCGACCATCTTCAAGATCCATCAAATGAGTTGCATAACAGGTCAAAGAATCGGGTTGGGAAATTGTATAAATTTTATGAAAACTATATTGAGGAATTTGCCAAAAATGACCGCTATTAGCGTAGAGTGTCGCGCCATCGAATCGCTCTAGCATTTCAATATGTTCTTTAGAAACTGTCTCTGAGAAGTGGCTTTTATGAAAGTCAGACCAGTTAATTGGCGGTTGTGTGAGGTGCTGCTGTTGAACTTTGTCGAGTAACTGTGCAAAATCGTTGTTACGTTCGCACACTGCCCAACCAATCTCAGGTTGTAACGTTTGCGATTGAGAATCTTGACGAACGCCGATGAAACCAGCGATTAATTCTAAAAAATATTCTTGAGAGTCTGCCAATTGCAGACGAAATGGAGCCTTAGAGATTCCTAAAGGCAAGCTATTGGCACTAATACCGTGAGTTCCGTGGCTAAATGGTTGTTCGGAGGATGGTGAACTGTTAGGTAAGGAGCAGCGATCTATTTCCAGAACGGGATTTCTGACTGAGGGAGCTTTAGTGACTGAATGTTTAATATAAGGAAATAGATCACTCAACCAACCAGTAATTAGTTCACCGCCATAGACAGCTTGAGGCTTGTAGATACTGCGCCAAAACAAGAGTGATGGCCTACCTGAAGCTGTCTCTACAAACTCTTGACAGATTGGCATTAAGCGAGCAGTCCACCAGTCTAAGTCATACTCAGCCATGACTGGGATGCGATCGCAAATATTTTGCCAATCTTCTACAGTACCCAGCAGTGTAATCTCAGGAATGCCGCATATACAAGTCATTGCGTAGTCAAAATACTTTTGGAAGCTATTCATCATCACAATATGACTGGCTGTGCGAGTGATGGGTGTCGTAGTGCTGAAGTTACATTCTAGCAATCGATATAGGTCAGAGCCTACATGGTCGCGGATCAGTAATGCCCAATTTTGGGCTGCTTCACTCCAGTGCTGGGGTTGCTGAGGGATTTGTAAGGTTTCAACTATCAGTTCTTGCTTGCTTTGATGACGAACAAAACGCGAACGCAAAGTTTCTGCATGATTGTTGATATGTTGAGCAAATCCTTGAGCTAAGGTTATCCAAATGATGTCAGGTGTTAATAATAACGGGCGATGTTTGCTAAAAGCCGCATGAACAGCAAACGCCAAAGAATGAGTACCTTGATCTTGAATTATTTCAAACGTATCATTATGGCTGAATGCTAGCATCTGCTTGCCTAAATGCTTCTCTAACCGTAATTTGAAGTTTTCAGTAGGTAATTGTTTTTGAGCTTTTTTGACATCATCAACGCAAAAGCGAATCTTTCCTACAGTTTGTTCCAGGATAGGTGCAGTTACTGACATGAGCTAGTTTTGGTTATATTGTAGTGTTACTGAGGATTTTCTAAATATAAAAAAGGAATTATGCTATTTTTGCGAAGATGTAGTCTTAATTACAAAAGTTAATTATTCTTATATATTAGGTATTTTATTTATTGGAATTACCCTAGATTGAATATGGTTGTAAACAAGTTAACAATGACCTTGGTGGGGCTGATTATCGCACTTCTCTAGTCAGTTGATCTTTTTGTTTTCTATTATGTATGAAGATTTTTTAGCTTTACAAATAAGTTGAAAAATCAAATTAGATTACTATCCTAATAAAAAACCCTTCCTAATTAAGAAGGGTAAGGTATGATTTGGTACAGTAAGAGGTTGTGCGATCGCTAGATGCAAGTTCAGTCAATTAGTTGTTTACTAGGAACTTGTGTATCAATTTCTGCCTGAGATAAAGTAGGGAATAACCAATTAGTTTCACCAGCTTTGAAGACTTTTGCAGGTGTCAGATTAAATTCAATTGCGCCTGTAGTGGGATTAGTCTGAGCGATTGATTGTGTACCATCTACAAACTTAACAGCAATTGGTTCAGTTAGTTCTTCAACTGGAGCATTCGGACTTAAAACAACCTGAGAACCTGCTGGTAAGTATATACCATCGCAATCCCAATCATCATCTGTAATTTTACCTGCGGCTAAATAGTAAAGTTGGGTTGGAGATTTTTTGCCTTTGTTGGCATAAACGCCTAAAGTTTTACCAGTTTCATTCAGACACTGCGCTCGTTTTTTCGCAGTTTCCATGATAGATTTTTGAGCTTGCAATTGTGTTAGTCTGGCTTGCAATTGCTCAGATGTATAACCAGCTTGTTCTGGAGTAGTCTGCACACTCAAAAGTTGATTGATTTCTTGAGTAACTTCAGTGTAATCAGCCCCTTTGGTAAAGTCCTTGCTAGCCCAAGCAGGTTGAGAAATTGTGAAGTTAACAATTAATGCTAGAGCTACAAGTATAATTTTGATGAACTGCATATTTTTCTCCTTGATGTGAGTATTTATGAGACTTGCTCTGATTTATACTGATGGCAATTTTTGAATATTAGGGAAAATTTCCAGCTTTTTAGGACTTACCCAACGATTAATAAATTCATTGTTTCTGCGGACTTTAATTTGCACTTTTTTAGGGCTTAACTTAACTACTTCAGCCGGAATTTTCTGCACATTAGCAGCATCAGGACGATTTTTATAAAGCCACATAACTTTTTGACCAATTTCAAAGTTATTAGCTACAGACATATTTGTGTCTGCCAAAGCGGGAACGGAAATTAAGAAATTGATTCCCAGCACTACAAAAATTACAGAAAGAGAAATAACTTTCATACTGTTAACAGTTACAAACTTTGAGTTTTGAACTTAGAAGTTTGAATTACTTTGATCAGTCCCATGAGACATATACAAGTAACTGTCAAACCAAGAGGAGTTAGAGAAGCACTGTCTAGGATAATAAATACACCCAAACCTATCAAAACAAAGGGAACTAGATGATTACCATAGCGTGTCAGTAAATTAGCGATCGCACTCTGACAAGTGAGTTTATAAGTCAAATAACACCACACACCGACTAAGCATAAAAACACGCCAATTATTACTAGTAAATCCGTCACAGAACTGTGAGCAAATAATGGCATATAAATGCCCACATTATCACTACCGTTAGCAATAGTAATAGCTGCCACACTATAAGCTTGAGGAGATAAAAAACTCGCAAAACTAGAACTATGAGATAATTCTATTTCCGATTCCGTCTCCTCAGAGTCATCGCTATCTGCATTCAGCCAACGATTTAATCCAATGATGATTGGAACTAAACCCAAAAGTCCAATCCATTGTGATGGTAAGATTAAACCTCCCAAAAAACCGACTAAACTAGCAATCACTAAAGTACAGAAACCCAAATACTGACCGATGACAATATGTCGATGCTGGAAAGTTTTATTCACCTGTGAGAATAATAGTGTCAGAATGACTAAATCATCAAGATTGGTGGCGGTAAAAGCTGTGATACCTGTGGAAAGATTAGTAATAAATTCGTTCATTTCTAGTTCTTCTGATTTTTTTAATGGGGATGATGTCAAGGAGTGCAAGTCTATGTCTGCAAATACTGGGGAAATTGCTACTGAATGAAGCGTGTAGATGTAGCATTTCCTGTTCCATAGGAAGGTTGTAGCTGCTGAGATTGAAGGGACTAGGGACTGAGTAACAACTTTTTTGGAGTCTCATTTTTCTCATCTGTTGATGTTTTCACCAGATTGGCTATTGTTTGTAGAGGGAATCACAACAGCAATTTATATCTGAGTTATTGATTACGAGTCAGTTTTTCTACAACTTTGTGATTGTTAGCAACTGTTTGGTCAAGGATAAAAGGTTTATGATTAGTGCTTTTTTGAGGAAATTTATTATTAGTTTGCAAATGTAATCCAGGTAATATAGTAACCTTCATTTCCTGGCTATCTTTAGCAGCAGGAATAATAGTTACTCTCAATTCATTAATGACTTGTTGCTGTTCTTTGATGATTTGAGTTAATTCATTGAGCTTTTGAGAGTGTAATTCATCTAATTTTTGGTGTAGTAATTCGATATTTTGACTAGCTTTCAGGTTAACTTGGTGGTCAATTTCTGCATTTCTGCGGTCTGTATCAGATTGGCGATTTTGACTCATTAATACAATAGGTGCTGTGTAAGCAGAAGCAAATGAAAATACTAAATTGAGCAGAATAAATGGTGATTCATCCCAATGGGGAACTCCTGGTGTTAAGTTTATTCCTACCCATCCCGCTAAAACTGCACTTTGACAAATGAGAAATTTCCAAGAACCTACATGACTAGCTAATTTATCAGCTAGATGTTGTCCGCGAGTTAATTCTTCTGTGGATGTGTCTGGATGGTTTTTGATAATTTGATGTCGATTTGATAATGTATTTTTAGTAGACTTCATACTGCACCTTTTAGTTAATTACGGTTGTGTTCGCTTCGATGACTTTTAATTTACGTCTTTCCCACAATAGGAGCAAATACTCTTTTTTGTTAAAAGGATAAATTAAAGTGATGAATAAAACCGGAAGTAAATAGCTCTGATTTCGTGGCTGTTGTTAAAATCCCGATTTTCGGGTTAAGTCTTGTAAAAGCTAGTGAAAGCCTGAGATGGAGCGAAACCAATGCAGATTACTAAGCGGAATGTGGAATTGCGGGTGGATGATAGTTTGATGCGGGTTTATGTGGCTACACCGAAACCCGCAGGTGTTTACCCTGGGATTTTGTTTTACAGCGATATCTACCAATTGGGTGGTGCGATGTTGCGGTTAGTCAACTACTTAGCTGGGTTTGGTTATGTGGTAGCAGCACCGGAGATTTTTCACCGTATTGAGCCTATTGGGACGGTCATAGAGCCGGATGACTTGGGGAGAATGCGGGGGAATGATGCTGCAAGGCGGACTGCGATCGCAGAATATGATGCAGATTGCCATGCTATGATTAACTTCCTCAAGGCAGATAGCGCAGTTGACCCCAATAAAATCGGTACTCTCGGCTTTTGCATTGGTGGTCATTTAGCCTTTAGAGCCGCCTTCGCTAGTGAAATTAAAGCCTGTGTCTGCTGCTACCCTACAGGTATTCCTAGCGGTAAATTAGGTAAAGGAATCGCTGATAGTATTCATAGGGTAAGTGAAATTACAGGCGAAATGTTATTAATTTTAGGTACTCTCGACCCCCACATTCCCGAAACAGACCGGAAAACCCTAATTGCAGCCCTAGAGCAAGCTAAAATCCGGCATCAAGTATATATGTATGAAGCAGAACATACATTCATGCGCGACGACGGCTATCGCTACGACCCAGCCGCCTCTACGTCAGCGTGGAAGGAAATAATTGAGTTCTTGGGGAAAGTGTTTTAGTTAGGGGTATAGGGGTGTAGGGGTGTAGGGGTGTGGGGGAGATAAGGGAGACAAGGGAGAAGTATTAGTTGTTCATGACTAATGACTAATGACTAATGACTATTGACTAATGACTATTGACTATTGACTAAAGTCTTACTTGTAACTGATGTCAATGTCACCAAAAGCTGGTCAAATAGAGTTATCGTTGCCTACAGGGAGTGATGACAGACCGCGTTTTAATTCTGGGAGGACGGGGGCGCATTGGTCGCAGTGTAGCCCAAGATATAGCTACCCATACACAAGCCAAAATTACAATCACGGGACGTTCCCCTGGGACAGTTCAGGGTGCTGATTTCCCCTTGCTGGTGTTGGATTTAGCAGAGGTGGATAAGTTGCGGGAGGCGATCGCTAATTCTGATATAGTGGTTCACTGTGCCGGGCCGTTTCATTACCGTGATGCAAACGTTCTCAAACTCTGCATTGAACAAGGTGTTAACTATGTTGATGTTAGTGACCACCGTTCTTTTACTAAAAAAGCGTTAAATTATCATCAACAAGCTGTCGATGCTGGCGTTACAGCAATTGTGAATACAGGGATTTTTCCTGGTATTTCTAACAGTATGGCGCGCCAAGGTATTGAACAATTTCATGAGCCAGAAAAGGTACATTTAAGTTATTTGGTAGCTGGTTCTGGTGGTGCTGGCGTTACGGTCATGCGGACAACTTTTTTAGGATTGCAACATTCTTTTGAGGCTTGGATAAACGGTCAATGGCAATTAGTTAAACCCTATAGTGAGAGAGAAGTGGTCACTTTTCCCTCTCCTTATAAACGCAGTGGGGTCTACTGGTTTGATATGCCAGAAACTTTCACCATTCCTCAAGCTTTTCCTAAAGTTAAATCTGTAATTACTAAGTTTGGTTCAGTCCCAGATTTTTATAATCATCTCACATGGATAGCCGCCCATGTTTTCCCTAAATCTTTGATGCAGCGTCACAGTGCAATTGAATTTTTATCTCATGTGAGTCATTTGATGACAGATGTCACCAATGTGTTTAGCGGTATTGGTGTAGCAGTACGTGCAGAAGTTACAGGTAAAATCAACGGTAAAAATGCTGTATATTCCTCAACTTTATTGCATGAAAATACAGCAGTTGCATCTGGTTATGGTGCAGGTAGTATTGCTCAACTACTTTTATCAGGTCAATTAAAACAACCAGGAGTTTGGCCTGTAGAAGCTGCGTTAACCACAGATTTATTCACTCAAACTATGGCTAGTCGCAACATAAAAATTGAGCAGCAACTGAGGAGTTAGTAACAAGTAGGGTGCGTCAGCTTAAATCCCTTTTCGTGATGAAATAGGTTACTTAAGCTGACGCACCCTACAAAACATTTATTTTTCAGTAAATACCCTTAGTTGCTTAATGTCTTAATTGCTCATGGTAACTGGCGACAACTAGCCAATAGTAACTTGTGTAGTATCTACGGATGTCGTACCATGTACATTTCGAGCTACGGACATCATTTTGTTGAGAATTTCTTGGCTAGGAACTTTTCCTTTCAAAACTACAGTACCGCCAGTTTGAGCCACCCACAGGGAATCTACATTTTTTAGCTGTGCATCTTGGTCAAATGCTAAGGCTACCCGTTTAGCTAAACCACTTTGGTCATATTCGCCATTTAATCCCAAACGTTCTGGCGGAATTGACTGGGTAGCGGTGGAAGTAGCTGCTTGCTGTACTTGGGAGGTGGGATTTACTTGAGCATTTTGAGGCTTTTCCATCCCGAAAATTCTTTGTAACCAACCCATAAGTATCTTTACTCCTAAAACTACGTAGGATTACATCCCTAATATAAAAGTTTTGTGAACTTTACACATCTACCGATCAAAAGATGTGCAGCTAGCAAAGCATCTACTGTCAGTATGAGGTAGTCTTAACTTTTGTCTGGTGAGGAGTAGAAGGGGTGCAGGGATTAAGTTTAGAATAAAATACTAAGACTTATAATTTATTAACCTAGTAGACAGTACGTGTAAGGCGGCAATTAGTTAATATTCGCTTTAACAAAATTGCAGCCTGAGCCTGTGTTGGCAAAGATGAAACATACTCTTTCAGTTTTGGTAGAAGATGAGGCGGGAGTTCTATCCCGCATTGCGAGTTTATTTGCGCGTCGTGGCTTTAATATCGAAAGTCTGGCGGTGGGTTCGGGTGAGCAGGGAGGCGTTTCCCGAATTACGATGGTTGTACCTGGTGACGATCGCGTAATTGAACAAATCACCAAGCAACTATACAAGTTAGTGAATGTCCTCAAAGTCCAGGATATTACAGAGACACCTTGTGTAGAAAGAGAATTGATGCTTTTGAAGGTGAATGCTACTAGCTCTAACCGTTCGGAAGTCATCGAACTAGCTCAAATTTTCCGGGCGCGGGTTGTAGATGTGGCGGAAGATTCTCTGACTTTGGAAGTTGTGGGCGACCCTGGTAAAATGGTGGCGATCGTGCAGGTGCTACAAAAGTTTGGCATTCGAGAAATGGCCCGCACTGGTAAAATCGCCTTGACTCGTGAATCTGGTGTGAATACTGAGTTACTCAAGTCTTTAGAAGCTAAGGCTTCCTGAGATATCATCGCCAAAACGCTGGACTAAAAGAAATCACAGCAACAAGAACCAAGCCTGCCTTTGCAGGCTATATTTATTTTGGGATGAAAATCGCGTGGCGATTCTCCAGAAAAGACGCTAGGCGATCGCATTCTCTCTTACGTTGCTTATTACCTAAACTTTTGGGTGATAAATTTATATTAATTGATTAACTATAAACTAACGATGGCTACATCTAACTTTCAACGTGCTAATACTCTCAAATTAGCCTTTCAAGCTTGTACAGTTGAACCATTGGAAGGTGAAGATATAGAAAAATATTATGTTGATTTATCTGATGTGCGGAAAACTTCCGCAGTCGATAATGTCAGCACTATTTTAGATTTTCAAGAACCATCAGACTTTACGACAATTTTATTTACGGGACATCGTGGTTGTGGCAAAAGCACGGAATTAAAACGCATTCAAAAGCTGTGGCAAGAAAATTATCATGTGATTTATTTAGAAGTCAATGAAGAAACAGATATTAATGATGCTAGTTATACAGATTTATATTTAATAGTTATTAAACAGGTTGAATTTGAATTAAGAAAATTAGGCTTGAGCTTTGATAAGGGATTACTACAAAATTTTGAATCATGGTTTAAAGAAATTACCAAAGAAACTGAGGAAAGTGTAGAGAAATCCGTCAGCATTGAAGGAGAAGCCACCCTACAACCACAAGCACCATTTATTGCTAAATTAATGGTGAAATTGCTGGCGCAAATTAAAGGTTCTGATAAACAAAAAACGACAATTCGCCAAACTTTAGAAAAAGATTTATCTCGACTGAAGGCAGATATTAACCTTTTGTTGGGTGATGCTTACGTTAAACTTAGACAAAAATTCCCCCAATTTAAAGGCTTACTGATTATTTTCGATAACCTAGATCGAGTGCCGCCGACAGTTGCAGACCATTTATTTTTTGACTACGCGGCTCAATTACAAGAACTGCATTGTACGATTATTTATACAGTGCCGATTTCTATTCTTTGTTCACCTAAAAACCCATTGTGTCAATTTGATAGTAATCCTCATATTGTGCCAATGGTGAATATTTATGAATTTGAGCGTGATGTCTGTCATTTAAACTATAATCAAGCGGGATTAGATGCAGTTGCTAGTTTGATTGAGAAGCGAGTAGATATTGATGCAGTGTTTGCATCGCGCCAAGAATTGCTAGAGTTAACTAAAGCTAGTGGTGGTCATGTCCGTCAATTAATGCAGATGATGCGGAGTGCTTGTCAAACTGCTAGCACTAAAAAACATCCCAAAATTACGGCTGAAGATGTGGAATATGCTATCAAACAACAGCAATTTGGTTTTGAGAGATTTATCCCTGAAGAACATTATCAACATTTAGCGCAGGTTTGCATCAATAAAGACGTAAGTAAAGATGAAATCGGTCAATTGATGCTGTTTAACACTTCAGTTTTAGAATACAACGGCAATAAACGCTGGAATTACCCCAATCCCGTGGTAAAACGCAATGAGTTCTTCCAAAAAGCCCTCGCAGCCCTCACAAGTCAATAATGTAGAAATTGGGCAATTTATCACAATTAATCAAGAAACTTTTGCTGAGTTACTGACTTTTATCGACTTTGCAGAAAAGTTTACACTTGGTTTTGTAGAAATTAACTTTCCGCCGGATGTAGATTTATTGATTGCAGCATTGCAAAACCACCCAGAGTGTGAAAATATGCAATTTTTTATCCTCAACTGTGGGGATGCTAATCTGCGATTTTTAAGAGATGAGATTGTACAAAAATTACCTGAAATTGAAGTAGAAGCAAATAAAAAGTTAGTCTTGATTATCAGAGGGTTGGAAAAATCTATTGGTGTGTTTGGTGATTATCCCCCAGTTTTACAAGACTTAAATTTTGTGCGGGATTCTTATAAAAGAACTGTACCTCACCCGATACTATTTATTTTGCCAGATTATGCTATTACGCGCCTAGCTAAATTTGCCCCTGATTTCTGGGCGTGGCGTTCAGGTATATTTCGGTTTAAAACACTTACAAAAACTAGAGAAGACGCAATTAATAAAACTGAAAATATTCAGGGTATAGATAGACTAGAACCACCAGAAAAGCAAGAGCGCATAGATTTATTAGAAAGACTGTTGATGGAACAGAAACCCACTGGACACCAGCCAATAGAGGGTAGTCTGCGTCAATATGGCAATATTTTACATCAGCTTGGGCGTGCTTATTTAAGCCACAGAAAACCAGAGAAAGCTAGAGAGTATTTAGTATCAGCAGAAGAGATTGCTGAGAATTTTCAAGATAGATTATTTCAATCGGAAGTTATTAATACATTAGGTGATACTTACTATCAACAAAGGCAATTTGAGAGAGCAATAGAGTATTATGAAAAATCATTGTTGATGTCTAGAAATATAGAAAATCGCCATAGTGAAGCTACTGCATTATTCAACATAGGCAATGCTTGTTTAGGATTGAGACAATTTTCACAGGCTTCTACATATTATCAGCAATGTTTAGAAATTGAACAACAAATAGAAGATCGCTATAACCAAGCTATCACCTACCACCAGTTGGGAATGGTAGCCCAAAAGTTACGTCAATGGGAACAAGCCCAATCCTATTATCATCAATCTTTGGATATCTTTATTGAATATGGCGATCGCTTTAGCCAAGCTAGCACCTACCACAACTTGGGAAGAGTAGCCCAAGAATTAAGCCAATGGGAACAAGCCCAATCCTATTATCATCAATCTTTGGATATCTTTATTGAATATGGCGATCGCTACAGCCAAGCTAGCACCTACCACAACTTGGGAATGGTAGCCCAAAAGTTACGTCAATGGGAACAAGCCCAATCTTATTATCATCAAGCTTTGGATATCTTTATTGAATATGGCGATCGCTACAGCCAAGCTAGCACCTACCACCAGTTGGGAATTGTAGCCCAAGAATTGCGTCAATGGGAACAAGCCCAATCTTATTATCATCAAGCTTTGGCTATCAAAGTTGAATATAATGATCGCTACAGCCAAGCTAGCACCTATCATCAGTTGGGAATGCTATCAGAAGAATTACGCCAATGGGAACAAGCCCAATCCTATTATCATCAAGCTTTGGCTATCACAATTGAATATAGCGATCGCTACAACCAAGCCAAAATTTACCACCAGTTGGGAATTGTAGCCCAAGAATCACTCCAATGGGAACAAGCCCGATCTTATTATCAAAAAGCCTTGGATATCAAAATGGAATATGGCGATCGCTATAACCAAGCTAGCACTTATCACCAGTTGGGAATGCTATCAGAAGAATTACGCCAATGGGAACAAGCCCAATCCTATTATCAACAAGCTTTAGATATCAAAATTGAATATGGCGATCACTATAACCAAGCCAAAATCTACCACAACCTGGGAATCGTAGCTCAAGAATCACGTCAATGGAAACAAGCCCAGTCTTATTATCATCAAGCTTTGGATATCTTTATTGAATATGGCGATCACCATAGCCAAGCTAGCACTTATCACCAGTTGGGAATGGTAGCCCAAGAATTACACCAATGGGAACAAGCCCAATCCTATTATCAACAAGCCTTGGACATCAAAATTGAATATGGCGATCGCTACAGCCAAGCTAGCACCTACCACAACTTGGGAATGGTAGCCCAAGAATCACTCCAATGGGAACAAGCCCAATCCTATTATCAACAAGCCTTGGACATCAAAATTGAATATGGCGATCGCTATAGTCAAGCTAGCACTTACTTTCAACTTGGTAAGCTGGCGGAGGAATTGGGGGAGATAGCACAAGCAAAAGCTTATTATGTGCAGAATTTACAGATTATGTTTGATTTTAATGATGAGTATGGTTTAAATAGTTCGATGGAAAACCTTGCTCGTTTTTACCAAGCTACCCAAGATGAGAGTTTGTTACAAGAGGTGGCTAATATCTTAGGAACAACTGAGGAACAAGTCAGGGAAAGGTGTGAGAGAGTGTCTGAATGATGTTGTTTGTTCAATCTCAGTCAAACAATCTTATACCAATTCGCAATTCACAATTCGCAATGGACTAACGTCCCGCTTCTCTACGAGACGCTAACGCGTTGCTTGCTTCCACGTTCGCGGTAGCGTTGCGTAGCAAAGTGGTACGCTAATACCAATTCACGAAAACCTTGATACAGACGTAAACCATAAAAGCTTTGCTGCATCTAAGTTTTTTAATTGCGAATTGCGAATTGCGAATTGCGAACTGGTATAACGCAATTGAGAAATCCTTAGATAATCGCTCACTCAATCTATCTTGGTCATCTTCCTTTACAAATGGGTATCATAAATTACCCATCTTGTATTGATCACAGATGCCTATGTCCGTCTTCTCGTTCTGGCAATCTTCCTCATCAGCGAAAAAACCTGTTGGTGATTCCCTCCTCAGCACCAACTCTGGTAAAGCTTCGCGCAGTTTTTTAGCTAAGGTAATTGTGGGTGGTACTACTTTATTTGTAGTTGTTGGTGCTTATTTTAGCTATCAAACCCTGCGAAGTGTCATGCTCGGCAATCTCAAGAATCAAGTGCTGTCAGAGGTGAAACAGAGTGGAGATGAGATTGATCACTGGTTAGCAATTCTCAAGGTGAGAGTTGAGATGTTAGCGAACACGGATGAGGTGCGCTCAGTGAATTGGGCGATCGCTAGTAAATATTTAAAGGCAGAAGACGAGCGACTTGAGGATTTTTCCCTGTTTGGTTTAACCACACCAGATGGATGGCGAGAGAGTACAGTCCCCAATAGTAAGCGGGCAAGTGTTACAGATAGACGCTGGTTTCAAAGGTCGATCGCTGGCTATGTTCATGTCGGCGATCCCATGATTGCAAGAGCCAATGGCGTGTCATCAGTTCCTATCTCCGTTCCTATCCGCAAAGATGGCAATCCATCGAGTCCCCCCATCGGCGTAGTACATGGTAGTGTTGCTGTCGATCGCATCAAGGATGTTACAGAAAAACTCAAATACGGCAACAATAGTTATGCTTTTGCTCTCAACTCCGCAGGACAAGCCATCATCCATCCTAACCCTGAATTCATGACTACGATTGAAAAACCAGGGATCAAATTGGTTGATGCGACAGATCCAGGTTTAGCTGCGATCGCCAAAAAGATGGTGAATCGCCAACAAGGTATAGAATTAGTCAACATCGACAAAACTGTTAAATATGTAGCGTTTCTCCCCCTGAAAGAAGCTAATTGGTCGGTAGCACTAGTAATTCCCCGTGAAAATATTGAATCTCAGCTAAAACTTCTCGATATCATTGCTTTTGCCGTCTTAGCCTTAGCAGGGGCATTAATTGGGGTGTTGGTTTATGTCCAATCTGCGGAACAAGCCCAACTCAAACAATCAAAAGCCTTAGCGGATGCCGCCAAGGAAATTGCTGACAGTGCCAACAATGCCAAAAGTGAATTTCTCGCCAACATGAGTCATGAACTCCGCACACCGTTGAATGGGATTCTCGGCTATGCCCAAATTCTCGGACGTTCCAAAGACTTGCCAGAAAAGGAACGTCAGGGAGTTAACATTATCCACCAGTGTGGGACTCATTTACTCACACTGATTAACGATATTTTGGATCTGTCCAAAATCGAAGCGCGCAAACTGGAACTTTCCCCCCAAGCTTTTCACTTGCCGTCTTTTTTGCAAGGTGTGGTGGAAATTTGCCAAATTCGGGCGCAGCAAAAAGGTATTGAGTTTTACTACGAACCTGATGCTGATTTACCCTTGGGTATCAGTGCCGATGAAAAACGCCTGCGCCAAGTTTTGATTAACTTATTGGGTAACGGCATTAAATTTACCGATCGCGGTAGTGTCACACTACAAGTTCACCGCATTGGGCAAGATGCCGACAATACCACCAAACTGCGCTTTAGCATTGTCGATACTGGGGTGGGGATTGCCACCGCAGATATCAATAAACTCTTCCAAACCTTTGAACAAGTGGGAGATCAAAAGCGGAAAGTGGAAGGTACAGGGCTGGGATTAGCCATTAGTCAACAGCTTGTACAGTTAATGGGTGGACAAATTAAAGTCAAGAGTCAGCTTGATATGGGTAGCGAATTTTCTTTTGAGATTGTTCTGCCCTTAGCCAATGATTGGAGTCAACAGCAGACAGCATCGGTAGGTAAAATTATTGGCTACGAAGGCCGACAGCAGCATATTTTAGTGGTAGACGATCGCTGGGAAAATCGCGCTGTCTTAATGAATCTACTAACGCCTTTAGGATTTATAGTTATCGAAGCCGAACACGGACAAGCTGCTTTAGACAAACTCCAGCAAAATCTCCCCGATTTAGTCATTACTGATTTAGTAATGCCCGTAATGGATGGTTTTGAACTGCTGCGGCGGATTCGGGAACAGGAAAAACTGCGATCGCTCAAAATTCTTGTTTCTTCTGCTTCCGTTGCCCAAATCGATCAACAAATGAGTATTGATGCTGGTGGTGATGATTTCCTCGCTAA
The DNA here is from genome assembly GCF_050235535.1 of Aliinostoc sp. HNIBRCY26. Lineage (GTDB taxonomy): Bacteria > Cyanobacteriota > Cyanobacteriia > Cyanobacteriales > Nostocaceae > Trichormus. The sequence goes on from NZ_CP189852.1 coordinate 3,835,108, forward strand.
ACCAGTGCAAGTCAATGATTTGTTTAGACTGCTGGAAAAACATCTGCAACTCACTTGGAAAACTGAAGATACCCCCGATCAATCGGCAGATGAACAGGAACCAACGGAACTAATTCCACCCCCCCTAGAGGATCTCCAGGCTTGGTTAGAACTTGTGCAGGAGGGGCGATTGAAAAAGCTAATCACCGCCGCAGAACAACTAGAACAACAAAATCATCAATACAAACCTTTCACCCAGAAGATTATTCAACTGGCAAAACAGTTCCAAAGCGAACAACTGGAACAATTCATTCAGCAGTATCTTTCCTAAGTCAGCACAACAGGATAAATAATTAAAGGTTTGTAGTGAGAACTTGAATTCTCTCTACGAGACGCTCCGCGAATAAAAAAGGACTAAAGTCTTGACTACGAACTGAATTGGTATAAGCATCTGTTACGGCAATTTTATTAATGTCTAGATTCTAAAATGATGTATACACCGCCAATATCTACCATCACAGGTTTAGTTTTAATTGTTGATGATACACCCTCTAACCTAGAGGTAGTTTCCGAAACTTTAAGCGATGCTGGCTTTGATATAGCTATAGCCACCAGTGGCGATCGCGCCCTACAGCAAATCGAACGCCGTCTTCCCGACCTGATATTATTAGATGTGATGATGCCTGGTATCGATGGCTTTGAAACTTGCCAACGGTTGAAAGCTAATGAACGTACCTGCCATATTCCCATCATTTTTATGACTGCTCTTTCCGATGGTGAAAGCAAAGTTAAGGCATTGGAACTAGGAGCTGTAGATTATATAGTCAAACCCTTCTATGAAAAAGAGGTTTTGGCACGAGTTAGTACCCATTTGCAACTATCTCAACTCACCAAAAATCTCGCCACCCAAGTCGCCCAAAAAGCAGCAGAACTAGAAGCTTCTCAACTACAACTAATTCAACATGAAAAAATGTCTGCCCTGGGAAATTTAATTGCTGGGGTTGCCCATGAAATCAATAATCCTGTCAGCGCAATTGTGGGCAATGTCAATGCGGTACAAGATTATATGAAGGACTTGTTAGGTATTATCGATCTCTATGCACAGAAATTTCCTCAACCTGGCGCGGAAATTGCAGATGAACTAGAAGCTATCGATTTAGATTACCTGCGGGAAGATTTACCAAAACTCATTCGGGCAATGAAAGATGGCGGCGATCGCATTACATCTATCAGTAAAAGTCTGCGGATTTTTTCCCGTGCAGATAGCGACATCAAACAGTTTTTTAATATCCATGAAGGCATTGACAGCACTATTTTAATTCTCCAACATCGTCTCAAAGCTAACGAACAACGTCCGGCAATTATCGTGATTAGTAAATATCATAATTTACCTGATATTGAATGTTTTCCTGGCCAATTAAATCAGGTATTCATGAATATATTAGCTAATGCAATTGATGCTTTAGAGGAATCCAATAAAGGACGCAGTTTTGCAGAAATTCAAGCTAACCCTAACTTCATTAAAATTACGACATCTTTAAATGATAGCTGGATGAAAATCTCTATTTCTGATAATGGTAAAGGCATGAATAAAGAAGTTAGACAAAAAATATTTGACCATTTATATACTACTAAACCTGTGGGTAAAGGTACTGGTTTGGGGTTAGCTATAGCAAAACAAATTGTGGAACAAACCCACGGAGGCAAATTATATTGCCAATCCATTCTCGGTGAAGGTACTGAATTTATTATTGAAATCCCTACATAAATTTCATCTCTGGCGTAAAGATGAATTCATCTATCTGGGAATACTAGATCCAGAAATTATGACAATCAACGCAATATGGTAAACAACCTGGTGAGTATTCCTGGATATCGCATTAGTGAAGAACTATACAATGGTTCCAGAACACTAGTTTATCGTGCAGTCAGAGACAGTGAATCACTACCAGTAGTGATCAAACTCTTGAAAAATCCTTATCCTAGCTTTAGCGAAATGTTGTTATTTCGCAATCAATACACCATCGCTAAAAATGTCAACTCACCTCTGATTATCCAAACCTATAGCCTCGAACCTCTGCACAATGGCTATATGTTAGTTATGGAAGACTTTGGCGGAATTTCTCTCAATGATTATTTTGCCAAAAATCAAAATGTGGCATCTTTAAAAGAATTTTTAGTGATCGCGATCGCACTATGCGACATCCTAGACTTACTCTATCACGAGCGAATTATTCATAAAGATATTAAACCCAGCAATATATTAATTAATCCTGAAACTAAACAAGTTAAATTAATTGACTTTAGTATTGCATCATTATTACCCAGAGAAACCCAAACCTTAGTGAACCCCAATGTTTTAGAAGGAACACTAGCTTATATATCTCCCGAACAGACAGGGAGAATGAATCGGGGAATTGACTATCGCACCGATTTTTATTCTTTGGGTGTGACTTTTTACGAATTACTCACAGATGAGTTACCATTCTCATCTAGCGATGCGATGGAATTGGTACATTCTCATCTGGCGAAAGTTCCCCCACTCATACATGAAATTAATCCAGATATCCCCGTGGTTATCTCAGAAATCGTCAGTAAGTTGATGGCGAAAAATGCTGAAGATAGATATCAAAGTGCATTGGGATTGAAATTTGATTTAGAAAATTGCTTATATCAGCTACAAGCAACTGGGGGAATTCAAAGTTTTGAAATTGCACAGCGTGATGTGTGCGATCGCTTCATCATTCCCGATAAACTTTATGGACGAGAAACGGAAGTCAAAACCCTACTAGAAGCCTTTGATAGAGTCAGCCTTGGCGCAACCGAAATGATGTTGGTAGCTGGTTTTTCAGGAATTGGGAAAACCGCCGTTGTCAACGAGGTACATAAACCCATTGTCAGACAACGTGGCTATTTTATTAAAGGTAAATACGACCAATTTCAACGTAATATTCCCTTTAGTGCCTTTGTTCAAGCCTTCCGTGATTTAATGGGGCAATTATTAAGCGAAAGCGATGTCCAAATTCAGCAATGGAAGCATAAAATATTAGAGGCTGTCGGTGACAATGGACAAGTAATTATTGAAGTTGTTCCCGAATTAGAAAACATTATTGGCAAACAACCACCAGTCTCAGAATTATCAGGAACAGCCGCCCAAAATAGATTTAACTTATTATTTCAAAAATTCACCCAAATCTTTACGACTAAAGAACATCCCTTAGTCATATTTTTAGATGATTTACAGTGGGCTGATTCTGCATCGTTAAAATTAATGCAGCTATTAATGGCTGATACCGGACATCTTTTCATTATTGGTGCATATCGTGATAATGAAGTTAATCCTGGGCATCCATTATTATTAACTTTGAGTGAAATTCAAAAGGTACAAGCAACGATTGACACCATTACTTTAGCACCACTTAGTCAAGTGCAAGTCAATCAATTAGTTGCGGATACACTCAAATGTAGTAAAGATTTGGCATCATCTCTAGCAGAATCAGTATATCAGAAAACCCAAGGAAACCCATTTTTTGCCACACAGTTTCTCAAAGCGTTGCATCAAGATAAATTAATCACATTTGACTTCGAATTAACTTGTTGGCAATGCGATATTATCCAGATAAAAATTCAAGCAGCAACAGATGATGTGATAGCTTTTATGAGTTTACAACTGCAAAAGTTACCACCATCAACGCAACAGGTGTTGCAGTTAGCAGCTTGTATTGGTAATTCTTTTGATTTAGCCAATTTGGCTATTGTTTCTGAACAATCGCAAGTCGAAACAGCAGCCTGTTTATGGAAAGCACTACAAGAAGGTTTGATTGTACCAATTGGTGATGTTTATAAGTTTTATGTCGGGCAGGAAAGCATAGCAGCTAGCTCTGAAAATCAAGAGATTGTTACTTACAAGTTTTTACATGATAGAGTACAACAAGCGGCTTATTCCCTGATTCCTGATGATCAAAAACAACTGACGCACTTAAAAATTGGACAACTGCTTGCAAGTGTCATGAATCAAGCAGAAAAAGAGGAGAAAATTTTTGAGATTGTCAATCAGTTGAATAAAGGTGCTGATTTAATTACATCAAAACATGAACAGGAAGAATTAGCCAAGCTAAATTTAGAGGCTGCACAAAAAGCAAAATCTTCAACCGCTTACATTGCAGCCATTGAATATGCCAATCAAGGTATAGAACTGCTCACATTAAGTTGTTGGCAACAACATTATGAACTTACCTTGGCTCTACATAATTTAGCCGCAGAAGCAACCTGTCTAATTTGTGATTTTAGCCAAATGCAGCAGATAGTTGATGAAGTAGTAAAAAATGCGCGTCACTTACTAGATAAAGTTAAAGTCTATGAAGTCAAAATTTTGGCTGAGGTAGCCCAAAGTCAACAGCCTGAAGCAATTAGAACTGCGCTGAGTTTTTTGGAATTATTTGGCATTGTGTTTCCAGCACATCCCACAGCCACAGATATTTCTCAAATTTTAAAACAGACTCAAGATTTATTCCCAGAAAAAGATTTAGCAGATTTATTGACTCTACCAGAGATGACTGATCTGCAAGCTATTGCCAAGATGCGAATTTTAGCAACTGTCACAGCAGCAGTTTATCAAGCAGTACCCGAACTTTTACCGTTAATTGTGTGTAAGCAAGTTAGTTTATCAGTTCAGTATGGTAATGCTGCTGTATCAGCACAAGCTTTTGCTTGGTATGGAGTCATTTTGTGTATTACTGGAGAAAGTGATTTAGGCGATCGCATTGGCGAAATCGCAATGGGGCTATTATCACGCTTCCAGAACCGAGAATTTAAAGCCAGTACCATTAATATGGTTTATCCATTTGTCAAACCCTGGAAACATCATATTCAAGATTCACTTACTCCTTTACTTGATGGATATCACAGTGGTTTGGAGACGGGGACTTTAGAATATGCTGCTTACTGCGCCTACAATTACTGTTCACTTTCCTATTTTCTGGGAAAAAATTTGTCCGCTTTAGAACCAGAAATTCAGCTTTATAATCAAGGTCTGGCGCAACTTAAACAGGAAGTCGCTCATAACTACCTGAGAATTTTTTACCAATCTGTTACCAATTTGATCACTCCCAATCAATGTCCTTGGGAAATTCAAGGCGTAATTTATGACGAAAAAATCATGTTGCCCTTGCATCAAAAAGCGAACGATCTTTACGCAATGGGAACACTCTATGTCAATAAATTAATTCTTTGTTACTTGTTTAATGAGTGGGAATCAGCAATTGAAGCTGCCACTCAAGCTAAACAATATCTAAGTGGAATATCTGGCTGTTTTATGGTGCCTTTATTTCACTTTTATGATTCCTTGACTCATCTAGCTACATTACCTAAAAATCAAGACATAGAATTACAACAAGTCATTGACAACCAGAATAAGCTGAAAAAATGGTCACACTATGCACCCGTCAACTATTTACACAAGTTTTATTTGGTGGAAGCAGAGCAATATCGGGTATTAGGAAAGATATATGAAGCAATGGATTACTACGATCGCGCGATCGCAGGTGCTAAAGCCAATGGCTATATCCAAGAAGAAGCTTTAGCTAACGAATTAGCTGCAAAATTTTATCTTGCTTCGGGGAAAGAGAAAGTCGCCGTAGGTTATATGCAGGAAGCATATTATTGTTATGCCCGATGGGGAGCAAAAGCCAAAATTGCCGACTTAGAAATACGCTATCCCCAATTACTCGCCCCTATCTTACAGCAAAGCCGTTCTGTTGTTTCCACTAACGAAACTATCTTCACCGTGGGGACTGTCACAAAAAGTAGTTCTTCAGCTTCTAGCAGTAGTGTCTCACATACCCTAGATATAACAGCCATTCTCAAAGCATCTCAGACTATCTCCGGGGAAATCGAACTAGAAAAACTGCTGTCATCCTTACTTTCTATTGTGATTGAAAATGCTGGAGCTGATAAATGTGTGTTAATGCTGTTGCAAGACGATCATCTATTAATTCAAGGTGCAATTACTCAAGGAACACAACCCATTGTGTTGCAAAGTCTTGCGATTGCTGACAGTGAAGATATTCCCCAGAAGCTGATTTACAAAGTCAAAAACAACCAACAAACTGTAGTGATACTAGATGCAAACGCAGATATTACTTTAAGCAATGATCCCTATATTATTCGACAGCAGCCTCAGAGTATTTTGTGCAGCCCGATTTTGAATCAAGGCAAATTACTGGGGATTTTATATCTAGAAAATAATTTAGTAAAGGGAGCGTTTAAGAGCGATCGCATCGAACTACTCAACCTCATCTGCACTCAAGCGGCAATCTCCCTAGAAAATGCCCGACTTTATCAGCTTGCTCAGGAATCTGCCCAACAATTACAGCGATCGCTTGATGAATTGAGCGCAAGCAATTCTCGCTTTCATAACTTGGTAGATAATCTTCCTGGGGTTGTTTATCAAGTCCATCTTTCTACTAGTGGTGAACAATCTTTACCTTATATCAGCGCAGGCTGTTATCAATTATGGGAAATCTCAGCCCAGCAAATGAATGCTAATGTTCAGAATCTCTTGGCTATCGTTCATCCAGAAGATGTTGCTACTTTTCAGCAGGCACTAGGAAGCGCAATTACAAATCTGACTTCCGGGCAATGGTCAGGTAGAATTTTAACACCTTCTGGAGTTGTCAAGTGGGTTCATGCGGAAGGGTACATCCGCAAACTTGTGGATGGCAGTTTTGTGTGGGATTGCATCATGTTAGATATCAGTGAACGCAAACAAGCGGAACTGGCTTTACAACAGGCGCAATTACAAATCATTCAAAGTGAAAAAATGTCTGCTTTGGGTAATTTAGTGGCTGGTGTCGCCCACGAAATGAATAATCCCTTGGGCTTTATTGCTGCTAGTCTCAAACAAGCTAAACCCACCTTTGCCGATATTCTTGAACATTTGAAAATCTATCAAGAAACCTTCAGCGACAAGACTGAAGAAATCCTCGCTCATGAGTCAGAAATCGACTTGGAATATACCATAGAAGACTTTCCCAAAATGCTGGATTCTATGACAATGGCTTGTGATAGATTAAAAAATATCAGCACTTCCCTCCGCACTTTCTCCCGTGCTGATAGAGATTACAAAGTGCCATTTAATCTTCATGAAGGTATTGATAGTACCATCTTAATTCTCAAACATCGTCTCAAAGCCAACGAACAACGTCCCGCGATTGAGGTAATCACTAACTACGGTGATTTACCCCAAATAGAATGTTTTCCTGGGCAATTAAATCAGGTATTTATGAACATTTTAGCCAATGCCATTGATGCTTTAGAAGAATCGAATCATGGACGCGATTGTGAGGAAATTAAAGCTCATCCTAACCAAATTACGATTACCACATCAATGGCTGATAAATATGCAAAAATCTCCATTACTGATAACGGTAAAGGGATGAGTGCAGAGATACAACAAAAGATATTTGACCATTTATTTACTACTAAAGCAGTGGGTAAAGGTACAGGTTTAGGTTTGGCTATAGCTAAACAAATCGTTGAAGATACCCACTGTGGTAAGTTAACTTGTCATTCTGTTGTGAGTAAATGTACTGAGTTTTTGATTCAGCTTCCACTTTAAAAATCAATACGGTTCAGATAAGAAAAATAAATTTCAACAAAACCAGCAAATGTTCACTCAACAAAAAACGAAAAAATGATTTTGGAGGGGGTTTGGGGGACGCAACCGTCCCCCAATCGGGGGCTTGGGGGAGAATCCCCCAAATCTTGCTCATTGTCTAATAGGTAGAGCAAGCAAAAATTGAGAAATCAACTCTCACCACCTTAACTGAACCGTATTGCTCTAAAAATCAGCGATGATTCTGGGTATCTAGTTGCCAAATGCGGATAGTTTTGTCTCTACTGCTGCTGGTGATAATTTGTTTGGCTGGGTTGGTGGCGATCGCTAAAACCCAATCAGAATGACCAGAAAGAGTATGCAATAATTTACCTGTTGGCATATCCCAAATCTTGATGGTGTTGTCTAGGCTACCACTGACTAAGGTTTGGTGATCAAATCCTAAAGCTAGAGTTACTACCCTGGCATTATGTCCCGTGAGGGTGTGGAGTAGTTCGCCTGTCTGCACATTCCAAAGCTTAATGGTTTGATCCCAACTAGCACTAGCTAATGTTTGACCATCACGGCTAAAAATTACGGCTCTCACTGCATCTTCATGCTTGGGGATTTCTTTTACCAGTTTACCCGTCTGCAAATCCCAAATCTTTACAGTTTTGTCAATTCCCCCAGTCGCAAAGGTTTTACCATCAGGACTCATCGCTACAGAAAAAACTCGACCTCGATGTCCCACAAATGTGTGCAGTAGTTTACCTGTGTGGAGATTCCAGGCTTTAATTGTACCGTCACCGTTACCACTAACAAGAATCTGTCCATCATTGCTGATGGCTAGTGACCAAACTGGGACGGGATCGAGAGTGATTGTCCGCATCAACTCTAAGGTTTGAAAATTCCAAACTTTGATTGTACTGTCTCCCCCACCACTGACTAGGGTTTTTTCATCGGCACTCAGAGCGATCGCCCTGACAATGTTACTATGTCCTGATAAGGTGCGTACAACCTTGCCCGTGTTGAGATTCCAGACTTTGATCGTTTGATCTGCACTCGCACTCACTAAAGTCTGTCCATTTTTAGTCAGCACCACAGACCAAACTGCATCTGCATGACCATTTAAAGTTTTGACCGCTATCTGATTTTGAGTATTGGAACTCTGATTAAAATGTAAAAAAGCCTCTGGATTTTGGGGGACGGGATGATTTGCTGGTGCTGCTTTCCAAATATAGTAACCAAGCAGGATTAAAGTGAGAATCAAAAGATTGCTGAGTATAATCCCCAGCAGAAAATTTGATTTTAAAGGTGAAATAACAATAGGTTTTGGAATATCTTTTAAACGTGTTTTGGATAAAAGTATTTGCTGATATTCTTCTGCTGATGGTAAGGATATAGACAGGTCTTTTAAGGATGTATTGATTGTTTCTGGTGGACTAATAGCGTTATGAAAGGAATCATGAACACAAAACAAACTATCCGGCTTTTGATTGATGCTGACCGCCAATAAATGCTCATCAGCAATGGCACTATCTTGGATTTTTTCCTCAACAGTAAAGACAAATAACTTAATTAATTCGTCATGCTCGAAAGACACCCGACTTTTGTCAATTATTGCTTGCGGAATCTTCACCCCAATTCTAGCGGGTTGGTAACTCCATAAATCAGGTATGACTAAGCTATCTATACATTCTGGAAAATTATTTCTGTTGATGAGCCTGACAGGCCCTGTACACAGACAAATCAAAATATTTTCTAGTTGGATGGGCTGTAATTTACCTGCTAAATAGTAACAAATAAAAAAAGGAACATCATTGCGCCCAAAGTCATCTAACCCATCGTTATATAACCACCCAAACAAACTTTGTTCTGGGTTTAGCTGATGTAGATAAGCGGCTCTATATCCTGGGCTTGGTGGTTCATAGGAATCCCAATATTGATAAACTATTTGTTCTAGAAAAGCTTGCTGAATTTCCGGTGTAATCCCTCCACTCACCACAGTTCTAAATCCCACGACTGGGAAACTGGTATGTATAAGTTGACCTAGCCGCAAAGATACCATACTGTTAGCAAGGATTTTAGGGGTGTAAGGATTTTAGGGGTGTAGGGGTGTAAGGGTGTAGGGGTGTAGGGGTGTGAGGGTGTGAGGGTGTAGGTAAAGATTGTAACACAATGCCCCATGCCCCATGCCCACTTCCCCATGCCCTATGCCCTATGCCTCATGCCCAAACTTGAGAGTCTGATTGAGTGATTGTTGGTTGGGGGTGTTGGGTTGGGGTGAGGGTTTTAATCCATTGAAGGCAAAAAATAGTGCAGCGATCGCTCCTACTAAAATTACACTGACTACATACAAAATTAGAATTGACTTGGGATTGTTGGCTGGTGCTTTCTCCGTAGGGGATGGAGTCTGGGTTGCTTCACTGGCTAAATTGGCTGGTGATGCAGTGTTACCTGACTGATTTATCTGTGATAGTAGCCACAGTAGAGGGTTAGCTGCACCTTGGGGTTTGAGGCGCGAAACACCGTCTACAGACACAATTGGTATTGCAGAATAGAAAATTTGGTGGCTGGCTTTCACAGTATTGAGGTAGATAGTCAGGGGTTGTAGGTTTGATTCTATCTGTTGCTGAGTTGCTGGGTTGAGTTCTAGCAAGTCACACTTAGTTAAAATCAGTGCAAAAGCATAGGGGATATTGTACTTATAGACTACGGAGGCGATCGCCGCTACTTGGTTGTAAATATCCTCGATGATTTTGGGATAATCTTTGTCGTGTATTAAAGCATACGCATTAATAAATACACAGCAACCGTTAGAAGTCAGGATCATTTCCTGAAATTCGGGATTATGAATATTACACAATTCGCCGGGGATGTCCCACCAGAGAAAATGGCAGACAGTTTCCTGTCCTGACTGGGTTTGACGCTGCAAACTAAAGTTAAAGTTAGTAATTTTAATTGTAGGGGGTGGATATGAACCGCTACGAGCTACAAGATTCTTAATTTTTTCGAGATTAGTTTGGACTTCACTATCTTGACAATCGAACCATAACTGCTGGGGATTGTCTGTGTTGCTATCAGGATGTAATTCTGTGTAGCTACCTGCAAGAAAAACCGTTTTGCCTACTCCTCGTTGACCAATACTTAACAGGCTAAATGTTTTTGGGGTAGATGTAGGTAATAAATTCATATCATTTAGGGCTGATACCGATTCATTCTTGTCCAATCTTGAGTTGAGCTGACGTTCGGATTTTCACTGGGGTTATTAGTACCATAAATTTGTCCTTGCCGATTCATCCAAAAGTAGTTGTAGCTTGTCGGTAGCTCAACATCAGGATATCCGTAGGGGTTTGTCCAAGTATTGACATTGCCCAGATTCTCACGAAATTGGAAATTTTGCCGATTTATCGATTCATGACGTTGATGGTTTACCTCATTCCAAGTTCGTTCTGACCATTCACGATATTCTCTGAATTTTTGCCCTTCTGTTTGCGAGATTTCTATGTTCTGCGCCATGATCCCCTGAACACCAAAAGCAGCACCATTGGTAGCGGTAATTTGCTCTGCTACTTGTGGCAACCATGAAGCATAGTTAAACCACTGTGATTCGTAAGCAGCAGCACAAGTCATCACCATTGTACAAATGTTATAGCTCTGTACGATGTTGCACTTAGCTACCCCTCGGTAAAGGATACCATTGAAATAGGATGTGTAATCCCATTCGTGAGCGATCGCCCATCCAGTCATCGGTTTTGCTGGGCGGGGTTGACTCATGCGTAAGTCATAGGGCTGCATCGCCAAAAGTTTCTCATAGACAAATTGCCCAGGATGATAATTAACAGGCAATCCAGAATTGCCCACCATAATTGTCAAAGCGGTATTGTCAGCAGAAGAGAGAACAACCGCAAATTGACCATCTTCTACTACCCGCCAACCGTTAGGCACTACATAGTTAAAATATTGTCCACGCCGGATTTCCCAGCCACCAGGGTTAGATCCTGGGGAAGAAAAAGGAGACTGATTGTAGTTATACATATGCTGTGATGACAAATGTTGGGACTGATGTTAGATACATTTGGAATATGATATTTTACGAACTGAGATATACCAATTCGCAATTCGCAATTCGCAATTCGCAATTCGCAATTCGCAATGGACTAACGTCCCGCTACGCTCTAAGCGCAGCTATGCCGCAGGCTTTACGCAATTAAGAAAGTCAGATACCATCTTGGTTTCAAGCTTTGCATCTGTTGCTTAATTTTAAAGAATTGGTATTAGTTAGGTTGTCAAGAAAAATTAACTCCTTCAAAACAGTGAATGAAGGAGTATTGATAATTTTTTATTGAGGATTTTAGGAAAGTTTTTTACCTACTTTTGAGTGAATTGCAGTTTTTTCTTAACTTTGATTTTTGTATATGCACCAAGGGTAGCGAGGGCAAATAGGCTGAGGATGGAGGTAGGTTCAGGAACAGTGATGATACTTGCAGAAAAGCTAATGGGTAATTCACTATCTTCTATCCCCAAATTTTCAGAACCTGGTGTTAGCGGTGGTGCAGAAAAAACCTCTAAATAGCCAGGTATAGGCAGAAAACTAGCGAAAAACGGACTAGAATAATTACCCCCTGATGTGGAATACCCAAAACCATCACCTGTTAACTGTTGAAGATTGAGGCTAATTAAATTAGCTACTTCAAAAGGCTCATTTCCTGGTATCGGAGTCCCTGTTGGTTGTAAACCCGTGATGGTTTCGCCGTTGCGTGTACCTGTGATTCCCAAAATTTGGTAAAAACCAAAATTGTCAGCAGTTTCATTAGTGATGAAATTACCACTCGCCGTAATTCCAGCACCAGAATAATTCCATTTCCAAGTTAAAGCAGAGGCAGCATTGATGGTTCCAAAAGTTAATCCTGATGTTGCAGCTAGGGTTGTGACAGATAGTAGAGCTAGATTTTTCATAGTATGATGGCGCACATATATTTCCGATTGAGTTCAGCTACAGCCCAACTCAAAACCAATGGCAGTTTAACATCAAATATACTGAAGGATTATGTATAAAAAATAAAGATAAAATATTTAGAGATGCGGTACTGATTTTTGATGACCACGAACTGATGAATCTAGGCTTATAATCGGAGATTGGGATAAATCCTTGTTAGGCTACTAGACATTACCTTTAAAACTATGACTAACCAAGACAATCCCCTCACAGGGGATGCACTGATTAAAGAAGTTTGTCGGCGCATTCGAGTCGCCCGTAGTTATTGGGATGCACATAACAACGCTGCTTGTCGGGGTGAGCGCGATCGCGCTTTAGTTTTGTACAATACACTCACTAAAGAACAAAAACAGCAAATCCCGGAAGTGTTGCGGGTGTGGTTACGTTATCGCAGTGAAAAATATTTTGGCGCACATCGCACACCACCTAAATCACGTCGTCAATCAAAATAACTTCCATGCCAAAATTACCTCTACCGCCATCACTTATCGGTGCAGAAGTTGGTTCTTTTACTGAGTTGACAATTACTCAAAGAATGCCTGCGATCGCTCGGCGAGTGATTGCGGAAAATAATTTTTCATCTACCATGAATACCAGATTAGAAAGTCTGGCAACAGAACTACCAATAGGACATTTACCACCTCTTATTGATGATACTGGTAAAGATTTTGCAGCTTGGCAGGAATATCTTATACCCTACGAGGGGCAACGTTGGTTAGACGTTCCCTGGTTTTTGGCAGAAACTTATTTTTATCGATTAATTTTAGAAATTACTCATTACTTTCGCCCTGGGATATGGCGAAATGTTGACCCATTTCAATTACAAAAAAATCAAGGTTTAGAAACATCACTTGATTCAACTATTCTTTTATGTCACCAGGTGAATCAATGGTTAGATGATGCCAATAGTGGGGATAAATTAAAACAAACTACCCTGACGGCACTACTATATTTTGCTTTATGGGGAAATCGAGTTGACTTAAGTTTATGGTCAGCCTTTGCTGAAGATAGAAGCCGATTTGATATTCAAAGTCAACTAGCACATATTCTAGTTAATGATGCTGCTCAAGTTAGTGAATTAGTAACTAATCATCCAGGCAGTCGCATTGATATTATTTTAGATAATGCGGGGTTTGAGTTAATTTGTGATTTATGTTTAGTAGATTTTCTATTAAGTAGTAATTTAGCTACTCAAGTTTACCTGCATTTAAAACCTCATCCTACTTTTGTTTCTGATGCCATGATTAAGGATGTGCATGAGACGACAAATTTTTTAGCCGCCACTAATCATCCCCAAGTAAAATCTGTAGCTGAGAGGTTACAGAAATATATTGCATCAGGAAATTTAGTCTTATCGGCAGATTTTTTCTGGACATCACCTCTAGCATTTTGGCAAATACCTAACTCTCTTAAAAGTGAATTAGCTAAGACTAATTTAATTGTAGTTAAAGGGGATGCAAATTATCGCAGATTATTAGGCGATCGCCATTGGCATATGACCACAGCAATTGCAGATATAGTCTGCTATTTACCTGCACCAATGGTTGCCTTGCGTACCCTAAAATCGGAAGTGGCTGTCGGGCTAAAAGCTGAAGTCGTTGAGGAAATTGCCCAATCTGACCCGAATTGGCAAACTAATGGGCAATGGGGTGTAATTCAGTTAGTTACTTCAGGTTAATATAAAATTAAAACAATTCGCAATTCGCAATTCGCAATTCGCAATTACGTTTTGTGACGGGGATTTAAACCCCGACACAAAACACGCTGCTTATAGAAGCAGGGGACTTAAACCCCCAAAGTTTGTTAAATATAAATCTTCAATAAAAAGATTAAGTTGATATTAACCATCGCTTTGTCAGGAATTAATCTTCACAGGCTAACTTTTGACGTGCAAATCCAACAGCTAACACGTTAAATCCAGTCATAACAACAGGAAAACGAAACTTAATTTAGGCAAGTAATAAATACCAATAATCATCCTAAAGTAAGTAGATAATGGCAATTTCTACATCTAAATTGCTGGATGATTAAATGTGTAATTGGTATGCAAATTCACCTGTCTGATTTGTGTTAGCTCAATGCGGCAAATTAGTTTGTGAATCAGGAGTAGAGAATGGTAGATTACCGTAATGTTCAACAGTTCCTGCAAAGTCGGGTGAAGCGACGCAATTTAATTATCGGCGCAGGCGCATTTACTGGTTTAGCTATTGCTAGCCAATTTCCCCAACAAAGAGCGATCGCCAAAGGCAGATTTTCCGATTATCCTTTCAAATTGGGTGTAGCATCAGGCGAACCCTATGACACTAGTGTTGTTATTTGGACTCGTTTAGCTCCCGAACCGTTAAATGGCGGTGGAATGCCAAATGTCAATGTACCGATTCGTTGGGAAGTGGCTACTGACCCCAGTATGAGACGCATTGTTTCTAGAGGAACTGTACTTGCAACTCCAGAACTGGCTCACTCTGTTCGGGTGGTAGTGGAAGGACTTTTACCCCATACTTGGTATTGGTATCGCTTTCATGTGAATAGTGAAGCTAGCCCCATCGGTCGGACTCGGACTGCAACTGCGGCTGGTAGTTTCTCTAACCAACTGAAGTTTGCTTTAGCCTCCTGTCAACACTATGAGCAAGGCTATTACACTGCTTATAAATACATGGCAGAGGATGATTTAGACTTAGTAGTTCACGTTGGTGATTATATCTATGAAGGTGGGATCAATCTGACTCGTCCCAGACAGCACAATAGTACAGAAATTTTCACCTTAGAAGATTATCGCAACCGTCACGCCTTCTACAAAACAGATGCAAATCTGCAAGCCACTCACGCCGCCTTCCCTTGGATTGTCACTTGGGATGACCACGAAGTAGAAAATAACTACGCTAATTTGATTTCAGAAATTGATACAGAGCCAGACCAAGATCCAGTCATCTTTGCTCAACGGCGGGCGATCGCTTATCAAGCTTACTATGAACATATGCCTCTGCGTCCCTTCTCCCGACCAGTCGGCCCGGATATGCAGCTTTACCGGCGGTTAAACTTTGGCAATTTGGCGACATTCCATGTCTTAGATACTCGCCAGTATCGTACAGACCAGCCTTGTGGCGACGGTACGAGAACAGGTTGTCTAGATGCACTCAGTCCCCAAGCCACAATTACAGGTCAAGCTCAAGAAGAATGGTTATTTGATGGACTGGATAAATCTCCAGCTAGGTGGAATATCCTAGCGCAGCAAGTTCCCATTGCTCAGAGAGATTTCACCCCTGGCGAGGGTCAATCTTTCAGTATGGATAAGTGGGATGGGTATGTAGCTTCCCGTAATCGCTTAATGAATTTTATCGCCCAACGTCAACCATCCAACCCTGTTTCCTTAGCAGGTGATGTGCATTCTCATTGGGCGATGGATCTCAAAGCGAATTTTGATGACCCTGCTTCAGCTACATTGGGTAGTGAGTTTGTTTGTAGTTCCATTAGTTCTGGTGGTGATGGTGCCGATATTACTCCCGCAGTACAAGCTTATTTACCAGATAATCCCCACATTAAGTTCTACAATGGGCAACGGGGATATGTGCGTTGTACTGTGACTCCTACTAGTTGGCGATCGGATTATCTTGTGGTGTCTGGTGTCACAACTCCTTTCGGGACAATTAGCAATCGAGCTTCTTTTGTAGTTGATAACGGTATTCCAGGAATCAGACAAGTCGTATAAATTCCGCAATATATCTCCATTCTGTAAGGGATGCTGAGGTGTACACACCAGTCTTGAAATCCTACCTGAAACTTAAACCTTGCTGGTAGGTGCTGTACTCTCACTGCTAACAAAACGGCAAGATTGCAGGAGGAAAATCCACACTGCAATTTGCCTCCCCTGTGTATCTATTCAAAAATCAAGTAAGAATCTTATATCTCAATTTGGTATGAGCTTTTGCGTTAACTTTTCCACATAACGAGAAAAGTCAGTCTCGCTAATAGCATTTAATTCAAAAATGATAGAGATAGTTAGCAAATAAATATGGGTAGACTTTCATTGCTAGAGTCACTCACCTAAAGAATATGAGAGATATGTAAATAATAAAAGCCATTTATCGTCTCATATTATCAATAAGTAAATATTTTGTTCACCAGCTTTATTTTAAATTGTGGTTGCATTTTGAATTAGTATTATTGTCACTTTTTTTAACGAGTAATTTTACTATATCGAAAGGATTATGTCTTCAGATATAGGTAAATAAACTATTATTTTTCAATAGCAAAAAAACTTTCATAGAGACTAATGTAGACAATAAATAGCGGCTATGATTTGCTAAGTAGTGTTTTTGAAACTGTTAGCAATAGCATTTTCTATCTAGCATAGGCATGGTGATCAACTCATGCTGATGGTGAAACCAGAAAAATTGTCCTTGGCTTCACCATACCCTCCCATATTGTCTGGGGATCAAAAGACATCGTAATTTTAAAAAGGCTGTACTATGGCAACCGAACAGTTAACTAAAGAATCTGACCACCTGGATTTAAAAGAGCTACTCAAAACGCTGACATCTGTAAAAAAAGGTGATTTTTCTGCTCGGATGCCGATTGAACAAACTGGTATAGCTGGGAAAATCGCTGATACGCTCAACGATATCATTGACCAAAATGAGCGCATGGCAGCAGAGCTAAAGCGCATTAGCAATGTTGTGGGCAAAGAGGGCAAAATTAGTGAACGCGCCTCATTAGGAAATGTCCGTGGCTCATGGTCAGATTGTGTCAATTCTGTCAATACTCTAATTACAGATTTAGTTCAGCCTACAGCAGAAACTACACGGGTGATTCGGGCTGTAGCTAACGGTGACTTATCCCAAACCATCGCCACAGAAATTGATGCTAGACCTCTCAAGGGAGAGTTTCTGCAAACTGCCAACATTGTCAATACGATGGTGACAAGGCTGAGTTCCTTTGCTGGTGAAGTGACGCGGGTAGCACGGGAAGTGGGAACCGAAGGGAAACTGGGTGTACAAGCCGAAGTCAAAGGCGTTGCCGGGACTTGGAAAGACTTAACCGATAATGTCAATCTGATGGCAGGAAACCTCACCGGACAGGTGCGGAACATTGCAGAAGTCGCAACCGCGATCGCAAATGGTGATTTATCAAAGAAAATTACAGTTGATGTCAAAGGCGAAATTCTAGAGTTGAAAAACACCGTCAATACAATGGTGGATCAACTTAATTCCTTTGCATCGGAAGTTACTAGGGTAGCGCGGGAAGTAGGAACAGAAGGCAAACTGGGTGTACAAGCAGAAGTTAGAGGTGTTGCTGGGACTTGGAAAGACTTAACAGATAACGTCAACTTGATGGCGGGGAATCTGACAGCACAGGTACGGAACATTGCCGAAGTGACGACAGCTGTAGCGAATGGTGACTTGTCGAAGAAAATCACCGTGGATGTCAAAGGTGAAATTCTAGAGTTGAAAAACACCGTCAACATCATGGTGGATCAACTTAACTCCTTTGCATCAGAAGTTACCAGGGTGGCGCGGGAAGTAGGAGCAGAAGGAAAATTAGGTGGTCAAGCGGAAGTTAAAGGCGTGGCGGGGACGTGGAAAGACTTGACCGACAGTGTAAACTTCATGGCGGGCAGTTTGACGGCGCAGGTAAGAAATATTGCCGAGGTGACGACGGCGGTAGCGAATGGTGACTTGTCGAAGAAAATCACCGTGGATGTGAAGGGTGAAATTCTGGAGTTGAAGAACACGATTAATACAATGGTGGATCAGCTCAACTCCTTTGCTTCAGAGGTGACGCGGGTAGCGCGGGAAGTAGGAACCGAAGGCAAACTGGGTGTACAAGCTGAAGTTCGAGGTGTAGCCGGGACTTGGAAAGACTTAACCGATAACGTCAACTTGATGGCAGGAAACCTCACAGGGCAGGTGCGGAATATTGCTGAGGTAGCAACCGCGATCGCCAACGGAGATTTATCGAAGAAAATTACTGTTGATGTCAGGGGTGAAATTTTTGAGTTGAAAAACACGATTAATATCATGGTGGATCAACTCAGTTCCTTTGCCTCAGAAGTTACCAGGGTGGCGCGAGAAGTAGGTAGTGAAGGGAAACTGGGTGTACAAGCTGATGTCAGAGGTGTCGCCGGTACGTGGAAAGACTTGACCGATAGTGTGAACTTCATGGCGGGGAGTTTAACGGCACAGGTAAGAAATATTGCCGAGGTGACGACGGCGGTAGCGACTGGCGACTTGTCAAAGAAAATCACCGTGGATGTGAAGGGTGAAATTTTGGAGTTGAAGAACACGATTAATACAATGGTGGATCAGCTCAACTCCTTTGCATCAGAAGTTACCAGGGTAGCGCGGGAAGTTGGTAGTGAAGGCAAACTGGGCGTACAAGCAGAAGTGCGCGGTGTCGCTGGGACTTGGAAAGACTTGACCGATAGTGTGAACTTCATGGCGGGGAGTTTGACAGCGCAGGTAAGAAATATTGCAGAGGTGACGACGGCTGTAGCCAATGGCGACCTGTCTAAGAAAATCACCGTGGATGTGAGGGGTGAAATTTTGGAGTTGAAAAACACAATTAACACAATGGTGGATCAACTCAGTTCCTTTGCATCAGAAGTCACCAGGGTAGCGCGGGAGGTGGGAACCGAAGGAAAGCTGGGTGTACAAGCCGAAGTGCGCGGTGTGGCGGGTACGTGGAAGGACTTAACCGGCGCGGTCAATATGATGGCTGGCAACCTCACCGACCAAGTAAGGAATATTGCCGAAGTAGCAACGGCGATCGCCAACGGAGACTTATCCAAGAAAATCACGGTACAAGTCAAAGGCGAAATTCTGGAGTTGAAAAACACAATCAATATCATGGTGGATCAACTCAACTCCTTTGCTTCTGAGGTGACAAGGGTAGCGCGAGAAGTCGGTAGTGAAGGGAAACTGGGTGTACAAGCCGATGTCAAGGGTGTCGCCGGTACATGGAAGGACTTGACCGACAGTGTGAATTTTATGGCGGGGAGTTTGACGGCACAGGTAAGAAACATTGCGGCGGTGACAACGGCTGTAGCTAACGGCGACCTGTCGAAGAAAATTTCTGTGGATGTCAAAGGCGAAATTCTGGAACTGAAAAACACCGTCAATACAATGGTGGATCAGCTCAACTCCTTTGCCTCAGAGGTGACAAGGGTAGCGCGGGAGGTGGGAACAGAAGGAAAGCTGGGCGTACAAGCCGAAGTCAAAGGTGTGGCGGGTACGTGGAAGGACTTGACCGACAGCGTGAACTTTATGGCGGGGAGTTTGACGGCGCAGGTACGGAACATTGCCGAGGTGACGACGGCTGTAGCCAATGGTGACCTATCCAAGAAAATCACCGTGGATGTGAAGGGTGAAATTTTGGAGTTGAAAAACACGATTAACACAATGGTGGATCAGCTCAACTCTTTTGCCTCAGAAGTGACAAGGGTTGCTAGAGAAGTGGGAACAGAAGGAAAATTGGGTGTACAAGCCTACGTCCGGGGTGTGGGTGGGACTTGGAAAGACTTGACAGATAACGTCAACTTGATGGCGGGAAATCTCACAGCCCAGGTACGTAACATTGCAGAAGTGACGAAGGCGGTAGCCAATGGCGACCTGTCGAAGAAAATCACCGTGGATGTCAAAGGTGAAATTTTGGAGTTGAAAAACACGATTAATACAATGGTGGATCAACTCAGTTCCTTTGCCTCGGAAGTAACAAGGGTAGCGCGGGAGGTAGGAACAGAAGGGAAATTAGGTGGTCAAGCCTTAGTCCAAGGTGTAGCGGGAACGTGGAAAGATTTAACAGATAACGTTAACTCAATGGCAGGTAACTTGACAGCCCAAGTGCGGGGTATCGCCAGAGTTGTGACGGCGGTGGCGAATGGTGACTTAAAACGCAAACTGATGTTAGATGCCAAAGGGGAAATTGAAACCTTGGCGGAAACCATCAACGAAATGATTGATACCCTAGCTACCTTTGCTAATCAGGTGACGACAGTGGCGCGGGAAGTGGGGATTGAAGGGAAGTTAGGCGGCCAAGCTAAAGTTCCGGGGGCGGCAGGGACGTGGAAAGACCTCACGGACAACGTCAACGAACTAGCGGCAACATTAACTACCCAGTTACGCGCGATCGCCGAAGTAGCTACAGCCGTCACTAAGGGCGATTTAACCCGTTCTATTGCTGTGGAAGCTCAAGGGGAAGTGGCAATCCTTAAAGACAACATCAACCAGATGATTGCCAATCTCAGGGAGACAACCCAGAAAAATACTGAACAAGACTGGTTAAAAACTAACCTCGCCAAATTTACCCGGATGCTGCAAGGTCAGCGTGATTTAGAAACTGTATCTAAACTCATTCTCTCAGAACTTGCACCCCTTGTAGGCGCGCAACACGGCGTATTCTACTTAATGGAAAATGGCGAGAATCCATCAGCATCATACTTGAAACTACTCAGTACCTATGCTTACCGCGAACGTAAACATTTAGCTAACCGCTTCCATCTCGGAGAAGGTTTGGTGGGGCAATGTGCTTTAGAAAAAGAACGAATTTTGTTAACAGAAGTACCCAGTGACTATATCAAAATTAGCTCCGGTTTAGGAGAAGCCAATCCCCTGAATGCAGTGGTATTACCTGTGCTATTTGAAGGACAAGTCACGGCGGTGATTGAATTAGCTGCTTTCCGCCGCTTTAGTGAGATTCATTTAACGTTCTTCGACCAACTCACCGAAAGTATTGCGATCGTTCTCAACACCATCGCCGCCTCGATGCGTACCGAAGAATTACTCAAACAATCCCAATCTCTGGCACAAGAACTACAAACTCAACAAAATGAACTCCGCGAAACTAACAAGCGGCTAGAACAACAAGCCCAATCACTCAAAACCTCAGAAGACTTATTACGGGGACAACAGGAAGAATTACAGCAAACCAACGCCGAACTAGAAGAAAAAGCTGAACTGTTAGCCCTCCAGAAAAAAGAAGTGGAGCGGAAAAATCGGGAAATCGAACAAGCTAGACGGTCATTAGAAGAAAAAGCCGAGCAACTAGCCCTCTCATCTCGATATAAATCCGAATTTTTAGCGAATATGTCCCACGAATTGCGGACACCCCTAAACAGCTTGTTGATTTTGGCCAAATTGTTAACAGATAACGTTGATGGTAATCTCACCGCCAAACAAGTGGAATACAGCCAAACCATCTACTCAGCCGGTAATGAACTGTTGGCATTAATCAATGACATTTTAGATTTAGCCAAAATTGAATCGGGTACAATGTCAATTCATGTGACTTCGGTACCTTTATCTGAGTTGGCTGAACAGATTGAACGGAGTTTTGGGCAAATGGCTCAAAATAAAGGTCTGACTTTTGCCATTGAACTCGCGCCTGATTTGCCTAGCAACGTGAGTACAGATATCAAACGCTTGCAGCAAGTCTTAAAAAATCTCCTCTCCAATGCCTTTAAATTTACGGAACGGGGCGAAGTCCGGCTGCGGATTGAGGTAGCTAAACAAGGATGGAGTGATACTCAACCGACTTTAAGTCATGCCCAGACAGTGTTAGCTTTCGTTGTCAGTGATACAGGTATTGGCATTGCACCTGATAAGCAGAAAATTATCTTTGAAGCTTTTCAGCAAGCTGATGGCACAACCAGCCGCAAATACGGCGGTACTGGATTAGGCTTATCTATTAGCCGAGAAATTGCTCATCTGTTAGGTGGAGAAATTAAACTTGTCAGCTATCTTGGTCAAGGAAGTACATTTACCTTCTATTTACCCCAGTTCAGTGCAGAATCTGTATCCTCAACTCCGCAGAGTACGCCCTTCTCTAAAGTACGCTACACAAATGGGAACACCAAGGATGAACAGCTACGCCCTGGGAATGTCGTTTACCAAAATCCTATTGTCCCAGACGATCGCGACAGCATTAGCACAACAGCATCAGAGAATAAAGTCTTACTCATTATTGAAGATGACGTTAATTTTGCCCGTATTTTAGTAGATATGGCACGGCAGCACGGATTCCAGGTAATTACCGCCCAAACTGGTACAGATGGGTTGAAACTAGCCAAGGAATTTTTACCAATGGCGATTTTACTGGATATTCGCTTACCCGAAATGGATGGATGGACAGTGCTAAGTCGCCTCAAACGTGATCCGACTACCCGTCATATTCCTGTACACATTATGACCGTCGAAGAAGGACGGCAACGGGGTTTACTACTAGGTGCGATCGCTTATTTACAAAAACCAGTAACTAGTGAGGCGATGTCTGAAGCCCTGTATAAAATTAGAGGTTTTGTAGAACGGCGAGTGAAGAATTTACTAGTGGTGGAAGATGATGATTTGCAACGTCAAAGCATCGTTGAACTCATTGGCAATAACGATGTAGTAACGGTGGCTGTCGGTACGGGTGCAGCCGCCTTAGAAGCCATTCGCACTCAGGAATTTGATTGCTTAGTTCTAGATTTGGGTTTACCTGATATGACAGGTTTTGAACTCATAGAACAAATCAAGCGAGAACCCAACAGCACAACTTTACCCATAGTTGTCTACACAGGTAGAGAAATCACTCCCACTCAAGAAACAGAACTCAGACGGATAGCCGAAACCATTATCATTAAAGATGTGCGATCGCCCGAACGTCTTTTTGATGAAACCGCATTATTCCTTCACCGCGTCCAGGCAAATTTACCCACACCCAAGCGCGAAATCTTAGAACAACTATATTCTCAAGACAATTCTTTAGTCGGTAAAAAAGTGCTAATCGTTGACGATGATGTGCGTAACATCTTCGCCCTCACCAGTATGCTAGAACGCTACCAAATGCAGGTCATATATGCAGAAAACGGTAGAGAAGGGATTAGCTTGTTAGAAGTAACACCTGATATTGATGTGGTCTTAATGGATGTGATGATGCCAGAAATGGATGGTTACGAAACCATGCGGCTAATTCGCCAGAATGAGCAATTTCAGAACTTACCAATTATCGCTCTCACTGCCAAAGCCATGCAAGGCGATCGCGATCACTGCATCGCCGCCGGTGCCTCAGACTACATTGCTAAACCAGTAGATACAGAACAACTACTGTCTTTATTACGAGTTTGGCTGTATGCGTCGTAGGTCTGGGAAAACCTGCCAAAATGGCAACCTAATCGAATTGGAGGAAGTTAAATTACATAAAAGATAAACGACTTTTCAGATGTGGTTATCAGGGTGTATCCAGTTGTACTGGCTTAAGCAGGGAAGATAAAAGTTCAAAAATCTAATATGAGTCTTATACCAATTGGCAATTCGCAATTCGCAATTCGCAATTAAAAAACTTAGATGCAGCAAAGCTTTTAGGGTTTATGTCTGTATCAAGGTTTTTGTGAATTGGTATTATATCTGATAAATAATTAGGCTTGGCATTTGCTGCGACGGGAACATCTAATTTGTACAGGTTTTGCCATTGAATCATACATCAGCCCCCTAAATTAATGGCAATATCTGTCAGGATACCTGAACGCTACAGCAGCAAATGGCAGAGTGGGAGATGAAAGCGATTGATATGCTTTCTCCCACTTTTTTTTTATTTAGTCAATGGTCAATAGTCAATAGTCATTAGTCAATAGTCATTAGTCAATAGTCATTAGTCATTAGTCATTAGTCATTAGTCAATAGTCATTAGTCATTACTCATTACTCAGCACGGGCTAACGCCCCGCTACCGCTAACAGCACTCAGCACTAATTAGTCTCGATTTTCTGTAGTAGCCATGTGATTGCGTCTTCAACTTTGGCTACTTGTTCTCCTGGTGGGATGGGGGGACGGTTGACTATGACAACTGGTATTCCTTGTTCTCTGGCGGCGATGATTTTGGGGTAGGTGGCTTTACCTCCACTATTTTTGCTGACTATGGTGTCAATTTTGTATTGAGTGAGAATTTTTCGCTCGTCTTCTAGCGTAAAGGGGCCGCGATCGCATAATATTTCCCCTGGTGGTATGAAATTACCATCGCTGGGGGGATCAATCATTCGCATCAAAAACCAAATATGCTGTAAATGAGCAAAAGCAGCTAGTTCTTGTCTCCCGACTGTTAAAAAGACTCTTTTGGCTTGTTTTGCCAAAATTTGAGCCGCAGCTTGATGACTATCTACTTCTAGCCAGCGATCGCCTGCTACTTTTTCCCACACTGGGCGAGTTAACATTAATCTGGGTATATTGACTTGATTTGCTGCTGTCGCTGCATTCCAGGAAATCTGATTGGCGAAGGGATGGGTAGCATCAATGAGTAGATCAATTTGCATCTGGCGTAAATAATCAGCTAATCCCGCCGCACCGCCAAAGCCGCCAATCCGCACGTTACCATCGGGGAGTGATGGTTGACTAGTGCGACCGGCTAAAGATGCGATCGCTTCTATCCCAGAGATAGTGGCAATTTTAGCAGTTAACTCTGCCGCATCTCCAGTTCCACCTAGAATTAAAACCCGTTTCAAGTCTTCTCTCTACCTACTGTTTTAAGGATAAAGACGGAATTTTGGCTAATATTCCTTTTTTTAATGGTTCTGGCCGTTCCGACCAAGGTAATAATCCATCTGGTTTTCTATAGTATTTAGTAGCACATTCCAACACAGCAGATATACTGTCATCCACTGCTAAATCTCCGAATAAATAGGTCATTTTACCTTCAGCCGCAAAAGCAACGACGCAGGAACGGTTACAAGCACTCATACATTCCACTGCTTGGATAGGGAATTCTTCCCGTAATTCCCAATTTTGTGCTAATTCCTGTAACTGATGCAGAAGTTTTTGACCACCGCTTTCACCTATGCGTTTTCCATCTTGCCAAACGCTAGCACAAGTTGTGCAAACAAATAAACTATGAGCAGTAGTATTATCCATCTGTACCTCGGTAGATGTGCGTGAATTATAATTATACCGATATCTTTACAATATTTAATTTAAAGGTAACAGGAAGATTCAGTTTGTAGTCAGGACTTTAGTCCTTATTTGAAACTTTATTCATCAATAAATTGATAATTTGGACAGATTTTACATGAATTATTCATGATTAATTTATGCGTTATGCTAATAGCATGATGCCATATTTAATAATTATTTTCAGGAGTTAATAAGATGTTTCGCAGATTGTTACTCGCTGTATTATTGGTGGTAATTATCTGGCTGGGATTACTATCAAACCCAGCTATATCACAGCAAGTTGAATCTCGGATAAATAATTTACAAGCAGATTTAAATCGTGTGGAGTCACGGTTAAGTCAAATAGAGTCAAGATTAAATCAAGGTCGTCCTGCTGCATCTCCAAGGACGACAATTACCGTACCTCCTGGTTCTAGAAGAAATCTATCACAGTCAGAACGCGAGAAAATGTTTGATAATTTAGCGACTTTAGTAGTTGAATTAAAGCAACAAGTAACTAAATTAGAGACGCGAGTCTCCCAATTAGAATCACGTTAATTTTATAAGTTAATCTCAGTCAGATTCTATTGCTTGATTTGCGAAAAGACACGATAGCTATCTATATTATTGCTGCCCTTATTACCCAGCTCATCTGCTGTCATTTTCAGCAAATTATAATCCACATTCTCTGCATAAATAGCAAAGGTGATATTAAAAACTTCAATAAAATAAATAATCCATTTACATTCCTCTTCGGATTGATGCTGATAATAATTGATTAAAGCCGCAATTCGAGTCTCTAAATGACTCCGAGAATATGGGGAGATTAAAATAATCTTCAACAGGATAATGACTAAAGTTAGCGGATGACCTTGAGAGACTAATAAATTAAATAATTCTGACGGTTCATGTCTATTTTCTATAGTCAAATAATCAATTAATTTGTTGCAGATTCGCAGTAATAAGTTTTTGTTGATTCGTTCTGTATCTATCTCGGTTTTCCAAACGTCTAGTTTTTCCCTTAATGATTTCCTTAAAACCACTACTAATTCTTGGCTGCCAACTGATAGAAATAGATATTTCTGTAAACTGACTTTAAAGTTATGCAGGGTTTGATTATCAGTTTGTTTCAGGAATATATTGGCTAAATTATCGTGACTGAATTTACCCCTCTTAGCAACAATTTTTTTAATGAGGTGTAAAACATTATCACCCAAAATACTAGGATTATTATAGCGTGTGTTAGTAGATGCTTCAGACTGTGAACGAGCAATATACATAGCTAAATCAAACTTGTATTTGTCTTTCATTTGTCTGTAAATTTTGATTGCTGCTTCTTGTTGTTCTTTGGGTTTACTAGTGTCCAAAGATTGAGCAACTAATAAGTATGCAGCATAGCGATCGCTCCAATGACCTTGGGGATTATACTCATTTTTATAGTTAAATATTTTTAGTTCTTGATAATCTTGACTTTCAACAAAATTATTTAACCTTTGTCTATATAACAGAGTATTTTTAGAAATATTGTCACTACTCTCAGGTAATTGCGAAAATAAATCAATTAGTTCGCGGATATATTGGTATTTTCTTTTAGTTGCCCAATTATTAATTAAAATGTAACAACAGCGTTTAATTGTATTATGAAACTCTTGCTCATCAGTCAGCAATAAGAGTTTTTTAATGATGGGAATATGATTTAAATTATCTACTAGCAAACAACCAACAAATAACCTTTTAAATTCATGTAAGACATTTTCTGGAGGATAGAGATTTACTGCTTCCATAAAGAAACTGTAAATCCTCTCCTGTAAAATCGGTAGATTTACTTCCTGAGAACTTAATCTAATAATCTTTTGATCCAGTAGATTACTGAGTAAAGTGTTAGCGGTCATGCAATTACTCAAGACCCTTGAGATTGTGAATTTTATTGTTCTTAGCTTAACCTTTACGCACAGGGCTATCAATCAGTTTATTCAAAGCTACATTATTTTTTCATTGTAAATTAGTAAATGTACTTTATATTTGATGAATAATTATGACCATTTCTGTCTACACAACAGAAAAATTACGGAAATGTATTAATTTTGTATAATTGGGCTGGGCTAGTTGCTTGATAAAGCTAGCTTGAACAGCGAACAGTTAAATTCTTGGGTCTAAATCACCCGCTTGATAACTGATAGCTGATGTAACTTTCAACTTTCCACTTACTCTATTAACTTACTGCATAATGGTGCGTCGTCCCAAGAACAAAATCAATCTCCCAAGTTCTCACTCTGACTGGCCTCTAGAGACGGAAATAGTGGGTTTGGAATTTGAGTTAGCCACAAAAGTAGATGTTTCTTTATATCCGCAGTACACCATTGGACTACACGCTTGGTTTCTTGACCAAGTACGTTCGACTAACCCAGAACTTTCCGCTTATCTCCATGATGGCGAGTCAGAAAAGCCTTTTACTATCTCTGCGTTGGATGGGGAATTGGTCAGTAGTGGTAAGCAGTTAAAAATTTTGGCGAATCAAACCTATCGTTGGTATGTGACGGCGTTATCCAGTAGAGTAGTACAGTGGTTGGCGCAGTGGGTGAAAAATCTCCCTGCGGAGGTGAGTTTGCGGAATGCGCCCTTACAAATTCTGGGGTGTAATGTGGTTCATCCACCTACAACTTACGCGCAATTGTTAGATGCTGAACATGGGGAAAATCTGAGTTTAAGATTTATCAGTCCTACTAGCTTTCGTCGCAAAGGTCATCATTTACCCTTACCTGTACCGATGAATGTTTTCCATAGCTACCTACGGCGATGGAATGATTTTTCTGGTATTCCAGTTGACCAAGACTCATTTTTAGATTGGATAGATGAGTCTACTTTGATTACCCGTCATCAAATCGCTTCAATGAAAATACTGGCTGGGAAGAAAGGTGCGGTAACAGGTTTTACAGGTTCAGTAGAATTTAGTTTAGCGAAACAAGCCGCACAGAATACAGAATTTTATCGCTTGTTTTATGCGTTAGGTAAGCTAGCACCCTATTGCGGAACTGGTCATAAAACAACATTTGGCTTGGGTCAAACCCGCTTGGGTTGGTCATCACAAGTGGTTGCAGAAGTCCCAGAGGTAGAAAGTTTATTGGCGAGTAGAATTGCAGAGTTAACAGAGATATTTACAGCTCAACGCAAAAGGACGGGAGGCGATCGCGCTTTTGAGGTAGCATCAAAGTGGGCTACTATCTTAGCACGCCGGGAAATGGGCGAGTCTTTGCAAGTGGTAGCGAATGATTTACAAATGCCTTATGAAACGGTGAAGACTTATGCAAAGTTGGCGCGCCGTGCTTTGAAGGTTGAGTGATGTGTTTCACGCAGAGGCGCAAAGGCGCGGAGAAGGACGCTAAAATGATGATTTTTGTGAACACCCAACTATTTGACTGTGTATCGTCTGAATCTGGTAATTCTGCCGATGAAGGTAAGCAGTCTAATGGATTGTAGTTTAACATCATCGTGAGGATAGAATAATATAGAGGCGATCGCAAAGTTCACGCCAAATGTAAACTTAGCAGCTACATTCCCCTATTTTATGCAACCTTTACCTGAAAGATAGCCACAACAAAATACATCTTTTTGTCTATCAATCAACTAATTTAACTTTCTTTATACTCCCATCTTCTTTAAGCTCTAGAATTTCGACCTTCACTTTTTGCCCTTCTGTCAAATCTTGTGCTTTCTTGTGTTCTTTTTTGCTTAATCTTTGCTTAGTGAATACAACTTCATATGTCACATCGATATTTTTTTTAACGGCAATTATCGCTTCAATTACTTGACCTACAGTAAACTTTTGACTACTACTAGCTTTCGCAACTTCCGCCTGACGCGCTGACTCTGGCGGTGGTGCTGTGGGAATAGCAATTTCACCAATGGGAACGCCAGCATCTTTGTAGTAACGCATGAGGCGAGATACCCAGCCTAAAATTTGCAGGATGGTGTGAGCATCATTAATACTTTTGAGATAATCACTACAGGCTTTATCGATACTGCGATAGTAATGTGTAGTTTTCCCACTGTGTCCTATTTGTCTACCATTGCTTACCAAGGTTTTGAGATATTTGAAAAACCTGGAAGTCGCATCTGGTTGATGAATGTAACCACGCAGATAAGCAACGGCTTTTCTTACCTCATTGACATCAGTATCATCTTTTACTAAAGTAAGAGCGATCGCATGAGCAATTTCCCACTGTGCATCTGTAATAGTTTCCGAAGCAGATTCAGTTATTGTCATAGCTAATATTGTGATAGCGGTTCGTGGTTACTTGGATAGTTTAGGATGGCTTTTAATTCTTTTAATTGGTCTTTTTGAAGTAAATGTGAGTTTATAGCTTCTTGAATTTTTTCTTTGATAAATTGTTTTAAATTTTCTCCTATCAATTCATTATCTTTACTAAGTTCATAAAACGAATAACGGCGTATTAAATTATGCAATGGCTCAATTTTATCTATAGTTACTGTCATTGTTCCCATACCTATAGGTTTACCTCCACCCATTTTTAAAGCAATAGGACAATTTTCTTTATCTTGTCCTAAAACAATTAACAACATTCCTAATTCTTCTGAATGTAAATTTTTGAAATGTAACTGTGTTGTAAAAGTATATTCTCTATCAGCTTGCTGTACAGAAATACCTTTATCCTTTCCTTCATCAATAGATTTCGACATATTATAATAAAACTTACGTCCGGCTATTTTACCAGCTTTATAATATGCCTTGCAGTGAGGGCGGGGAGAATGTAAAGAAGGCATAAACCCATTTGAGAACCCAGATTTCAAACAGACAGCATCATGAAATTCAAGTAATCCTTGAAAATTTAATGCCCCAAATATACGACAAGCATCACATACTTTATTCGTGTCTTTTCGGATGTCTACTTTACATTCTTTCCCATATCCTTCTGGAATTTGCCTATAGTTTGCTTTAGTCTTACAGATACAACTTCTAGTAATCGCTTCATATACAGACCGAATGCAGCCTTTGAGAGAACTACCTTGAATTGATAGTTTTTGGTCAACACCCTGCACCATTGTTTTAATTAGGGGAATTCTGCTCCCGATGTCGCTACCCATTGCAACTATCCCTGTTGATATGTGCAGAGATGTTTGTACTTTCAGGGTAAGGTAGAGTGTACCATGTAGGCGATCGCTCCAATATTTATCATGTCCCACCGGACGCTGTAAGTTAGGACGTTCTGAGGGAAAAGATACGAAATCATAAGGCTTTGGTGGTAGTTCTGGGTTAGATGAACCTGCTGAATTAGGTTTTCTTGGGGGTTGGTAAGGAGTTCTACTCATGTTTATTTTTTGGTGGTAAGTGCAACAAAATGTACAGTTGCGGTTTTTTTATCAATGAAATATCGCTGTTTTACATCTACATTTTCAGTTTTGAAGCCTTTAGGAAACCTGGTTTCTGTGGCAGGATATATATAAGCATTGTGTTCTTGCACTAACCAATCTTCACCCAATAACTCAAAATCTGGATGATTGCCATTAATACTTAATAACAGCAGTTCATAATTATTTTGCTGCTTATACTTCCAACGTAATTCAAAATCGTGACTAAACATTTGTCCCTCAAGCATAGGGAACTCTGTTTCTTTTGGCTGTTCCTTTCTTATGCCGCTAACTGCATGAGTCCAACGTAAGAAGTAATAACTAGATTTAGTAGGAAACTTATTAATTAATTCTAGCAAATCAGGGACTGACAAAGCTTCTCTAAAGCCTACAAAATTACTCATTTAGCACCTGTTAGTAACTGACTCCAAGACCTAACACATCTTTCAAATAAATCATTAACTTTTCCCTCTTGCCAAACAAGTTGGACACCAAAACCTAAATCCATTGCTTGCGCGGCGACTGGTGTATCTTGATAGTCTGGTTTAGCAAAAGCATATAATTTTGCGTCTTCAGCTTGTAAAAATTCCCCTACACCTAAAAGAAAAGTCTTACTCCATTTATTCTCACTACCCAAAGCGTGAATTTCTTGTTTATCTTCTGATAAAATACAGCCAGGATACTGCACAACAGCTTGATTTAATTTCACTTCCACAGTACCCAAACCGCGAGATTTAGCAAAACCTAAACCAAACCAACCATCATTTAAATCTCGCAAGACTAAGCCAATTAAACCTAGTTGCGCTAAGGTAAAATTTTTGAGATGGATTTTAGTTTTAAATTCTCCAGCAGTGCAGGCTTCATAAGAAAATAATGCTCCGGGGATGGTTGAACCGAATACTCTATCAATTGCTACACCATTACGAGTTTCAATTCTGAGAGGCTGTGAACTATCTGGGTGAGCATCTTCAATTCTGACACGACTAGCAATAGAAGTATTACCAAACATTTGGTCGGTAAAACAAGAAAGTTTGTAAATATCGCTAGTTGAAGTCACATTATTGAGATAGTCATACTTATCATTTAAAGGGTCATTTGCCCAAGGTAAATTAGAATTAGTATCACGTCTATCTCTCCCTACAGTCCTCACTATGCGTTCTGCATGAGCGCGAATTGCTCCTTTTAAACTGCTTCCTGGTAAATAAATTGAACGTCCCCCAGCGTGATAGGTTTCGACAAATTCCATATCAGGTTTTGTGGGGTCTGCTCCTTCTTTTCCTGATTTAATTAAAATCGGCCCATCAGGTATGATGGTTAAATCAATTGTGCAGTGATTAACAAATCTTTTGTGCATGACTGGATTTATTTGATAATAAAAATTAAGCTGCTACTAAATTATTTAGCTGTACTTCACACTGTTGGAATATGTAATTAACAGCAGCAAATAATTTTTCTAGTTCTTGAATGGTGTAATAAGTGCTATTTCTAGTAAAATTTTCTCCTTCTAGTTTGCCAAACTGCCACCAATCGCCATTAGAAACAATACCGTAAATTACTACTTGATATTCTCCATTTAATCTTTGAGCCGCAATCATTTCTGCTAGACATTGCGCCCAACCAGTTTCAAAGTTGTCTTGTTTAGCTTCAACTAAGATAAAATATGGTTTATCAAAGACAACTTTTCCTAAAGGAGAACGTTTAGCTAAAATATATTCAGGAAAGCCAGATAATTTCTCATCATAGTTGAGAGCATAGTGACTCCACAAAATAAACTTACCACTATATATCTTCCAAACTTGCTTTAGGATGGGGGCGATCAGATTTTCACATATAGCAAATTCAGAACAGTCAACTGCACCTTCTCGCATCGTAAATTCTAAGTCTTCCCGAAAGTAATCAGGAATAGTGAACTGAACTTCAACAATAAAATTTTCTTCAGTATAAGTTACTTGAAATGCTTTGATAACTTCACCAATGGTTTTGAAATTACTAAAAGCCATATTTAACTCCTAACTTCAGTATTATTTCTATTAGCTGCTTGACTGTTCAGATAGTCAATTAACTGTTGTACCCAATGGTCTTTAAACTCTCGTGCATCTTCGTAAGCACTCTTATCTCCCATCACCAATTTTTTGAGATAATCTAGCAACAAGTCTAGTTGATTTTCAGGATAGTCAAACCACAGCATTTCCTCAATATCTAGTTTAACGACACCCAAGCCACGCGATCGCCCTCCACCCAGTGGTATTTGTTCTGTCTCAAACTGGTGTAACCCAATCATCAACAGTCCCAGTTCATATTCCTCGGCGTTTTCTACCACCGCCTTAAATTGAAACTGCGTCCCTGCTGGTACAACTTGGAAGTCGTATAGTTTACCGTCTGCGGCGGTTTCGGTGTCTCTATCGATGGCTACACCGTCTCTCTCTTGATATTGTCCAAACCAAGTATCAGGGACTACGGTTAAATCTCTAACTTGGAATTTGCTTGCTATCCAAGGTGAACCAAAGAGAAGAGAGGTTAAATCTGTTTGCTTGATGAGTTCCTTAGTTAAAGTCTCGTCATCTTCGCAACTATCTTTTAACTGCTTTATTTCTTGAGAAGTAATTGACCATTCTTCCTCAATGGCGGGGTTAGCTACTAATTTGCGATTATTACCTACAATACCTCTGAGGAAACTTTCTAGGCGCGATCGCATTGCACCCTTAAAGCTAGAACCTGGTATTAATGGATTACCCAAACTGTCTTTAATTACAGGTAAATCTGATCCTATCGGTTCGCTTGAACGACCTGAACTAATTCTTAAAGCTGTAATTGTGGTGAGTACGCCTGTAATTTCTAGGCGATTTTTAAATGTGTCAAACATAATTTATTTATCCTATTAACTTACTTTGTCTCTTTTCGTTCAACATAATCATGTGTTCCGTAATGTCGCAGTCTTAATATTTTATTTACAACCTTACAACTAACTCGCCAATGTATTCCAACATAAAAATGATCAACACCTTCCTTATCTTTTGCACCTTGATAGGGATAATAACTTACAGTTTTTCCTAAAATTCTTGTATCTCCATTTGACTCTTCAAATTGATAAGAGACTTTAGCAATAGTCTCCTGGAGTTTTATCTTATCTTGTGGGCTACTAATCTTTTTATATTCTTTACGAAAATCATCTTCATAATCTATGTTGGAAAAACTTAACAATTCGTCTGATGCTAAAAATTTTTCCTTGCATTGACCCCAAATTAACTGCCCCCAATTGGAAATCGTTATTTTTCCATCAATTTCAGTAATTAATGCTTCTTCAATATTTTCTTTTTCCATCTGCTTAGGAGAAAAACTTGCTCCAGCATTCAACAATGCTAAAGTAACCTGATGTTTTTTGACTCGTTCATAATCTAGAGTAATCGGTAAACGTGGAATAGTAATTAACTTAGATGATTCACCTTCAAACACATATATAATTTTATCGGCATAGAACATACCAATAGTATTCATATATCCTTGAATTGCCTTAAACCCGCCAACTAAATTAAAGTAGATAGAATAACCATCTTTATGAGACTCTTCATATCTTTTAGAAAGCCAATCAATTAGGTCGTCTATTCCTTGTTTAAAGTTTGCTGTATCTTCTGTAGAAAGCTGATCAGGGGTATATATTTCAATAAAATTGACTTGCTTGTGTAAAAAATCTTTAATTATTTTTGCTGTTTTTTGTCCTTGATATGTTTCAGTTGTAATCAACCAGTGAGTATCTAACTTACCATTATCAATGTTATCTTTATATAAGCTATAGATACCATTTAGTTCAGCACTAGCTTCTTTAATTTCTAAAATATTGCCGCTATTTAACTTTTCTTCAGCTCTGTTTTTTAGGTCTAGAAGAATATTGATCACTTCCGGCTCATGTTGTTTAATTCTCTCCTCTGTCCAGTTGGCAGTTTTATCAAGTAGTCCCTTCCAACTTTTTGGATCTTTGGGGCGAATTTGGTTAGAGAGTAAACTTGTGCCAACAGTTGATACAACAAAGCGGTACATCTTTAAACACTCCTAAAAATTTGATAAATGTTTTATTTTTGTAAATTCATTTCGCCGACTGAGGCTGTATGTTCTCTAGCTAAATATCCTAAAAACAGTTGCACAAGTTTAATATGAACGTTTTTGCGTAGTTGAGTTTGATTATCAATGTCATTTAAATGTGCTTCCAAACCATGGCCTTTAGGAATATTTCTCTTCAATTCTGTTAAGATATATTGTGCCTTCTTCTCTAAATCATCTAGTGCATTTACTAGAGATTTAGCAAATATATCTTTATCCTTTTGTGTTGTCCAAATTGGGCTTGAACCACTCCTTCCCACCTGATAACGAATGTAATTTTTAATAATTTCAATTGAAGAACTCGAATCAACAGCAACAGCCAATACATTTCTGAAAGGAGATTTTTTATCTTTGTTTGCTATGGCGAATTTATCTGATAAATCTTTCATTTTTTCGATAACTTCATCCATTTGGTTACTAATACATTTCTCAACTCTTAAAGCTAGTTGCTCTTTTAATAAATTATCTAGTTCTGCCATGACTAAACAGCCTCCTCTCTGAATATCAAATGAAATTCACTGCAAATTTGGACTTGTCCGAAGCCTTCGCAGGTGCGATCGCCTATTCCGTAAACCTCTAAATCTTCCCAAGCTTGTAGCCAGAGATTCTTATTTTCTGTACTGAATAAATAGACGCTTCCTTTATTTGTCACTAACTCTACATCTTTCATTAAACCCCAGGCAGAATTCCACCCTGAACGATAATCATAGCTACTGTAAGCAGCGTGAATATGTAAAGATAAATCACTTACACCAGTATACTGCTGTAGCATTTCTGGAGAAATTACCGTTGTGCGCTGCCATTTTTCAGTTAATATTGCATCTGCTTGTAAATCTAGAGTGAAATAAGTACGATTTTCTGGCAATATCTCTAAAGGATTACCAAATATTTTGCCCCATTCACTCCAGCGTTGACATAATTTTTGATTAAAATTATCTATTCGTTGAATTACTGTTGATTTAATATCAGTAGGTGCTTTTGCTGTAATTTTTACCTTACCTAAGCCTCGTGAACCTGCACCACCTAAACGTAAATCATCCTGATGATTTTGAATAAAATGTTGTAAAGGTACAGCTAAATCATCATTTACTAAAACTAGACCTGTATATGTGACAGGTCTTTGTTTATTTTCTTGAGATTCATTTAAAACCGCAATACTATATAGTACCCTTTCTTCAGAAGTTGCACGGCGGCGATTAATACCTACTCTAGTTAATAGACAATCATTTGCAGAAGGGGTGTAGTAATCATCATCATGTTCACTATAAAAACCGCTAAAATTATCAACTCTTCTTCCATAAGTTGAATGTTCTGTCGGGCAATTTGGATCATATATTTGAGCATACTTTTCAGCACAAAAACGGTCTATTAAAGTATCAAAAACACCATTCTTTTCGGAGTCACCTGTCTTAAATCCAGATTTACTCTTAGAACTCAGTACAGTAGCAGGTAATACTTGTACATTAGGTTTAAAAACACAATCACCATAAATAGTGATAATTCCTGGGTAGGCATTTTGAAAAATTGCTGGCTTATCTCCTAGAAATAATTGATGAAAATCATCATCATCACTAATTGATTGATTAGTTCGCTTTAGTATTTGACTAGCAACTGCACCGCGAATTACAGAACCAGGAATATATTGTTCAACTTCACTCACATTTCCACCTGGTTTTTGTCTACCAATTGCTAAAGGAGACAGTGCTTTAATTTCTAGATTAATTTTCTTCATTGTTTTCAAATCCTTTAGCCAGAAAATCCCATGCTGCTTGTTCTACAGGTAAAGTAGGTAATTCCCAATGTAGCCAGCCTAAACCTGCTGATTTACTACCACCTAAAGCATTAATATGGCGCAATCCCGCTAAAATTAATGGTGCGGCATAACTGGGTGCGTTAGATAAATAAATATTACCTGTAAACTTCAGTTGAATATTTGCTGGTGATGTTTCTAAAAAATAAAGTTTGTCTTCTTCCGCAGTCCGGCGACGGCGGTTGATAGTTACACCAGGACGTATAACTTCTGGTAAATTATCTGGTTCTTCTTCACAAATTAGGTCATCTAAAATGATGCGGGCAGGTAAAACAGGATTGCCAAAAATTTGACAAATTAAACAATGATGATGTTTATCTTCTTCTGATTCTGATATTTTATATTCTGCCCTAGCAAAATTCTCTTTTAAACCTGCTCTTTGTGGACACATAGTTTGAGGATTGGGAGAATAGCAAATAGGCCACTTTAAACCCCTAGCAATTTTTTCGCACTCATGGCGCAACCGTCCTTTAAGTTGAGAACCTGGAATTAGTAAATTATCTTCAGCGTTGCGAACAATTGGTTTATCTGCTAGAGAACCGGAAGAACCACCAGCACCAATACATAAAGCCGTATCAATGACTGCTGTAATGGGATAAGTTTGCAATGAGTTGGATAATTCTTGTAGTTTAATCATGACTCAACCCCTAAAGATACAACTTCTGATATTTCATTTTCTGGAACTTCTACAAAATCGTAGACATCTACCATGTCTCGCCAAATTGTTTCATAAAATGGATCTTCAGGATGTTCAGGATCAAGTCTGCCGTTATCATACATCCAAGGGGCTAAATTACCGTTATTTTCTTGATCTTTAGGTAAACACCAAGCATTTTCAAAATCTCTGAGTAATGCTTCTTTACCTTGTTTTAGTCTCACTCGAAAATAGCGATAGTTAAGAATAGCTGTATGTTTGCCCCATTCTAATAAACTGCGGACTTGATAAAGTTGTGACTTGGGAAATTTAGCCTTTTTCAAAGCTGAAATAGAGGTGATTAATCCTCCTAATTCATGTAAAGTGTATGGTGCAGCGTAGAATTTTAACTTTGGGGGAAGATTTTTAGTTAATGCTTCTTGACGAAAATCTTTAACATTCGATGAAATCATCGTAACTGATTTGAGAGTTAAGAAATCAACTGTTCCCCCACGATATCCAGCTTTTTGTAATTTCTTAGCGCGTTCTTTTGCTGATTTCAATAATTGCTCTACTAAATTTCTGGCGTAGTATATGGGTGTGTTGACAGCCGTAATTAATACACCAATTGATGTACTTAGTTCACAGTCAGAACGTTTTGCTGTTAATGGTTTATAACGTTGATGATTATGCGGTTCAAAGGGTTTAGTGTGATTCAGGCGATAGTTACCAGTAATTTCTTTAGTTTCTCCATCGTCATATTTAATCTCATTAATTTGAATTTCTTGCAGTAGAATCTTCTCAAATCTCTCGCCTATCATCTGAGATATTTCTAAAGCTTTATTAGCAGGAACAATCAATAAAATATCATCCCCACCAATGGTAAGTATTTCAAAAGGATGAATAAATTCACTATTCTTTAAATTTGACTCGTCATCATTTAAGTTACGTAGTTTGTGAGGATGTAAGTTTTCAGCTAATGCTTGATAAACTGCATATTCGGTTGCTAAAGCTACATCTTGACTAAATTCTTGATAGTCTTCTGGTTTCTGAATTTTTTGGATATAACCACCCATATTATTACCATCGGCGTAAATATAGGCGATGTAACCACTACTGGCGTTAGATACTTCGGTTAAAGTCCCAGCAATTTCTAGTGAATCCTCTGGAATGCTACCGTAGTATTTCGCTTTTAAACTTGGATTTTGATCTAAAAATAATTTAAATCTATTTACCCAGCTTTCAATTACGCCTCTTTGCCAAGTTAATCCAGACTCGTTATACCAACGAGGATTATTACTTAAACTATCTTTTGCTCTATCACCTACTAAATACTTGCGTACTGATGCTTCTGAAAAATTGGTTTCCCTTGGTAGTTGATCTACTCGCATGATAGCAGAACGGCGATCGCTACCATCACGCATTAGGTAAGGATGAGTTTCAAACATCGGCGGATAGCGGCGACTAGGACGATTAGCTGTATCATTCCCACTACGACGCTGATTAAACAAAATATTTAATTTTGTGGTTAATTCATTAAAACTCTTACGTCTTTTAAATGCTTCTATTCTCTCTGATTCATTACTAGGATAACCAAAATAAGCTTGCACTAATGGCTTATTAAATTCCCGATGATACCAATCTAACCATAAGGTACTTTCAATTGGCTCGCGCAACAAACCAAACCGCAGTTCCAATAATCTAAATTTATCACCTACCGCGCAAGAATTAGCTGTTAACGTTTCTTCGGTGTAGCGTTTTTCAATCGCATTAGCTAACTCATCCACATAAGCAGCAGGACAAAAAGCCAGGATATTACCACCTGTAGAATAGATAATTAACTCAGGAATTAGCGCATCAGATAATTTGTAATTTTCTGATTCGGACTTTGCTGGAAAATTATCGTTTAACCAAGTTCTAATTTTATTAAGCTGTATATTATAGCGGTTTCTATCTTCTTCTGCAATCTCTTGAGGATTTTTCTTGTTAAAAAAAGCAGGTAAATCAATGATGTTTATTCTATCTAATAAACCAGATGCACCACGAATTTCTTGAATTTTTGCTGACTCAAACACATATTGTTTAATCTTAGTCGCACCACCATAAACTAAACCAATGCGAGTATTTTGATTCCACAAATCAGGATATTTAGCTTGTAATTCTTCAAGAGTTTGTGGAAAATAATTTTCTTCTATGCTTTGTAGTGTCTCTACTTGTCTCACTATATGTTGTAGATTTTCCGGTAATGCTTGTTTGTTAATTACAGCATCACGTATTTGCTGAGGATCTAAATTAAAGGCTGGTTCACGTTCATTACCCCAGGCTAAACACCAGCTAATTGCGATCGCGATGTTTGTTTGAGAATCTGTCATAATAATTTGCAATTTGAGTATGTAGTTAATTGAAGCAATATTTACACGAAGCAATACAATAAATTGCTGAAATCAAACTTACAAACAGCACTTACGGAAATATTTATCCAAGCAATACGAAGCATTTCACAATCACGCTGACTCTGATGAACTTATTTCATCGCCGTAAAAATACCTGAGAGTCAGTGTCGCAGTTATTAACCTGATCATAGATATTATTAGCAGTTAATCCTGTGAATGACATCTGTCATTACAAAATTTGATGAATCTCATCTTTGCTTAAACACATATTTTATGGGTTTATTTATTTTCGGCTTGATTTTGCTGTGCGGGTAAATCGAGATAGGGGTAAAGTCCGACATCTAGGTTATTGGTGTCGCGTCTAGCCTCCATAAAATCGCATTGGAGTTGACGCAAAAATTGAAGTGCGAACCTGTTAAGAATCTCCGCGACAAGTAAACTAGCTAAAAATACCACCACAGTACAACTAATCACGGCAAATAAGCCCAAAGGTGCGATAATCAAAATCACCCAAGTAATTGCTGCATTGACTACCACCAAAATCCAACTACGATCGCGGATCAGTTTTTTCGCGACAGAAGTAGACACAATCTTTACCCCGTCTCGTTAATTAAGGATGAACTGATTATACACCCCCTTGGAAGAGGGGTCTTCCAAGCTCGTGAAAGATGGTGCTTTGTGACTTAACTTAAATCCACCAGGGAGGTACTGCCCCTCCTGTTGT
This sequence comes from Aliinostoc sp. HNIBRCY26, assembly GCF_050235535.1. Lineage (GTDB taxonomy): Bacteria > Cyanobacteriota > Cyanobacteriia > Cyanobacteriales > Nostocaceae > Trichormus. The sequence goes on from NZ_CP189852.1 coordinate 3,875,592, forward strand.
CGCGTTATCAGCACGGTGCTTCACTTTTTAGCCTCTGGTGGTAGGCGGAAGATGGAGGAATCGTAGCTTGCTTCCGCGAAGCAGTACCCCTACAGTTGCCTGTACCCCGGTTTTCAAGACCGGTTGCCGACCATTTAGCGGCATCTTCCTTAAAGGGGTGTCTGACGGGACTTGTAGCTTGCTTGGGCGAAGCTGTACCCGTTATGACTGGTTTCACAAACCAGTGCTGCAACCGCTTTGGCTAGCTCCATAGGAGCGGCTACGCCAACAGACACCATCAGTGGATACTGGTCGGACTTGAACCGACATCTTTCTGCTTGCAAGGCAGACGCTTTCCCAATTAAGCTACAGACCCATATTTGGCAGGAGTGGTAGGACTTGAACCTACATCGGTCGATTTAGAAGATCGATGCCCATCCATTAATTAGGCGACACTCCCATAAGTTGATACCCCTGACAGGATTTGAACCTGTAGAAAACCCGTTTTAAGCAGGTCATGTCTGCCAATTGCATCACAGGGGCAAGGTGGGCTGTGTAGGGCTTGAACCTACGCACTTCTGCTTAAGAGGCAGCTGCTCTGCCAACTGAGCTAACAGCCCAAGGTGGGTCGCCCAGGGGTTGAACCTGGATAAGTCCGCTTAAAAGGCGGCTGCATATCCGCTCTGCCAACGACCCAATTTGGTACTCCCGACAGGAATAGTAGCTTGCTTCCGCGAAGCGGTACCTGCAATAATTCCGTCCCTCAAACGGAAGTGTTTGCCAATTTCGCTACGGGAACATCAGTACCCTTGGTGGGATTTGAACCCACAAAATCTGGTTTCTAAGACCAGCACGTTTGCCAGTTTCGTCACAAGGGCAAATGATCAGGATGGTAGAATTTGTAGCTTGCTTCTGCGGAGCAGTACCTAAAACCTTCAGATCCCAAAGCTAGCTGCCGCGCTACCAAGTTGCGCTACATCCCGTTGGTACTCCCGGTGGGAGTCGAACCCACACACAGACTGTTTTTGAGACAGCCGCCTCTTCCAGTTGGGCTACGGGAGTATAAGCTGGGAAGGAATCGTAACTTGCTTCGGCGACGCGTTACCTTCAAACTTCGCGTTCAAAGTGCGACGGCTTTGCTTGTTTGCCTACTTCCCATTGAGATTTGGATGCAGGAGTTGGAGTCGAACCAACCTCTCCTTGATTCAGAGTCAAGGTGACTTGCCAATCGTCTATCCTGCAATAAATGGCTGCCCCAGTAGGACTCGAACCTACAACCTCGCGGTTAACAGCCGCTTGCTCTGCCATTAAGCTATGGGGCAATGTGCCAGCCCCCCAGATCAGAATCGAACTGACGACCTTCTGTTTTTCAAACAGACGCTACTACCAACTGAGCTACCAGGAGATAAGCTGAATAATTCCCCTGACGGGATTTGAACCCGCAATTTCCGCTTTGAAAGAGCGGCGACTTAACCATTCGTCCACAGGGGCAGGGAGTAAAACGCAAGGACTAGGACTTGAACCCAGAACAACAGTTTTGGAGACTGTGGTGTTGCCATTACACCATCCCTGCATTTGGTCGCAGTGGTGGGAGTTGAACCCACATTTACCAAGTTATGAGCTTGGGGCTTTGCCGTTAGTTAAGCTACACTGCAATGTTTGGAAGCCTCGACGGGAGTTGCACCCGCTTCTCCGTGCTTGAGAGGCACAGCGACTTATCTATTCGTCCACAAGGCTACACGGGGATGATGAGATTTGTTGGCGAAGCCTTCCCGAAGGGTACACACGTTCTTTCGCTCGACAGGCGACTGCTTTAAACCGGACTAAGCTACACCCCCACGTTGAGTGGCAATTATTTAGTTTTCATGGTTCTGATAGTGTTTGCTCTGTGCCTTTTTGGGAGGCTTGATTGCTTCACTACATTTATACTACATAAATACTACAAGAGTGTCAAGGGTGTACTACAAACTTTTTTTAGAAAGTGGAAGGCAAGCGTAGATGCGATCGCGGCTTGTCGTCAGACATCGCTCTAAAAAAATAACCCCCGCCTCTGGGTGAAAAGAAGCGGGGGTTGAGTAGTTGAGACTTTTTGCCCTATGTGGATGCTATGAGACATTTGCACCTCCCGCTTTCCTTCAGTTGCTCTGGATTCAGCCAATAGGCTAACGCTCCAAAAATGCCAATGTTTATAGATTTATCGCCAATAAACAGATAAATTCCCTCAAACGCAAATAGCGCGTAGACGCTTGCGGCTTCTCGGAACGAGTCCGCTCTGCCTAAACCCTTTTTGGTTCGGCAATGCGCTGTGCTACTCATGCTTGAAGAGAATCTGGTGGTCATTGAATATTTGTAGTATTTGTAATGATGATTAATTTAAATAATACATTTGTAGTATGTTTTTGTCTACTGCACACAGGGGAAGTAGTCTGCTGCTGGTAACGAGCGATGTTTGGCGACAAGCTCCTACGCGTCTACACTCATCCATTAACAGCAAAAAACCCCGGCTTTAAGTACCGGGGTTGATAGGAGAAGTCCGAATTACGATGAGATACAGCGATACCGAAGTCTAAAAATATTAGCTAACGCTAAAGGCAACCAAAACTAGAGTAGTGACAATTAAGGTAGCGAACACACTCTGTGTAACGTATTTGCGTTGTTCCCAAATTGCGGGGTACTCAGCATAGTACATCTGGGGTTCAGTTGGATAGTTGTTGAGAACTCCGTCTTCGTTAATGGTGGTGTACATAATGTTTTCCTGTATTTGTTACTTTATGTAAACTAATTTAACAATATTGTTACAAAACGTCAATAGAGCTTGACAAAAAATAGTGAATGACTGTAATTAGAATCACTTATGTTGAGAATTTTCTGAAAGAAAAAAGCGATCGCACCCTAGATCGCCTCTTTACCTCTCAAAAATTTGTGTATTAGAAAAACGTTGGCTACCGATTTTGAAGTTGAATAAGGATAGTTTGAGGGTTTATCCTCTGGATGCAGCTGCAAAACAACAAACACGAGTTTATGGCAGTCAGCCGCCTTATGAACCACCAGATTATTTAATTTTGTAAAGTTTGCTGTGCGGTTTTTGGTGGGGGTTTATTGACTGGAGTTGATGATTTTGCTAATATTTGGCGATTTGTAATGGAATTTAAGGTTAGCCGCGAGTTTGTCGCGCAAACTTATAGGAAGTAAGGGTGAGTAAAGTTGTGTTAATAAAAGAAAAGTTTGTTTTTTCGCCTTTAATCATGGAGGTTTTTCGTTTAAATTATCTTTAAAGCTAATTTTTAACGGGAAAAGCTTTTGATAACTTGTACTGAGTCTTTAGGTTACACACCTATTTCCGTACCTCAGCGCAACTGAACCTTGAAAACTAAATATATCAATAGTTTCCACAAGGTAGGGTTAAACACCACCTCTTCCCCGCAAGGGGACGGAAACATTGTCGCAACTTCCACAGTTTCATACGCATCTTTCCACGACCAAACTTAAACACCACCTCTTCCCCGCAAGGGGACGGAAACGCGGCGGCTGCCTCGCGCCGGGTCATTCCATTGAACTTTCCGGCATTTTTAAACACCACCTCTTCCCCGCAAGGGGACGGAAACACCTACAACATCTTGCCAGTAAGTTGTACTGGAAAAAGTGCGTTAAACACCACCTCTTCCCCGCAAGGGGACTAAAACGGCTACCTTTCTTTTCCAGTATTAAAAACTACCTCTTCCCCGTAAGGGGAAAAACGAGCTTTACAAAATCTTCAAAATAGCGTGTGGTGATTAGCGATGCTTGAAAGCGAAACACTAACGCATGGTGAAAAGAGGCATCTACCAGCGCATTGTGATGAATATATTAATTACCATCCTGATAATTATGGCAATTATCGCCATTATGCAGAATTCTGAACAATTCCTATCTCAATGGCGCAGCTTCCAAATCAACAAGCCACGGGGTAGAGTTTCTCACACATACCGTAGCGACCCAAAAAATCGATATCTTCAAAGAGATTTGCTAATTTTACTGAAAGGAGATACCGCAGCCGCTAAACGCTTGTTAGCACAACAGCGTCGCAAACAACCAGGAAAGTCAGATAACTGGTATTTGGAGAAGGTAATTTTTGATTTAGAACGCGATCGCCGATTCTAAGGGACTTCCAACTAAAACAATATACAATCGCTGTGGGGGCAGGCGGAAAATCAAAATACTCTCTATCGGGAATGAAATAAATAATTTATTTTCTGGAAGTCCCTAATCTGGTGCTTTTATTTTATATATCAATACGGTTCAGATAAGAAAAATAAATTTCAACCAAGCCAGCAAATGATCACTCAACAAAAAACGAAAAAATGATTTTGGAGGGGGTTTGGGGGACGCAACCGTCCCCCAATCGGGGGTTTGGGGGAGAATCCCCCAAATCTTGCTCATTATCTAATAGGCAGAGCAAAAATTGAGAAATTAACTCTCACCACCTTAACTGAACCGTATTGTTTTATATATAGGATTCCTATTTGATCAGGACTTACGCAACTGGCACAAGCAATGGTGAGCTTCGCGCACCGAGCGCCCAAAAACTACAGAGAAGACATAGCAATATCTGGACGTTTTAGTTGCTCAATTAAATAATTAGAAAGCAAATTGTGCTTGAGCTTGTAAATAGTTTGACCTGTTTGATAAGCTAAACTTTTCAGTCTTAGCCAAACTAACATAGCGCAAGCAATATGATTTCTTTGAAGACGGGCTTTACGGCATTGACATGATTCAATACCAGTTAGTTGCTTTATTTCTCGATGAAACTCCTCTATTTTCCAACGAATTTTACACACCTGTTGTGTAACATCCGTAGAACTTTGAGATAAATCGTTTGTTGCGACATAATCCGTCCTATCGGTAGAGATAGTAACCCGGAAAAGTTTCACTTTTTTCTCAGCAGGGAATCCTTTAATTTTTATGATTTTACCACATTTTAAATCTTCCTGACTCCATTCTAGAGATTCAATATTCTTATATTTTTCTCTACCAAAACTATCATCTACTAAACGATTAGTCTTTAAAGGACAATAATAAACTTTATCTAGACTATCGATATAAAGCATTAAATTATTGACCGCATACCAAGTATCCATTAAAACTGTATTGAAAGGTAGAATCTTTTGATATACAAGCCCTTGGAGCATATTTTTCACATGGTCAATCTTGCTGAAACCATCATTTTCTGGATTGAAAATTCGATAATCTATTACCCAGAAATTGAGAGTTTTAGGATTAACATATATGCAACTTACTATTCCTATCCCTCTAACAACACCATGTTCATTACCACTATACTGCCTTCGTACTATTTCTATTTCTTCAGAAAATCTTTTATCTAAAACTGTATCATCAAATATAATATAAGCATCCTCGTCAGTGACAATTAAATCTTTGACATTATCCCAAAGTAAACGAGGAGTTAATTTTTCATTTCTTAAATAATAATTAATTTTGTCATGACTAATATTTGACAAATGTTCTGCTAGATTAGTGATTGTATAGTTAATTTGACTGCTAAGTAAATATTGACAATAATTAAGTTTAGTAAATTTCATCACTAACCAACTTTTTGATGTACTTCTATCAATTTTCTCATAAAATTTTTAACAACAAGATACATCACTATTTATTGTTACTAATTCGAGTCAAACCAATCAAACACATTCTCGCTAAATCAATACCTATGTACTACTGGCTAGCGATCGCACTGTGCCAGTTGCGTAAGTCCTGTTGATTTTGGAAAAGAACTCAGTACACTTTGATTCTTTCTTTCCTGTTCCCTGTTCCCCATTCCCTGTTCCCTCCCTACGCAAATAATTTCAGGAATCAAAGCGGATTCCTATAGATGTAAAGAAATATCAAGCAACCTGCATCACTTGCATAATTGTTCTCACCCAACCCTATAGATAAAAACGTATACCGAGAAATTCAGTCATTCTACAGATTTTCTGATGAATTGGACTGTAAATCATGCACGTTTTTAGAGGGTGAATATGCGAACCAGAACTAAGCTTCTCCTATTTTCATTCAGTTTATCTTTGGTGTTAATGTCACCATTGATGGTTTATGCACAAGTGAGTGGTGAACCTTATAATCCCTATCAAGTACCTGTAGACCAAACTAATACTATCAATTCAGTTTTTATTCCCAAAACTGGCTTATCTACGGATTTTAAACGCGGCACTCTTTCAAGAGACAATATTTACGAAGTTAAGTTTCCTCTCGATAAACAATCAGAACCAATTCCTGATATTCGTAAGTCAAAAATTAGCCCTACTTTAGAAAACTTACTCCAGAAAAGTAACCCCGAAGACGGTGTTGAGGTGATTATTACCTTTCAAGAAGATACCCAAATTCCCCTATTACCGGAACTAGAAACAGGAGTAGAACGGGAAAAATCCCAACGCCGACAAGAAGCGATCGCAGAGTTACAAGCTCAAAGAGTCAAATCACAATTAGCATTGCTAGAACGATATAAAATATCGAGCTACTTTAAACCAACAGAACATTTTTGGATTGTCAATGCTGTTGCTGGTAAAACACAATTCAGAGCAGTTAAAGAAATAGCCCAACTTGATGCTGTGGCTTATATTCAACCAGTCCAAGGGGGAGAAAAACCACCAGATGCTATTACTAATAATGATGTTGATGATGGTAGAGCAATTATTGTTTCTGACCCCTATTTTAATTTAGGATTAACTCAACCTTGGATTGGTCTTTTAGATACTGGGGTGAGAAATACGCACGTTTTATTTAATTCTCCCAGTAATTTAGCATGGTTGAGAGATTGCGTTAACGGTGGGTCAAATTGTAACAATACCGCTAACCCTGGGTACAATACCGACGATAATAACTGGAATCATGGCACAAGTTCCGCCGCCATTATTAGCGGTAACGGTCGTTTAGGTAATGATTATCGCGGTGTGACGGGAGTCAGATTAGACAGTTGGAAGATTTATCCTAGCGGCGGTCTAGATTCGGCGGCGGCGATTCGGGCAATTCAAGCAGCAATAGCAGCCTTTGATAAGGTATTGGTAGGAGAATTACAAGCCGACGAGACAGAAACCGGTGCGATCGCCACAGCCGCAGATAACGCTTACAATGCTGGTGTCATTTTCGTCTCAGCTAACGGTAACTATGGCCCTAATGATAGAACAGTTCGTTCACCTGCGATCGCCCACAAAGTTATCGGTGTTGGTGGCGTGATGACCACTGACCAAAGCCAATACAACGGACAAGGCAGAGGCCCTGCAACCGATGGACGTTTCAAACCAGATATCCAAGCACCCACCTATAGCGAAACCGCCAGTAATGCTTCCACCTCCGCCTTGCAAGTATTTAGCGGAACCAGTGGTGCAACTCCCTACGCTTCTGCGGCCGCTATGTTAGCCCATAACTGGTTGCGACAATTCGGCACATACGATAACGGTCAAACCTACGCCTTCATGATTCTCTATGGGCAGAAATCCTATCCCTACAATAATACTGTTGGTGCAGGGTTGTTAAAAATGGCGACCAACGGCTGGGCGCATTGGGGTAAAGTCGTAGTCAACAATGGTGCGACTATCGATATTCCTATCAGTGTTAGTTCTAATAAGCGAGATTTTGATGCGGCGTTATGGTGGCCAGAATCAGCAGCACAAGCACATAATGACATCGATGTCCACTTAATTGACCCATCCGGCGTAGAAAAAGCCAGAGGTTTTTCCGCCTTAAGTGTATTTGAGCGCGCCAAAGTAGCAGGCAGTCTCACCCCAGGCACATGGAAACTCCGCATTCGCGGCTACAGCGTACCTACAGGCGGTCAAACCGTCTACTGGGCGGCGCATATTCGGAATTAGGGACTGGGGACTGGGGACTGGGGATTGGGGATTGGGGACTGGGTATTGGGTATTGGGTATTGGGCATAGGAGTAAATCTAAAACTCTTTGTCTACCTTGTCTACCTTGTCTACCTTGTCTCCCCTGCCCCCTGCCTGCCCTAACTACTTCCGAACCGGTGTCCCACAGGGATAAGTTGCTACTTCTGAGTCAGTGGCGACTTTTTCTTTTGGTTGGTCTTTGGCGGCTAAATAATCGGTGCGGAGTTTGTCTAGTAAGGCTGGACGTTGATCATACAACCGTTTGAGGGGACGGGGTGGGCATTGGTTGAGAATATAGGATGTTACTAGGGGGATGGCGATGGTGCTATCGGTGTAACAGACTATGGTGCTGGGTAATTCTTCTGGATCAATCTTACCCCAACTTACTGCCTCGGAAGGTGTCGCACCGGATAAGCCGCCGGTATCAGGACGAGCATCGGTGAACTGGACAAAGAAATCATGTCCCCTTTCTTCTAAACCTAAGACTTCGTGAATCTGCGGTTGGGTTTGCAGTAAGAAGTTTTTCGGACTACCACCACCGAGAATAACGGCTGCACTGCTACCTTCCCCTTCTCTGGCATTGTAGGCGATCGCGGCTGTTTCGTTTACGTCAATTGCTGGGTCTAATACCAACTGTGAACCCTCCAACGCTAAAGCCGCCACGTTCATCCCAATAGAACTATCCCCAGGTGAAGATGTATAGATAGGCACACCACATTCATAAGCTGTAGCTAACAAACAAGAATGCTGCACACCTAATTGCTTTTCGACTTCTCGCACATACTTACCCAGCAAGTAATGAAACTCAGCCGTTCCCATGCGCTTTTGGAAAGGTTCAGCTTGCAGTATTTTACGGATAAATGCGTCGGTCTCTAGTAGTACATCATACCCAAAGATGATGTCATAAATTCTGATTGTTCCTTCATCGCGCAATTTCACATCATCTAAAAATGGGCTACCTGCGAACAACTCAAACCCCAAACCATAGTGCATATCATGGTAAAGATTGGCACCAGTGCTAATCATCCAATCAATAAAACCATTACGAATCAGGGGTGCTAATGCAGACACACCAAAACCGGCTGGTGTCATAGCACCGGAAAGACTAACGCCCACAGTGACACCATCTTTTAAAATATCCCGCGCCAATAACTGACAAGCTTCCCGCAACCGCGCCGAGTTGTAAGCAGTGAAGTAATTATCAATCAAATCTACTACACTGATATCTGCTGACATCGGTATAGGTGCAATTTTTTTACCCAAATGTTTCGCCATAAGAGACTCCCTAACAGTAAACGCGCCGAATATAGTATTACAGCAAATCACCGTAAGTAGGGGAGAAGGGCGGAGTTATCTTTGCACACCTGTGATATTTTGGGGACTGGGGATTGGGGACTTATCAATTCAAAATTTAAAATTAAAGAAGAATTGGGAGTTAATAGAAGAAAACAGACAGTCTATAGAAAAAGCAGTTGACACTTTTATTAATGAAGATATTAAACAAGCAATCAATCAATATTTTCAGCAGATAGATAGCTACATTGAAAGCTATAGGAATGGTTTAAAAAAGTCCTTAGAGAATCAAAAATTGAGTAGTAGTGGCAAAAAAGAGTTAGCTGTCCAGTTGGATCAATTGAGTCCTGATATGGCTCAATTAATCGATAGAGTCAAGAAGTTAGGACGTACAGGTGAGGTGTAGTTGGCGTACCAATTAACTAACTTGTTCACTACTGCTAAGATGAGCGATCGCTTGTTTAATCCAGTCTTCTACATAGGCATCTTTGGGTAAACCAATATCTTCACTGACTACGTGTAAAGCGTGACTAACTTCGTGGGCTGTGTAACCCAAGGCGAATAGAGTCATTTGCACTTCTTCGAGAATCCCAGGGGCTGGCCCTTCGGTAGCCACGAAGAAGCCTGCTGATTTGCGCCATTCGATTAATTTAGCTTTGAGTTCTAAGCAAATGCGTTCAGCGATTTTTTTACCCACACCAGGGGCTTGAATTAATATCTGGGTGTTAGCCGCAATGATGGCTTGGACTAAATCTGGTAATTCCAGAGTGTCCAACAGGGCGATCGCTAAAGCTGCACCTACACCACTGACAGTTAATAGGTGGCGGAACAAATCTCTTTCGGCTGGGGAAGCAAAACCGTAAAGTAGCGGTACTTCCTCCCGAATTTGGTAATGGGTGAAAATCTGTACTAGGTCGCCAGTGGTGGGTAATTGCTTGGCTAACCGTTGGGGAATTTGCAAATCATAACCCATACCGTTGACTTCCAGGGTCAACAGCACGCGATTACTGCCTACATTTTGAATACCGGCGACTATACCTTTGAGATAGCTAATCATTCTAGGAAACCGAAATACTTTAAACCTTCAATAATTCCACCTGCACAGAAATCTTGTGCTAGGTAACGATGATCTGCGGGATACTCGCTGTGCCATGCCAGCAACTCTGGTCTAGCATTTCCGACTATGATTCCCCGTTCGTTGCCCACAGCGAACAAAGCAATATCATTACCTGAATCACCACAGACAACTGTTTGTTCTGCTGCAAATTTCCACTGTTGACGTAGAAACTGCATTGCCTGACCTTTATCGCTGCTACGCGGCACAATGTCAAGGTCAATACCGCTACTATAAATTAACTTTACATTTACTTCATATTTCTCTAACTCTGACTCAAGTTGTGGTAGTACATCCATAGCTAATTCTTGTTCGAGAAAAAAGCTGAGTTTAAAGGGACGCTGTTCTGAGTCTGGTTGTGGTGTGAGTTGTGCAAATTTCTGTGTAACAGATAATACTATTTCCCTATCCCAGCCAAAGGAGAGAATTTCCGACCAAGTGGTATCAGGAGTAGAATTACCATCTAAGTAAATTTCTGTACCCACAGAAAGCACTAACCCATCGGGGTTGAGGAGATTTTTTTCCTCTTTGAGTTCTTGGTACAAAACAGGCGATCGCCCAGTAGCATAGACTATCCTTGTACCATATTCTTGACGATGTGCCTCTAAAATTTGAGTCAATTGGACTAAAGCTGCATCATTACCTACGAATGTGTGGTCTAAGTCAGTAACGAACAAAAATGGTTGGACTGCTTTCATGTTGATCTACTCCCAGTAATATGGTTGCCAAAATACGGAAAAATTTTGGATTTTAGAAATTAACGATCAAATCTATGAATGATCACAACAGCAGGCGATCGCACCAAAAAACCGCGTTGGTATGGCTATTAGCTGCATAACCTTCACTACTTTACTAGGAATGGGTACTTTTACTGCTCATCCCTGAAGTTAGTAACTATAGTTTTTAGCTTTTGCCTCAATACTGGATATCGAGTACAAGCACATCAAAAAACAAAGCGGGAGGAACATCCACACCGCTTTCTGCACTTCTAGTAAATATTGTTACTATCAAAAAATCAAATCAGGATGCAATTAAATTCATTAATTCAGCCAAAAACCGCCTATTTTGCCATCTTTAATGCTGAGTCTAGCTAATACATCATCACTGCGGTCTTTAAAGGTCAGTTTCCATAGGTATACTTGATACCCTTGCTGATTTAGTTTTCCTAAGAAAGCTGCTGAATATCCTTTCTTAATTCGTGGAGCAAACTGACTATGAACTTTTGTAAATAGTTGCTTGGTTATACCTGCTTTAAAGGCAGTCTCTCCTTGAGAAATAAATTGATCGTAATTGTTTTCCTCAATCGCTTTGATGAGATTTGTAAAAGCTTTTTGTGCTGATTGTTCAGCTTGATGGCCTTGAGTTTGTTTTATTTGTTCATTACCCAAGGAAATATTTTGCGCGCTGGCTAAAGTGAAAGGGGATAAAGCGATCGCTGCGGCAATCACTAAGACCATCTTATTCATTGATACTGTAACTCCTGGGGAAATCTATTGTAATTAAATATCTGTACATGATAACTTGTAGTAATTAATTAAACAAACTAGATACTGTTGATTTTAGTTGAGAATTGTGTATTTAGTTATCTTAGAATTGGTGTCATTGCAACTGTCAAATAGCTCTGCCTTTTGAAAACAATGATGATGAAACAGAAGAAACAAGTCCTCAAATGTCCATTGATAGCTAATGAATAAACAATACGACGTTAGCTAATTTAATAGATATTTTGAACTGATTTCTTATTTTACGGGTGAACTATATTTTCTCCAGAAACGCCGCCAAATTAACAACATTAAAATAGCAATAGTAAATCCGCTTAGGGTATATATCCCTTTAGTTGCTGGCATTAACCACCAGGGTTCTTGTTCGTTTGGCTTTGGTGGTATACTCAGTTTTAGATCGCTTAATTTGATTAAGGTAGACCTAACAGGGTTATTATTCTTTTCTCCTAACCCTGGTAGCCCTGCAACAAATGAACCAAAAGCCCATCCTCCAGCTAGGAGGGTAACAAAATTTTGAAAGTTGCGATCGCGTTCAGCTTTTTCTACTTCAACTCGGCTACGAACCGCGTTAATGGTATCTGATAATAATTTTAAACCTCGCTCCAGGTTTTCTGAGTCTTTAGTTATCTGTAGGCGATATTTATCTTTAACTAATTTACTAAACTCTGTTAAGTAGCTAGGTGCAATTAAATATAAAACGCTCCAGTGAGTATTCACCTGCTTGGCTACGAGTTTTCATACCATCCATTACAGCAATCGCTAAATCGTACTCATTATCAAACATCTGTCCGGCAATTTCATGAGTTTTGAGTTGATGCCATTGGGTTTCAATCGGATTCATTTGGGAACAATAAGGAGGCAAAAAGAAAACGAATAGGCTTTACTCCTGCCAACGTGTCCACTGTTGACGCACCAAAAGACTGGTATGAAGGGAGCCATTATCCTGCACGACCACGGTGAGACGACCCGTTTGCTCCAAGAAAGTGTCCTTGACCTTGTAAATCTCCTTCCCAATCTAAACCGGGCATTAATGCTTGATAACAAGCTTGGGCAATCTCTTCGGAGCTTTTAGTTTGAGAAGGAGGTAGCCAGCCTGAAAGCATCCAGGTTTGCCCAATAGTAGCTGTTTGACTATTTAATATGCGCTCAATTTCAGCTTTGATATCTACAAAGCATTTAGCAGGTTGAGCATTAGTTTTATTTTTGAAAGCACACTCTACAAGTAAGCCATAACTATCACCGAGTAGCACAGGATAGAAATAGCCTTCATATTGTTCATTATGATGTTTTGTCTGTGCGTATACATCTTTGAGAAGATGTACATATTCGCCTGGGAAATCTTGCTCATTTTCTAATAATAATGGGCGAATATATTCAGGAATTTTATTGTAATAAGATCAAACTCAGTTGGTATGGCATCTTTGATTGCTAAGAGCAGATTTTGCCAATGCCCTTTCCAACTTCCTGGCTCATGTGCTTTCACCACACACCATGCTATCGGGATTCCACAACCCGCCAAGAGTATGTTTACTGATAAGACGACAAATTTATTGCCGATACTGGTTGCGTCTAATGCTAATGCAACACGCTTGATATTTCCAGGTAGCAAACTGATCACCCATAACACCAAGGGCGCAAAACAACTACTGACATCTAGAGTGCGACGCAACTTTCCTTTTTTGGCTTTTGCTTCTTGATACCATTCTTTTAATCTTTGACGTACCGTATTTGCCTTTTCGCAGTTGACTTTGGCAATGAATTTTGACACTTTGCTCAAGCTACTTGATTTTGTCATCACTATGCCAAAACTCCATGTTGCCAGCCCTACCACTTGTGGTAGCTTCAAGTGTGGCATTTTCTGTGACACTATATTTGTCCACTGTTTGAGGTACTCATTTTTTAGCATTTGAGCCTCTGCTTCACTCTGTGAATCTGCTTTTATTTTCTGTCGAACATGATTTAATGCTCACACTCTTGTAAAAAACCTACACCTGTCAGCAGGGAGCAGGGGAAGTAGGAGTAGTAGGAGTATCGAGATTTTAAATTTTAAATTTTCGGATGAAAAGCTTTAATTAAAAGTCAATTTTATAGTTCAAAAAGAAAGCTAATAATTACAACTAAGTCTTATATTTTTTCTTCCCAGTCCCCAGTTACCAGCCTTTAAATTTTGGATTTGATTCAATCTAAAATCCAAAATCTAAAATCTAAAATTCCTAGTCCCCAATCACTTTAACTCATTAATATTGTTCATTACTTGCTGATATAAATCATTATTATTTTGTCTTTGAAAGATGGCGGCGGCTTTTTGCAAGTCTTCTAGGGCTGCTTGTTTTTCACCTTGGGCAGCACGGGCGTTTCCTCGGTTGTTGTAGGCGGGGCCGAAGTTAGGGTTGATGCGAATAGCTTGATTGTAATCGCTGATTGCCCCTTGGGTGTCACCTTGGGCAGCACGGGCATTACCTCGGTTATTGTAAGCAATGGCGTATCTGGGATTGAGGCGAATGGCTTGGTTAAAGTCTTGTATCGAGCCGTTTTTATCTCCCTGCACAGAAAGCGCGTTGCCTCGATTGTTGTAGGCTTCGGCATAATTGGGTGAGAGGCGAATGGCTTCGTTGTAGTCGGAGATTGCACCAGCTTGATCACCTAAAGAGGCGCGGGCATTTCCTCGACTGTTGAAGGCTTCAGCATCGTTGGGAGAAAGACGAATGGCTTCATTGTAATCTGCGATCGCTTTTTGTTTGTCGCCTAAATCAAAGTAGGTTAACCCTCTACCTCTATAAGCTGCACCATATTCCGAATCTAGGCTTAGAGCTTTATTATAGGCGGCGATCGCAGCTTGTAAATTACCTTGGGAGTGCTGCTTTTGTCCTTCCAGATAAGCTAGTCCAGCTTGAGAGTTTTTTGCAGAGCGACGGCTAGGAGTATTCACCCCTATTTCTGTCACCAAAACATCTTTGTTGTTACTACAAGAAACTATGGTAATTGCACTCAGTGCGGTCAATACACCCATAGTCAATATTTTAGTTAACTTCACCTGCCTTTGCTCCAATAACCGCAGTTTCATAAGTTGCTCTCAATCGTCATTACAACTGGATAAGTACAAAAAGGCAAAAGTAAAAAGGTAAAAGGCAAAAATGAAAATATTTTTTTAAGCTCTTCACCTGTTTTAAATAGTTGCTTTACTTAGGAACTTCCAAAAATTAAATTATTCAATGAGTAAGAGCAAAGATGTTGATCATAGTCTTTCTTTCCCTCTGCTACCCCTTACGATTAGAGATTTTCTTAGTGGAAAGTCCCTTATACTGCCTTGTAGTAGGGTCAAATTTGTTGTTGAAGATTCACCAAACATCAACCCTAATTATTTTGAGATGTACCTAGCCAATAGACGCGCTTACCTCCTTCCCTCTAGGTTTAATTAACAGTAGTCTGTTTGCACAATCGGGAATTTTATCAAATAAATTTCGTTGTTATTTATTATACTTTTATTTGCATATATTCAGTTACCTACCTGATTAATGCACCAAAAAACTAATAATTATGACTATGATTCTTCATTTTCACCATCTTTTCTAGGAGTCAAACGTGCAGATTGACTAACTTCGATATCCACAGATAACTGTTCCAGATTTTCCCCTAAATCTTTTTGCATCTTTTGAGTCAGAGTAACCGGAAAATCTAAACTAATATTTTGATTTTGTACTAGTCTAGATAGTTCTGTAAACTGCACCTTTACTACTTTGCGTTCATAACTAGTTAGTTTGTACAAGTCAGTTTCTGCTACATTTTGAGCCTGCATAGCTTTTTTCAATCGCTCTTGTAGATGCTCATATTCAGAGTTTAACAATTTCCACTGTTCAGAGATTTGAGTATATTTCCTAGTCAAAACTGTTAAATCTTCTGATGTTGGTTCTGGGTTGCTGATTAACTGCAATTTTAACAAACTTTGATGGATTTGAGCAAGATAAATACAGTCTAGGTAAGCATATTCTATTTGTTCATCACTGAGTGGTCTGATTCCCCAATCGCTACTTTGTGCCTGTTTATCAACATAGTTAAAATTACATAATTCCGTGGCTAAAGTTTGCAATTGATAATTAGGTAATGGTAAAAGATAGTAAGGAATTGTTTTAGCTAATTCTAAAGTGCAGGTGATATTTTTAGCCTGCTTACTGCCTAAAAATTTCAGGTCATAACTAGCGTTATGAAATACCTTTTCAATAGCCGGATTTAACATCACCCTAGCAATAAAATCAGCGACTATATCAGGTTGATTTAAAACATCTAAAAGGTAAACGCGATTGCCACTCATATCGTCAGGATCATCTAACACTTGAATCAGCGATAATTTAGGATGACGACTTTTATATTCTGCTACTTCCGTATCTATCCACAGAGTCGTAGCTTGGGTATATTCGGTTACTAAAGAATTAATTGCACTGGCATCACTCAAGTATGGCATTAGTTAACATTTCCTTAAATTTGGGTCATAGTTTCCCAAATTAGCATTTGATTTGCATATTATTAACCAACTTGTTGATGATCTTTAAAGTGAGGGATGAGGGTTTGGCGACAGTCATGATTTTTTGTCACTACAAACTTTGTGCTTCGAGTTTAGCAAGGTTTTAACTGCGAGTAGTCATAGAAGTAGAGGAACTTGGAGAAACCGATTTTTGGGTTTTTTCTTTTAAGTTAGTAAAGCAGCGATAGGTTTTACGTACAAAATTCAATAAAAAGTAAGGAATCCTCAGCCGGAGTGGTGACAGAATAGGACGATACAGCCAGTAATAGGCTCGCTTGAGATTATCCCATTTAGAACATTTCTCTTCATGCAGGAAGTCAGAAATATCTACTACTAAACCTCTACCTTCATACATCATCACATTCCGTCCGTGGACATCGTGGGGATAAAGTCCACGCTGACGCGCATAATCTAAAGCCTGATCAATATCTTCAATTACCTGTTTAGGAATACGTAAACCGCGCTGGATACAGTCGTACAAAGTCACACCATATAGGCGTTTGAGGACTAAACAACCGTCTTGAGCATATAGACATTCGGAAAAGGCTGAATGAGAACCAAGACGGTGATAAACTTCTACTTCTTCTGCAAATCCTGGTCTTCCTGGTGCATAAATTTTAACTACTACATCGTGGTATTCTGGATGATTAACTACAGCCGCATAGTTACCTCTACCAATCAGTTGCCAAGGATGGGGGAGATAGCGAATTTCCACAGGATCGTGAGGATTCACACTTTCGACTTGAAACTCTGGTAGTAACTCTTGATGAATAATTTCAATCAGTGGATGTATATGCTCATTCATACTGGTAGCGGCTGTGACCAAGTAAATGAAGTGGTTGGCATTAACCAGTATATTTCATATCCTTACCAGAGGAGATTTACGTTTATTTAAGGATAATAATACATCTCTAGATTTCTCTGATTCATCCCACAAGCCTTGCGACTGATACCTGAATATCAGAAAACGCCAATGGTGTAATATTTCCCTCTGCAATAGTTTTTACTGAAGTGTAATGACCATTTTGAGGTTCTCGAAACACAATTATTTGCTTGGTAGACAAATTTAAAACCCAATACTCAGGTATATTCGCATGAGCATAAATGGCAGATTTGAGTTCTAAATCTTTTTTTAAACTCGTTTTAGCAACTTCAATCACCCAAAAGATATCTTGCGGCTGAGGATGACGTTCATTGTAAGCAGATTCAGGCGATCGCACAATAGCAATGTCTGGTTCCGGTTCAGAGTCAGATAGGGTGATTGGCCCGTTAAAGCGGACATCAGCTAAACCAATCAATAATTCCTCTAGATATTTTGCACCTCGCTTGGCACTGTTGTAATGGATTGGTGTTTCTGGACTCATTTCCACAATTTCCCCTGCTAACAATTCTACGCGGCGATCACACAAAATCCCTGCGGCAATCATCCGGTGGTAGTCATCCACAGACCATTTAGCGAGTGTCTTCATAGCAGAATTAAACTCTAATGACTTCAGTTGCTTAATAGCACATCATGTTAATACTAGGATACTTTCTTGCTCTGCATTGTTGAAAATGCTAATTGTGGTGTAATTTTCCCGTAATATTTGCACAATTTTGGCAGTGGAGCAGTTACCGACACGGAGATAGATAAATTTCGGCGGATGACCGTAGACAAGACTACGCTGATGAAAATCCGAATCCTTGGAAACAATCACAAAATCATGAGCTTTCGCGTATTCCCAAATCAATAAATCGTCACTTTGGGTAAGCGCGAGTAATTTTACGTGTGTTGAATTGGGATAAATATCCGCAATCTGAGGAATAATTCTGTCAGAAAGATTTTCGTCTAGAAGTAGTTTCACAGCGATGCTACAAATAATTTTCTTTCGCGGTCAGCAGCAAAAGCCAAACAAGCTTTGATATCTTCAGATGTAAGTTCAGAAAAGTCTTCTAAAATTTCTGCCTGTGTCATTCCACTAGCTAAATATTCCAAAATGTCATACACCGTAATTCGCATTCCTCGAATGCAAGGTTTCCCACTACGTTTTCCAGGTTCAATGGTAATGATATCTTTGTATTCCATGAGTTAGTGAGGGTATTTACTTAATTTCATAATAATCTAAGTCATAGCTCTAAGGAAGTAAGCGAAATTTCCCATAACCGAGAGAAACAAGTTCTACTTTGGGTGGTTTACGTTTAGTCCATGTCAATGCTTTATATTTCTCTAACCAATGCCGAATAACTTTTTCTTTACCATCACGAAACTCTGGGCAAGTTGTCCAAAATGTAGATGTCAGAGTGAAATTATAAGTCTCACTATCAATCTCTACTTTAATTTCTTTCCATGTCCTATCAAAAAATTCATCTCTGTTATTTTTGCGAATACGAATCCCATAATTAATATACTTTCCAATGCCATTTTTCCACGCACTAGCTTGCATTTTATTCATATTATATATTTAAATTAAACTGATTTTGAGTTTAACAAATTTGTCAGTATGATTAATAAATATACTAATATTTTTACAATCAAGCTAATACTGTGGAATTACTCATTGACAAAATCAGTTCAGAAATCGGGACAATTTTAATTGTCTCTAACGGTAAAAAACTTTGCGCTCTTGATTTTGCTGATTATGAGCCAAGAATGTTGAAACTGCTTCAGAAGCGTTATGGTCAATTTTCCTTCCAGAATGTGAAAAATCCCCAGGGATTTAGTGATCAAGTTGCAGCTTATTTTAAAGGCGATCGCACCAGCTGCAAAAATCTTCCTGTAGATACTGGTGGGACTCCATTTCAACAGCAAGTGTGGCTTGCACTGCAAACTATCCCTTGGGGAACTACCATTTCTTACGGTGAACTTGCAGCCAAAATCAACAAGCCGACGGCTTATCGTGCTGTCGGCTTGGCTAATTCACTCAATCCAATTGCGATTGTCCTTCCGTGTCACCGCGTAATTGGTGTAAACAATCAACTCACAGGATACGCGGGGGGATTAGAACGCAAGCGTTGGTTGCTTAATCATGAGAAAGTTGTCAATTATCCTTGAGTCGTGGTTGGTGATGGGGGTAATATAACTTTTTTCGCTAAACCTAGAGTTTGTAAAAGCTTAATACTCCACCAAGTGACATCAATTTCCCACCACTGAAAACCAGCTTTGGCGACATGGGGATAGGTATGATGGTTGTTGTGCCAGCCTTCACCATAGGTAACAATAGAAACCCACCAAAGATTACGCGCATTATCATCAGCATCAAAGGTACGATAACCCCACATATGGGTTGCAGAGTTGACAAACCAAGTACAATGCCACAGTAATACGGCTCTGACAAACATTCCGTAGATGACAAAAGACCATCCTCCCAAGGCGTAAAGCAACAACCCTAGAGGAATTTGCAACAGTAGAAAATAACGGTCTAACCAACGATAAAAAGGTTGTCTTGCTAAATCAGGCGCGCTTTTTTCATACTTTTCATCTTCAAAAAATTCTGCACGAGGGTAGAAAATCCACAACATATGACTCCACCAAAAGCCACGTTTGGCAGAGTAAGGATCTAATTGTACGTCTTCTGTGTGGGCGTGATGTTGGCGGTGTCCTCCCACCCAAAAAATTGGCCCCCCTTGTAAAGCTAATGCACCGATGAAAGCGATCGCATACTCTAACCACTTGGGTACTTGAAAACTCTTATGGCTGAGTAAGCGGTGATATCCGAGACAGATCCCAATACTGCCAAACAACCAGTGCAGAAATAACAGCAAACCCAAAGCCGACCAAGAGAAAAACCAAGGTGCTAATAAAGCTAAGGCATGAATAATGCCAAAAAATGCCACATTTATCCACCTGAGACGTAATGGTGTTTCTCCTTCGGTGGCGATCGCAAGATGTTTTGCAGTCATAAAAATTCCTGTCGATGGTTTATGTGAAGATTTGCTCTGATATCTATGTGCATGACATAGCCATTGAGAGGCAGGGGGAGTAGGGCAGGGATAAGAGTGAAAATAGTGATACATTGGCTAATTTTGAGTACAAAAGCTCGTAAATGAGTGATTGACTCCCCTGCCCCCTGCTTTGACCCCTGCTTTTTTTACAGTAGACTAGAGCAAGTATCACTTACATTTGCCATGCTAACAATTATGTTTTGTTTGTGCAAGTGCCACTTACATTTTTTTTATGACATCCCAACCTGTTTCTACCCGACAACGTTTAATTCAAGCGGCCTTGGAGTTATTTACGGCTCAAGGAGTTAGTGCCACTACCACCCGCCAAATCGCAGAAAAGGCAGCAGTGAACGAAGTGACGCTATTTCGGAATTTTGGGCATAAACATGGATTATTGTTAGCTGTATTAGAGGAATCGGCATCTTTTAAGAATTTAGGCGAATCCCTAGTCAGACGGGCTACGCCTCCAGGTGATGTTTACCAATCCTTAAAAGATTATGCAAGTGACACTTTACAAGCATTGGAAAGAATACCAGAGTTAGTGCGGTCTGTGGTTGGGGAAGCTGATCAATTTCCGGCGGAAAATCGCCGCGCTTTGGGACGAGGATTAACAGAGGCTAATCGTTATGTCGCCCAATACTTAGCTACTGTGATTCAACATGGAGATTTACACACCTATCTACCAGCAGAAAAATTAGCTAGTTTTCTCAATGGGATGATTTTGGGATACGCAGTGATTGAATTCACCAGCGAATTTCATGAACTGTGGGAAAGTCGGGATGATTTTTTAGAAAATTTAGTAGAATTATTCCTAAATGGTGCAATGTCGTCGAATGCGAACAGCTTATTAACTAGTTTAAACACTCCAGAAATAGCTGATTTACCTGCTGTTTTAGTTCACACAATTTTGCAAAACGCCAAAAAATCGGGATTGCAAGATTATGCGATCGCTTACTTATTATTTGCAGCTGGCTTATCATCCACAGACATCGTCAATTTGCAGCGCAACCATCAAATTTATGATGCTAATGGTCATTTTTTGCAAATTACTACCCCTGGGTATGTACGACAAGTACCTGTAAATCAATGGATTTTAGGTAAACGCTACGGTTCTTACACCGACAATCCTGTAACTAAATATTTGAAAACTCGTAAAGATAGCCAAACAGCAATGTTTCTGAATACAGCAGGTACAGCTATGACTGAATCTGATGTGTGGAAACATTGGGAAACATGGACTCAAACTTTGTTAACACCCCAAGGAAAACCACCAACTATCACCCAAGCACAACACACTTGGCGCGTAGAAATGCTCATGCGAGGAATAAGTTTAGAAAATTTGAGTATTTTGACAGGTTGCGATCGCACTCAATTACAACCCTACGCTCATCGAGCCAGAGAAAAAGCTGCTTTAGAACAAGCCACTAAACTAGATCAGAGGCCTGGTTGAAAGTAGTGCTGAGTAATGAGTAATGAGTAATGAGTAATGAGTAATAAGTTATAAGTCATGAGTAATAAGTGGTGAGTATAATCCCGTAGTTCAAATTAGGAGATTGAAACAAGGACACATTTTTTTCCAAGTCTTACGCGTCTCACAGCCGCAATCCTTCTCATAGAGTCAGAAAATATAAATATTTTTATCTCTTGGACTTTTACTCAGCACCGGCTAAACGCCGCGCTACCGCTAACAGCACTCAGCACTCATTACTCAGCAATTAAGTCTTGTTTATTACTTCGCTATAGGTGATCGCTCTTTTAAAGTTTGTCTTGATGTAGTAGTTTCATCGATGACTCAAGAGAAAAACTTACTTCAAATTGATGCTGGCTGAATTTTTTGCCTATTTTTAGTCAGAAAATTCACATCAGTTTATGGTATGGATCAGTTTTAATAAGATAAAACATATCTTCACTAAAATTCATCCGGCATTGCATCTCCGTATTTTGGAGTAAACAGCATCAACAAAAACAAGCACACACAAAGAGCATTCCTATGAGCCGAAAAGTTAGCAAAATCTTCAAGCAGTCTGGTGTCATTCCCTATCGTATCAGAAATGGCAGAGTAGAAATACTACTGATTTCAACAAGCGATCGCCAAAGTTGGGGAATGCCAAAAGGAGGAATTGTCAACGGTATGACTCCACCAGCTTCAGCTGCTAAAGAAGCATGGGAAGAAGCAGGGGTAATTGGTCAAGTCGAGTCCAATAAACTAGGTACTTATAAATATCGCAAACGAGGCAAGGTCTACCGCGTCAAAATGTATTTATTGCCGGTTGAGATTGTCAGTAGTAATTATCCAGAAGCTAAAAAAAGATATCGACGCTGGCTAGATGCCAAACAAGCCATGAAAATTATGAAAAAAGCTGCTCTTAAACGTATATTAAAAGGAATCATCCAGACAAAAAAGCGAGCTTGTGTTTCCTAGCAATCATTGGCTGATTTATCTTTATTTTGGTAGCATAATGATAAATTCTGCTCCTTGGTTTGGTGCAGAATTCACTTCTATAGTTCCCTGATGTTTTTCCATAACGATTTGACGGGCGATCGCTAATCCCAAGCCTGTACCTTTACCGACGATTTTCGTAGTATAAAGATGGTCAAAAATCTTCTCTTGTAATTCTGGACTTATGCCTAAACCATTATCTTGAATACTAATAATTACTTGCTTTTGATCGTCACTCATTTTAGTAGTGATTGTAATCACATTGGGATGAGCTTTGATCTCAGCAAAACTCCGTTCCATATTTGATTCTTCTAGAGCATCGATAGCGTTGGCTAATAAATTCATAAATACCTGATTTAATTGTCCAGGGAAACAATCTATTTGAGGTAATTGACCATAATTTTTCACCACTGTAATTGCGGGGCGATTTTCGTTAGCTTTGAGTCGATGTTTAAGAATCAAAAGTGTACTATCTAAACCATCATGAATATTAAAAGGCACTTTATTATCAGAATCAGCGCGTGAGAAAATGCGTAAGCTATTACTAATTTCGCGGATGCGTTGCACCCCTTCTTGCATCGAACAAATTAATTTTGGTAAGTCTTCGCGGAGATATTTTAAATCAATGTTCTCTCTTTCCAACTCAATTTCTTCACCAGGATCGGGAAATTTTTCTTCGTAAAGTTTCAGCAGAGCAAATAAATCTCGTACCCCTTCATAAGCAGGTTGAATATTACCTTTAATAAAGCCTACAGGATTATTAATTTCGTGAGCTACACCAGCTACCAGATTACCTAAAGCTGACATCTTTTCGCTTTGAATAATCTGTAATTGTGCTTGTTGGAGGTTTTGCAAAGCTTGTTCTAGTTCTTGGGATTTTTGTTGTAAAGCGGCTTCGGCTTGTTGACGATCAGTGATATCTACAGCCATCGAAACACCGCCACACACCTCGCCATCGGAGTTAAACATCGGCGCATTAAACCACTCACAAATAATTCGTCGGCCATCCTTAGTCAAGTTTTCATTAATTGCGTGAGTTCCCCCACGTTGAGCTAAAATTTTATCTCTCACATCATTTACATAGATATGATACTCTTCAGGAATAATGCACCGTAAACTCTTACCGAGAATTTCTGCTGCTTGATAACCAAATACTTTTTCTGCGGCGGGATTCCAAGCTTGAAATTCAAAATCAGTATTCCACTCAATAATAACGATAGATGTTTCTTGAATAATGAGTTGTAATCTTCTTTGAGATTGTTCTAGATGTTCAGATTTCTCCCGTTCGAGTGCGTGGAGTCGGGCATTTTCTAGAGAAATGGCCGCTTGGCTACAGAGGAAATTTAACACAACTAAGCGATCGCTGGTAAATACCCCTTGAGTTAGTTGATTTTCTAGATACAAAATCCCCACTAAATTCCCTTGGTTGAGAATTGGCATACATAGTACACTCTTGGGTTGGACAAAGTGCATATATTCGCCAATCACCCCAGGAATATCGGTGCGTAAATTGTCAATTACTACTGTTTCTTGGGTATTTTTGACATAATAAATCAGTTGTTTGGGTATACCTGCACAAGTATCTACTGGTTGTGTATCTAAAATAGTTTCTACATCACTCCCCGAATAAGTAATTGCTCTGACTTGCCAAGTATTTTCTTGGGGCAAAATTAACGCAGTTTTCTTAGCACCAGAGTTTTCTAAAATAATTCGAGTCAGACTGATGATTAGTTGATCCAATTCGATGGAACTGGAGATGGCTTGAGCTGCCTTGAGAATAGAAGCAAAATCGAGAGCATGAGCCAGATTGTTGTTGCTACTATTAGAATTACGGGTAGATGAAGAAGTACGAGTTAAGCCGAAATCAGCAATGGTTTCTAGTGG
Organism: Aliinostoc sp. HNIBRCY26; assembly: GCF_050235535.1. Classification (GTDB taxonomy): domain Bacteria; phylum Cyanobacteriota; class Cyanobacteriia; order Cyanobacteriales; family Nostocaceae; genus Trichormus. Next base: position 3,900,129 of record NZ_CP189852.1, read on the forward strand.
GTTGAGGTTGAGTTGTCGTTGCTGCAAAATTGGTTGCAACAGTTGGGGATAGCGTTTCTCTAAATCATTTACCTTGCTTAAAGCTCCCCAACGAGCATAGCAGTAGTAAGCTTCCTGCATATAGCCTGCGGCTACTTTCTCCTTGCCCCATTCTAAGTAAAACTTGGCAGCCAGTTCATTAGCGATCGCCTCTTCTTGAATGTATGCGTTAGTTTTCGCCTCATTAATAGCGCGATCGTATAAATCTATAGCTTCAATTCCTCTACCAGAAATTTTGAGCATTTCCGCAGACAGTAACAAATATCGATGTTGAAAGTTTTCTGGGCAGTTATCCGCCCATTTTTTGATAACTTGCTGCTGTTGTTGTAATATTACCCAATATTCCTGTTGTTCTTCTGGTGTCGCTGTTTCACATAGTCCTGCTAAACAGAGGGGATAGTAGAAATGGTATTGAATAATCGGGAAAAACCCCGCGTTAGCAGGTAGGGTTTTCTGCGCTTCTAATGCAGCTGCAACGCCATCCGCATAACGTCCATAAAGGTATGCAAGTTGGAGTTTCAGAAAACAGTACCAGTTAATTCCGTGTTCAAAGTTCTGTTTTTGTCGCCAAATATCTATGTATGGTACTTCCTGTTCGTGGCGATCGCTTAATAAGTCAGTCTTTTGAGCAGAATCTTGCAAATTTAATAAAAACTGTCGCTGTAATGTGAAAGCATACAGCATATTTACATCGTTAACTTGCTGCACATAACTCAGATACTTCTCAGTTTCAGCGTAAACATCCGCGAGGCGATCGCCTTTAATTAACATCGCCCAAATTAAAAACGAAACCGCCCAGACACCAAACACCACATCCCCTGCTTCTCGGCTGTTTTGATATGCTTGCTCAGATACCACTAAATTTGTTCGCAAATGCCGATTATAGGGGTTAATTGTATGTGCAAAGATATTATTGGTTTTGTGTATAAACTTAGTGCTATTAAAATGGCGATCCAGTTTTAAACCTAGTTCTCCAAATTCATAAGCAGTTGCATAATCTCCTTGATTGGCTAAACTCATACCATAAAGACAGTAAGCAAAACCAGAGGCAGGAGCATTGCCATATTTTAATGATAAATTAATCATTAATAGAGAACTGAGAACAGCTAGATTTTGATGCCCCGCCATATAAGTAGCCGCCCAAAGGTCAGCTAAAAGACTGATACAGACCTTGTTCACTGGGTCTGTCATCTCAGGTAAATTAAATAAATCTGCTGGATGAATCTGGGCTAGTTGAGTATTTAATTTTTCTATTTCAATCTTGAGTGCAGATTCTTGTTCTCCAATGGTAGAAGGTAATTGCATCCCCATTACGCTTAAACCTTGTAATCCCGCTTCACAAGCCGCTTGGATATTTTCCCCCTGAGTCATTTTCAGATACATTTGCACCGCATAAATATCTGCTTGGTCAAACTTATCTTGAGTATGATTTAGGGCTAAATCAAATAGCCTTTCTGCCTGATTTAAATTACCAGTTAAATATTCACACTCAGCCAATTCTCGATGTAAACCAAAGGTAAGTTGATAGTGAGTATCCCAACTATTGGCGGCTAATAATTCCACACCATAACTTAAGTATTTGACAGCAGAAGTGTAAGCAGTTGCAGCTTTAGCTTTCCTCCCTGCTATTAAATTTAACTGGGCTAACTTATATTTTTCTGCTTGTCGGTTAATGATCTTAATACCCTGATTTAGCTGACCGACAATCTCAAAAATGCTGGCTTCCAATGCTTCTGGAGATGTATTTTCTAAAAGTAACTGTCCAATTTTTAAATGAGTCAACTGCTTTTGCGATTCAGGGATTAAAGCATAGGCTGCTTGCTGCACTCTATCATGGAGGAATTTATATGTAACAATCTCAGAAGTTTCGTGAGTAACTAGTTGATTAACATCCCCGACATAAAATTTATAAATATCATTTCGGGGTAAAATTAAGCCTTCTTGCAAGGCATTCCATAGACAAACAGCAGTTTCTATGACTGACTGTTCCGAAACAATGGCAAGGACTTGCAAATCAAAATGATTACCAATGCAAGCCGCCAATTTGAGGACTTGTTGAGTTGATGGTGGTAGCTTTCGCAATTGTATGCCCATAAACTCTACCACATCATCTGTCAATGCTTGCTGATTTATTTGGCTAATATCACATTGCCAACATCCCTCAAATGAGTTAAATTCAATCAATCCATCTTGGTGTAGTGCTTTGAGGAATTGGGTAGTAAAAAAAGGATTACCTTGAGTTTTTTGATAGACTAATTGTGACAGAGACCAAGAAGAATCTTCAGCACAACCTAATGTATCAGCTACTAGTTGATTGAGTTTTAAATAGCTGAGATTATTCAAGGTAATTGTGTGAATTTTGGGAGTTATTTCCTGAATTTTAGCTAAAGTTAACATCAACGGATGGGCTGGTGTGACTTCATTATCTCTATAGGCACCAATTAATAATAAATAACCATTATTGATATTACTGATTAATAAATTTATCAGTTGTAGGGATGCAGAATCAGCCCATTGTAAGTCATCTAAAAATATCACTAGGGGATGTTCTGGGCTGGTGAAAACTTGAATAAATTTTTGCCATAATAAATTAAATCTATTTTGAGCTGCACTACCTGACAACTCTGGTACTGCTTTTTGCTTACCAATAATCAATTCTAATTCAGGAATCACCTCAATGATTAACTGACCACTTTCTCCTAATGCTGCTAGGATTTTATCTTGCCAATTCTGCACTACTGCATCTGGTTCTGTTAATAATTGCCCCATCAAATTACGAAATGCTTGCACAAATGCAGAAAAAGGAATGTTGCGATTGAACTGATCAAACTTGCCTTTAATAAAGTAACCACGCTGTTTAATTATTGGTTTATGAACTTCATTGACAACTGCGGTTTTACCGATACCAGAAAATCCTGCAACTAACATTAATTCTGATGTGCCGTGAGTAACTCTAGCAAAAGCATCAAGTAATATTTGTACCTCCTGTTCTCGTCCATAGAGCTTTTCGGGAATAGTGAAGCGGTGACAAATATCTCTTTTACCTATGGTAAATTCGGGGATTTCTCCTATGGTTGTAAATTGCTGCCAGCAAGTTTCTAAATCATATTTTAAACCCAGCGCGCTTTGATATCTTTCCTCGGCATTTTTCGCCATGAGTTTGGTAATAATTTGGGAAATTACTCCTGGAATCTGAGGGTTGATTTGATGCGGCGGGGTGGCTAATTTTGCTAGATGGGCGTGAACTAATTCGATGGGGTCATCAGAATGAAAAGGTAATTTTCCAGTTAACATTTCATAGAAAGTTACCCCCAAGGAATAAAAGTCAGTGCGATAATCAATACCTCGATTCATGCGTCCAGTTTGTTCTGGCGATAAATAGGCGATAGTTCCTTCTAAAACATGAATACTTTGAATTTCTTGTATTTCTCTTGGTAGTAGAGAAGCGATACTAAAATCTATGAGTTTTACTTGTTTAGTTTGGGGATTAATTAAAATATTGGCGGGCTTAATATCTTTATGAATCACACACAGGTTTGACCCGTCGTCAATACTATTATGTAGTTGGTGGATGATATCTGCAATCTGAATTGCCACTGGTAAAAAATTGGCGATTAATTGGGTATTGCCTTGTTCTATGCCCCATTCTTTGAGGGATATACCGCCAAAATCTTCCATGACTAGAGCATAGCCGTTATGGTAAGCTTCTAAGCAATAGGGTTGAATGATACCAGTTAAAGCGAGATTCTTCGCAATCACATACTGGTTGCGAAATTGTAAGAGTTCGTGAAAACTAGGGTATTCTACACGCATTAGCTTAATTACCACAGGTTTTTGGTCTTGCTCCCGCATTCCTCGGTAAACTACTGTGCGTGTACCTGAGTAAATTTCGTCTTTGATAATATAACCAGGGAACTGAGTCTCAAATATCCTGACCATAATGACTATCTCTTACTAATCTGGAGTTAGTTTTCCCCGTCTACATTCCAAATTAGCAGGCGATCGCTACATTGCATCTATACAAAATTTTACAAAGCAGTTTTTTTGACAGTTGACTGTTAACGCTTAACAGTCAACGCGCCGCATTGTGAAGAATCTAAGCTTCTGGAGGTAAATCTACACTGTATAGAACTTGTCCAGCTAAATCACGTATTGATACGGTCATCACTTTGCTTGCACCATTGATTTTAACAGCACCAAAGAATTGTAAACCTGCACTTGGGGGTCGATTTGCTCTTGTCCCCAGGGGAAGGCTTTGGAAAATCAACTGTGGCCCAAAAGTATTTTCTAATTGGTTCGGCCCGAATGTACCAGCGTTGAGAGGCCCGGCGACAAATTCCCAAAAAGGTTTGAAGTCTTGAAACTGCGCTTTATTGGGGTCGTAATAGTGGGCTGCGGCATAATGAACATCAGCAGTTATCCACACTACATTTTTAATATTCTTCTGTTTGATAAACCGCAGTAAATCAGCAATTTCTAACTCTCTCCCTAAAGGTACGCCGTTGTCAGCGTTAGCCCAAGCCTCAAAGTCTGTGCTACCATCTCGCACTATTAATCCTAGCGGCATATCACTGGAAATAACTTTCCATGTAGCTTTGGATGTGAGCAGTTGACGTTTAATCCATTGTATTTGTTTGCTACCCAGCATATCAGTATCTGGGCTGGGTACTGGTTGATTATTGGGACTATTTCGCCCTCTATAGGTGCGTTCATCGAGCATGAAAATATCTAACAAGGGGCCATAATTAAAGGCGCGATAAATTCTCGCTTGCTCGGTGTTATTGGTTGTATAGCCAATGGGCATATATTCTAAGAAGGCTTGTCTTGCTCTTTGTACTAGCAAGTTCACATCCTTGACTGCATAACGGGCATCAGTGAGGATTTCCCCAGGGTACCAGTTATTAGTCACTTCGTGGTCATCCCATTGTGCCAACATGGGAACTTCGGCGTTAAACCGCTTCACATTTTCATCTAGTAGGTTGTATTGATAGTTCCCACGAAATTCTTTGAGTGTTTCTGCAACTTTCGATTTTTCTTCTGTGGTGATATTTTTCCAGATACTACCATCATCTAGGGTTACTTGGGTGGAGATTGGGTTATCAGCGTAAATCGTATCACCGCAATGGACAAAAAAGTCGGGTTGGAGTTGGCGCATAGTTTCGTAAATTCTCATCCCGCCAAATTCAGGATTTATACCCCATCCTTGACCGGCGGTATCTCCACCCCAAACAAATACTATGTCTCTATTGGTAATAGCGGGAGTGCGAAAGCTACCGTTTACAGGTTCACTGTAGGTATCTTGATTTAAATCTTGGAACAGCACCCGATAAAAAATTTGTTGATTGGGTGGTAGATTTCTTAAGTTTAATCTGGCTGTAAAGTCGGTGGCTGCTAAAGCTTGAGGCCCTAAAACACGCTGCAAACTACTAAAAGAGGGGTTTGTGGAATATTCTACGAGCATTCTAGAGGCGCGATCGCTCTTACTCCAAATCACCACATTATTACTAGTAATATCCCCAGTCGCTACACCATAAGGTATTGTAGGACGCATTTTATCGGAGGTAATAATTGCTGGTGCTTGTCCAAAAACTGGAGATTTTGATAAAACATTTGTGGTAATAATTCCACCTGCTGTTACTGCTGAATTGAGCAAAAATCGACGACGATTTAGCTTTAATGGATGATGAGATTCCATACTAATTAATAGAATATCCAGCGAAGTCTTACAGAATCAGTGTTTACCACAGGCGATGATGGCAACAAGTAAAGATAGAGTTATCTAGTGGTTAATAAAAATCACTTCAAAATACTTTATGTAATTTAACATTTCAGCCAAAAATGTCATTTTACCTGCTATTAAATTTTGCTTAAACTAGCTACCGAAAAATAGACTAAATCTAGACATCTGTGCTAATACCACCAGTAAAAAACATTATTTTCGTAAATTTATTTAGGAAAATAACTATTTTTTACCTCTGCACCTGATGTTGACAAATTTAGCCAAAATTTAATTTGAGGGTAACTGAGATGAAATTGTGGAAAAATTTAGTTTTAGCTACTGCGAGTCTGGCTGTAGGATTTGCTGCTGTTAATGTTAAAACCGCATCGGCGGCGATTGTGAATTATGCTTTCACTGTTGAAAGTCCTACCAAAACTGGTAAAGGATTTTTTAGTTTTGATGATGAAACTTTTAGCAATAGTATTTTTCCAGGAACAGTAGTTAAGTCGCTATCTTTCCAATTTGACGGGGACAGTAATATTTACACAGAACAAGATGATATTGCCTATCCTGATTTTCCTATTGTATCGTTAGTGGCTTCTGTCAATGGTCAGCCATCTATAGAATTAAGTTATTTTTTCTTAGATAAAACTAGTCCGACAGAATTTTATTATGAGATTGTGGGAGAAGATTTGACGATTTTGGATGCTAATTTTCAAAATACTGAAATTGGTTTTGGTAAGGTAACTTATACAAAAGTACCTGAACCCGCTACTATGTTGGGTGCTGTCATTGTTCTAGGTACTAGTTTGATTATCAATAAAAAATCAAGATTACTCAAACAATAAACGTTCAATTTTGTGGTCAAATCTATAGTAAAAACTATGCCCGAATTCTCAAATACTTCGGGCATACAGACAAAGATATACCAACATTGTTAATGATGGCTACTTAATTAAATATTAACGAATAAATAATAATTCGTTGGCATAGAGTTTTTTAGGATCAAGATAAAAACCTTGTTCAGCTAATTTACTCTCCACAAATTCGGTTTTTTCTGAGCCTAGAATGCGGGAATGCAATTCAATACATATTTTGCGTACATTGTGTAAATTGGCATATTTAAATAATTCATATTCACCACCTTCAATATCGAGAATCAAAAAAGTTGGGTCAATTCTTTGAATCTCTTGATTGAAGATAATTACAGGAACTTGAATCTTTTGGTCATCAGGTTTGCGTTGAATAGTTGAAGAAGACCAAAAGCTTTTAGCAACATAAAAATCTTGCGTTCCTGAAGTTTCACCTAACAAGCAATGATGAAAATGGGGATTGACATTATTTAAAGCAAAAGTCTGACGGATAAAAGGTTCTAACGCTGGATTTGCTTCATAGGTAAATACATGATCTGAACCTAATTGTCGCGCGCAGTAACTGGCCAGTAAACCTAAACCAGTTCCCAATTCCATAACTCGGTCATGTTTTTCTAAATTGGCTTGAATGATTTTCAACTCAGACGCTTCATAATAACCAGCATAAAGGGCTTCTAGTGGCCCTCGACTGATATTTGGTGGAATAGGCAACTTAATACCAGCAATTTCCACAGTCTGTGGTTTGGTAAATTCTCTGACTTTGAGCCTTAATTGACCAGCTAACCTGTTGATTTGATACTCTACTTTTTGCATAGATGAATAGGATTTGTATCTAGTAAAAGGGTAAAATGTCTGTCCTCAGTCTGGCGTAGCTCTTATTTGTGGGTGATTACTACTTCACCTGTAACTTTTGCTGCATCTGATGATACATCACCTGCTTGCTCAAATTCTCCAGTCCGCCATGAATCAGTTATATCTTTAATAAAGCTAGCTGTGGGGATAGCCACTAATAAACCTAAAACACCACCTAATTTCGCACCTAATAGTAAAGAAACTACCACCCAAACCGGATTTAAGCCAGTCAAATTACCGAGAATTCGAGGTGCAACAAAATTAGAGTTAATTTGGTCAATAGCTACAGCTACTCCCAAAACTTCCACTCCTAGCCAAAAGTTTTCTAAAGCAACTAATAAACTAACAATAGTAATACCGATACCTGTACCAAAAGGAAATAGGGAGAAAAAACCGATACCAATACCAAATAATAACGCTAGGGGAATTCGCAAAGCCACAAAAGCCAAAGTAACCGTTACCGCTAATATTGCTCCTAACGTCGCCTGACCAATAAAGTAATTATGGAAATCCTCCCGCAGTAGTTGGCGGACTTTCATACTGATATTTGTCGGAAACCACTGGTATAGACCATCCCACAAGCGATCGCCATTTAATACCATATAAATAGTTAGCACTACCGCCAGCAGCACATTCACCACCACACCGATAGTATCGAACGCCAAACCCAAAATTTTGCCGGTGACAGCCTGTAATTGATTAGACAATCTTTCTATCAGTTGCGTGAATAGACTACTCAAATTTACTGGTAAAGTTTGGGTAGCGATCCAATTTTGGAAAGCGTCAAGCTGTTGCGAGCCAGAATCAATCCAATTAGGCAAAATATTCACTAGTTCATTGAGCTGTTCAATAATTAGTGGAACTAAAGTCAGACCTAAAGCCACTAAAATCACCACAGCCAACAATAACACCCCACCAATCGCCAAGTTACGTTTCACTCCACGGCTTTGAAAAAATTGGATGGGATAATCTAAAACAAAAGCCAGCAGTACAGCCGATGCAAAAACACTCACTAAGGGTTGAAAATACTGCACAACCTGAAGTAACAACCAACCGTTAAGAATCACAACAGGAAACGCCAGTCCCACAGTTAACCATCGTGGCAATTTATTTAATGATTGCATTGAATGGTGACTCCACATGAACATAACTTTATTTTGCCTGCTCGATGGTAATTGGGCATGGAGCATTGGGAAGACGAGGGAAAGAGTAATGAGTAATGAGTGCTGAGTAATGAGTGCTGAGTAATGAGTGCTGAGTAATGAGTGCTGAGTAATGACTATTGACTATTGACTATTGACTATTGACTATTGACTATTGACTATTGACTATTGACTATTGACTATTGACTATTGACTATTTCCCCATAAAGTCTAATAAAATTTTCTGGACTACAGACCCTAGAGGTTTTACTTCACCTAGATTTTGAGAATAAGCTTTACCTGCGTGAATATCTTCTGGTGTTAGTAAAGCCATATCCGCCCCTTCATTTAACTCTAGCTGGTGCAATTCCACTAGCAAAGGCGCATGAAAAACATGACGGACAACTGTCTCACTAGGATAACAACCAAATTCAGTGAATGAGGGGAGTTTGTAAGCGATTTCTTCTAAAATTTCTCTTTGTACTGCTTCTGCTGGTGTTTCTCCTGGTTCAATGTGACCACCAAACAACGCCCAGTGACCAGGGTAGGGAATATTCGGAATATCATCCCGCAGCTGCATTAAAAATTTATTGTCTCGATAAAGAATAGCGATCGCTACATGGACTTGTTCGTTATTCATAAAAATTTATAGAAAATCTATGTCATCAATATTACTCCTCTTCTAAATAAACTTCCCCGAATTCCTGATTAGCTATAGGAATACTTTGGTATAGTATTTTGCCCCTCATCACAAATGATTCCCCCTCTTTGACGTTACCTTGATTAGTCACAATCCAGATTTTGCCCGTGGAATCATTAATTAAATATGCTTGACGTTGTAATAAGGGGACTTTTCTTTCCACCTTCCCTTGGACATAAACAGTACCAAGTTTTTCTCGCTTTGCTTGAATCGTCTTGATTTCCGTAACATTACTCCCAAAACCAAATTTATTACCTTGTAAGTTAGACGAGTTTAAAGCACCACACCCACAAAGTAGCAGCATCAAAAGTAAGCTAATACCAATTTTTAGTTTGTAATTCATAATTCCAACTCAACAATCAGTCAATGGTCAATAGTCAATAGTCAACAGTCAACAGTCAGCAGTCAACAACCACTTAGTTTTTCTTCCCCAAACCCAAAAATCCCTAATTCTCCATCCTTGATATGAGAAGATAGACAATCGGACAGCAACGCCATAATAATCTACAAACAAGAGTTCTTGACTAATGGCTAATGACTAATGACTAATGACTATTAACTAATGACTAATGACTATTGACCAAACTTTAGGAACTCTTATGGAAACCAAAATTGCCAAAACTTTAGATGGAAAAGCTTTAGCAGAAAAAATCCAAGCAGAATTAGCTGACCAAATTAAGGAATTACAAACTAAAATCGGCCGTCCTCCAGGGTTAGCAGTGCTGATGGTGGGAGATAACCCTGCTTCTGCGGCTTATGTGCGAAATAAGGAAAAATCTTGCGCTAAGGTGGGTATTGCTTCTTTTGGTAAACATTTTCCCAAAGAAACCACCCAAGAAGAGTTAGAAGCGGTCATTGCTGCACTCAATGAAGATGAACAAGTTGATGGTATTCTTGTTCAGTTACCATTACCAGGACATTTAGATTCTGTCAAGTTATTACATCAGATCACCCCAGATAAAGATGCTGACGGACTGCATCCAGTGAATTTAGGGCGACTAGTGAGAGAAGAAGCAGGGTTACGCAGTTGTACCCCCGCAGGAGTCATGCGGTTATTGGCAGAATATCACATCCCCTTAGCCGGAAAAAATGCCGTAGTGATAGGACGTAGCATTTTAGTAGGTAAACCTATGGCCTTGATGCTCTTGGCGGCTGATGCTACGGTGACTGTAGCCCACTCGCGATCGCAAGACCTCCCCAGTATCACCAAAAACGCTGACATTCTCGTTGTAGCCGCAGGTATCCCCGGATTAATTACTGCTGACATGGTGAAACCTGGTGCTGTTGTGGTAGATGTGGGGATAAATCGCATTACTGATCGTAACGGCAAAAGTCGCTTAGTTGGTGATGTGGAATTTGCCGCGATCGCTAATGTCGCTTCCTATGTCACTCCAGTTCCTGGTGGTGTCGGCCCCATGACCGTAGCTCTGCTGTTAGAAAATACATTCGTCAGCTATTTGAAAGCAGCAAAGGAGAAAGGAATCTTAATTGATAAATGAAAAATTATGAAAATTAACATAACTCATCATTTATCATTTATCTTCCATAATTACTCAAGTATTAGTTAATCTTTTCGCTCCAGAGCATCTTAAAATTGTGACGTGTACGACAAACAGCCAAAAGCCAAAAATTTAAGGAATTATAAGGATGGTAGCAGCTGATAACCTTCAGAAGATGCCAGAAACAGCCTCATTTAACCTAGCCGCTTATCTACAAGAACGCAAACAACTTTGTGAAGCTGCTCTCGATGAGTCTCTTCCTGTGATTTATCCAGAAAAAATTTATGAATCAATGCGCTACTCGCTATTAGCTGGAGGTAAGCGTCTGCGTCCCATTCTCTGTCTAGCTACCTGCGAAATGATCGGCGGGACAATAGAAATGGCTATGCCTACAGCTTGTGCAGTCGAAATGATTCATACCATGTCATTGATTCATGATGACCTGCCAGCAATGGATAATGACGATTACCGTCGTGGTAGACTCACCAATCACAAAGTTTATGGTGAAGACATTGCCATTCTCTCTGGCGATGGCTTACTGGCTTATGCTTTTGAATTGGTTGCCCTTCGCACACCCGAAAGTGTAGCCAGAGAACGGGTATTACAGGTAATTGTCCATCTAGGGCGGGCATCAGGGGCTGCTGGCTTGGTTGGTGGACAAGTAGTAGATTTAGAATCTGAAGGTAAATCTGATATTCCCTTAGAAACCCTCAACTTCATCCATAACCACAAAACAGCAGCTCTGCTAGAAGCCTGCGTTGTCTGTGGTGGAATTCTCGCTGGTGCATCACCAGAAGATGTACAAAGACTCTCACGCTATGCCCAAAATATCGGGTTAGCATTCCAAATTATTGATGATATTCTCGATATCACCGCCACCCAAGAGCAATTAGGTAAAACCGCAGGTAAAGACCTTTTAGCACAAAAAGTTACCTATCCTAGTCTGTGGGGTATCGAAAAATCACGCGCCAAAGCCCAAGAATTGATTGAATCAGCCTGTGCAGAACTAGAACCATTTGGGGAATCAGCACAGCCACTCAAAGCTCTGGCTCAGTTTATCACCAGCCGCAATCATTAAGATTTGTATCTGGAAAAATTCAAAATCAATAGTGGAGTGCTGAGTGCTGAGTAATCAATTTTTGAATTTTGAATTTTGTAGCTTGCTTCTCTTACGATGGCGTAAGCCTACCCGTAAGGGTATGCGTGAATTTTGAATTGAAGAGTAGCGACAGTGGATTTTGGGTTGCATCTCAATCTCAAACCAACACTAACTACTGCTAACTTTGACCAACCGAACCAAAAGACCATGCAGGACATAGGCGAAATTTTAGACAACCGGGTGCTACTGGTTGCCCTAGTAGCTTGTTTTTTAGCTCAAGCATTGAAGTTAGTAATTGAGCTAGTTCAACACCGCAAACTGAATGTCCGCGTTTTAGTAACGACTGGAGGGATGCCCAGCGCGCATTCAGCCTTGGTGACAGCTTTGGCAACCGGTGTAGGACAAACCCTGGGTTGGGCATCGCCTGACTTTGCCTTAGCCACAGTTTTTGCCATTATTGTCATGTATGATGCCGCAGGGGTGCGTCAAGCCGCCGGTAAACAAGCCCGCATCCTAAATCAAATGATTGATGAACTCTTCCATGAAAAACCAGACTTCAGCCAAGACCGCCTCAAAGAATTGCTAGGACACACACCTGTACAAGTCATAGCAGGTTCAGCTCTAGGCATCACAATTTCTTTATTGGCTAGGTCTTTATTAGTGATTAATCGGTAGTTAATGGTTGAAAGACAAGAGGAAAAGGAGGCAGGGGGCAGGGAGCAGGGGGAGAAAAATACAATGCCCAATTCCCAATGCCCTATGCCCAATTCCCAATTCCCAATTCCCAATAACTTACTGTGCTGCCACAGTCGATCGCAATAGTGTTACTCTGCGGCTATCTACTAGCACAGCAGAAAAACCGCGATCGTTGAGTTTCCTTAATGCGTTGTAAGCTTCTTGTTGGTTAGTCGTGTAGACTGCTAGCAAATAGTGTCTTTGTCCATAGGATGCCAAACCAACTTTACTGCCCATCGCTTGCTGTACACTATTGGCGAGTTCTGGACGATTGTAATAATCCACCAAAACAGCAAAACCTTCTCCTAGTATTTGCGGATTATAGGTAATTTGGGGTGGCTGCTGGGGCGACTGGGGTGCTTCCCCAGGTCTGGTGCTGATAATAGCTGATAAACCGACAATAGTTTGAATATACCTAGCCCAACGGTTAGCATCATCAATCTGGCGAAAACCCCCTATCCTTGTCACCGTATCCTTTAAATATTGACAGGTAGTGGTCTTAATTTCATTGGGTAAGGCGTTACGTAACTGCTTCTGATTTTCTGCTGTGGGTGAGACTACTAGTAACAGATACTCCCCAGCAGTGGGAGGCTGGCAAACAGGTAAAGGGTTTTGGGCTGTGGCGGAATTTATGCTCCCCATCAACCCCGCGATCGCTAGTCCACATACACTGGATAAAGTGGCAAATTTCTGCACAGAACTGGGACGCATAAGTAAGTTTTATTAAAATTTTTAGCAATTAGTCAATAGTAAACGACCTAATGACTAGTAACTAATGTACGGGCGGGTTTAACTAGAATATCCGTTTTTCAGGATGAATATCTCACATAACCCGCCCCTACTAACTAATTACTCAAGACACAGGAGCTAAAGATGCTAATGGATTGGGTATTGTTGCAGAAGGAGCTTGGAACTCTCCGGTAATCACGTATTCTAAGCGGAGTTTGAGCCAAGTAATAAATTGAGAATTGGTAGAAATAATCGCAGCTGCGGGTTGAGGACATTTAGCTTTGATATCAGCCATCTCCGGTGCTTCTAAAAAAGCAGGTTGTGCTACCAACCAAAAATCAATTTCTTTTTCTTGTTCGTGGTAGTGGCGAGTGCGTTCTTTCAGCACTTCCTCCATCGGCTCTTCTTGTAACAAAAAGCGTCGGCTAGCTAAAACGTAATAGTATGTTTGCATTGTCATCTTAATGATTACTAACTAATAATTTTAAAGCTAACCCTTACCCAATGCTGACTAAATAAGTGGGGCATGGGGAATTGGGCATAGGGCATAGGGCATAGGGCATAGGACATGGGGCATTGAATAAACACAGGGTATTATATTTTTCTCCCCCTGCTCCCTGCCCCCCTGCCTCCCCCTGCCCCCTGCCCCCTGCCTCATCTAACTCTTGGGCGATTTCTTGAACCAAGAACTAAACGGACAACTTTTTGCTGCGGCTTCTGTAGAGACTTTACCGCCTGCTGTTAATTTTTCTAAAAACAGCGTGTTGTCAAAGTAATGTTCCAAAGAGATGATTCTCAAATCATCGGTGACATGAGCCACACTCAAGCCGATAATTTCTACTGTTTCGCCAGTTGGTGCATAACCTTTATACGCACCTTTGAAATGTCCCCAGTGTCGCCACTTGAAAGTTACCGTTGGGGGGCCGGAGTAAACTTCTAGCACTTCCCAAGGGAAACCTTGGGGAAATGTCGTGTGAAAGAGTTTAGCAGATGTTTCAAAGCTTTCTTCAGAGGCTTTGTAATGGTCAGAATCACCCATAAAGATGTTGTAAGTCCCTTGGAAGGATACATCTGCGGCAGTGAACTCTTGACCCCCATTAGTAGTGACGCGAAACTGATCATTTACAACTGACAACCACTGCTGCGGGTTGGTTTTGAAAGATACCTCCATCTCAAAGGTTCTTACCAAATTCTGCACGATCGCTTCTAGCGAACCTTCAAGATGGTTTCGTGTACTCTCTTTTGCTAGATTCTCCTTAGAACGAGTATAATCTGGCGCAGTACCATAACGCCATTCAACATTCGTACTTTCAGCAATAACGCTATCTCTGTCTTGTACCCAAAGCGGCAGTTCGTTAGATTGTGTTGCGCTCATAACCATTTAAAATTCGTAATTCAAAACTGGGAAAATCATCAGCATGAGGTGTCCTGAATGTTCCAAACCACTTCTGAAACATTCCACCACACCAACAATTTTCGAGATTACGCAGTCACAACCCCTCTAAGGTAAAAGGCAAAATTCAAAAGTCCAAAACTCTTTAATTTTGAATTTTGTAGGCGTAAGCCTTCCCGTAAGGGTATTTTGAATTTTGAATTGATTACTCTCCTCTTATCGCTTGTTTCATTTCTCGGACGGCTCTTTCCATACCGACTAAGGCCGCGCGGCTAATAATGGTATGACCTATGTTTAGCTCTTCCATACCAGGAAATGCAGCCACAGGATATACATTCCAATAGGTCAAGCCATGACCAGCATTGACGCGCAAACCTGCTTGGATAGCTTGTGAACATCCTTGAGCTAACAAGGTTAGTTCTTCACGACGAGTGGTTTCGTCGCTGGCTTCTGCATATCTACCAGTGTGCAGTTCAATAAACTTTGCTTGCACCTTGACAGAAGCCTCTATTTGTGCAGGTTCGGCATCAATAAACAAGCTCACAGGAATGCCAGCACCCTGCAATTTATCGACGATATCACCTATTCTAGCAATTTGCCCGACGATATCTAAACCTCCTTCTGTAGTGACTTCTTCCCGCTTTTCCGGTACTAAAGTCACATAATCGGGTTTAATGTCAAGGGCAATTCCCAACATTTCTTCTGTAGCAGCCATTTCCAAGTTCAAGTGCGTCCGTACTGTCTGACGCAGTAAGCGTACATCCCTATCTTGAATGTGCCGTCTATCTTCCCGCAGATGCACTGTAATTCCATCTGCACCAGCTAATTCGGCTAATACCGCCGCCGCCACCGGATCTGGTTCTACCGTCCGCCGCGCTTGGCGAATAGTGGCTATATGGTCTATGTTTACACCCAGTGTAGGCAACCCCAGTATCTCCCTATCCACAATCCACAGAAATTTATCTTACCTGAAATTGTTAACAAAATTATTGCTCAAGAAGGTTCAAATCACCATTCATAAGTAATGATTGAAGAGACAAGATAAACACAACAAAAATTTTTAACCTCATCATTAACTATCTGTAAGCTATAGGACTCATATTTGATTTCTGAAAAAACTCCGTACACTTTTGTTCCTTCTTACCTGTTCCCTGTTCCTCCGAAGTTCTGATCGGAGGAAACCTCCGCTCAGACTTCTCTCTGTTCCCTGTTCCCTTACTACGCAAATGATTTCAGGAATCAAAGCGGATTCCTATATGTTAATGATGATTTTGGGTGAGTATAATGATGGGCTAAGTCCCAGTATGGGTAGTAGCAGGCAATCAAGGAAAAAATCACACCTTAGCCTTATGTGCTTACAATCAAACGTTTGTGTAAGCTTTAATCATAAAAGAAATAATTTTTGTGGCTGAATACTTTCTCGACAAGTTATTTAAATAGTTTTACTAAGTTACTAAGATTAGGGCATTTGTTTTAAAGACTATGGCAGAATTGTGGACTTATTTGTTTAATGGTGGGCCATTCGTCCCACACGGACACTGTTATTTATGGAAAACAGAATTAGTTTGGTTACATTTAATTTCTGACACAATCATTGCCACAGCTTATTATTCTATTCCTACGACACTTTTTTATTTTGTTCGGAAGCGGCAAGATTTGCCTTTTCATTGGATATTCTTATTATTTAGTGGGTTTATTGTCGCTTGCGGTACGACTCACATTTTAGAAGTTTGGACAATTTGGTATCCTACTTATTGGTTATCAGGATTTGTCAAAGCGTTGACAGCAGGTATTTCCTTACTCACAGCCATAGAACTCATTCCTTTAGTACCCAAGGCTTTAGCACTTCCTAGTCCGGCTCAATTAGAACAAGCGAATCAACAATTGCAAACAGAAATTAGTGAGCGTTTACTAATAGAAACAGAACTCAGAAGATATCAAAATCAATTAGAAGAACTGGTGTCACAACGTACCAATGAAATTACTAAAACTAACGAGCAATTACATCAAGAAATTGCCGAACGTCAGCGTCTTTTAGAAGTTGTCAGAAACAGTGAAGAACGTTATCGTTATTTAGCTGATGCGATTCCTCAACTGGTATGGACTGCTGATGCTCAGGGAGAGTGTGATTATTTCAATCAAAATTGGTGTAATTATACTGGGTTAACATTGGAGGAGTCATTAGGTACAGGCTGGGTAGCAGCTTTACATCCAGATGATGTACAAAAGGCCTATGATGTCTGGATTAATGCTGTCAGTAGCAGCACTATTTACGAAAATGAATATCGATTTAAACGGGCTGAGGATGGTTCTTATCGTTGGCAATTAGCGCGAGGCTTACCACTCAAAGACAAACAAGGTTGTGTGGTTAAGTGGTTCGGTACTTGTACAGATATCCACGAGCAGAAACAAATACTAGAACAACGAGCGCATTTACTAGAATTAGAGCAAGCGGCACGAGCCAAAGCGGAAACAGCCAATCGCATTAAAGATGAATTTCTCGCGGTTCTTTCCCATGAGTTACGCACACCCTTAAATTCAATTTTGGGCTGGTCTAAATTGTTGCAAAGTCAAAAGCTCAATCAAGCCAGAACATCCCAAGCCATAGCCACCATTGAACGCAATGCGATATTGCAGGTGCAACTTATAGAAGATTTGCTAGATGTCTCTAGAATTTTGCAAGGCAAACTAGTGCTGAATATTACAAGAGTTAACTTGCAGGCTGTAGTTTCGGCTGCACTAGAAACTATGCGTCTAGCAGCAGAAACAAAGATGATTCAGATAATAACAGTCTTTGATGCAGATATTCAGTCAATTAGAGGTGATGCGGCTCGTTTGCAACAGGTAGTCTGGAATTTACTCTCTAACGCTGTGAAATTTACCCCCCAAGGAGGACAAGTAGAGGTAAGACTAGAACAAATCAATGGAGTAGCGCAGATTACTGTTAGTGATCAGGGTAAGGGAATCAGTTCTGATTTTTTACCCTATGTTTTCGATTATTTTCGACAAGCAGATAGCAGTTCTACCAGAAAATTTGGTGGCTTAGGGCTAGGACTAGCCATTGTTCGCAAAATTGTAGAGATTCATGGGGGTACAGTCACAGCCGCTAGTCCTGGTGAGGAACAAGGGGCGACATTTACAGTCAGATTACCACTCTTTGCGGAAGATGAACCGAACACTACAGATGACAAAAATCGCTTCTCATTATCAAAATCTCTGTCTTCGCGGCTGGTTGGTGTCAAAGTTTTAGTGGTTGATGATGACCTTGATTCCAGAGATTTCTTAGCCTACATTCTAGAACAAGAAGGGGCTGAGGTGGGAGTTGCGGCTTCTGCGTGGGAAGCTTTACAAATCTTAGCCCAGTCCCCATTAGATGTGTTAGTCAGTGATATCAGTATGCCTGACATGGATGGCTATATGATGATTCGAGAAATCAGGACTTGGGTGGAACAGGAGAACGGAACAATTCCAGCGATCGCTCTGACTGCTTTTGCTAGACAATACGATCAAGAACAAGCCCTAGCAGCTGGCTTTCAGATTCACTTACCGAAACCTATTCACGCCGAAGAATTAATTACCGCCGTGACTAGGTTGGTTGTGAAATGATTATTGCCGTAACTGATTCACTACCCGATCTAAGCCTACAGAATGAGCCGCTTTGAATAATAAGCGATCGCCTGCTTGCATGAAGGTTTTTAATCTCTCCACTAATTCAGTATGACTAGTAAAGCACTCGGAGGGGATACCTGCTGCACTTGTGGCGATAGTTGCAGCATCTTGCCCATCAACTAACACGAACACTGCATCTAGTTTTAAATCTCGCACTGTTTCGCCAACGCGTTGGTGTAATTGCAGCGATCGCTCCCCTAATTCTTTCATCGCCCCTAACACCGCAATTTTCCGCTTTCCAGGCGTGTCTGCTAATAACTGTAATGCTGCTAGCATGGCTTCTGGTGCAGCATTATAAGTCTCATCTAAAATTAATACATCATTGGGTAAGCTAAAACGTTGGGATCTACCAGTGGGCATATTGACATTTACGCCCTCTTGTAGTTTTGCCCAATCGATACCCAAAACTTGAGCCACGGCTAAGGCGGCTAGAAAATTTGTCGCATTGTGTCGCCCAGGTAAAGGCAGAGGTAGCTTGATCCCTCCCACCTCAATAGTTTCACTATCAATGAGTCTTCCTTGAATGTCGCCACCATCCAAGCCATAGGTTAATACTTTCCCCTGCCAAAATTTGGCGGCTGTGGCTAATAACAGGGGATTATCATGATTGAGGATAGCAATACTATCTGGAGGCATTTCGGCTAATAATTCACATTTAGCCTCAGCGATCGCGGCTTCTGAACCTAACAACTCAATATGCGCTGTTCCTACATTAGTAATTACACCAATTGTGGGATGTGCGATGTGTGTAAGTTCGGCAATTTGTCCCCTTCCCCGCATCGCCATCTCAATTACAGCATAGTCGTGTTCGGGACTTAATTCTAAGAGGGTTTTAGGGACACCGATTTCGTTATTGAAATTGCCAAAGGTTTTATGAACCTTACCCTGTGTACTCAAAACGGCGGCGATCAGTTCCTTGGTGGTGGTTTTACCGACAGAACCCGTCACCCCAATCACCGGAATTTGCCAGCGATCGCGCCACCATCGCCCGATTTTTTGATAAGCCTCTAGAGTATTGTTAACTTGTAATACAGGCAATCCAGAGTTTTCATAGTCAAAATCGACAATAGCCGCGATCGCACCTTTAGCGATCGCACCAGAGACAAACTCATGTCCATCAAACTTTTCCCCGCGTAAAGCCACAAACACTTCACCAGGTTTAATGATGCGACTATCTGTTTGAATACCAATACCGACTTGTGCTAAATCAACCGTACTTAAATTTACTGGCTGGGCTAAAAGAACTTCTACTAGTTGAGTGAGAGTAATAGACATAATAATTCAAAATACTATCTTGAGAGTGGTGAGTGCTGAGTGCTGAGTAATGAGTGGTGAGTGGTGAGTGCTGAGTAATGAGTGGTGAGTGGTGAGTTAAGAAATAAAATCTACCTTGTCTACCTTGTCTACCTTGTCCCCAATACTTCGACAAGCTCAGTACAAGTCCCCAATCCCCAGTCCCCAATCCCCAAATCCTCTTCATTTTGAATTTTGAATTTTGAATTTTGAATTTTGAATTGATTCGTCCCCAGTCCCCTATAAAAGTGTGCCAAAGCAGTTTAACTACTTTGGCACACTTAAGTATATATGCTATTTGAAATCGGTTGATGGTTAAAATTGCTATTCAGGGGTGAACCGAAAATTAAAGCAATCTCCAATCCCTAGTCAAGAATCCCCCAACTCATGCCTGATATTTGATTGCTGTTGCTTGTAAAATCTGTATTGCTAAATCACGAGAAATATCTAAAGCTTGATAAAAATCGTTTAAGAAATTTTTTTCTTCATCGGTTACTGAAGCCTCACCCAGAACTAGATCAGCAGATAACGCAAAGGCGGCTGTTCGTAATTCAGGGGATAAAGACTCTTTGGCTAGGTTAAATAAGGCGTTAAAGCCATCTTGCCAAAGAATATCTAAAATCCTGTGCAGTAACTTATGGATCGTATCTGGAGAATGACCTCTCAATAGCTTGGAACGCGAGAGGATATAGGAAATATGACGCTCTTGCTCATTAGTTAAATAACTATCTGACACTGTGGCCAGTAAAACAATAGCTGCAAAAGCTTCTGATTCGCCGAGTAATTCTGGTGTGGGAATTTCCGCGTCCAGAACTGTGTCTAGTAAATTCATGATAGTTGCTCCTGGATGGGGTGTCTCAATAGCGTACAGTCACCTTGACAGTTTTTAACCTAATCTGGCAACTTGCAACGCTGTGAGACTTCATATTTTAGTGTTCCCAGGATTTTTGGACAGTGAACACCTTGGCTGTATATGGTTTTAGCTAGATGTACAGCATCCGATGACGAATTTATCTATCGTTGCCCGGTTTTTTCAATAGTTTCAATAACTGCTAGCCCAATCCCTGATGCTGCAATTAGAAGTATAGCTGACAGCAAGTAGGCGTTGGTTAACATCCGAAGGGCTTCATCAAAGAAAATATAGGTGGTCATAGCTTCACCTTTTGAACTATGTGCTGCTAGTGTTGTTTATTTCTCCACCTGCGGAGTAGGAGATTCCGTTGATAAACTGCTAGCACTTGCATCTTAACAAAACTTTAGCTCTTCTAGGAAAAGAATAAGATTTTTTCTTTCTGAAGATTCGATGAAAATAAGCTGAATTTGGTTGCAAAGAATACTGAAAAATTTTTTGTGGAGGATTTTTGAGGTTTAAACTACCTTTTGCATAACCTTGATCATGTTATTCCTAGCACGAATAGGTGTTTTCCTACCTGAGATAGATTAAATCTATAAAAACTTGATTTTCAAGAAAAATCCTGGTTTTTCTCTCATTAGTTTCAGTAATTTTCCTGAAGCTTTTCTAGTGAGAGAATATTAATGTCACACAATTTTAATCAGTAAATAAAATTTAGGAATTTTTTTATATTCAGGACTTACGCAACTGGCACAAGCAATGGTGAGCTTCGCGCACCGAGCGCCCAAAAACTACAGAGAAGACATAGCAATATCTGGACGTTTTAGTTGCTCAATTAAATAATTAGAAAGCAAATTGTGCTTGAGCTTGTAAATAGTTTGACCTGTTTGATAAGCTAAACTTTTCAGTCTTAGCCAAACTAACATAGCGCAAGCAATATGATTTCTTTGAAGACGGGCTTTACGGCATTGACATGATTCAATACCAGTTAGTTGCTTTATTTCTCGATGAAACTCCTCTATTTTCCAACGAATTTTACACACCTGTTGTGTAACATCCGTAGAACTTTGAGATAAATCGTTTGTTGCGACATAATCCGTCCTATCGGTAGAGATAGTAACCCGGAAAAGTTTCACTTTTTTCTCAGCAGGGAATCCTTTAATTTTTATGATTTTACCACATTTTAAATCTTCCTGACTCCATTCTAGAGATTCAATATTCTTATATTTTTCTCTACCAAAACTATCATCTACTAAACGATTAGTCTTTAAAGGACAATAATAAACTTTATCTAGACTATCGATATAAAGCATTAAATTATTGACCGCATACCAAGTATCCATTAAAACTGTATTGAAAGGTAGAATCTTTTGATATACAAGCCCTTGGAGCATATTTTTCACATGGTCAATCTTGCTGAAACCATCATTTTCTGGATTGAAAATTCGATAATCTATTACCCAGAAATTGAGAGTTTTAGGATTAACATATATGCAACTTACTATTCCTATCCCTCTAACAACACCATGTTCATTACCACTATACTGCCTTCGTACTATTTCTATTTCTTCAGAAAATCTTTTATCTAAAACTGTATCATCAAATATAATATAAGCATCCTCGTCAGTGACAATTAAATCTTTGACATTATCCCAAAGTAAACGAGGAGTTAATTTTTCATTTCTTAAATAATAATTAATTTTGTCATGACTAATATTTGACAAATGTTCTGCTAGATTAGTGATTGTATAGTTAATTTGACTGCTAAGTAAATATTGACAATAATTAAGTTTAGTAAATTTCATCACTAACCAACTTTTTGATGTACTTCTATCAATTTTCTCATAAAATTTTTAACAACAAGATACATCACTATTTATTGTTACTAATTCGAGTCAAACCAATCAAACACATTCTCGCTAAATCAATACCTATGTACTACTGGCTAGCGATCGCACTGTGCCAGTTGCGTAAGTCCTGATATTATCTAGCTACAAAGAGGAAAGGTAGATTGATGTTATCTAACCACTCACTATTTGATTAAGAAAAGTAAAGAGTATTTATGTATACTTAATAAGCTAATTTTTTTACTGTTTTAGAT
Organism: Aliinostoc sp. HNIBRCY26; assembly: GCF_050235535.1. GTDB lineage: Bacteria > Cyanobacteriota > Cyanobacteriia > Cyanobacteriales > Nostocaceae > Trichormus. Next base: position 3,922,824 of record NZ_CP189852.1, read on the forward strand.
ACTAGCAAAATCAAATTATTGCTGTGTCAACCAAAAATAAAATAACGTGCATAAGACTTTTTACCTCAGTAAATTTATCGCAATATATTTTTACATAAACATGATTAACAAGTATTTATATTGATATATTGTCTTTGATTCTCATAAAAAATTATCTCAAAATCTTTACATTACTTAATATATTGATTTGTCATGGATTGGTTATCAAAATTGCAACAACAGCGATCGCTGGCGGTGATTCGCGCACCCAAACTGGAACTAGGATTAGAAATGGCGATGGCTGTAGCGGCTGGGGGAATGAAATTAATTGAAATTACCTGGAATAGCGATCGCGCCGGAGAATTAATCACCCAACTCCGTAGGCAATTACCCGAATGTACGATTGGGACAGGGACATTATTTAATGTGCAGCAACTACAAGCAGCGATCGCATCTGGGGCGCAATTTTTGTTCACCCCCCACGTTGATCCGGCGATGATTCAAGCAGCAGTAGCCGCACAAACACCTATCATTCCTGGTGCGCTAACCCCGACAGAAATTATTACAGCTTGGTCTTGTGGTGCTAGCTGCGTCAAAGTCTTCCCTGTCCAAGCCGTGGGGGGTGCTAGTTATATCAAGAGTTTGCAAGGGCCACTGGGTCATATTCCCTTAATTCCCACAGGGGGAGTCACCCTAGAAAACGCGTCGGCTATGATTCAAGCAGGTGCGATCGCAGTTGGGTTAAGTGGCGAGTTATTTCCTAAACAGTTAGTAGCACACAGAGACTGGGAAGCGATCGCCCAACTAGCAAGTAATTTACTCCGCAACTTAGCTGAATTTAACATAGACAATAGGAGCTAGGAACCTCATGTTCCCTGTCCCCTGTAATACCAACTCATCAACATTCAGCCACGAGTTCAAAATTTATTTGGAATTTTGAATTGCTCTAACTTGTGGTGTTGTCCGTATACAGCCCACAATGATAACTTGTTAAGCTCAAAGATAAGACGACAATGCCATGATCATGTCCATACTACGCAAATTTACTGTTTTTCTTTTAGCTGTAAGTTTGTGCTTGACAACTGTCGCTTGTGGAGGCGGAAACCAAACCACCCCAACCAATCGCAACGTCAGCCAAACTGCTACACCCACTAAATTAAGTGACGGTCAATATCAAGTCCAACAAGCCACCTATGACGATGGTTCAGGGGAGTACACTTTATTTTTACTCAACAGTACACCCCCTACCTTTGCCACCGAAAACTTGCAAATGGCTAGGCTAACTGATGATGAAATCAAAGAAGGTAAGAAAACTTATCTCAAAGTAGACAAAGGACAACCAGTTTTATATTTGACAGAAGACTTTAAAATTGAGTACGTCCACAACGTCACCGAAAACAGAACCAACCCCAGCACCGGACAACAAGAAACCGTCGTAGTTCGTCGAGAAAGTGGTTTTTGGGCCCCCTTTACTGGTGCGTTAGCTGGTCAAGCAATAGGTAGCTTATTGTTTAGACCCCAATACTATGTACCTCCTGTATATCAACCAGGCGCAGGATTAATTACTGGCTACGGCGGTTATGGTACAACCTACGACCAAGCCGTTAATAGCTACCGTACCCGCTATAATTCAGCACCAGCAGCCGTGAGAAATCGCACTGCTTTTAGAACCACAGGGACAATCAGAAGATCATCTGGTGATTCTACTGTCCGTTCTACAACACGCACCAACCGACCCTCTGGTTCAGGTTTTGGTACCAGCACCTTAAGATCCTCTGGTAAATCAACTACCACCAGACGCAGCCCCAGTAGCAGCAGTTTTGGTAGTGGTCGTTCTCCAGCTCGTCGTAGCACAGGTTTTGGTAGTAGAAGACGCTAATTAATTGCGAATTTCATACTGAGTTGCAATCGAATTTTAGAGTAGGGATTTGGAATATTGATTCTGAAAAACTTCTCTGTTGATTTTGTTGAAATCAACTAAATAAAATTCAAAACTATAGGGGCATCTAGCCCCTTTTTTATTATTTGACTCTATGACAAATATTAGCGATCGCTAACACTGCTCTGATGTTTCGTGTAATGATGATCACTAGCTATATCTGGACGACAAAGCACGCCGGAAATTACTGGGAGGATGAAATAAATGTGTAGTAGAGAATACAAGGCACGTAAAACATTTAATAAGTCCTCCGATAAACCAGCGTCAAATCCGTTGGAATTACGCCCCTTTGTCGTCCAGCCCCGACCACAAACACCAGAGTTACAGGCTCAGGAAGAGAAATTAGCACATTCTGATAGTTTGTTGAGGAATATATCAACTTTTCGTCCAGGCTATGAACCACCGCCACCACCACGTATTCAGACTCAGTTAACAATTGGTGAGCCAGGGGATAAATATGAGCAAGAAGCAGATCGGGTAGCAGCAGACGTAGTGCAAAGAATTAATGCACCTCAAATGTCTCCGGTTCAGCGATCGCAAGTCACAGAAGATGAAGACAAACTGCAAACAAAACCACTGGTGCAGCGTATGTCGAATGTAGGTAGTATGGCTGCACCACCCGATTTAGAATCATCAATCCAAGGTTTAAGGGGTAGTGGACAGCCACTAACAGACAGTATCCGAGAACCAATGGAACAGGCATTTGGGGCTAATTTCAGTGGGGTGAAAATCCACACGGATTCTCAATCTGACCAATTGAATCAATCAATTCAGGCAAAAGCTTTTACCACAGGGCAGGATATCTTTTTTCGGCAAGGCGCATACAACCCTGGTAGCAGTGGAGGACAAGAGTTAATTGCCCATGAGTTAACTCACGTTGTGCAACAGAATGGAGGTGCAGTACAGAGATCACCGCAACCCTCACAGCAAAACGCCTCAATGTCGTTTACAGCCAACCCTGAACACTCCATTCAACGTCACCCCGTACACTGGGAAAGGTCTCAAGACGTACAGAACTTCCTCGGTGTCAACCCTGGTTGGGCATTTTTCGGTAAGACAAAACTAGGAAGATGTCAAAAAGCGATCCGTGAGTATCAAAGTCTCCCAGAAGATGGATTTGATGCCAGAAAACAAAAATTGACTGCGATCGAAAAAGAACTGGTGGCATGGCAGACGAAGTATGGAGTTACCAAAAAAGATAGTGAAGCAGCACGGCTAATTCCGGTCATACAGAAGATGGTCAACTATGAGAGAGAAGAAATCGATTTATCAGAACAAAGAGCATCTGGAAAAATAGACCCAGATAAACCATCTTCATGGCGACAGGCGCGAGAATTTCCCACTAACGCTGAATACGAGATTACATTTAGAGCTTTAATGAAGTTAAATCTCGGAAAAACAGGGATAGATGTTCCTAGATTGGGAGAGATGGATGCACAGGATAAAAAGAGTTTTCAACAGGCAACACCAGACGCTGTATGTAATTACGCAAATACCGGTGCAAATATATCTGCTAGCCGCAGTTTTCGATTTACAAATCAGATAGCAGCTAAGTCTTCATCAAAAGGCAAATCTAATTTGATAGTGGTGCAAGTTATACGTCCCGGATATGGAATCGATGTAGAGCAGAATGCTTACAATGAAGAGGAGCAACTAGGTATTGATAGTGGCATCACAAAAAAAGATAAGCAGAAAGCCAGAGAGGCTAAAGAGATAGCAACGCTGAAAAATCCGCCAGAACTGATTCTTGGCTGGGTAGAATTTCCGACAGATGTCATAAATGAGGCGGGTAGTCTAGAAGAGGCAGTGCGAAATAACTTGATCAAATTCGTATTGAACCCTGCCTATGGCAAGGGGGAACTGGGGGAAGACTTACCAGACCTCCGTGAGATGAGAAACTTTGATGAATTGTCACTTTTGTTGACAACATACCCACGAACCTGATTCGCTAAATGCAACTTTATGAGCGATCGCCCTTCCCGTCAGCCTGCTAAATTAAAATCATCCCGCAGCCTTCAGGAGCTATGAACGCCACAACTACCCAAACACTAAGCTTAGAAGAGTTTCTCAAGCTCCCAGAAACAAAACCAGCTAGTGAATATATCAATGGTGAAATTTTTCAAAAACCTATGCCAAAAGGCAAGCATAGCCGTTTACAAATCAAGTTCTGCACTAATATTAATGATGTAGCAGAAAACCAAAAGATTGCTTATGCGTTTCCAGAATTGCGATGTAGCTTTGGTATTCGCTCGATAGTTCCTGATGTAGCTGTATTTCGGTGGTCACGCATTCCATTTGATCCTAACGGAGAACCTGCCAACAATTTTTTACTATTTCCCGACTGGACAATTGAAATCCTTTCTCCTGAACAGAGTTCTAACCGAGTCATCGGTAATATTCTTTACTGTTTACAGCATGGTAGCCAACTAGGTTGGTTAGTAGATCCAGAGGATCGCTCAATTGTGGTTTTCCGTCCTGATCAACAACCTGAACTTTTACAAGCAGAAGATTCCTTACCTGTTCTACCAGACATCCCACTGATGCTAACTGTTAATCAAGTTTTTGCATGGATGAAAATGGGTAGTTGAAGCTAACTACTGAATTATGCAGCTAAGAGAGCGATCGCTTCTTTATATAAAAAATCATATCAATGGAGGCGATCGCTATTTGTGCATCTGTGTTTTATCTCTTAGGGCGATCGCCTGGGGGTTGGGGTGGAACACCCAAAGCCTCAATTAACTTTTCTTCACTCACACCCAATTTAGCGGCTGCACCTTTGAAATCAGGACGGGGAGGTGGGCCTGATGGTCGTTCAGAGGGTGGATTTTCGGGGACTCCCAAAGCTTGTTTTAATTGAGTTTCACTGACTCCTAATTTTTGGGCTGCTGCGGCAAAATTGGGAGGCTGGCGATCGCCTGGGGGTTGGGGCGGAACACCCAAGGCCTCAATTAACTTTTCTTCACTCACACCCAATTTAGCGGCTGCACCTTTGAAATCAGGACGGGGAGGAGGGCCGGATGGTCGTTCAGAGGGCGGATTCTCTGGGACTCCCAAAGCTTGTTTTAATTCGGCTTCACTCACCCCTAGCTTTTGCGCCGCCGCCGCAAAATCAGGTCTAGGTGGTCTTTGTTGTTGATTCGGTGCTGGCGAATTTTGGGCTACTGTTGTAGATTGATTAGCGATCGCTGTATTAATAGCGATTAAACCAAAAGTCCCAATAGCTAACGGTAAAGTAGCAGTAATGAAAAGCCGCTTAATACGCATAAAACCCTTCCCTGAAGATAAATTTCGTGTGGTCTATGCTTCGATTAAGCCAACTCAAAATTACAGTTTTATATTCTCTTAAATTACAGTTTTGTCATCATCCAAGAGTGCCAATTAATTCACCATAGAAGAGAATAGAAATATTTATACTAATCCGACTTGATTAGTGAAATTACTTACGTGGGTAGGAAAAGGGGAACAGCTAACAAAGGTATACCTAGCTTCGCAGAAATTAAATATGATTCCTAATATTCAGCATTTTCAACCATTCCCCAGTCCCCAGTCCCCATTCCCTTAATGTTATGCACATTCTCTTTGTCGAAGATGAACTAAAAATTGCTAGCTTTGTGCAAGCGGGTTTAAAAGAGCAAGGATTTACCGTTGACTACTGCGATAACGGTGATGAGGGATATCTGCGCGCAATAGAACAAGAATATGATGCCATTGTCTTAGACATCATGCTGCCAGGGAAAGACGGGTTAGCAATTTTGAAAAGTTTACGACAAAGAAAAAAGAATACCCCAGTCATTTTATTAACGGCGCGCAATGAACTAGACGATCGCCTCGCCGGATTGAATTTAGGCGCAGATGACTATATAGCCAAACCCTTTTTTGTAGAGGAATTAGTGGCGCGTCTTCATGCTGTGGTTCGTCGGAGTAGCGGCGATCGCCAAAATCTACTTTCAGTCGGTGGATTACAGCTAGATAGAATTTCCAGAGAAGTTAAATGCAATGGGGAGATAGTAGAACTAACTAGCCGTGAGTTTAACCTTTTAGAATATTTGATGCGATCGCCAGGAAGAGTTTTTACCCGCACACAGATTTTAGAACACGTTTGGGGTTACGACTTCAACCCCAATACCAATATTGTTGATGTTTGTATTCAAAGAATTCGCAAAAAAGTTGAAATCGTAGGCGGTTGGGGTCTAATTGAAAGCGTGCGCGGCGTAGGATACAGGTTTAAGAATTAGTCAATAGTCATTAGTCAATAGTCATTAGTCAATAGTCATTAGTTTTTGCTACCTTGTCTACCTTGTCCCCAATACTTCGACAAGCTCAGTACAAGTCCCCAATCCCCAATCCCCAATCCCATGTCCCAATTTCGACTCCGCGTTGCTTTGTTGTCTGCGGCTTTAGCTGGTGGTGCTTTAGTTGGTTTTGGATTTGTGTCTTGGTGGTTAATTTATGATGCTAAACTCAACCGCCTAAATGCTCAATTAGAAGCTCAATTGATGAGACCACCTATAAAAGATTTTTGGCGTTTTCCTAGACCTGAATTAGCAAAAGAATTAGATATCAAGGGGGAAATGTCGAATTCTTTGTTAGTTACAAATAACAGTGGTCAAATTATCTATAAATCTACTACATGGCCAGATGAATTGAATTTAAAGGGTTTGTTACGTCAATATCCACCGCTATCACCATCAGCAAAAGTTCCACCGAAAATTCCCCCAGATGTTCAGGGTTTTTTAGGTGAATATCCACCACCCCCTCCCCCACGTTTACCGCCTTTACGTCCACGATTATTAACGCAGCAGACAAAAACGGGGACTTGGCGTATTGGTGTGATGAGTTTTCCTGAATATCAGGTGGCGATCGCTGTTAGTTTACAAACAATTGATCGGGAAATGAATCTCATCCGTGATGTATTTTTAATTGCGATACCTATCTTACTGTTTTTGGTGTCTGGTGGCGCGTGGATACTATCAGGAAATGCTTTAAATCCGATTCGTCAATTAGTTGTTGCTATTCGTCAAGTTACAGCTACAGGATTAGATCAAAGAATTCCTATCGGTGCTACAGATGTGGAATTTATGGAACTGATTCAGGTGTTTAACCAAATGTTGGAACGTCTGGAACATAGTTTTAAACAAGCATCCCGCTTTAGTGGCGATGCAGCACATGAACTTAAAACACCATTAGCAATTCTCCAAGGAGAACTAGAACGCAGTCTACAACAGGCTGAACCAGGTTCAGAAATGCAGCAAAGTTTGGGTAATTTGCTAGATGAAGTCCGCCGATTGAGTGGGATTGTCCGCAAACTGTTGTTACTGTCTTTAGCTGACGCAGGACAAATGAGTTTACATCGTGTAGGAGTAGATATTTCCCAGATGTTAGTCCAAATGTTGGAGGACATCGAACTTTTAGCACCCCATCTGCAAGTCGAGATCAAACTTACACCTGGATTGCGGGTTGATGGCGATCGCGATTTGCTCAACCAAGTTTTACACAACCTCTTGAGTAACGCTATCAAGTACAATCTCCCAGAGGGTTGGATACAAATTGAGGCTCGACAACGAGGAAAAATCGTCTGCATCACTATCAGCAACGCTTCTCAAGATATCCCATCTGGCGATCGCGATCGTCTCTTTGAGCGATTCTATCGCGGCGATCTCTCCAGAAATCGAAAAGTTGACGGTACAGGATTGGGACTTAGCCTAGCTAGAGAAATTACCATCGCACACGGTGGGGAACTTTATCTAGAACCTACTGTGTTAGGTCAAACTGCTTTCACCTTACGCTTACCCACTCATTAAACCATTAATATCTAGCCTCGAAACTTGGTAAAGCACCCAGAAATCTAACTAATACTGAAAACTGGCAAGAAAACTGATCAAATCAGCCTTATTTACTATTAAATTTTGCTTTTTTATGGGGTTTAGGGGCGAAAATACTCCAAATTTATCGATGCTGTCTTCTGCACCCTCACAACCTACATACCCCTTTACCCATCACTCTCGACATACACCTTAAATCGCTGCTTCTTCACGCTGACAATCAAAAACCACCATAAAAGAAGCATTAGGAACTACTTGGCATAGATGCTGCATATAACCATCAGCATCGGAACGACTGCGAAAACGGGCAACAATCTCACGCTTGGCATCGGGAAGTAAACGTGCGATCGCCCAGGAATTAAGGCGTTGTTTATAGCCTTTGGACTGAGTTTCAGAGATGGTTGCTTTGTATTCAGAATTTTGTGGCATGATTATCTTAACCGTATTAAGTTTCAGTAAAGGTGATGGTGAATATCTTGAAGATATTCACTACTCCTTTTTTATATTTCTGCCACCTTGTTATTCGATTATTTATAAATTGTCAACACCGAGTGATATATTTGAGACTAAAGCAAGAGTTAAATCATCATTTAGTCTGAACTAGCAATTATTTACTTATAAAGGCTTAAGTATTCAATTTATAACTTAAGCAAAAATTTAAGTAAATAAATATCTCCACTTTGGTAATAAATTTATCTAAATAAAATAACACTAGTGTTTAATTAGACTGATTTTGTAATTAGATTACATAGCAGACAATTGGGAGCAAGATAAAAGTTTGCTTCTTCCACAATGAAGAAAAATCACAATTTTCTGCACAGTTGACACAAAACTCTAGCTTGAGCAATCCAAAAATTATTTACGAAATCTAACATTTTGACTGCTTTTTGAGCATATTACTTCATAAAACGTGATTAACTCAATCCAGCTTAAATATTTAAAATTTTACTAAAAATATCGAATCGGTTGACCAATAGTTGTAGGTTAGTTAAAATCTTGGCAACAAATTATACTTTCAAAACATAAAATGGCATTAGTAACGTCAATAATTCAAAAAATTGCGCCCCAAATTGGTGCGGTAGTCGTTATAGATCCGGAGTATCAATTAGTAGGTCATATTACTTTTAAAAACGGACATAAAGCATTTTTCAGCACTACAAAATTAAATATTAATGGTTTTGGATCAGCCGAAATAGCAAAGGACAAAGGCTATTCAAACTTTTTTCTCAAACATTTTGGGTATAAAGTGACCGAAGGCAAAACATTTTTTAGTCATAAATTCTGCGAGAAAATCGGTAACGATAGAAATATTGATGTCGGGTTTGAATATGCCAAAAGCTTAGGATTTCCTGTAATTGTTAAACCTATTAATCTTAGTCAAGGAAAGTTAGTTACTAAAGTTCATAATAAAACCGAGTATTATCAAGTAGCAAAAAAAATATTGCGAATTAATACAGGATTAATTGTAGAGAGATTTTATCTTGGCAAAGACTACAGAATTGTGGTTATCGATAATGAAGTAATGGCAGCTTACCAAAGAATGCCTTTATCAGTGATTGGTGATGGAAAATCGACAATTTTAGAGTTGTTAGTGCAGAAAAAAGAGAACTTTCTTCAGAGTGGGAGAAAAAAGATTATAGACACTGATGATTTCCGCATTAAACAGAAGCTCAAGAAGCAAAATCTCAATTTAAATAGCATTATTCCCAATGGTAAGGTAATCTATCTTTTAGACAATGCTAATTTATCTAGCGGTGGAGAAGCTGTTGATGTCACCGAAAGCATCCATCCAGACTTTCAAAAATTAGCGTTAAATGTCGCCAAGGATATGGGGTTAAGGTTAATCGGTTTAGATATTATCACCCACGACATAACCAGACCAATGGTAGATTATGTGATCATCGAAGTGAATGGTTCACCTAGCTTAACTCACTATGCTGCTATTGGAGATGTCCAAACTCAAAGAGTTGAACGTCTATACTTAAAAATTCTGCAAGCCTTAGAAAGAGATTACAACAACCAAAATTAAGTAACAAATCACAACTCATACCATTTCACATCAATCAAGACACACAGAGATTTTTTCAAGTCATTTAAAATTCTCACCTTATATGTGTCTCATAACTTAAGTGAAATGGTATCACTGATGATAACTAAAGATAAATTTCAACCATAAATTGAAAATAGCCATCATAGTGATCATACTTAATTTATAAAAGTCTTTTTAACTTTTCCTCTGTGTGGTTTCTGTCTTCTCTAGAGAGAATACTATAAATATTATGGTACACACCCAAAACTGACTCGAAACTATCAAATGCGTAGAATCGTAATTCGACCACAATCGACACCCATAAACAAGGTATTTCCGGCTTTTATGAAATGGTTATTAACGGCTAAGTGGTACTACATTTACTACGCACTCGCAATATTTAATATACTAACTGTTTTTAGTAGCTTATATCTTAATCATCAGATTATGAGTAGTTATTCAAATTCAGTTGAAGTCAATCGTTATTGGGCTGAAAGCATACAAATATATTCAGAAACCAATCAATTGTTAGCAGCAATTAACGCTCCGGGAAATAACGTTTTTGAATCTCTGGATGTTGAGTCTGAGAAGAAAAATTTAAGTTCAGCCCAAGCTGCTTTTGATAAACTGCTCACATTCATTCGAGCCGAACTCAAAACTCAAGTACCTCCAGATAAATTACAAATATTACTGAAAAGTTTAGATGAGTTGGAAATCGTCAAAATAGAAATGGTAGCTGAGATGAAACTTATTTTTTTTCATCTCCAAAACCAAAAACCAGAGCTAGCTGCTAAACACATGGCAAAAATGGATCAAAAATATCAGCAAGGTAATAAAATAATAGCTAGATTCCGCAGAGATGTTAGCCAAATTCAGCAGCAGATTTTAGAGCAGCAAAAAGTCAAGGCTAAAATATTCCTTGTCTATGAGATTGCGATCGCTATAGCAATGCTGCTCATGGTATTTAGTGTGACTTACTACGGACATCATTTGGCTATAAAAATGAAGTTAGATGATCAAGCCAAAGAAAAATCAATCAAAGATTTGCAAGCAGCAAAATCCTTGTTAAAGGAGCAGAAACATCAGTTACAAGTAACCTTAGACCATCTCCAAAACACGCAGTTGCAACTAATTCAAAGTGAAAAGATGTCGAGTTTAGGTCAACTTGTATCTGGTATTGCCCATGAAGTCAATAATCCTGTTAATTTTATCCACGCTAACTTACCATATATTCGAGATTATTCCTCGAATCTTCTGACTTTAGTGCGCCTTTATCAAGAGTTCTATCCTCATGCTGTAGAAGAAATTCAAGCTCATCAAAATAATATTGATCTAGAGTTTTTGTCTGAGGATCTAATGAGTATCATGAATTCTATGCAACTTGGGACAGAACGCATTCGTCAGATAGTATTATCGCTGCGTAATTTCTCACGCATAGACGAAGCAGAATATAAAGCTGTGGATATTCATGAAGGCCTTGAGAATACGCTACTAATTTTGCAACATCGTTTACAAGCTACTAATACCCGTCCAGAAATTACCGTACACAAAAATTATATGAATCTGCCACCAGTGGAATGCTACGCTGGGCAGATTAATCAGGTATTTTTGAATATTCTAATTAATGCTATTGATGCTATAGAGGAATTACATAAACAGCAAGGTTGTCAGGTGATGCCACAGGAGCCATATCATATTTATATTTCTACATCACTTGTTGATTCAGATTGGTTGAATATCATGATTGCTGATAATGGAATTGGCATTCCTGAATCTATTCAACAACGTATTTTTGATCCATTTTTTACTACTAAACCTGTAGGTGCAGGGACAGGTATGGGTCTTTCTATTAGCTATCAAATTATTACTGAACAACATGGTGGCAAGTTAGACTGTTTTTCTCTACCAGATCAGGGAACAAAGTTTGTAATTCAGATTCCCATGAAGGAAACAGCTATTGCATATGTCTAACTAATATAGGAATCCGCTTTGATTCCTGAAATCATTTGCGTAGGAAGGGAACAGGGAACAGAGAGAAGTCTGAGCGGAGGTTTCCTCCGATCAGAACTTCGGAGGAACAGGGAACAGGTAAGAAGGAACAAAAGTGTACGGAGTTTTTTTCAGAAATCAAATATGAGTCTTATACCAATTAGCCAAAATCAAGAAACAGATGCAAGGGGAAGGAAGCTACGCGGTAGCGTCTCGCAGAGAAGCGGGACATTAGTCCATTGCGAATTGCGAATTGCGAATTGCGAATTGCGAATTGGTATAACTCCAATTGTGATTGAAAAGAAATCTGGTCTCAGTTCAAGACCAGTTCTTTGAGTTGATTTTGTACAGGTTACAGGTTAACTTATACCTCATCCAATTTGAATAATGATTGCGACAAAGAGATTGCTTAACTATTCAAGCAATCCAAAATCCAGCTATTACAGCCTTTGCAGTAGACTTAATCCGTGGGTATCTGTACCACAGGTATTGAACAGGTGATATTGTTCAGCTAGTTGCTGTACCTGCTGCGATTCTGTAGCACTGGGTTTCCAGGGGTTAGGGTTGTTGTAAGCATAGAATGCTTCGACACCATCAATCCCGTATTCTACGGCTGCGGGAATTAGCTCCAAATGCGATCGCTTATAACGTGCAGGATGCGCTAACACAGCTAATCCTCCAGCCGCATGAATCGCAGCAATCACGTTACCAGCGTCATATTCTTTTCCTGTCGTTACCCTTTTTTGTAAATAAGGTCTCATACTCAAGTGTTCTGGTTGAAAACCATAGGCTAAAATATGAACGTCCACATTTAATAAATTAGCGTTAACTTCTACACCACTCCACAAGTAGGGAGTAAATGCGCCAGGATTATTCCACTTCCAGTCTTCTAGCCAACTTTGGGCTGCTTCATAGCCACCGATAGTATGATGATCTGTAATCGCTAAACCTTTCAAACCAATTGCGATCGCTTGTTCCATCAACACATTTGGCTGCAATTTCCCGTCTGAGTGGACGGTGTGCATATGAAAATTAAATAATCTTGGACAACTTTGGGCATCTATATTCTGGAACACTTCTTCTAAGAGTTCACAATTCACAGATGTCCGAGTAAAATTTACAACCATAACCCCCTCTGAATAAAAATACGTGATTCCTTCACACCAACACGCCAAATCCAGAAACGAGTACCTTGCAGCACTTGTCACTAGTGCTGAAAGCTATTTTCTCCGTTTTATCAGTCAGATTTTTTCAATATGTTAAGACTACGTTAGCAAATCTAAATGCTAACGGTCATGAGTATATTCAATTGCCATCATAAGTAGTAGTAACAAATGTTTGTTTCTCTGGTTTTACTTACTGAAACGATAACTGACGTAATTCTTACTGTGTAAGTATCACAGTAGGAGCGTCCTGCTCTAACATTGAGTATTTCAGTTAATTATTGGTATCAAAATTAACTTCCATCACAACCCTACTAACGTTCCTTCACCAGCTATGACTTCACCAATCGCAAAAGCTGAAATATCCTTGGCGGCAAAAAATTCAATTGTCTGTTCTACTTGTTGGGGTGGGATGAGAAGTACAAAACCAACTCCCATATTGAAAGTGTTATACATCGCTTCCGCACTTACAGAGCCAGCCTGAGCCAACCATTGAAAAATCGGGGGAATTGTCCAACTTTTGGGGTTAATTTGCATAGATTGACCTTGAGCCAAACACCTGGGTAAATTTTCTGGTAAACCCCCCCCTGTAATATGTGCCATCCCGTGAATGTCTATACCTGCTTGTCGTGCAGCTAAAACAGGTTTTACATAGATGCGTGTAGGTTCTATAAATGTGGCACCGATAGTTGCACCACCTAACAATTCTGGTGTATCGTCCCAGCTAAAACCACCATCTTGGATAATCTTTCTGACTAAGCTTAAACCATTGCTATGGACACCGGAACTAGCCAGTGCGATCGCCACATCTCCCACTTGCACTTGAGAACCGTTGAGCATTTGGCTTTTTTCCACGATTCCCACACAAAAACCCGCCAAGTCATATTCTCCCACTGAGTAGAAACCAGGCATTTCCGCCGTTTCTCCGCCTAATAAAGCACAACCAGCCAGTTGACACCCTGATGCAATTCCAGCTACTACCTGCGTCAGTTGCTCTTTATCTAACTTACCTGTGGCAACATAATCAAGAAAGAATAAGGGTTCTGCTCCTGATGTCAACACATCATTGACACACATAGCCACTAAATCAATCCCAACAGTATCATGACGGTTGAGAACTTGAGCAATTTTGAGCTTTGTTCCCACGCCATCAGTCCCAGAAACTAGTACAGGTTGTTTGTAACCACCGGGGATTTCAAAACAACCCCCAAAACCACCCAAACCACCAATTACTTCTGGTCTAAAAGTGCTGTGAACTAAATTGCGAATTTGATCAACAAAAGCTCTACCAGCTTCTACATCAACACCTGCGTCCCGATAATCCATAGTCAATAGTCAATAGTCAATGGTCAATAGTCAATGGTCATTAGTCAACAGTCATTAGTCATTAGGGAACAGGGAACAGGGAACAGAATCTTTAATTTTGAATTTTGAATTTTGAATTGATCCGTCCCCAATCCCTAAAATACTTCTTCCTCAATCCCACGCCACCATTCACCTAAATTCATGAGGTCTTGGTGGATGTCTGCTAATTCGTTGGCGTATTCGTCCTCTGAAATCAAGTCTTTGCGTTCTTGGAGTTTTTTGAGCCGCAACTGCACTAATAACCAGGGTTTGGCTATGCTATCGGTGGCTTCCATGTATCTTGCGAGTTCTTGACTGTTCATTTTGTAGAATTTTCCGCTATTTTGTTAATATCAAGGTAATTTTAAGGATTTAGGGCGATGCTGCGTCTGGTTTTTGGCGATCGCTTAAGGTGAATCCTTAACTATATCGCTATACATTACTAATTAGAGAATAAAACAGCCACGATTTAAGTCGTGACTGTTGCTTTATGGAAATTTTTAGTGAAACTGAAAAAATTACTGCAAATTAAGCTTTAGCTAAGTTTTCTGCAACAAAGTCCCAGTTTACCAATTGATCTAAGAAGTTTTTAATAAATGCTGGACGAGCATTTCTAAAATCAATGTAGTAGGCGTGTTCCCAAACATCTATGGTGAGCAGTGCTTTTTTACCATGAGCTAGAGGGTTCTCTGCATTTGGTGTTTTTATTACTTTGAGTGTACCACCATCGTCAACCAACCAAGCCCAGCCACTACCAAATTGAGTTGCAGCAGCATTAGAAAATTCTTCTTTGAATTTGTCGAAGCTACCAAAATCTTGGTTAATTCTAGCAGCTAAGTCACCGGTAGGTGCGCCACCACCTGCGGGTTTTAAGGAATTCCAGAAGAAGGTGTGATTCCAAACTTGCGCGGCGTTGTTGAAAATCCCTGCTTTGGAGGGGTCTTTAAAGGAAATTTGGATGACTTCTTCTAGGGATTTATCAGCTAAGTCTGTACCTTCGGTCAGCTTGTTGAGGTTATCTACATAAGCTTTGTGATGCTTACCATAGTGATACTCAAAGGTTTCAGCTTTCATGCCATATGGCTCTAGAGCATCAAAGGCGTAAGGTAAGGGGGGTTGAGTGAATGCCATTTTATGAAGTCCTCTCTTTACTGTTTTCCAGTTGAAACCTATTGCGGCAGCTTAGGAAATTACAGGTCTTGTGTCTACCGTTTTTATATCCCTAATACTTAGGATATAAAACTTAACATCGTCATTCTACTACCAAAGTGAATATTCGTACCCAATATTTTTTAAATCAACCGAATTAGGCAGAATAGTTATTTATACGGCAATTCTGTTTGATTTTATCAGCATACCGACTTAGAGAGGAACTTGTTACGGCAGAAGGGAAAATCAGGAGAGCAATAAAATGGAATTGTGAAGTGCTACTGATACTCTAGTTAAATTTTGTTTACATCTCAAGTATAAAAATCATCCTTTAGTCAGATGATTTTATAGACAGAAGCTTTAAAATGTTATATACGAAACTTTTTTAAAAGTTAATTAGGGTTGACTCTTCAATTTATGTAAATGTCCACCACCATTTGCTTTCATTCCTCAAATTGCTAGTTTGGGTTTTTCATGGGGAACAGAGAAACGGAACAGGACAGATAGAGGTGTGCTGAATGCTTGAGAAAATCAAACGCAAACCACGCCTCTATTCATAAACATAAAAACAGGGAGTAAGTTTTAAATGCCTTACTCCTGAAAATTTCTGATATGGGGGAAGAGGAAAAAGGTGGAAATTTTTCCTGTAATCTCAAAAATCAACAATTTTTACTGGGAAAAACATTGCTCATAGTAGTTAACAATCTGTTCTGTCACATCTGAGATACTCAGACCATCTGTTGACAGTTCGATCGCGTCTGGGGCTTTTTGCAAGGGGGAAACTTTGCGGGTGCTGTCTTTCCAATCGCGTTCAGCAATGTCTTTTTCTAGTTGTTCTAGACTGACTGTTGGTTGACCTTGTTTTTGGAAATCCTGTAGACGACGACGGGCGCGTTCGCCAACGGAGGCGGTTAAGAAGATTTTGATTTCAGCATCAGGGAAGACATGAGTACCAATGTCTCTACCTTCAGCCACTAACCCGCCTTTTCTTCCCCAAATTTGCTGCTGTTTTACCAAGGCTTCCCGGACAGCACTTTGGGCAGCGATCGCGGATACTTGAGAGGTAACAGCAAGAGAACGAATGGCTTGAGTAACATCATTGCCATCGATCCAAACCCGCACCGGAGATTTTAAATCTGAGCTAGGAGTCAGTTCAATGAGACATTGATTTGCTAACTCGGCGATCGCACACTCATCATCAATGGCAATACCTCGTTCTAGAACTAGCCAAGTCATAGCCCGGTACATAGCACCTGTATCTAGATAAACTAGACCCAAATTTGCTGCCACTTGACGGGCGACTGTGGATTTTCCCGCCCCAGCCGGCCCATCAATAGCGATGATAGGTTGGCGATCGCGCAAAATGATATTATCAATCAATCGTGTAGAACCAAGACGAGCGGCGATCGCTAGCATTCCTTCCTCCGTAATTTGATTTAAAGACATTAATGTATTTGGTTCAACTAATTCAATATATTCCACTGCTACTGTACTGACCTTGGCTAATTCTTGTTGTACTGCGGTTAAGAGCTGATGGCGATCGCGTAGACCTTTTTGAAACGCTACTTGAGCTTGTTGCAAACCACGATACAATGTTGCTGCTTGCTGTTTTTCCTGGGCAGTCAAATACTGGTTACGAGAACTCAAGGCTAAACCAGAAGCTTCCCGCACTATCGGACAAGCAACAATCTCCACTGGCAAATTCAAATCAGTCACCAACTTTTTAATAATAGCTAGCTGCTGACCATCCTTTTGTCCAAAATATGCTCGGTCAGGTTGTACTAAGTTCAAAAGCTTAGTCACAATCGTTGCCACACCCTGAAAGTGACCTGGCCGAGAAAGGCCACACAAGCCAGATATCATAGCAGATGGAGGTATTACTTGTGTTACTGGAGATTCTTGTATATTATTCTGATTAATTCCCATTTCTTCCGGATCTGGTGCAAAAACTGCATCAACTCCAGCTTGCTCACATAATTTGCAGTCTTGCTCTAGAGTCCGAGGATAGCGGGCAAAATCTTCATTCGGGCCAAATTGCAGGGGATTAACAAAAATACTGACAATCACCGTAGAATTTTCTTGTCGCGACCGTGTAATCAAGCTGAAATGGCCTTCATGCAAATTGCCCATAGTTGGGACTAGACCAATGGCTGTGGGATGCCAGTTAATCATTCCCTCTAGGGCTAGATCATCTGATTCTGTCTGCTGATTTATCCAGCGATGTTTATTGAGAAAGCAACGTAAAGCTGCAACTGTCGTCAACAGGCGCACAAAAATACCCCTAGTTCTTCTTTAGCATCTCCTCCGTTAGTTTATCTCTCAAACAGAAGGAAGAAACAGAATCACTAGGGGAATTGGGCATGGGGCATGGAGCATGGGGTATTGGGTATGGGGAATTGAGCATGGGAGTAAAATCTACCTTGTCTGCCTTGTCTACCCAGTCTACCTTCCAGTCCCCAGTCCCCAGCGATGCACTGAGCTTGTCGAAGTGTCCCCAATAACCAATATCACCGACCTAGAACTTCGATTCTGACTGGAGCAATCCCACTACCAATCATACCGAGAACTCTGGCTGCACCGGTTGATAAATCAATCACTCTACCCCGAATGTATGGGCCTCTGTCGTTGATTCGCACTACCACAGAACGACCGTTGCGGGTATTGGTGACGCGCACTCTTGTGCCGAAGGGTAAGCTGCGGTGAGCTGCGGTCATGGCTTCGGAATTGAATCTTTCGCCTGTGGCAGTAGGTCTGCCGTGGAAACCTTGACCGTAAAAGGAAGCTATCCCTTGGAAGGTGAGTCTGATGTTGCTAGCAATTTGTTGGGGTAAATTGGCTACAGACCTTGATGCACCAGAACGGGATGGTAAGTTAGCAATTTCTTTAAGAGGAGAGGCGTTGCCGATGAGTCTTCGTAGGCGATTTGTTGCTTGCAACGCATCTTTGGCTAAGTCATTGGTGGTATCTGCCAGGCGGGTGTTTTGATTAATTTCCACCAATTCTTGGTTTTTGATTTTGATAGTGTAGCGATCGCCTGGCTGTTGTTGGTTGGAGACACCTTTGTTCTGGTTTTGATTTGCTCCGTTTTGTCCCTTCCAACTGACAATGATTTGATCAGCTTGCACATTATCCCGGATCATTTGGTTGATCCTCGCCGCCATCAGACTGGCTCTCTGCACTGGGTCATTTGGTAGCGAGCCGACTAGGATCTTGGCATCCGCTAAATTTCCTGCACTTGCTACCTGAACTGAGTCACTAGCATCGCCAACTGCACCTAATTTCTTTTCGGTACCAACGGTCGATTTAGAACTCAAAAAGGTAATAACTGGAATGTTTCGGATATACAGAGTTGCCGCTTTCCGTCCTTCAATGTTGTGAGTATGAATTCTCGTATTCACAACGTCATCTGAAGATTTTAATTCCCCTACCTTAACCACGTCACCGGCTGTTGCTTTGGATGCAACTAGTGAATCGAGTTCGATGGTTTGAGTCCGACCAATTGAGGGTGTCCCCAAAATGGTTACAGACAGGGCGGCAATAGTCCACAAATGTCTTTGATTCATGCGTCCGATTTTAAAGCGACTATAGAACAGCAGTTTCTTAGCTTGTGGGAGTTTGTTTAATAAATTACTTATTAGCAAGCTCGCCTAAGATGCGAATTCGTTCCGCTTTTACTTTCTGTTTTATAACTGCAACAGACTAACACGAACTTTCAGGGTTGGGGATCAGGGTTTTAGCGTAGGAATGACCACGTTATTTAAAATTTAAGTTCCCCCAACAAGGTCAAAACCTTGTTCAAATGCGGATTTTGCCCATGTATCCTTTTTTTCGGAATACTAGTTTTTTATTTACAAAACTTTACATTTTTCGGGTTTTGCTTTGTCTTGACCTGGCTTTGTGAGTTAAGTATATATATTTACGAGCTTAGTGTTTATTTTTGCCTATAATTAAAATCTATATTATTAATAATAATTCTATATACTACAAGTTGACCTCAAGAAAATTACCGAACTGAATTTATTTTATATTTTTTTAATATTCTCAAATAAGGCTTGCAAGTTAATCATTACGGCTCTCTAATTTCTATCTTTATCCACAAACTTATATTTCAATTTATATATTTTTCATCATCCAAAATATGTAATAATACTTTGTATGTAGGATAAAAATGTAGTTACAGTAACATCAAACTCCAGTAATCATGAGTAACAAAAATTGCTACTACTTGTAGCAGAAGTTTGATTTACTCAAAATGCAGTTAATGTCAAAAAATTGCTTAATCAGCATCAAAATTATGTAGAGTATTTTTACCTCGTATTAAAATTTACATTTAATCTGTAAATTAGGACGCAATTGTTCAGCAAAAGATTGAGAAAGTCAAGCTATTAGCCTCATGATTAGCAAAACCAATCAAGGAGATTTAGAAAATATCACCTCTGCACTTAGCGATGTGATTAATGAACTGCATGATAAATACAAGTCATTGCCGGAAGGAATCGTTGCTAACTATATTCCCGAACTAGCAAAAGTCAACCCGGATTTATTTAGTATTTGTATTGTTACAGTAGATGGTCACGTATACGAAGTAGGGGATTCGCAACAACTATTTACTATTCAATCGATTTCTAAAGTATTCGCTTACGGATTAGCACTAGAAGATCATGGACGAGATTATGTTTTAACCAGGGTGGGAGTAGAACCCACGGGAGATGCTTTTAACGCCATTATTTTGGATGAGCAATCTAAGCGACCCTATAACCCAATGGTAAATGCGGGAGCGATCGCCACTACCAGTTTAATTAAAGGTGCAGGAGCAACCGAACGCCTCAACCGCTTACTAGATATGTTCCGCCGCTACATTGGTCATGATGTCTTTGTCGATATTTCCGTCTTTACCTCCGAACGCAGCACCGGACACCGCAACCGCGCAATGGCGCATCTCATGCTCAACTTTGGCATGATCAACCAAAATATAGAAGAAGCCTTAGACCTGTATTTTCAACAATGCGCCGTGATGGTGAACTGTCGGGACTTAGCGGTGATGGCGGCGACTTTAGCAAATCGTGGGACAAACCCCATTACAGGGGAACAAGCTGTGGATAAACGCTATATAAAAGATATCCTCAGTGTGATGTACACCTGTGGGATGTACAATTTTGCGGGAGAGTGGGCGTATAAAGTGGGAATTCCGGCTAAAAGTGGGGTATGCGGTGGTATTTTGGCAGTTGTCCCCCATAAGATGGGAATTGCTGTGTTTTCACCACCCTTAGATCATCGGGGAAATAGCGTGAGGGGGGTTAAAGTCTGTGAGGAACTATCCCAGCGTTTAGGCTTACATTTATTTGATTGTTCGGGTTCATAGGTTGATTCAGACAGTGTTTAACCAACGTAAAATACTCGCCTTGCTAGCTGCTAAACCTTTGTAAATCAGTGCCTCTGGGGACATAGACTCAATTGCAGCACACAGCTTAACCCGTAATATTGCATCTTGCTTGAGGGAAGTACAATCTCTGAAATAAGTGCGAATCGTAAATAATGCCGTCTTAGACTCTGGTAGACCCCAAATCACTTGTCGCTCAATTCGCAAGTAAAGTTTGGGGTTTTGGGGGTCAAAACTTCTACCTTCCCACTGGCTAACTAATAAACCAGGTGGTGGTTCAGGGTGGTGATTCAGGCGCGTATCTGTACTCAAACCCCAAGCAAAGCGCACCATTGGTTGACGATAAATCATCGTATTAACGATCGCATCTGCCCGGCGATTAATTTTTTCCATACCCGCCACTGGTGTATGTATTGCAGCAAAGTCTTGACCGATTTTTTCTTCAGCTGACCAATGATTGGGATAACACAAATGAATAGCACTCAGCCAATTACGTCTATCATTATCACAGCAGATGACTGTGATATCTTCCTGTATTTGTGCTGCTAAAGCATCGAGGGTAGAAGCATAAACAGGAGAAACTGCACTAGCCTCGACTTGCTGTAATTCCCAGTTTGCATCTAGGTAAAATTTTTCGTTGGTCAGTCGGCTATAAAATATGAAGGTGTTAGCCGTTGATTTTTGGTAGTCAAAGTATTGTGGATGCTCTTGTGTAAGACGCTCAACTATCAAACGAGCGATCGCACCTGCTACAGTCTGAGAATAATTGTAACTCTGATAGTATTTACTCAATCTTTCTGCACGGGCTAAAAGTTTTGTCTGGCGGTAATCAGCAAAATTTTCATCGATTTGAAATACTTGTTGATCAGTTTGACCATTACCGAAACATGAACCAAACGCCATCATCCCTGGCTTGACTTCGTAGCGTCCATTCATCAGGGGGAAGTAGCAGGGGGGACTATTCAAAGCTGCGACTTTCTGCATTTTTACAAGCTAGCTGTTGTCAAGAAGTGCTATTTATATTGATGTTTAGGTAAAAGTAGTTGAGTTATATCGCAATACGGTTCAGTTAAGGTGGTGAGAGTTGATTTCTCAATTTTTGCTTGCTCTACCTATTAGACAATGAGCAAGATTTGGGGGATTCTCCCCCAAGCCCCCGATTGGGGGACGGTTGCGTCCCCCAAACCCCCTCCAAAATCATTTTTTCGTTTTTTGTTGAGTGAGCATTTGCTGGTTTTGTTGAAATTTATTTTTCTTATCTGAACCGTATTGAGTTATATCGGCAATTGTCTCATGCGGAAATCGCGATCACTGACAGAAATAATTGCCCACTTGTTCGCGTGCCAACCAAGCCGCATACATTAATGACTTTTGAACATCTTCTGGTTCTAAATATGGATAATCTTCGATAATTTCTTTCACAGTTTTGCCATTGGCGACCAAATTCAAAATTAATGACACTGGAACTCGCATTCCCCGAATACAAGCTTGTCCCGCCATGATGCGGGGGTCAAATGTCATGCGGTCGAAACCTAACATGATGTATTTCTCCTACCGTGATTAGGGTTAGGGGTGTAAGGGTGTGGGGGTGTAGGGGAAAGATATCTTTCATCTATGACTGTGAAATTTTTTCATCGGAACTGCCTTTTGGCTGTGGGACGCAAAAATCAGTGAAATTTCTTAGAATGGGGTTAGGTAAATTTGTGAAGTTACCTGAAAGTTGTGACAACATCTGCTCCAATCCTACCACTGGTCAAAGATCCAGAACGTTTAGAAGCTCGGCTGGCGGAAATTCCCCCAGAACCGGGAGTGTATTTCATGCGCGATCGCAGCGATCGCATCATATATATAGGTAAGTCACGAAAATTGCGATCGCGTGTTCGTTCCTATTTTCGCGACGGCTACAATAAAACTGAACGTATCGCCACAATGGTCAAGCAGGTGACGGACATTGAATTTATCGTCACTGATACTGAAGCCGAAGCCTTGGCCTTGGAAGCGAATTTAATTAAGCAGCATCAACCATACTTTAATGTGCTGCTCAAAGATGATAAAAAATATCCCTACGTCTGTATTACTTGGTCGGAAGACTATCCCCGCATCTTCATTACTCGCAAACGTCAGTTAGGCAAAGAAAAAGATAAATATTACGGGCCTTACACTGATTCAGGCTTATTACGCAGTATTTTGCATTTATCTAAGCGGATATTCGCCCTCAGACAACGACCACAACCACTATTTAAAGACCGTCCCTGCTTAAATTATGATATGGGTCGCTGTCCTGGGGTGTGTCAACAGCTGATTTCACCAGAGGAATACCGCAAAACTGTACAGAAAGTAGCGATGGTATTTCAGGGACGGACGCAAGAACTCATTGATATTTTGACGGAACAAATGGAAACAGCCGCCGCCGCACTTAATTTTGAATCGGCGGCGCGCATTCGTGATCAAATTGCTGGGTTAAAGTCTTTGAATGCACAGCAGAAAGTTTCCTTACCTGATGATACAGTTTCACGGGATGCCATAGCTTTAGCAGCTGACAATCAACACGCTTGCATTCAATTATTTCAAATTCGTGCCGGTCAGTTGGTGGGACGTTTGGCGTTTGTGGCGGAATCACAAGCGGAAGCTGGCGCGATTTTGCAACGGGTTTTAGAGGAACATTATCAAACGGCTGATTCGGTGGAAATTCCCGCAGAAATTTTAGTTCAGCATGAGTTACCGGATGGGGAAATTTTGGCGGAAGTTTTGACGCAACGTAAGGGAAGAAAAGTGACGATATTAGCTCCCCAGCGTCAAACTAAGGCAGAATTAATAGAGATGGTGGAACGTAACGCCCAATATGAACTACAAAGAATGCAAAAATTGGGCGATCGCAATCACGAAGCGATGCAAGATTTAGCCGCAATTCTCGACTTACCCGACTTACCCCACCGCATCGAAGGTTACGACATCTCCCACATTCAAGGTTCTAATGCTGTCGCTTCCCAGGTAGTATTTATTGATGGCATACCCGCTAAACAATATTATCGTCACTACAAAATTAAAAATCCCACAGTTACTATCGGACATTCTGATGATTTCGCAAGTTTAGCGGAAGTGATTCAAAGACGCTTTCGCAAATACGCCGAAGATCCCAAATTACCACGGGTGGATAATCCAGACTGGCCTGATGTGGTGATGATAGATGGTGGGAAAGGCCAATTATCGGCTGTGGTTGCAGTTTTGCAGGAGATGAATTTATTAGAAGACTTGCGAGTTGTGAGTTTAGCGAAGAAGCGAGAAGAGATTTTTTTACCGGGAGAGTCCACACCTTTAACGACTGATAGCGAACAACCGGGAGTGCAATTACTGCGGCGACTGCGAGATGAAGCCCATAGATTTGCGGTGAGTTTCCATCGTCAACAACGAAGTGATAAATTAAAGCGATCGCGTTTAGATGAAATTCCAGGTTTGGGACACCACCGTCAAAAGTTGTTGTTAGCTCATTTTCGCTCTATTGACTATATTCGCCAAGCCACACCCGCACAAATCGCGGAAGTTCCAGGTATTGGGACAAAATTAGCTCAAGAAATTTACAACTATTTTCATCCTCTGGATACTTGACAAATAGACTATTTTTTAGTTACAAGTTCTGTCACCAAAGTGTAAAACAGTAATTCTTAGTTTTTCAGCCGAAAAATTTAGTCATCGGCTGAGTCAAAAGCTGATGCAAACTATTAGGAATATATTCTATAGATTTATCTAGTTACTGTTACTTGTAACTAGATAAATTCATCTAGCCAATATCGGAAATTTTGGATATTGGCGATTTAGTTGTGATGAAATTTAGAAATGTTTATGCTAAAAAATGTTAACTAAACATTAAGAAAATCATTTTGTTACTAAAGCTACAGTAATTAAATGATTTTGATATTTGAATACAGAGATATCCTTTTATTTCCTTGAAAATGACTATAAATAGCTTTGTCTCAAGGAATTAGCAATTGGGATCAGTCGAAATTGTAAATAACGTTGTATACAATAGTAGTTTTATATCTCAAGTAGGATGGTTGAATCACCTGCAATTTCAGATAATTACCAAATGATTCTGTTCAATTTTCAAATCTAAAGTTTTGTTTAAAATTAACAGCTTTCTAGATAACTAGAATTTTTTCTAGCCACATTGGCATTTTTTTTCGCAAATACCAGAATTCCAACCGGGGTCAACTATGCACATCGTACAAAAAATTTACTGCCCAAACTGTGGTAGTGCAGCTGAACGTCACTATATTGCTGATAGCCAATTAACTAGAACCCAGTGTCATAGTTGTGATTATTTGATGATCTCTTGCACTAAAACTGGTCGGGTTGTGGAAGCTTACGCACCAGGAATTCATGCGCGGAGGTAGGAATTTTGGATTTGGGATTTGGGATTGAAACCCCATCCAATACAACCCAGTCCTGACTTATCTGGAATGATCTTGAGGACATAGGGCGCGATCGCTCTGGGTTAATTTCGAGTTAGTTTGTAAATAATCGTGGAGAAGGTGACAACCACGCGTCAGGAGGTTGGCTAGTTTGAAGTCGGCTATATTGCGGAAAATTACTCTACCGTTACCGCTACCGACTGCTAAAATTTTGCCGTTGGGACTAAAGCTGACGCTGGTTAATTCTTCTTTGTCGCCTTTTAAGGAAATTAATGCTGTTCCTTCTCTGTTCCACAGCTTGATTTTGTCATCACTACTGGCGGCTAAAGTCCGACCGTCACGGCTAAAGCTGATACTGGTAAAATTATCGCCATCACCGGATAGAGTTTTTAGCAGTTGACCGTCTCGATTCCACATTTTCACGGTGCTATCAATACTGGCGGAAGCTAAAATTTGGCTATCAGGCGACCAAGCGACACCATTAACTGGGCGTTTATGGTCAGCGAGATTGTGTAAAAGTTGACCATTTACATCCCAGAGTTTGACTGTTAAATCATCACTCGCAGAAGCCAATAGTTTGCCGTCTGGGCTGAAACTTACCCAGTTAACCGCATCTGTATGTCCTGTAAGAGTATGAATTAATTTACCTTCGCGACTCCATAATTTTACGGTGTTATCTTTACTGGCTGAAGCCAAGACTTGATGATTTGGCGACCAAGCTACAGCCCAAACTGCATTGGTGTGACCTTTCAAGGTATGGAGTAATTTACCGTCTCGACTCCATAATTTCACTGTTCTATCTTTACTGGCTGAGGCGATGACTTGACCGTCACCAGACCAAGCTACGCCCCAAACTTGGTCATCATGTTTGGGGAAAGTTCGCAAAATTTTACCATCACTACTAATAATTTTGACTGTATTGTCACGACTAGCAGCCGCCACCATCTGACTATCGGGACTAAAACTAATGCTAGTTATCCAATCATCTTCGTCGGTTTGGGGGTCGCGTTGCAATACATCTTGCCAACGCCAAAGTTTAATGGTTTTATCCCGACTAGTAGAGACTAAAGTTTTACCGTCAGGACTGAAACTCACACTATTGACCCAGTTGTTGTGTCCTTTAAGTGTCCCTAGTAATACACCTTTTAAACTCCAAAGTTTTAAGCTTTCGTCGGTACTGGCAGATGCAATAGTTTGACCATCTTGGCTAAAACTAACACTAGTAATTGCCCCAGTATGACCAGTAATAATTCTGGTTAGTTGACCTTGGAGATTCCAAAGTTTAATTTTTTGGTCTAAACCGCCACTAGCAATCATGTCACCCTTGGGCGACCAAGCGACAGTTAAAATTGCGCTGTCGTGACCATTCCAAGTTTGCAATAATTGACCGTCACGCTTCCATAGTTTGATAGTTCTGTCAGCACTTACAGAAACTAAAGTTTGACCATCAGGCGACCAAGCTAAACTTTGGACGGCTTGTTGATGTCCCAAGAAAGTTTTGAGTAACTTACCGTCTCGACTCCAAAGTTTGATGGTTTTGTCGGTACTAGCAGAAGCGATCGCTTGTCCGTCTGGGCTAAAATTAACGCTATTGACTCCCGCCTCATGCCCCAAAATAGTATGCAGCAATTCACCTTTGCGACTCCACAGTTTAATTGTGCCGTCTTGACTAGCCGACGCAATTATCTGACCATTGGGGCTGAAGCTGACACTATTGACTACCTTATTATGTTGTAAGGAAATAGGTAACATTAAACCATCGGCCCGCCAAAGTTTAACACTATTATCAGCACTGGCAGAGACAATTAACGACCCATCAGGACTAAAAACTGCACTATTCACACCAGAAGTATGTCCCTCCAGGCGGTTATATTCTTTCACTCCCACCACAGCTTGATATAGTGCTGTTTGTACCTTTTCTCTGGTGTAAGGATCTACCCAAATCGTGCTTTGTAATTTGCGTCCAGCTTTGATTCCTTCTTTGAGTGCATCAAGGCCTTTTTGGGATGCAAATAATGCTTCACTAGAAACACTCAGGGTTTTAATTTCACTGTCTACGGCGGTGATAATGGAAACACTCAACCCCAAAATCGCCAACGCCGAAGCCCCCAAGGCAATTTTTAAGGAACGATTTAATTTGGCTTCACTGAGTCTTTGTTGTTTTTGACTTTCTACAAGTTGGGCGGTTAACTCTTTTTCTTTGAGTTCGGCGCGGAGTTGTTCCACTTCTAATTGACTGAGTTCTTCTCGCTTACGTAACTCGCGCAATTCCGCCAGTAAATCTAATCCTTGTTGGGGTTGAGGATCTAAGAGTTTGCTGTGTTGCTTTTTTTGGCGGAGTTCTCGCTTGAGTCGTTCAATTTCGGTTTGACTTTGTTCGACTTTTTGACGCAGCTGATTAAGTTGGGCTTGGAGGCTAGATTCTTGTTCTTGCAAATAGCGAATTAAATCTACTAAATAATCATGAATTAATTGATAACGTTCTGGAACATCGGGGAACAATACCACTAATCCAGAACTGACTAAAATATTTAAGACTAATTCTAATTTATCGGCATCTTCTAATTCTGCCAATTCTGTTGCTAATTCGGCACGGGTTTTAAATGGTCTTTGATTACTTTCATCTGTTAATAAGTATAAAACCAGTAAAGCTGCTCGTTCATTTGCGGGGCCGCAATCCTTGATCAGTTCTCTGATATACCTTTCAATTAATTTATTTGGTCTGTATTGTTGATATTGGGCGAGAGTTGTAATGCCTTCATCTTGTAATTGCGCTCCTGTTACTTGTAATTCAATGGGGCGAATTTCTCCGGTATCTCTAGATAAATCGTCAACTAAGGCATTAATTAAAGCTGGTTCTAGATTGGAGTGGGAACGGGCAGTGAGTTTTTCAATGATGGCTTTGGCGTATTCGGGAGAAAAATTATTTAGTTGATAACGAATCTGTTTATCGAGAATGTTATTATTAATGGCTTCTAGATTTGCTAAATGTTTAAATTCTAAAATTTGGTGTAAATAATCTTCTCTCAAAGACATGATGACTTTGACAAAAGGTATATTTAGACAATCACTGACAAACTGGTCGAATTGCTGTTTTTGGTGGCGGTCAGTACAGCCAAAGAAAAATTCTTCAAATTGGTCAAAGATTAAAACTGTAATGAGATGATTATTCGCATTTTGATGTAATTTTTCTAAGATGCTGCTAATAGTCACTGGCGTTTCTGTCACCGCTAAAACTTCTGATGTAATAGCTGCATCACCTTTGAGTTGCGAAATACCAATTTGCAAAGATTTACCCAATTTTCGCACCCAATCTGTGTAAACTTGCAACACTACAGGGACAGCAATTTGATCACCAATGGCGCGATTTTGTAACGCTGGAACTAAACCAGCCGTCACAGTGGAACTCTTACCCACCCCAGAGGGGCCATGAATCACGATTAATTTTTGGTCAGAACGGCTAATTCTGCCAATTAAGTTATTAATATCCCGTTCTCGCCCGGAAGCTTCAATTTCTAAGGCAATACTACTACTACCAGAGGCGGACATTAACGCCGGGTTGGTAGCTTGTCTTTGGGGTTTGAGACGACCTGCACCAATAAAAGCCCGTAAGCCATATTGTTGTTCGATAGAACGGCGTTTTTGACGGATACAATAGGCTTCTAAATAACGACCGGCTTCAAAATAGAGCGATCGCAGTTTCCGCAACATCCTAATATAACGATGTGCGTCATATTGGTGCGCGCTATTTTCTAAAGCTGGGGTTAATTCCTGGGCGGCTTTATCTAAATAGGCTTGCGCCACAGCGTTTTCACCCAATTTTTGTTGGGCTTTAGCTAAGACTAAATAATAAATCTGCGCTAACAGCAGGGGAAATAAACAATCATGGGGCTGGGTGTCTTGCTGTTGGGCTTCGTCTAACTTGAGTAAGGAAACATGGGCTAAAATACTCGCCTGTAACCACCGCGATGCTTGGACGGCGACTTGGGCTAAAAAACCATAATCACAAGCTAACTGAATTTGACTCCCGTAGATTTGATGTAACTCTAGGGAATGTTGGGCGACTCTTTGTAATTCGTCCCATTCTTCTAGGTGTTCTAAAACTTCTGCTAGTTGACCGATAAATTCTGCTGTTATATCTGGTCGGCGCGCTAGTTGTAAGATATCTAAGCTTTGTTGTAAAGATGATTTCGCCGCTTCCCAATATTCACGGTTATCTAGTTGATTTTGTTCCGCTAACCGACAATGTGACAAGCCTAGATAAAACAGTAATACACTCTGTCTTAAAAGTGGTGAAGATGGGGGAGTCGGGGGAGTCGGGAAGGTAGAGATTTCGGCTTCAGTTGGCTTTTCTGTGGATGACTGGGCGACGAGTTTTTGCCAAATCAGCAAACTTTGTTGAAAATGATCTAAGGCGGGATGAATGCGATCGCTAATATAATTATCTAAACCAAAAACGAACTTTAAACTGGCGTTTAATTCTGGTTCTAGGGTAATTCCCCTCTCATGCAATTCACCGATGGCTGAATGTAGCTCATCGCTATATTCCCACACTTGCGTGAGGGTGGGATAATTTGGGGTTAGTTTTGCTTGTCCCCGTTGTCCATGTTCGTTGGTTAATACCTTGGCGAATAAAGTATCGGTTTCTTGACGGAGAAATTCTAACAATTCTGGTGTCGTCATGGTAAACCGAATCGGTGTCGCCGCCCAACTAGCAAAATCAGGGGCTAAACGCACGACTTTTTGCAATATTTCCTCATTTACCCAAAAAATCATCGGAAATGAATGCTGTTTGGGCAATT
This sequence comes from Aliinostoc sp. HNIBRCY26, assembly GCF_050235535.1. Classification (GTDB taxonomy): domain Bacteria; phylum Cyanobacteriota; class Cyanobacteriia; order Cyanobacteriales; family Nostocaceae; genus Trichormus. The sequence continues at coordinate 3,952,829 of NZ_CP189852.1, forward strand.
CATCCCGAATATGATTAATTGACCTGAGTAAATCGTCAATTTCAGTGACGGTTTCTAAGCCCAAAACCATCAACGCCGATGGGGGTTGATTATCTGTTTCTAACTGAAAATGCAAAGCTGAGTAAAGACTTCTGGTGTTTGGGGGTAAAACTACCTTGTGAATGCGCGCCACTCCCACCGCTAATTTATCTAGTGATTGCAGCACTCGCTCCTGTAACACACGATAATTACAGCAGACTACCACTACAGAAAAATGACCACAAGATAGGGTAATCGCTCGCCACAAACTTTGTAAAGCCTTACTGTTGGCTGTTTTAATATCTACTGGGAATTGTCCTTCAACCATGACTTAAATTTTGGTGTCTCGGCTAAAACTGGATTGACAGCAAACCAAGCCCCTTGATGGTCGCGGTATTCAAAGACAAATAAACTACGCAATAAGGTATGGTATTCTATATCTCCTCTAACCCGTTGTTGTTTTACCACTTGGAAGATTAACTCCCATTCGTGGCTGTCGATAGGGTTAGCGCGGTAGTCTCGTTGTCTTTGAATGACTAACTCGACACATTCTTTTTCAAAGGGTGGATCTTGTTCTCGCAGACAGTCAAACAGCAACCCCAATAAATCGCGCACATGACCACCACTGATCAGGCACAATCTATCTAGTGTTTCTAAATTATCGAATACCTCTGTAATTAAGCTTAAGCGATCGCTCGGTTGAATGTCAGGGAAAGCCCTAGCTAACACCATTTGACGCATCAAATCTAAGCCTTGCTGGAAAATCTCCCCAGAACGCAACCTGACGGGAATCATCGGTAATACCTTCGGTGCGACTCCACCACCTAAACGGTGTTGTAGTTCCGCGCTGTCGTTGGAAAAGGTTAATGCTAAGGGGATGGTGTAAACTAAATGACAATTGAGTTTACGTAGTTGTTCACCCCTATCGATAAATAAATATTCTGGCAGCGATCGCCCCGATGGTAAAGGACGAATGGCGACTCTATCTAAGTTATCGACAATTACCACTAAGCCTTTTTTCCCCTTGGCTTTGAGTTCCTTATCAGCCCGTTCTAACAGTTCTTGGTTAATTGATTGTAAAATTCCCTGGGTACGGGGTTCGAGGTAATCTCGCAAGCGGCGACGCAATTGGGGACTTTCTTTAGTTTTGGCAGTAATTTTGGCAATTCCCACTGATAATTCCGCTTCTACACCCAAATCAATGGGAGTTTGCAGAAAATCCATCACCTCACTAAATAACTTAGTGAAGTAGTTCGGCTTGAGGCGAATTTTCATCGCTTCCAGACTTTCGCTCACCTGACCAGCGATCGCTAGTAAAATATCAGTGACATCCACATCCGCCATTTCTAGGACATGGGTAGACTCAAAATACACTACATGAAATTGCGCCTCTTCTAACTCCGCCTTCAAGCGCAGTAGTTCCGTAGATTTACCGCAACCCAAATGTCCTGTAAATAACTGACAGGTGGGGGAATTGGGGGAAATGCGAGTAATAGTACGCAGCAGTGCTTCAATAATTTTACCGCCCCGCACCGATGCAAAATCAATATAATATCGGCGATCGCTGTTGTTTCCCATCATCAAAGGTCTGCTGGGATTACAAGCCTGATAGAATTTTTCTAAGTCTAGGGGCATATTGGAATTTTAGATTTTGGATTTTGAATTTTGGATTACGGCATTGTTTAATTTGAGCAATTACTGAAAATCGCTGAAAAGTCGCAGAAATTTCTTCCTTTTGACTTTTTACTTTTACCTTTTTACTTGATGCTTATCGCTAATTAATCATCGTTTTTACAGTCTCAAGCCCTTAGACTTTCGCTTCACATTTAAAATATGTTGCTTTTTGACAACTTATGCGCTAATTTCAGCACCTATAACCCAAATTACTCAATAATTTAGCAGTATTCAGGATATTTCTCCCATCAGATTGTAATTTTATACACAACTGATGTGGCTGCAAACTATACAAAAGTATAAATAAATCAAACATTTAATTGTCCAGAACCCCAACTTTTTGAAGAATTCGGGGAGCTATGACCTATCATGAATTAGTATGACTGACTACCAGCATGATTGAAGATAACTATCAATTAAAGACAGCGTAACGCACCTAATAATAAGGCTTTTGGTGCGTTACGGCTTACGCCTAACACACCCTACACATACTGAGATTTTTTTCAGAAATCAAATCGGATTCCTATATTATTCTAAATATTAAGAATATCTCACAAATTAAAAGGTACTTTTAAGTACATTTTGAGGTTATTTTTCGTGCATGAAATAGGTTAATATTTTAAATTAGAACCCCGATTTTTTAATCAAATCGAGGTTCGTAAATTGTTTATAAATAATTTAGAATTCACAGAGAGTCAACCCAATTCATTTTTCTAGAATGACTGGCGTGTAGTCAGTAATTTAGCTCTTTTAAAAGTTGAAAAGAGCATGAGGAACTATATTGTACACTCTCGCCTAATCAAACAATCTTCAGGCTGTTGCTCTCTACCAGCTATTTGCCATGAATTGATAGTTTTCTGAACAAAATGAGACTCTACGGGAAAGGTTTCTTGTGGAAATACTTCCCTAGAAATAATATGATTGACACCAGCATTATATAAAAAGATAGGTAATGCAATGATGCCTAAATAAATCCTCCTGAACATAATCACCTCAGTCCAAAACTTCCGATTGTGCTACTTTGTAGATGCCACCTGATGAATCGGAATTTCAACACTGAGTATGACATATGTAACTTGTAGTTTCCTATGTTTACTCAATGCTACTATCCGCAAAGACGCGGTAAACCAATCACCTGTTCCAGTGTGATTGTGTCAGCCATCCTTAACTACATTGTGAATATATAAGTTTTCCTGGATTGACGCAAAAATTGACTGTTGAAGCTAAATTACAGGAACTTTTGTGTTGCGAGTCAAAAGCCAACAGTTAATTTATCCCCATATATTATTTTCGCATACTCAGTGAGGTTTCAAAATAGGAAATAATAGGAAAATCAACAGTGCTGAGTTCAAAGACTGGCTACAAGGTTCAAGACTGGTATCAAATACATAATTTATGAGTATTTCTGCTCACTCAGCACCGAGGTTTCCCAATGCCGAAAGCTATGTTTAAAACGAGGTTTGTTCAATTACTGATAGTATTCCTGGGGCTGTGGCTATTGGCGGATATGGGTTCGCGCTTGGGTGCAGAAATTTTCTGGTTTCAGGAAGTTGGTTATGTCCAAGTGTTTTTAGTCAGGCTGGTGACACGGGGTGGTTTATGGTTGTTGATCACTGGGTTAACTGCTGCTTATCTGCTGGTAAATCTCGCCTTAGCCCAACGACTCAAGTATCCCCAGTCTACAAAGGTTGAGGAAGTACAACCAGAATTAGTCAGTCTGAGTAGTAAATTGCAAAAAATGCTCAGTCCTGAATATACCCAACCTCGTCAAACCCTACCCAGAGAAGACAAAAATCTTTACCCGTTAAAATTACGGTGGTTATTACCACTAGTATTAATCTTGAGTTTATTAGTGGGTTTAATGCTAGTCCACTATGGTCAAATTGCTTTTGGCTATTGGTTTGGGAATAACAAAAACCAGATAATTCTTCCCGTGAGGCTGGAAACGCTTTGGCAATTGGGAATAGAGATTTTCAGTCAGCCTTTATATTTAGGTTTAGTAATTGGTGGCGCGATCGCTATTTTAATTTACTCCCGTTTCTTATTAACTGCGATCGCTCTCCTGTTGAGTGTTGGTTTAGGCAGTATCATGTACCACAACTGGGCTAAGGTGCTGCAATATTTCCGTCCTACAGCTTTTAACAGCACAGACCCCCTATTTGGTCTAGATATCAAGTTTTTTATCTTTTCTCTTCCTCTTTGGGAACTCTTAGAAATCTGGCTGATGGGGATGTTTTTATATGGTTTTGTCGCTGTATGTCTTACCTATGTTTTATCAGCCGATAGTCTGAGTCAAGGTGTGTTCCCTGGCTTCTCATCCCCACAACAGCGTCATTTATATGGGATGGGTGGCTTGTTAATGCTGCTTGTGAGTTTTAGTTATTGGTTGAGTCGCTATGAGTTGGTTTATTCTCCCCGTGGGGTGAGTTATGGTGCGAGTTACGCTGATGTCTATGTCCAGTTGCCAGTTTACAACTGTTTGTGTGGTTTATCGTTGGCGATCGCCACTTACCTATTATGGCGGACTATTTTTTGGCGTGCTGCTTCTCGCTATCGGCCGTTTTTCTTCTATGGCTTAAATTTATATTTGCTATTTGTGGGAGTAGCCGGTTATATCCTACCCACAATCGTGCAGTATTTAGTTGTGCAACCCAACGAACTGCAACGGGAAGAACCCTATATTCAACGTACTATCGCCCTCACAAGAGAAGCATTTGGTTTAGAAGCAATTGATTCACAAACATTCAACCCCCAAGGAACACTCACAGAAGCGGATCTCAAAGCCAATGATTTGACGATTCGTAACATTCGCCTTTGGGATCAGCGTCCACTTTTAGACACTAACCGCCAATTACAACAATTTCGTCCCTATTATCGCTTTCCCGATGCCGATATTGACCGCTATACCCTCCAAGAACAACCAAACCCCACCAAACGCCAGGTATTAATCGCGGCTAGGGAATTAGATTATAGTGCTGTTCCCCAACAGGCACAGACTTGGGTAAACCAACATTTAATTTACACCCACGGCTACGGGTTTACCATGAGTCCAGTGAATACAGTCGCAGCCGGAGGTTTACCAGAATATTTCGTCAAAGATATTGGCAGTAATGAACAAGGCGCACTGACTACAGCCAATGCAGATGTGCGCGAGAGTATACCCATTGGACAACCCCGAATTTATTACGGTGAAATTACCAACACCTATGTAATGACGGGAACAAGAGTAAGAGAGTTAGATTATCCCAGTGGTAGTGATAATGCTTACAATATCTACGATGGTTCGGGTGGTGTCAGGATAGGTGCGTCGTGGCGGAGGGCGTTATTTTCTCTATATTTAAGAGATTGGCAGATGTTATTTACACGGGACTTTTTACCAGATACTAAGGTATTGTTCCGGCGGAATATCAAACGCAGAATCCAAGCGATCGCACCATTCTTAAAATATGATAGTGACCCTTATTTAGTCGCCGCTAACGCTAACCCTGAATTTCCAGGGGAAAATAATCGTCTATTTTGGATAGTAGATGCTTACACAACTAGCGATCGCTATCCTTATTCAGACCCCAATAATAACGGTATCAATTACATTCGTAACTCCGTCAAAGTCGTAATTGATGCGTATAACGGCACAGTGAAATTTTATATTGCTGACCCACAAGATCCCATCATCAACACTTGGTCAAGTATATTTCCCGACTTGTTCCAACCCCTCAAAAATATGCCGGTGACTCTCCAAAGTCATATCCGTTATCCCCTAGATTTCTTCACCATTCAAGCAGAACGGTTAATGACTTACCACATGACCGACCCGCAAGTATTTTACAACCGGGAAGACCAGTGGCAAATACCCAATGAAATTTACGGCAGTCAAGCGCGTTTAGTCGAACCTTATTATTTGATTACCAGCCTTCCTATCGTCCCTTTTGAGGAATTTCTCCTATTTTTACCCTACACACCCAAGGAACGGACTAACCTGATTGCTTGGTTAGCGGCGCGATCGGATGGCGAAAACTACGGTAAACTACTGTTATATAACTTCCCCAAAGAACGCCTAGTATACGGCACAGAACAAATAGAGGCGCGAATTAATCAAGATCCAGTAATTTCACAACAAATTTCCCTGTGGAATCGCCAAGGTTCGAGAGCCATTCAAGGGAATTTACTAGTAATTCCCATTGAACAATCGTTATTATATGTCGAGCCGATTTATCTAGAAGCCACCCAAAATAGTCTTCCTACCTTAGTTAGAGTAGTAGTAGCCTACGAAAACCGCATCGTCATGGCACAAACCTTAGAACAAGCCTTGCGAGGCATTTTTCAACCAGAAGTCACACCCGCACCAGCTATTATTCGTCCTGTAGAAGAACCTCCGGCGAGTTAAAAGGCAAAAGGCAAAAGGAAAAAGGCAAAAAAAGAAACCTTTTTCCCAATACAGTTCAGTTAAGGTTAAAAACAAAACTGGTGTAGGTTGGGTTGAGGAACGAAACCCAACATTATCAAGACTTTGTTGGGTTTCGCTATCGCTCAACCCAACCTACTATTCACTTAACTGAACCGTATTGACCTTTTGCCTTTTGCCTTTTTACTTTTTCCTTTTTTTACGCATTCATCCCGCCATCAACATCGATGGTTGCACCAGTGATAAAGGAAGCTTCAGGACTGGCGAGAAAAGCTACCACAGCCGCGATTTCCTCTGGTTGTCCGTAGCGTCCCAGGGGAATGAAAGACTTTTGTTGGGCAGCAAAATCGGTGTTAGATGGATTCATATCAGTCTCAATAGAACCAGGCTGCACGATATTGACTGTAATTCCTTTGCTACCAAGGTCACGCGCCCAACCTCTGGTATAACCTGTGAGGGCTGCTTTAGTTCCTGAATAATCAGAGACTTGCGAAAAGAGGGAGTGAGTTCCCACACAAGAACCAATAGAAATAATTCTTCCACCTTCACCCATCAGAGGCACAGCAGTACGAACAGCCGTCACTACACCGCCTACATTGATAGCCCACTGACGATCCAACGCCGCCGTATCGATTGCAGAATCGCCTACTAAGCCGCGAACGAATACACCCGCATTATTCACCAGAATATCGAGATGACCAAAATGGGCAGCAACCTGCTTGACTAAATTCTCGACCTGCATAGGATCAGCTTGATCAGCTTGGAAGGCTGCGGATTTGACTCCTTGAGCTTCTATTTCTTGAACCAGACTTTCAGCTTTGGCGACTGAGTTGGCGTAACTAATGGCGACATTTGCACCATCTTCTCCCAGACGCTTGGCGATCGCTGCACCAATACCCCTTGAACCACCTGTTACTAAGGCCACCTTACCTGCGAGTTTTCGAGGATTCGCATTCATAGTATGTTAGCTATATTTTTACCAAAATAGTGCCGAGTCATATTAGCAAAAGCGCAACATTTAGCACTCAGCACTCAGCACCGGCTAAACGCCGCGCTACCGCTAACAGCACTCATTACTCAGCACTACCGAAGAAGTTTACTATAATTTTGCCCAAAATTAGTCGTTTTTCCTGTTCCCTACCTACTTAAAGGAATATAAATGACAAATTCAGTTCCTTGTGCCAGTTGAGAGAAACAATCTAACTTACCTCCATGTTTCTCAATAATAATTTGATAGCTAATTGCCATACCTAAGCCTGTCCCTTTACCGACTGGCTTAGTGGTGAAAAACGGATTAAATATCTTTTGTTGAATCTCTTCAGACATACCTAAACCATTATCAGCGATCGCGATTCTCACCCATTTTGCATCCGCTATAGATGTATTAATTCTGATACAACCAGGGTTTTGCTGATTTTTGTCAGTTGTTTGTTGGGCGTAGCGTTCTTCAATGGCATCAATCGCATTGACTAAGATATTCATAAACACCTGATTTAATTGCCCGGCAAAACAGGGAATTCGCGGTAATTTGCCATAGTGTTTAATCACGGTAATGCCTGGAAAATCACCATGAGCCTTGAGTCGATGTTGTAAAAGCATTAAAGTGCTATTTAAGCCATCGTGCAGATTCGCTTTTTTGTATTCTGCTTCGTCTAATCGGGAGAAGGTACGTAAACCTAAAACAATATCTCTGATGCGATCGCTACCAGTTTTGATAGAATTTAAAAGTTGCAACAAATCACTAACAATAAAGTCTATTTCTAATTCCTCCATCTTGGCTTTAATTTGCCCATCAGGCTCAGGATATATTTTTTGATAAAGCGAAAGCATATCTACTAAATTCTGCACATAGCTATAAGCGTAGTGAATATTGCCATGAATAAAGCTGACTGGGTTATTAATTTCATGGGCAATTCCGGCAACTAAAACCCCTAGAGCAGACATCTTTTCATACTCTATGAGTTTAGCTTGCATCATTTGCAGATTATTAAATGCGTCCTCTAGTTCTTGGCTACGGGCTTCAGCTTCGGCTCTGGATTTTTCTAACCCTTGAATGGTGCGGTTTAGTAGCTTTGATTGGATTTCATGGGAATTTTCCAATTGCTGGCGATTAGATTCTGAACGCTCTAATTTTTTTTGCAACAACCGATTGTGCTTTTCTAAATCTTTCACCCGTTGTTGTAGTTCTTCACAAGAAAGATCATTCATAGTGGATTATTCCACTCCTAGCAGCAGAGTCACAAAAGTTTCATTATGAAACTGTGCTTCGCCATGAGGTCGTAAGGGTGCGATTTCACCATAGGTATAAAAACCAGCAGCAATTACCCCAGTAGGGATTTCTGGTTGCAATATTTGATACTCCTCCTTGGCTCTAGTCCCAAGGACGTGCATTCGTCCTGTACAGGAAAAAAATAACGCTACAGTCGGCTGATTGCCAGGATAATGCTCAAGTGCTTGCAGCATAGACAGACGAGCCGAATCCACCATTTTATCCCTGTCAGAATGAACAACTTGCACTTCTGAATTGAGAGGAATATCTGCAAAAAAAGTAATGCTCCCAGAGGTTTCATCGTAGTCTCCGTTGGAGGTTCTCATATACCAACTCTCGCGCTGGGGTTCAAAAACCGCTAATCGATAGGCTGGAGAGGGGCGAATGTCCCCTAAATAATCCCGATAGAATTCCAAAGCAGGTTGGTTATCGACTTCATAAAGCACATTTCCTGCAACTTTAGTGGCGATTCCCTTTTTCCCAATGGGTGTCCAGCCACTTGCTACCCCATGTCCCCAAAGTACATGACCTGAAAGTAACAGAATTGGCAGGGCATCGCTGAGGACTTCTTCTCCAAAAAATTGGTAGGTTTGTTTAAACTGCCATTGGTCACAAGTAGTACCACCCACAATGGGAACATTTGCACCCAAGGCTTGCTGCAATCCTTGCAAGATTAAAATACCACTGGTAGTGAGACTTTCAGGGGTAGTAATGCACAGAATACCAGGAGAATGAGCTTGTAATTGAGCTGCTTCGACGGTTTTTTGGGCGATCGCCACGGGGTCTGAAGAGATATGACGACCAACGGCTGCATGAAATTCCACATCATCAGAACAGAAGAGAATCAACACCACAGAATCTTGCTGAAACTCTAAAACTGAGGAAATCTCACCGTCTGTTGTTCCACCAATTAACTGAATACCTGGGAATGTCTGATGAATACGCCGTAAAATTTCAGCATGATCAAAATCTAGAGCCGCTAGCAAAATCCCGGCTTGAGGACTGATATCAGCTAACCTACTGAGACATTGCTCCAAGACTTCCGTTATAACTACATCTGTATCTGGATCATTACTGTGTCCCACTACTACTTTTAGCATTACTTCCTGATATTCTTTTGATAAATCTGGTTGATAAATAGGTATTTCTTATTCATTAGGATACCCTGGCTGACTTTGACATACACAGGTTTCATCATCAAAAACTTCAGCTCTGATTTGAGCCATCATGCACAGATGGAATTTCTACTTATTTGGTAATAGATGTAGCAAATTTACTCACCTAATCATCGTGTCTTGTTCTTACATCCCCACGCTAGATACTTGATTGTTGGGTGTAATGAAAATGTCATATTTTAGTTTTCGTTTCGATTTTTACTGAGCAATTCAATATACAATCTAGAACTTAAAATCTGGAATCACAATGACAAACCTAACTCCTAATTCTAGTTTTAGTGTGACCCTGCGGTTGCAAATCCCTAATCGGGTGGGGATGTTGGCGGCGATCGCCCAAGCTATTGCTGCCAGTGGTGGTAATATCGGTACAATCGATTTGATTGAGCAAACCCGTCAAGTTTCTATCCGTGATTTGAATGTGGATGCAGCTAGCACTGAACACGCAGAGACAATTGTGCAAGCTGTTAAAGCTATCCCTGATATTAAACTGATTAGTGTTTACGATCGCACCTTTAACTTACATCGCGGTGGCAAAATCAGCATCGCCAGCCGCATCCCCCTGAAGAGTGTGTCTGACTTGGCAATGGCTTATACTCCTGGTGTGGGACGCATTTGTACAGCGATCGCCCAAGACCCAGCAGAAGTATATAATTTAACTATCAAACAAAATACTGTCGCTATTGTCACTGATGGCAGTGCCGTTTTAGGTTTGGGTAATCTTGGCCCCCATGCTGCTTTACCAGTGATGGAAGGTAAGGCGATGCTATTTAAAGAATTTGCCGGGTTGGATGCGTTTCCGATTTGCTTGGATACCCAAGATACAGAGGAGATTATCAAAGCGGTAAAAAATATTGCACCTGTGTTTGGAGGTGTAAACTTAGAAGATATCGCTGCGCCCCGATGCTTTGAAATTGAACGGCGATTGCGTCAAGAATTAGATATACCAGTATTTCATGACGACCAACACGGCACAGCAATTGTTACCTTAGCGGCTTTATTGAACGCCCTGAAATTAGTGCAGAAACCCATTGCAGACATCCGCATAGTGATTAATGGGGCTGGTGCGGCGGGAGTAGCGATCGCCCGTCTCCTCAAAAAAGCGGGAGCAGAAAAAATTTGGATGTGCGACTCTAAGGGGATTATCTCTACTAGTCGCACCGACTTAAACGAAGAAAAACAAGAATTTGCCGTTAAAGCCCAAGGTACACTAGCCGGTGCAGTCCAAGGTGCGGATGTGTTTATTGGTGTGAGTGCGCCAGGGGTATTAACACCAGAAATGGTGAAATCGATGGCTAAAGACCCCATTGTCTTTGCAATGGCTAACCCCATCCCAGAAATTCAGCCAGAATTAGTCAGTAAAGATGTAGCAGTGATTGCTACCGGACGCAGTGATTACCCCAACCAAATTAATAACGTCTTAGCTTTCCCTGGTGTCTTTCGGGGTGCTTTAGATTGTCGGGCGCAGACAATCACCACCACCATGTATTTACAAGCAGCAATAGCGATCGCTTCCTTGGTGAGTCCTGCTGAGTTAAATCGAGAACACATCATTCCTTCCGTATTTGATCCGCGCGTTGTCACGGCTGTAGCGGCGGCTGTACAACAAGCAGCCCGTGAAGAAGGAATTGCGAGGAGTTAATCGAGTTCAATAGGGGATGGAATAAGTCTTCCATCCCAGAGTTTTAAAATGAAACTAATCCTCTGATGTGGAATCAAATTGATGATCATTGCTGAACAAATTTATGCAATTGTCAAAGGACTTCCTGAAGCACAAGCCAAGGAAGTTCTCTCATTTGCAGAATTCATTCTTGTTAAACATTTAAGGACTCACCAATCAGCACAGACATTAGATACTCCTGCTGCTTGGAAAGAACTGGTTGATTCGCTAGCTGGGGCTTGGGAAGATGACTTCCCTTCTTTGGAAGAAATTCGTACCGCATCAGGACAAGATATCTTGCGGGAGAGCCTAACGAATTAGCGATCGCAGATTGGTATTGATTACCTAACTTTAATCTTAAGTTTCACTAGTCATCAACAACTCAGTACACCATTCAGTTAATATTTCCCTAGCTAAATTGACACCGCGAATTCTCACAAATCGGATAGGATTGCTATATAAAGCTTGAAAATTCAATTAATTTAATGCTCAAGCTCTATCTTAATTGCACATCTTGCTCAAAAACTAACACACCATCGCTGACGGTTTTTTTGTACTGAAAACCATAATCTAACAAAGCCTGTTTTAAAACTTGCACTTCAAACTCGTTGAAAATATTTTTATTAGGGGCTATCTCAATAGCTTCATCATTGACAGTAAAGCTGAAAGCTTCTTTAAATTGTTGATAATCCCAGTTTAATTTTCTAGCTGCATTTAACTCGATAGCAGCTAATGTCTGATCAAATTTGTTCGTAATCATAACCTTTTCTCTGCATTAGCTTACCGATATCTTAACAAGTACAAGCAATAACAAACTCAAGTCAGTTCTTAATGATGATCTGATAACTAAGGAACATCATTTGATCAATCTTGCAAAAATCAACCTCTTGGTAAATGTTTAAAAGAGCGTCATATGCTAATTATTTCTAGTTACCAAAAGATAATTAATCGAATGAAACAAAATTTAACCAAAATCATCCCAATTTTGGGTAATATTACAGAGAATAATCAAAAAATTAAACAATATATCCACAATATCTTGTGCTATTTTATTAATCTAGGATACACTCCCTTGATTGTTGTATTCATCAATTGTGCAACTGGTAGCGTTACAGAAAGTCGCTCACTCAAAAAGTCAATGGGAATAGTTTGAATTCACCATGTTAATAAGAGGTGCGACTTATTATTTCGTTACAAAAGTTGGGCAGATAAACTAGGGAGGTTATAGAAAGTGTTTGAACATATTAACCTCTCCAGTTCGATGAACTTGTTACCGAATATTAATTTGCACATTGCGTAATGAATAACCAAACTGGAAGCTTTTTGGATGATCTGCCAATAATTTTGGCAGGGCCAATACTAAAACATACTGACTCAAAATCAGTAACTGTACTGGTGGTACTCAAACAAGCTTGTCAGGTGGTACTTAAGGTTTATGACACCATAGATGATGGTGAAAGGCTGAATAATTGCTTATTCATTGGGCAACGTTATACAGTTGCACTGGGAAAACATTTACACGTTGTAGCGGTTACGGCTGTGTCTGGAAATGGGGAAGATTTAACGAGCCATCGCATCTACGCCTATGATTTAGAATTTACCCTACCAGACCAAACTACACTCAGCATCGAACAAGCTTTATCTTCTCACCGTTTTCCTTACGTTAGTATTAGTTACTTCCAACATCAAAAACCTACTTTCATTCTCCCACCCGACCGCCTCGAAGATTTACATATTATCCATGCGTCCTGTCGCAAACCCCAAGGTCACGGATTTGATGCTTTACCAATTTTAGATAGCTTAATTGCCACCACCAAACAAATTCGCGGCCGCCCCCAGCAACTATTCCTCACAGGTGATCAAATTTACGGCGATGATGTAGCAGATCCTTTTTTGTGGTACGCCAGTCCTCTAGGAGATGCTTTGCTAGGTTGGGAAGAACAACTACCCATCGGTCACACTGATCGTACACCCCAAGAATTACCAGCCGGCACCAGAGCAAAATTAGCCACAGTCAACGCAGGCTTTACGGCGGGATTACACAATAAATCAGAGAAAGTTTCTAGCCATCTTTTCAGTTTGGGTGAATACTATGCTGCTTATATCCTCGCTTGGTCGCCAATCTGCTGGCCGGATACTTTTCCCGATGTACACACCATTACTCAAGACCCAGATATAATCAAGTTTTGGCAAGAGTCCGTTAAATATCTCCGCCAATTCATGGCCACATTACCACAAGTACGCCGTGCTTTGGCGAATATTCCCACATACACTATTTTTGATGACCATGATGTCAGTGACGATTGGAACTTAAATCAGGCTTGGTGTTTGCGGGTATTGGGAAATCCTCTAGGGCGAAGAGTAGTCCAGAATGCTTTATTAGCCTATGCAGTATTTCAGGCTTGGGGAAATACACCAGAACGATTTGCTAAGGGTGAAAATGGCGAAAACCTATTGAAAGCGGCTGCGGCTTGGTCACATTTTCAAGGTAAGAATGAGAATGCAGAGAAGGCGATCGCCCGTTATGTTGGTATACCCAGTATTAATCCCCACACTAATTTACCTAATTTTGTCCTAGAAGATGGAGTATTTACTTTAGAACGTGATCCCCAAGTTTTGACTTGGAATTATACTGTCACCAGCAATTGTCATCAAGTCATTGTTTTAGACACCAGGACTTGGCGGGGATATCCAGCCGACGCAAAACCCATCGCCCCGCCAATGTTATTGTCTCCCAGCGCGATGCAACAACAATTACAAGCACCTTTAGAACAAACAGCACACCATCAACATCTCACCTCATTTGTCATCGCGCCTACAAATGTCTTTGGTTTGCAAGTTATTGATTGGATTCACCACTGGCAATTAAAACGCGAAAAAGTGTTTTCTACAGATGTAGGGGACGCGTGGAATATTCATTTTCCTGCATTGGCGAGACTGTTAACAACTCTGTGTGAACAACGCCAAAAACTCATCATTCTTTCTGGTGATATTCACTATAGTTGCACAGCTAAGTTATCTTATACTATGACTCGCAATCCTCAACAACCATCGGTTTTAGTACAGTTAACTGCCAGTGCCTTAAAAAATGAAGAACCCATCACTAGAATCATTCACACCAGATTGAAAAATTGGTTATTACCAGAAAAAAAGAGATATTGGATTGGCTGGAATCAACCGCCGAATCTACGAGAAATTTCAGCCAGAAAATTGCGTCATCATCAAGCCAAAAATAATCCTGATTGGTATTGTTTATTAGAATGGATACCAAGACAAAGCACAAAAAACTTTTACCAGCTTACAGATATATCTGGTTTAGTACCTGCCCACAAACCAACTATCAACCCGAAATGGCGATGGTTAGCACCTTTGATGTTTTGGCGATCGCGCTGGTTTCAAGATGGTAAAGAAGTAGTAGGTGTAAATAACATCGCCTCAGTACATTTTGATTTAACAGCAGTAGAAAACGATTACCAAGTTATTCACGATATTTATTGGTTTGATTCCATCTGTTCCAATCAAGTTGTCTACAGTCGTTTTACCACTAACTTTCAACCCCAGAAAAAATTGTAGGGCATGGGGCTAATCAATTCAAAATTCAAAATTCAAAATTCAAAATTCAAAATTAAAGAATTTTGGGCATGGGGCATAGGAGTAAAATCTACCTTGTCTACCTTGTCTCCCAGTCCCCAATTCCCAGTCCCCAATCCCCAACCCCTCACTCCACCTTGAGAAACTCTAAATACCCTTGACTAAGTTCTTGCACGGCTAAATCATAAAATTGTTTACCATGTTCTGGTGTAGCTAATGCGGGATTAGAACCCATACGTCCATCTGGGTAACGTAATCTAAAATCTGTGGCACTATAAATTTTATGTCCAGAAGCTACATTTGGGTCTAAATATGCTTGTTTAATCGCTTCTGGGTAAACGTATTGGGTAACAGCTACTTCACTGGGGGTAGCGTGAGAACCTTCTTGATCCCCATATAATTCTTTGGCTAGTTTATACACAGAACTGCACATGAACCAATTAGCAATTTGACATTGCACATTTTGAGCATTTTTGATTTGCAAGTCTTCTAAATGTGCGTAAGTTTCTGAAAATGCAGCTTTGAGGGTGGCAATATTTCCGCCGTGTCCGTTGATAAAGTAAAACTTAGTAAAACCTGCTTTAGCAAGACAAGTTACATAGTCGCGGATAACTTGAATTAAGGTGCTAGGACGCAGACTAATAGAACCAGGAAAAGCTATGTGATGTAATGCCATCCCCACATTGATTGTAGGGGCAACCATCGCACCTGTCACTTCCCCTACACCACGGGCGATCGCTTCTGCACAAATCGCATCAGTTCCTATTAAACCAGTGGGGCCATGTTGTTCTGTCGAGCCGATAGGAAAAATAATCCCTGTGGAAGTTTGCAAATAGCTTTCCACTTCTTGCCATGTGCTTAAATGTAATAGCATTTTCAATAAAATTTCCTTTTAATAGCCAATATGAGATTCTATCGTGTTTGGCAAAATTTCACTGGGTTAACTGTGGGATTTGTATTGTTTTCTAGTTTGCTTTCTACTCCAGTTTGGGCTGGACGCTATATTTTTAACCAGAAACCACAAACTCTTCATCGCTACTTTGGTCATCCTACCAATAAACAAACTCAAGGCGATCGCATCACATATACTTACCAGCCTAAAAATCTGCGATGGCTACTTCCCCAGTTTCCACGAAGTGATTTTTCTATCACGTTTATCAATAACCAAGCAAAAACCGTCACTCTCAATTTTAACGGTAATTTTGACGAATATTCCGGTAGTTATAATTACGACCAATATTTAGCTACCAAATTTTATCAATATTTGTTCGGCTATCAACCACCAATCTGGCACGAACTAACTGCTAAATTTAGTGGCAATGAAACTATTTATTTTTATGAATATTGTTTAGGGGATGGAGTCGCTACGAGTTTTGAGAGATATGGATACAAACAATTTACCGATACTGCTACTCTAACCTATGACACTCGCTGCGAGACTCCATACAATTTTTAACTCATAAATGAGATTGATGTTGTCGGAAAATTTGAGGAGATGAGAGTACAAGGGAAATAACCCTGATGCTCAACTTTTGATTAATCAAAAGAATAATGTTTTTTGACTGCGCTTTTAATTTCCCATGTACAGGACATTCCAGCCGGGAAAGTCACTAAATCCCCTTTACCCATCTGTACTGGTTTACCGCCATCCGGCGTAACAATTACATCACCTTCTAAAAAATAACAAGTTTCTTGAGTATCATAATTCCAAGGAAATTTAGAGATTTCTTTTTGCCAAATTCCCCACTGGAACACACCTAAATTCTCTAGGTTTTCTTGACTTGGTTGATGCTCAATTTTAATTTCCATCTCACACTTTCTGATGTTGTTATTTAGCAGTAGGATTGGATATCCTCTCCACATTGATCTACTAAATAACACAAAGCGCGAAAACGCAAGCCCACAAATTGATCATATAGGGGGTTAAGTTTACACATGGGGGGAATGTGAGCAATTTTCCGCCCAAATAATACAATGTCGCGCTCGAAAGGACATTGAGCCGGAATTAATTTGGCGATCAAGTAGGCTAGTTTACGATTTTTGATTTCTAAGTCGTCAAGCCATTGACGTAGGGGTTTCAACAGATCAAATTTTCTACGTCTACCTGCTTGTGTAGAAATATCCATAGGTTGGATGAAAGCAGATAGAACAATATCTTGATGATCTTGATGGATGACACTCATAAGCGGATTTTTACCCTGTAGATAAAGATTTGGTTAATTTGGTCTGTTGTGCAACTTACCATACAATTTTTTAGTAAAAACTATCCTATGTGCAGATAGATTAAGAACTGCACAAGTAAAAGTTAATTTTTAGAAAATATGTAGGTAAATCGGGGGACTAATTGATATTTAAACTGACTGCATAGTCAAGAACTGTCCCGTTAAATACAAAATAACAAAGAAAAAATAAAAGTGGTATTTCTTTAACTTATCGATTTCTGATATTGCAGATAGCAATCCCATATAGTAAGCTAAAATCTCCGGTTTGGAAACTATACAGTATGTAGAGATGTGATTTTACCTAGCAAAGTTCCGAGATACTGATATCTCCGCTATGTCTATTAGGTTTTAACCTCTACGGCCAACTGATTGTATGATACGCAGTAACAAATAAATTGTGATGTACGCTACATAAAATCACCTGAATATTATTTAATAAGTTACTACCCACTGTTTGATAAGTAGAAACTAATCTTCAGCCGCAAGTGCTGGATTAACTTCTGAGGAAAGTTGATTTTATTCCCAGGATAAAATACCCTTTTCTGCAATGAAAATATCAAACGAGCGGAAGAAAAAAGTTGTTAGTCAATAGTCAATAGTCATTAGTCATTAGTCATTAGGGAACAGGGAACAGGGAACAGTTTTTCTCATCTCCTACCTTGTCTCCCTTGTCTCCCTTGTCTCCCTTGTCTACCCCTACTCCCTACACCCCTGCACCCTACGCCCCTACGCCTCTAACTTTTCCTTTCCTCCGAGTGCTAAAAGCCAAACTAAGACGACAATCCAGTGTATGAGGACAATTACCCAAAAACAGCCTGTGAGGGCGTAGGCGACTGTGCAGCATAGCCCTAAAAGTCCGGCTAGGGTGAGGAAAATGTGGTGGAAGAAGGTGGGGGAACCTTGGGGGAAGAAGGTTTTGGCGTTGAGGGGATGATAAATAATAAACAGAAAGATGATGAATAATGCCCACAATGCCCATATGTACCAGTTGATGACTTCTATGGGGTGGGGAAGGGCTAAAACTCGAAAGACTAATTCTTCGGAGATGGCTGGGGAAAACAGGGCTTGTAGAGCGATCGCTATCTGTTCTATTCTCCTAGAAGGGTTAAAACTCCAACGCAAAAAACCAGATTTCCAACCCAAAGGTATGGCGATCGCCCCGTAAACTATTAATATCACTCCCATCACTAGCCAATCTTGGGCGCGGGGAAGTACCAAGGACGCAAGTAGGCGATTCAGCAAAATGGTCAAGGGTGCAATGTTGGTACCAGGAATAGTCAAATATCCTAAGCCCATTGTCGGTGCGAGGGGGGCAATATCAGGATTTGTACCGCCAATTTGATTGGTTCTGAGAAACCACAGTTTTGCACCATGTTTTAAGAATAAAGCGGCTAGTTCGTCGTGGGCTTGTCTGGGTAGCATTGTCCGCCAACTGGTTAACGCCGCCCAAATACTGCGATTGCGTTGTGCTGCTTGTCCTGTACCAGTCCCCATTAAATAATCTGCACTACTTTGCCAGTCAGCGCGGACAATTCCCAATGGTGTTAATTGTCTTTCTAAAGCCTGACCAAGATGCACTAATTTTTGGAAGCGTAATGTCTGGGGATCGTTGGGATGATTATTTAGCCATTGCTGAATTTCGGGACGGGATTTCACCTGCTGGGTAATGACCTGAATGGCAATATATAATGCTTGGCTAGCATCTTGGACGCAAGAAGTGGCGGGGGAAACTGTCGCGCTACCTGTACCGTCACCAGTACGATAACGCGCCATCATAATTTCTAACTGTCGCAGAAATTCTGTCGCGGGGGAGAGTTTCACCCCAGCAAAATCATAGTCTTGGGTAACGGCGGGAAACTTCATCAACACATCAGAAATGGGGCGTGTGGCTGCCCATCCCCATTGCAAGTTACCCATATAATCAACCCAGGAATGTTTACCAGAAATGATCCCATCGGGATTATTGGCGTAAATCTGGGCGTATGTAATGGCAAACTGTAATTCTTGGGTGATGGGTTCACGCACTACCTCCGTTAGTCCAAAAGCAAAGTGTCCGGTGACGGTGAAGGCGGGGAATCCTTCGGCTTTTTTCCCGCCAATTCCGCCAAAACTGTGGAGAAGAATAGCTTTATCACCTTCTCGCCAATCTAATAAGGCGTTGGGTGGTGCTTTGGTGGTGGGATCAAGCAAAACTTTGGTGATTGTTCCTCTGTCTTGGGGTGGAATTTGCCAATTTTCATCCTTGGTGTAGGTGAGTCCGGCTGCTTCTCCCAAGACTATTTTACTGGGCTGGAGTTGCAGGAGCGATCGCGGCACTAATCCCTGGACGGTAAATATTCCTTGGGGGTTTTTCCCACCGTAGATATACCAGCCAAATGTTCCCACTGCGGAAGTTTCGATTTGTCTGGGGGTAGATGGGGGGATATTGCGGGTGTCGAATACCTGTTGGGGGATGCGGATGGTTTCTTCTACGCCATCAAATTGGCGAGTCAATCGGCTATAGTGACGCACCCGAAAAAAATCACTAGGACAAGGTGAACTCCCTGGACAAGCTGGAGGTGCGGGATATTTACTGCTAGTAGGTTCGGGATAGAGAATTTTAACTAAGCTATAAAATCTACCCGTGGCTAATACTGGTTCCTGGGAAATCCGCAGGCGCGGTTCACTATTAACGATTTCTACCAGTTCCGCATCATCTAAGGTGACAATAATATCATCATTAGGTCTAGCACCAGCCAATGATTGCAAAGGCCCTACCTGAAGACGACCATCTAAACGTGCTGGATGGATAATCCCCGCAATTTGGCTTTTTTTCGTACTCTCAGTAAATTTGACATCTCGCTGTACAGCCTGAATATAAGACTTTAATTGAGGTTTATCTTGCCATTCCAAGCGGATGATTTTACCAACTAAAAACTGTGCTGTGGGGGGTGCGTGTTGAATTTCTATCCATACCCAATCTTCCCCAGGTGGGATTTGTTGTGGTGTGGGTAAAAGTAATCTCCCTATCCATTTAGCGACGGGTTGATACAAATCGGGGTTGACAGTTTGATTGAGGGGATAATAGGTAGTTTGATTAAAGCTTTGGCGTTTATGAATAGTGTAGTTACTTTCCTGTCGGATAATTGGTTGCGATCGCGGATAAAACAAGAAAATAGCGATCGCACTTATAATCACCAACAGCACAAAAACCCCAAAGCGAAATTTTCCCCTGGGACGTAACTTTAGTTTGGTAGAAGATTCTTCATTTGTCATTGCCCTGATTTGCACCCTAGTCTTCAGCCGCAGCTATGCGATTATATAATGCTGCGATCGCTTTTATATGACATGAGCTATCCTTAACCATGCTTCAGCAATGAAAATTAAAGTTTTAATGTAGCTTTCCGACAATCGCCATACCATACATATTTTTACTACATTCAAAATATAATTTCGTGTAATTTAAAATTGGACAAATATGAGACATTTCGGTCTTTTAGTATCTTTTTTGTCTATTTTATTTCTTGTAAATATTCACGAAAATTGATATTTTTAGAAATAAATATGGTTGCGTAAAAATAATAGAGCAACATCAAAATAAAAAGCTCACGACTTTCTGAGAGAGTCAACCAATTTTGGATTTTAGATTTGCGATAGCGTAGTATTAGCGACGCAGGATCATTTTTTGGATTGACCCCGACCACTCGTTGGGGCTTGTAATGTAAACCAAAAGAAAATCCAAAATCCAAAATCCAAAATCTAAAATTTGGAGGGTCAATAAATATCATCTTCCGTGGTTACAGTTACAAGCCATAACTACTAAGGAATGACAACATGAATTTACCTTCTCTTACTTTCGCAAACCTGTTAAAAATTACTCTATTTTTAACAGGTTTAGTATGTGGTGCCAGCCTATTATCTGCACCAGCATCAGCACAAGCTATAATTGAAAATCCAATTTCAGACTTTAGTTCTGGAGAACCTTCTAGCTTTGCAGGTGCAGCTATCTATATTACTCCTGGTGCTTACTTATCCAGTATTGCAGCTGAGACTGTTGCACCTAGAGGAACTTATTTTGCAGGTATCAATGGGACATATACAGTCACCGCAATTTCATACATAGATCCCATTACTCACGTATCGACACCACGCTTAACACTCCACACTGGTGGACTAATTGCACTGCCGTACAATGTAGCTGGCTCTATTCGGGGTGCTATAGTTGATAGACTTAGAAACGGTAATCTGACACTAGATGAATTCACCGCTATTGTTAGGGCTGCTATTGGTAGTGATGGTTTAGATTAGTAGCAATATCAACCATTGCCCTGTAATCAATCACAGATTTTTCATCGTGAAATTACATCTTTTCTCTCAGTTATACCAATTCTCTATGAAGTTGCGCCAGATAAATGATGTAGAGACGTTGCATGCAACGTCTCTACAGTACAGAACAAAGTACATCTTTATCAAGAAACGGTATTAGAAGAGATGTAATTTAAATTTTTTTATTTATTAATGAATAAGTTATTTAGTCAAAACTTTAAAAGCTGAAACCACCTGAAAAATTAGCCTCAAAGATATCTCCACTCATCCCCATACGAGATTCCCAAAATGTGCTGTTACGAGAATTATGACGTTTAATAATTAACCCATAGGAAACATCATTAATTCGATTTCTTATACCCTGCTCAATACTGGTAAAATTCTGGAGATAAATACCCAAAGACCACTGAGGATTTATTTGCTGAACTCCTTCTAGAGTATAAAAAAACAAATCTCTTATTTCTAAAGAAGTGTTAAGCTCTAACCCTGTGTTAAATGCTAATTGACCCTGAAATATTCCGGAAGTGGTGAGACTATTTTTATCATCTATCAATATAACTCCTGTAGTTAAAGAATAACTGATGTTTCGGTCTTGACGATTAAAAAAGTAACTCAGATTCAAGTAATTAGGATTTTGGAAATTAGCCGCACTATTCCAAGAAAATTGTAATGATGGAATGTGGTTAGTAATAGCTTGAGTATTCCCATCTTGATCAACTTCTAGATGCGTATGCAGATAATTCAATGCACCATTAGTATAAATCCCAATACTAGGTTCTAAAAAACCAAAATTATTAGTGACATTAAAAGCAGTATTACTATCGAGATTAAACCACATACCAGAGTTAAAACTATAATTCCAATTACTGGTAGAGCCAGCCAATAAAACTTCTATGGAAGGTAAATCTAAATATCCTGTAAAAGATCGTAAATAAGTCATTAGTTGACCATCTTGACTTAATGCAATATTGTCAAAGGCAATATCAAACAAGCGAATATCAATCGGTAAAGATGTCATATCAGATGATCTTAAGCTTTGTAAAAACTGCTGACCATTGGGAGCAGTTAAACTCACTTGTAGAGATGATGAGCGATTTGATGGAGAGGGAACAGGTACATTTATAGATGTTAAACGACCAAACCTATTGTTAGAAACTTGTGCTTGAGAAATAAAAGTTTTACCTTCTCGCCAAATACGTCGGCTATCTAGAAACTGAACTGCTCGCCGATGATTTCCAGTACGTAATTGTAAAATATTAGAACGATTAGGCGTAATGATGCTAGGAAATGTTAATTTACCAGAAACCTGCTCTAAACCACTGTTACGATTAGCGATAAATAATGTTCTATTCAGCCTTTGATTGATTTGTCTTCTTTGCTCCGGTGTAGCTTTTGAGTTGAAGTTTGCAAAACTTTCCTGTCTGGAAAAACGTTCTTGAGCTTCCTGTAAACCTTGTGTTAATTCTGGGAAATCGACTAATTTAAAAATTCCACCGATGAGCATTCCGATTGTAGTATTGGCAGTTTGTAACTCATCTATTTTGATGCCATCAAATGATAAAGATAAGGAAAGTCCAGGATTTGTGTAAATATTAGTATAAGTTGCTTTAGCAGCTAAAGAGTCATATTCTAAAAGGGTTCGATTATGGGGATAGCTAAAATAAAATCTATACCAATTAAAATTTTCAGTGGTTTCTCTCATTCCTTGATAACTTTGTCTTTCGCTGAGAGGAATCCAATAGAGAGAATTTAAATAGTATAAATTGCGCTGATTATTAGTTATAGACGAATTGAGTAAAATACTATATAAATCGAAATTATCGAACTTTTGCCTATTCCCAAGTTTAATGCCTGGCGTGGATGTAATTACAGGCTGAAATTGAGTTCTTTGTCCAGTTAAGGGATTTCCCCAAATAAAGCCTGCATCTGCTAAAGTAGCACGAGGAATTTCTGCTCCGCGAGTTAGACTTACTTGTCCTAGTAATGGTTGTAAGTTACTTGTAGGAAATGTTTGTAGAATTACAGGGTCTTTCTCAGAATTAAAACTAGAAATATTGGGAACAAGAGAAGTTACAGCCAGCTTGGAATCACTTCCAGAATTAATAATAATAGGAGCAGCCGGAACTCCGACAGGATTAATTACTTCCGCCGCAATTGATTCGACTGAAAATTGATTCAGACCGATTTCTTCTGTTAATTCTTGGAGAGATTCGGGAAGAGCAAAAACTGTTTGCAAACCCCAAAGTCTTTGAGTTAATCTAATTTTTTCTCGGATAGTAGTAGCAGTTGATTCTCCTTGGTAAACAACACCACTTTGCCAACCTTTACTTTCTACTACAACCCGATTACCAGGTAATACCCAATAAAATTGATCCTTTTGCGGAAAATTAGCAAATGTAAATTGGTTAAAAACTGAGTCTTCTGAGGAAAACTTAACTTTAAAATCTATGTAATTACTATGTTCTAAAGGATTGAATTTTGGAGAATCATCATTGAAATTATCTCTGGGATCAATTATCAAAGGATATTTAATAGCACTGTTAGTAATAGCATTTAAGATAAATATTTCTAATTCATTCTTGCCCAAGCTGGGCTTTTTGTCTGCTGCATCAGGATTCTCTATTTGTATCTTGTCAGTCTCATCTAAATTATCATCTGAATTTTGTAAAGTATTACTGGGTGTAGGAATATTAATATTATTAGGGATAGAGTTAGTTTTTGGTGGTGTTAAAGGTGTATTTTGTGCCAATAATTTAGGACTTAATTTTCTGTATAACTGCAATGAGTTATTTTCATCTATTTCATTTTTCGTTGATTTATGTTCTCTATTCGGTTGATTTTGTGCATTTACTTTATGTATGATTAAATTATTACTTAATAATGCCAAAAATACAGATAAATTAATGATTAATTGCAAATATATTGCATTGATTCGCATTTTTTTAAGACATATATAGGATTCATATTGAATTTCTGCGAAGCTAGGTAAATTTTTATTCCTTCTGACCCGTTTCCTGTTACCTTACTACGCAAATAATTTCAGTAATCAAAGCAGGTTTTATATGTATCAAATAGATTACTGAAGATAATATATCAAAAGTTTAATTACTTCTATTTAACTAAGGAATGAACTAAATTCAGTGTAGAAAAGATATATTAGATAGTTTTGAGTATTATGTTAAGATGTGAGCAAATAACTAGCACAGTGATGCACTAACAAAATCAAAAAATATTACTAAATTAGCTGAAATTTTTAGGGGTTGAACATCGTTCAACCCCTAAGATAAACTTGCTTTTAAGCGTGGTATATATTGAGTATTTTCTACCATTCAATACTAAGGAATAGGGAGCGATCGCAATAATCGTTCAACGACACTGCGAGAATTACGTCCTCCCCTGGTTATCAGTCGATGACACAGCACATGAGGCGCAAGCATTTTCACATCATCAGGAATAGCGTAATCACGCCCCAACAGAAAAGCTAAGGCTTGGCTGGCTTTTTGTAACGCTACCGTTCCCCGTGGACTGACACCCAGGGTAATTTCCTCATCTTGGCGAGTTGTCCGTACTATTTCCAAAATATATTGTTGCAGGGAAGTTTCTACTTTTACCTGAGAGCAAGCTTCCCGTAGTTGGGCAATCTCTGCCAAACTCATACAAGATTGTAAATCATCTACCTTAATACCCTTTTGGAGATTTTGCAGCATTTCCAATTCTTCATCCGCAGAAGGATAACCCAAACTCAAAGACAACATAAATCGATCCATTTGGGCTTCTGGAAGCGGGAAAGTCCCTTGATATTCCACAGGGTTTTGAGTCGCGATCACAAAAAACGGTTCAGGAACAGCACGGGAGACTCCATCTATCGTTACTTGATGTTCTTCCATAACTTCCAACAAAGCTGACTGCGTGCGCGGTGTAGCACGATTAATTTCATCAGCTAACAAGATATTAGCAAACACCGGGCCAGGAAGAAAACTGAATTCACCGTTTTTAGGATTCCAGATATTAGTACCTGTGATATCCGTCGGTAGTAAATCGGGGGTACATTGCAAACGTTGAAATTTACCATCGAGTGAACGCGCCAGAGATTTAGCCAGGAGAGTTTTACCGACTCCTGGAACATCTTCTAACAAAGCATGACCACCGGCTAATAATGCTACTAAAACTAGGCGGATAGCTTCGCTTTTACCAACGATGGTACGATTAAGGTTTTGAGTTAGAGCGTCAATTTTGTCTCTCATGCACCACAAGGGATTGGTGATTGGGCTATAAGAAACCGGAGTAGAAAATAACCTATGCCTTATTTCCCACTCCAGTATTTACAGTATTCCCACTTAAGCAATTCAAAATTCAAAATTCAAAATTCAAAATTGGGATTGGGAGAAGAAAGGAGGCAGGGGGGCAGGGAGCAGGGAGAAATGGGGAAGTTTTTCTCCCCCATTTCTCCCTGCCCCCTGCACCAATTCCTCTTCTATGCCCTATGCCCGTTACACAGCATTATCTGTATTTTTTTGTTGTAAAAGTTTTTTGGCGATCGCACAATCTTGTTGAATTTGATTTTTTAGGGCTTCTAATGAAGGGAATTTCTGCTCTGAACGTAAAAATTCTACTAACTGGACGGTGAGTTTTTTTCCGTATAAATCACCACTCCAGTCCAGCAAATGTACTTCCACGGAAGAATAAGTCCCGTTGACTGTGGGACGATTACCAATATTCATCACTCCTAAAATTTCACTTGCTGTATTCGCTGTGGATGTATCACTCAAAATCTGCACCCGCACAGCATAAACTCCTTTGCAGGGAATAAATTTATCACCTGGTAACTCTAAATTAGCGGTGGGAAAGCCGATAGTTCTACCTAGTTGTTCACCTTCGACTACAGTACCAATCAGAGTATAAAGCCGCCCCAGGCATCGACTAGCGTTTTTAATATCCCCACTGGCTAAAGATTTACGGATAAGTGAAGTGCTGATGGGGGCATTTTCGCTGAAATTCAAACTGCTACAACTGTTGTTGTCTTCGGCGGGGAGAGTAGAAGTTTGGAGAGTAACTATAGTTACAGGTATATTGTACTTAGCGGCGATCGCTTGTAAATCTTGAGCCGTTCCCAGGCGATTTTTACCAAAACAAAAGTCTTGTCCCACACTAATACGTTGACAGCGTAGTCTCTGTACAATCACCCTTTCCACAAATTCTTCAGGAGATAAAGCTGCTAAATCCCGATCAAAAGGTAATAGTACAAGCTGCTGCACCCCCAGCGATCGCAATTGCTCTACTTTTTCATCTAAAGGCGTTAGCCAAGTCCGAGTTTGTCCCGTAAAAAACTCTTGGGGATGGGGACGAAAAGTTACAACTGTAGAATATATCTGTTCTTGTGGTGTTGCTTGGGGGTCTACTGATGGGAGTGGTGGCGAGGCGAGTTTCTGTCCTCCCATTAAAATTGGTTGAATAACTCTTTGATGGCCAAGATGCACACCATCAAATTTGCCCAAGGCAACAGCCGTTGGGGTTAGCAATTTATCTGTTGCAGCAGCAACCCACACAGAACACCCATTTTGAGACAGATTTGGCACTTGGATTTGGGGATTTGAGGTTTATTGAAGTTAGA
Organism: Aliinostoc sp. HNIBRCY26; assembly: GCF_050235535.1. Lineage (GTDB taxonomy): Bacteria > Cyanobacteriota > Cyanobacteriia > Cyanobacteriales > Nostocaceae > Trichormus. Next base: position 3,979,753 of record NZ_CP189852.1, read on the forward strand.
CAGTTAGTCGCTTTTAAAAGGCAAAAGGTGAACCACTGCGTTGGGCGGGCAATGCCCGACTTGTAGCAAGTGGTGAACCCGAAGGGCAAAAGGTAAATTTTGGGCTTTTTACTTTTACCTTTTTACTTCCTACTTCCTGTCTTCTTCAAATCTAATCTAAAATCTACCATCACTCCGACGACAACTTTGATCCAGAAAAATTACCTAAGAAACGGATTCTGATAGGGGAACTGAGACGGGAATTTGCAGCACCATTCCTTCCCTTGCCATAATTGCCCCTGGAAATTGGGCAAAGGCTTGCGCCCCTACATGATCTAAGAAATCATCATCATGGGCTGGGTCATGGTGGAAAATCACGAGGGTTTTCACATTGGCAGCCTTGGCCACTTTTACGGCTTCTTGCCAAGTAGAATGTCCCCAACCGATTTTCGGTGATTTAGGAGAATAGTATTCGTCATCAGTGTAGGTGGAATCATAAATTAAAATATCTGCATTCCGGGCTAACCACAACACATTTTCATCTAATTTATCGGGAAAATGTTCTGTGTCGGTAATGTAAACCGCCGCCCCACCACACCAGTTAACTCGATATCCCACCGCTTCCCCAGGATGATTGAGTGGGGCTGTTTCTACGGTAATATCATTAATCTGTATGGGTTTTCCTGGATGAACATCATGAAATTCCAGATCGGCCTGCATGATTTGCAAAGGCACAGGAAAATTCGGGTGCAGCATCTGATCGTTAAGACGTAGTTCTACAGTAGAACCATCAGGCGCGATCGCCCCGTAAATATGAAAATTGTTACCTTTCACAAATCCAGGGACAAAGAAGGGGAAACCCTGCATATGATCCCAGTGTGAGTGAGTAAAAAATAAATGAGCTTCTATTGGCATTTGGCGCAATAAAGATTGCCCCAAAACGTGCAGCCCTGTGCCGCCATCGAAAACTAAGCGTTTACCACCCACTTGCATTTCAACACAAGGGGTATTGCCACCATAGCGGACTGTATGTGGCCCTGGACAGGGGATGCTCCCACGAACGCCCCAAAATTGTACAGTAAATTGGTTCTCTATCCTTGACATGGGTATTGCTTGTTGGACTGGGCGGGCGATCAATAAAAAATGTAGTTGTTTAGTGAAATTTATACTGTTTTACCGCAGAAGATAGAGAAATAGGTTTTTGGTAAAACAGCATACATAGATTAAGTTAATCTACGTAAATTGGGTGAGGCTATGCCAAGCACTTACCTCATTATTCCCAAAATATTTGTATCAGTAATATCAAGAATGCTCCTAATTTTATAGCCTAATTTTGACTATGTTGTATATGAGGGAGTCAATAGTCAATAGTCAACAGTCAATAGTCATTACTCATTACTCATTACTCATTACTCAGCACGGGCTAAACGCCCCGCTTCCGCTAACAGCACTCATTACTCATTACTCATTACTCATTACTTTTTCTTCCCCTGCCCCATACCCTCTGCCCTCTAAGAAAACTTAAACTCCCACTGAGATAACTTATCTAGTCCATTGGCGTAGGTAAGGTTGTATTGTAAGGGTGTAATGCTGATGTAGTTATCACGGATGACGTGAACATCAATAGGGACATTTTGGGTAAGATTTAAGCCTGCTGGTGGTTCTACGTCTTCTAAAACTTCTCCAGTTAACCAGTAATAAGTTTTACCACGGGGGTCTGTGCGTTTGTCAAAAACATCTACATACCTACGCACTCCCTGACGGGTAAGTTGAACGCCCGCAATTTCTTCCCAGTTGACAGGGGGGACATTGACATTGAGCAACATTAAATCTGGAATGGGTTTAATACTCAGTTGCTCTACCAAGATTTTGGCAAAGTGCGCCGCAGGTTGAAAGTTTTTACAAGTGTGACTAGTTAAGCTCATAGCGATGCTAGGAATACCCTCAATCATGCCTTCCATCGCTGCCGATACAGTACCAGAGTAGAGAATTTCTGTACCTAAATTAGCACCTTGATTGATACCAGAAAGGACTAAATCAGGCGGAGAATCTAATAATGCCCACAGTGCCAGTTTGACACAATCTGAAGGTGTACCATCACAAGCCCAGGCTTTGATACTGGGATGAAAAATTGACTCGACAATTTCAGCGCGGATTGGTTGGTGTAGAGTCAGTCCATGACCAGTAGCCGATCGCTCCCGATCAGGACAAACCACCGTCACATCATGTCCTGCTTCCGCTAAACAGTTAGCCAGGGTACGAATCCCCAAAGCCGAAATACCGTCATCATTGCTAATTAGTAGTTTCATAGTTATGAGTCAATAGTCAATAGTCAATAGTCCATAGTCAACAGTCAACAGTCCATAGTCAAGAGTTGTAGACTGTGGAATCATCAATCCCCAATCCCCAGTCCCCAGTCCCCAATCCCCAATCCCCAATCCCCAATCCCCAATCCCCAATCCCCAATCCCCAATCCCCAATCCCCAATCCCCAATCCCCAATCCCCAATCCCCAATCCCCAATCCCCAATCCCCAATCCCCAGTCCCCAGTCCCCAATCCCCAATCCCATCTAAACTGGTAAAAAGAGCGATGGTTTTCACCCCTGTCTCTCATAAATTAATGGCATACTACTAAAGTTATTTGTCGAATAGTCCAAAACTGCGGACTATTGACTATTGACTATGGACTATTGACTAATGACTAGCAACTTAGAAGCTCAACTTTTAGCATTGCGGCAAGAAGGAGAACAGGCGATCGCCGCCGCCGATACCCTCGAACGTCTGGAGGAACTCAGAGTTAACTATCTGGGGAAAAAAGGTCAATTGGGGGCTTTGTTGCGTAGCATGGGGCAAATGAGTGCGGAGGAGAGACCAAAAATTGGTGCGATCGCCAATACGGTCAAGGAAGCACTACAAGCCAGTTTAGACCAGCAAAAGTCTGCCCTAGAAAATGCCCAAATTCAAGCACAATTAGAGGCAGAAACTCTTGATGTCACAATGCCGGGCATTTATCGCCCCCAAGGTCGCATTCATCCTTTAAATGGCATTATTGACCGGGCTTTTGATATTTTTGTCGGCATGGGCTACACGGTGGCGCAAGGGCCGGAAATGGAGACAGATTACTACAATTTTGAGGCTCTCAACACCCCACCCGACCACCCTGCCCGTGATATGCAGGATACTTTCTACCTGCCCGATGGCAATCTCCTGCGGACTCATACCTCATCGGTACAAATTCGCTACATGGAAAAGGAAGAACCACCCATTCGGGTTGTCGCTCCAGGGCGAGTTTATCGGCGTGATAATGTTGATGCTACTCACTCAGCAGTTTTCCATCAAATCGAGTTGTTAGCCATTGATGAGGGACTAACATTTACTGACCTCAAAGGCACAATCAAAGTATTTTTAAATGCTATGTTTGGCGAATTGCCGATTCGCTTCCGTGCCAGTTATTTCCCCTTCACTGAACCCTCGGCTGAGGTAGATTTACAGTGGAATGGTCGCTGGTTGGAAGTTATGGGTTGCGGTATGGTAGATCCGAATGTGATGAAATCTGTAGGTTATGACCCAGAAATTTACACCGGATTTGCGGCGGGCTTTGGTGTAGAACGTTTTGCAATGGTGTTACACCAAATTGACGATATCCGTCGTTTATATGCCAGCGATTTGCGCTTTTTACGTCAGTTTTGAACAACTAAGAAAGTAATTTAGAGGAGATTAATTTCTCCTCTAAAAATCCAAGTTTGGGTGGATCATAGCGCAGCCCAAGTACCAAAGTGCTTGGTATTATTGGGTTTCACTACACTCATTTTCTTTTTGCTTTTAGTGTGGCGCAATTACAAAATTGGGCTGATTTCTTTTAAATAAACTTGAGCAAAGGATTCATTTTCTCCTAAAGAATAATCCTCAATTAAGCCTTTGCGCCGAATTGAAATATCGTTTTGTTTCTTAATCACTACGGTAGAACCATCCAATATATCTCGCATCAACATCATTTCTGTTTCGCTAGGGTTATTCAGCACTACTAAATTACTACCGTAGTAAAACATTCCTTCCGCTTCTAAAATTTCTTCTGGATACTCAGCAATGAGTAAATCTAGTTTGGGATGGCGGAGTAAAGTTTGGACATTGTGATTATATTCTGGGTGTAATACCTTTGGCGATCGCTGAATAAATACACCCCCCCGACATACAGATCCGATTGTCCAGTCTGGGTGTTGTGACAAAATGTGATCAATTGTGGCTTGTAGTTCCTCTATCTGAATTTTATTAAAGGTAATAGTTGGGATTCTGGCATCTAAACCTGATTTAAAAAATGTTGCCAGAATATGAGTAGGAACATCAACACTCTCACCCTCAGCCGGATTATAGTGCATGAAAATTCCTGGTGCGGCGTTGATTTCTAAAATAGAAAATTTACCATCTTTCCAAGAATCTGACAGATTTTCGGCAATCACATCGATACCTAAACAAGTGAGTTGAAAGTATTGGGCGATGTCTTGCGTCAAAATAATGTTGTCATCATGGATGGTGTTGGTGGCATTAATACTTAAACCTCCAGCCGAAAGATTGGCAACTCTCCGCAGGTAGATAGTTTCTTCTTTGTCCAGAATGCTGTTTAATGACAATCCTTGCAGGTCTAAATAAAACTCCATTTCCTCATCGATGCGAATTTTACTCATCGGTGAAGTGGGAGTATCTAAACGTGCTGGTTTACGGTTTTCTTGACGGATTAATTCTGCAATTGTTGAGTAACCATCACCGACGACAAAAGCAGGACGGCGTTCAGTCGCCGCAACAAATTTACCATTCACGCACAACAACCGAAAATCTTTGCCAGAGATGCTTTTCTCCACGATGATTCTGATTGTTTCCCCTTCAGGAATCGCCTCTACAGCCCGGTCATAGGCTGCTTCTAGTTCATCTAAGTCTTTCACATCAGGGGTAACACCAATACCTTTATGACCCACAACAGGTTTCACTGCTACTGGGTAGCCAATTTCTCTCGCTATTTGTTTAGCTTCTCTAAAGGAAAACACAATATCCCCTTGGGGAACGGGAAAGCCTAAATTGTGGAGAAACGCTTTGCAATCATCTTTATGGGTAGTAAATTCCGAGTCTAAATGGCTATCGCAGTTAAAAGTTGTACCTACACCCCGAATTTGTTTTTTACCCCAGCCATACTGCATCAGGCCTTCTTCCCGTAAATAGAATGAGGGAATACCTTTTTCGTGGGCGGTTCGCAGTAAGGCGTAAACCGTAGGGCCACCGTAAGCAGATTGGCGAAATCTGTCTTGGAGGTTAAAGATTTGTTCATCTAGGAAGAACTCTTCCCCTTGGGTAATGGCTTCTAACCAATCCCAAACTAGGTAAATGACTGATGTTGTGGTGCGTTCGTGCAATGATTGTACAGCTATGTGGAATCCTCCGGAATTGGGTTTCACACTCCAACGATTCGGGTACAAATCCATATCTAGTTTGCCTACTTCTAAGGCTGTAGCTGCAAACAGATGGGCGTAGGATTCGTAGGTTTGTTTGCCTAATTGGGGATAGCGATCGCTCACAACCGCAATATAGTCCTCTATTGGTAGGGGCTGTTTATCTGCTACCACCGCTAAATTAAACACTATTGCCCCGACATCTAAATAAGGATTAGACCCGACATAATAGCGAAAATTGAAAATATCAAATACATCTGTTTTCCTAGCATTAATACGGACTATATCGGTGCTTTTTTCCTGAATCATAGATGTTTGACCTTTGGCTAACTTCCTTTAAATTCAGTTGTTAATTTCATTTAATATGTCTTACTAATTTTAAATTGACTTTTGCAATTATTACGGCACAACTTAACCTATATTTTGATAAAACTGTTTATACATAACTTCATTTGTCAGCACTTTCAACTATCTCAAGACATACTTAGTTTTAGTTAGTCTGAATAATCATCAAATTTATCTATTTTCTCAAATACTCATACAAAATATTACCCTTGATAGGTGTCAGACTTACGCATAGTATATATAAATAAGGAATGGGTTTAGGAAATAGCCAAAGGTATGAATAGTACACAAGCTACTTTAAGAGATGAAGTTAGACAACTTGCCCAAGAAGCGTTTCAACTCAAGTTGATTTCTGGTCATGGAGACGGAGCAGATATCAATGAATATCAAATTGTCTATCAAGGTAAGCCCCGACATTTGCCATTAGAACAAGCACGCTTTTTTCTGGTCAACCTGATATATAGAAATCAGATTTGTTAAAAAAACAATTTTTTACTGTGACAACAGATAAGTCAACATAACTTATCTGTTGTTATTTTTTGGTTGAAGCTTAACTAGAAATATCATCTATGTTTTTGTTGTGATTCACCTGTATTCCAAGGTAGATTTCAGAAGAAATTTGCAGTGATTTTAGATAATTTTTATCTACCAATAGGATGATTTGATATTGCTAAATGTCATGCTTTATTGAAATTAGTAATAAATTAACTAATGTTAGGAAATTTTATATGACTACTAGTGAAAATAAACGCCAGTTGGTAATTATTGGGGGAGCAGAAGACAAAGATGGAGACTCCCAAATTTTGCGGGAGTTTGTGCGCCGTGCTGGGAGTACAAGAGCCAATATTGTGATTATGACCGCAGCGACGGAACTACCCAGAGATGTGGGAGAGAATTACATCAGGGTTTTTGAGCGATTAGGCGCGGAAAAAGTGCGGATAGTAGATACAGAAACCCGTGAGGACGCAGCTTCATCCACAGCATTAGAAGCGATCGCCAAAGCTACAGGTATATTTTTTACAGGGGGAGATCAAGCGCGCATTACTAGTATTCTCAAAGACACCGAATTAGATAGAGCAATTCACCAACGCTATGGCGAAGGTATTGTGATTGGCGGTACAAGTGCAGGCGCAGCAGTCATGCCAGATAAAATGATTGTCGAAGGTGACTCAGAAACCAATCCTCGCCCAGAAATCGTTGACATGGGGCCAGGTTTAGGCTTCCTTCCTGGGGTAGTCATTGACCAACATTTTTCCGAACGCGGACGTTTAGGACGCTTAATTACAGCCTTAGTTCGAGAACCTGCTGTATTAGGATTTGGTATTGATGAAAATACAGCTATGGTTGTCACAGATAGCCAGATTGAAATCATCGGTCAAGGTTCAGTTACAGTCGTGGATGACTCAGAAGCCACATACAACAACTTAGATGAAATTTTACGCGATGAAGCACTAGCCGTCTGTGGTGCAAAACTGCATATCTTACCCCACGGGTTTAAATTTGACTTAAAAACCCGCAAACCCATTCTCAGTAATGGTGTAGCCGCAGATAATGCCGTACCCGTTGGCGCAGGTAATGCCTAACTTTTAATAGACATATTTTTCTACTCATCATCATTTCTATTTCTATCTCTGCCAATCCTTCTCTGTATTACAAAATCCTTCCACTAAATATCCTCTTTTTCTAAATTAATCAGAGAAGGGGATATCTTTCTTTTTGAGCAAAAATTGCCTATATGTTCAATCTAATTGAGTTTAAGTTATTTGCCCCCTACAATCAAAAGGTAATTTTAATAGGGGATTTTTTTCATGCCCAAGAAATCCCCATGACAAAAAGCAAAGATGGTTATTTTCGGACTGCAATAGAATTAGCTGATGGTATTTATCATTATAAATTTCGTGTGCGAACTCGTAGCCCTAACTTTACACAAAATGAATGGATAGATATTATCGACCCCTATGCCACAGATGTTGATGCACAACGTCAGCATGGTATAGTCAGAATTCAAAATGGGCAACGGATTGTTGATGATTACATCTGGCAAAATGATCATCTACCATTACCTAAAAATCAGGAATTAGTCATTTATGAAATGCACGTTGCTGACTTTAATGGAGTCGACAATAAACATGGTCAATATTTAGGTGTAATTGCGAAATTAGACTATCTCTGTGATTTAGGCATTAACGCCATTGAATTAATGCCTGTGAATGAGTATCCCGGTGATTATAGCTGGGGTTATAAAGTGCGCCACTTCTTTGCTACAGAATCTAGTTATGGTTCAACATCAGAATTAAAGCAATTAATCGATGCGTGCCATAGCAGAGGCATTCGCGTTTTCATGGATGGAATTTATAACCATACAGATGAAGAATGCCCATTAATGTTAATTGATCGGAATTACTGGTACTACGAACATCAGCATTATCCTGAAGACCCTAATAATTACTGGGGGCCAGAGTTTAATTACGACAATTATGATGAAAAACTAGATATTAAACCTGCATGGCAATATATCGGTGATGTTGTGCGATTTTGGGTGCAAGAGTATCATATTGATGGGATTCGTTATGATGCAGTCCGCCAATTAGCTAACTTTGAGTTTTTAGATTGGCTAGCGCAACAAGCTAGGCAGGCTGCTGGTTCTAAGCCTTTTTACAATATTGCAGAACACATCCCCGACACCAACACAGTAGTGAAACCAGATGGGCCATTAGATGCTTGTTGGCATGAAAGTTTTCGCTACTTTATGATTCCTCACATTGCTGGGGAAAAATTTGACTTGGAGGAATTAAAGCAAATTTTAGCTCCCCAACAGCAGGGTTACGCCACAGCCACAAATGTCATTAATTATTTGGCAACTCACGATCGCCAACGTCTGCTGCGAGAATTAGGAGAGCGTGGGATTTTTGATACAACCGCCTTTGAGCTAGCTAAGTTAGCCGCCGCCATCCTGATGACAGCCGTAGGCATACCAATGTTATGGATGGGAGAAGAGTTTGGAGAATATCACCGCAAAAGCGAAAGTGTAACTCAACCGCAAAAAATCACCTGGTCTTTATTAGCCAGCGATCGCAATCATGATTTATGGGCGTATTATCAGCAACTGATTACTCTGCGAAAACAAACACCAGCCTTACAAAGTGACAATATAGAATTTTTTCACGAAAACCCTACAGATAAAGTTCTAGCCTATATGCGCTGGCACAATCAAGGCGATCGCATTATAGTTGTAGCCAATTTTTCACCCCAGCCATTAACTAATTATCAAATTTCTCATTTCCCTGATGGCAAGTCTTGGCGAGATTGTGTCACTAATGCTGAAGTCAGCGTTGAAGGCAATAGTTTAGTCACTGACTTACCAAAATATGGGGCAAAAATACTGATTTCTCAGTAGCAGTCTAGATTATGCCACACACAACTTAATGGCTGTGATATGATGGGAGACTGCTGCATACATTTAGAAAAAATCGAATTCAACTTATCATGGCTCTGACGCAACAGCGCAAACAAGAAATTATCTCTAGCTACCAAGTCCACGAAACAGACACCGGTTCTGCTGATGTGCAAATTGCGATGCTAACTGCACGCATTAACCGCCTCAGCGAACATTTACAAGCAAATAAAAAAGACCACTCTTCCCGTCGCGGATTGTTAAAACTAATTGGTCAACGTAAGCGTTTGTTAGCATACGTCCAAGAAGATAGCCGGGAAAAATATCAAGCTTTGATTGGTCGCTTAGGTATTCGTGGATAGGGATTAGCATTTATGCCTGCTGAAGAATCAGAAAGCACTCGTCTACCATTTGAACCAAAAACTAAACGCCAAAAACCTGCAAAAGCGAAAAATACCCCACCAATCAAGTCTCAAGAACCTGAAAAACAGGAGAAACAACAGCCACCCTTCACAAAAGAAGAAATGGCAATTCCCCAGGTGGTGAGTCAGCGCATGATCAGGCGAGTAGCAGCATTTTGCGGCATTCCCACAGCGTTGGGTATTTCCGCCTTAGTAGTCAGTTATTTGTTAGCTACCTACTCCGATATCAAATTAGCTCCCATCGCTGTATTACTAGTGAATATGGGACTTTTTGGTCTGGGTGTGTTGGGAATTACCTACGGCGTTCTTTCTGCCTCATGGGACGAAGATAGAGTGGGTGGTCTACTTGGTTTTAGTGAATTTAGAACCAACTGGGGACGCATGGCAGACGTTTGGCGCGAAACTCGGCAGAAAAAAGCATAAACAAAGCACTCAGGCATTTATATAACTGCGGTTTTGGGTAAATTTTTAGAGTCAATGTTGAAGTTTATGGATGATGACTTCAACATTTCTAAATTAAAAATTTATGATTAAACTTTAAACCCAACTAGCAGCAATAAAAGCCTTGAGTGCTTAATTTTTTTCTGGTATGAATTCAATTCTTCATTTTTGCTGACTACACTAAATACATAAGAACCAAGATAATCGCCTATTAGTTTGAGCTTTCACGCCATTCAAAGGGGAATTTCTAATGATTGTAGTCATGAAAGTTGGTTCTCCCGAAGCGGAGATTAACCGGATTAATGAAGAACTTAGTAGTTGGGGTTTGACACCAGAAAAGATTGTTGGTAAACACAAAGTAGTAATTGGTTTAGTGGGCGAAACTGCTGACTTAGACCCACTACAAATTCAAGAAGTCAGTCCTTGGATTGAGCAAGTATTAAGAGTAGAACTTCCTTATAAACGTGCTAGTCGGCAATATCGCCACGGTGAAGCCTCAGAAGTTGTAGTGAATACCCCTGATGGTGCAGTGGTGTTTGGGGAACACCATCCTTTGGTAGTGGTGGCTGGCCCCTGTTCTGTGGAAAACGAGGAAATGATCGTTGCCACTGCACAAAGCGTCAAAGCAGCCGGAGCCAGGTTTTTGCGGGGTGGCGCATACAAACCCCGTACTTCACCTTACGCCTTCCAAGGACACGGCGAGAGTGCTTTAGAATTACTCGCCAAGGCGCGGGAAGTTAGCGGTTTAGGCATTATTACAGAAGTGATGGATGCGGCGGAACTAGAAATTATTGCCAGAGTGGCTGATGTGATTCAAGTCGGCGCAAGAAATATGCAGAATTTCTCCCTTCTGAAAAAAGTAGGAGCGCAACCCAAACCAGTGTTATTAAAACGGGGAATGGCGGCTACCATTGAAGATTGGTTGATGGCGGCTGAATATATTCTGGCAGCAGGTAATCCTAATGTAATTTTATGCGAACGGGGTATTCGTACCTTTGACCGTCAATATACTCGCAACACCTTAGATTTATCTGTAGTGCCGGTATTACGGAAATTAACCCACCTCCCAATTATGATTGATCCCAGTCATGGTACAGGTTGGGCTGAGTTTGTACCTTCTATGGCGATGGCCGCGATCGCAGCTGGTTGTGATTCTCTGATGATTGAAGTCCACCCCAACCCCAAAAAAGCCCTATCCGACGGGCCGCAATCATTGACACCAGAAGCCTTTGACCAGTTAATGCAAGAGTTAGCCGTCATTGGTAAAGCCGTAGGACGCTGGCCAACACCAGCCGCAGCTTTAGCGTAAGCAGTTTTTCCACTGGGGAGGAAATCAAGAAAATTCTATCTCCAGGAAGCTGAATTAATACCTTGGGGAAGATGTCTCTACTGAGTTAAACAGTATCAAATATATCAAAACCAGTAGTGGCATCTTCTGATCAGGGAGATTAATTCAATGAATTTGCAGGCGATATGGCAACTTTTTCAAGAAGCGTTTCAAGAGTGGAGTGAAGATAAAGCCTCACGGTTAGCTGCGGCTTTAGCTTACTACACAGTTTTTTCCATTGCACCATTGCTGATTATTGTGATTGCGATCGCTGGTGCAGTATTGGGTGAAGATGCTGCTAGGGGTGAAATTGTTAACCAAATTCAAGGTTTAGTGGGTAGAGAGGGAGCAGAATTCATCGAAACCGCCATTCAAAATGCTAATCGACCGCAAGCAGGTACTATCGCTTCTATAATTAGTGTCGCTCTTTTGCTGTTAGGCGCAACTGGCGTTTTTACCGAGTTACAAGATTCTCTCAACACGATTTGGGAAGTACAAGCAAAACCAGGACGCGGCGTAAAAAATATTGTGCGCCAGCGTTTTTTATCTTTTGCAATGGTGGTATCGATTGGCTTTTTGTTGTTAGTCTCTCTAGTGGTTAGCACCATCTTGTCAGCAGTTGTCAATTATTTTACTGGCTTATTACCAGGTATAGATTTTGTATGGCAACTGTTGAACTTTGTTATTTCCTTTATTGTGACTACTTTACTATTCGGATTAATTTTCAAAGTTTTACCTGATGTCAAAATTACTTGGGCTGATGTTTTAATCGGGGCGATGATTACATCCCTGTTATTTTCCATCGGGAGATTTTTATTAGGACATTACTTAGGTAATAGCAGTTTTGGATCAGCTTACGGTGCAGCAGGTTCAGTAGTAGTAATTCTGGCTTGGGTTTACTATACTGCCCAAATTCTGTTTTTTGGGGCTGAGTTTACCCAGGTTTATGCCCGCAAGTACGGTAGACGCATTTTACCGACACATAACGCCATCCCCTTGGATAAAGGTAAATCTACAAATCAAAACCAGAGAAAGTCATAAGAGATGGATAAATATCTTTATATTGATTGGCGTGCAGTTTTTGTTCCTAGTATCAGCGTTCTGGAATTACTAGTCAGAGGCTCTTTAGTTTACCTAGCCCTATTTTCAGTGTTACGTTTACTACCTAGCCGACAATTAGGGACGCTGGGAATTACTGATTTGCTCGTAGTGGTGTTATTTGCCGAAGCCGCCCAAAACGCTATGGCGAGTAACTATACTTCCATTACTGAAGGCGCAATTTTAGTAGGAACGGTGATTTTCTGGAGCTACTTCTTAAACTGGCTAGGCTACAAATTACCCGCAGTACAACGATTTCTGAATCCTCCGCCCATCTTGTTAGTGAAAAACGGTAAAACAATCAAACGCCACTTACAACAAGAACTGATTACAGAAGACGAGTTGATGAGTAAATTACGTCAGCAAGGTGTGGAATTATTAGATGAGGTCAAGTTGGCGTATATGGAGGCCGACGGTAGCATCAGTATTATTAGATTTGAATTAAAAACTCAGAGTGTCAAACCACAAAAAGCCATTGAGAAAGGCTAAATAGAGGGTAAAATATGACAGTTGTATTCTGCCGCGAACGTTGATTGAGCGTTATACTTTGCCTGAGATGGGCAACTTGTGGACTGAAGCTTATAAGTTTAAAACCTGGCTTCAGGTAGAAATTGCAGTTTGTGAAGCCCAAGCTGAATTGGGTTACATTCCAGCTGCGGCTGTTGAGGAAATTAAGGCTAAGGCAAATTTTGACCCGAAACGGGTGCTAGAGATAGAGGCGGAAGTCCGCCATGATGTGATCGCTTTTTTGACGAATGTCAATGAATACGTAGGCGATGCAGGGCGTTATATCCACTTGGGATTAACCAGTTCTGATGTCCTGGATACAGCTTTAGCATTGCAAATGGTTGCTAGTCTGGATCTGCTAGCCCAACGCCTGGAAGATTTAATTCAGGTGATTCGTGAAAAAGCACGGGAACATCGTTATACCGTCATGGCTGGCCGATCGCATGGTATTCATGCTGAACCGATTACCTTTGGCTTTAAACTAGCTGGATGGCTGGCGGAAGTTTTGCGTCATCAACAAAGATTGCAAATTCTCCGCGAAACCATTGCTGTAGGTAAGATTTCCGGCGCGGTGGGAACTTATGCCAATATAGAACCAAGAGTAGAAGCGATCGCTTGTCAAAAATTAGGACTCAAGCCAGATACCGCCTCTACACAGGTGATTTCCCGCGATATCCACGCCGACTATGTACAGCAATTAGCCCTAGTTGCCGCCTCCATTGAACGCTTTGCTGTGGAAATTCGCAATCTCCAAAAAACAGACGTTCTGGAAGTCGAGGAATATTTCTCCAAAGGGCAAAAAGGCTCTAGTGCTATGCCCCACAAGCGTAACCCCATCCGTTCCGAACGGCTGACGGGGATGGCGCGATTAATTAGAAGTCACGCGGGCGCAGTCTTAGAAAACGTTGCTTTGTGGCATGAACGGGATATTTCTCACAGTTCTGTAGAACGGGTAGTTCTCCCAGATGCTTGCATTTTGACCCATTTCATGCTAAAGGAAATCACTGAATTGGTGAAAAACCTGTTGGTGTATCCAGAAAACATGGCGCGCAATCTTAACTGCTATGGTGGAGTGGTGTTTAGTCAAAAAGTCCTACTAGCCTTAGTAGAGAAGGGTTTGAGCCGCGAAGAAGCATATGCGATCGTCCAACAAAACGCTCATACTGCTTGGAATAAGCCAGAAGGCAACTTCCACGACTTGATTGTCAATGACTCCCGTGTCACCCAAAGGTTATCAGCAGATGAAATTGCCGTCTGTTTTGACCCCCAACAACATCTGCGTCATTTAGACGAAGTTTATCAACGATTGGGGATTTAAGCAGGGATTGGGGACTGGGGACTGGGGACTGGGGACTGGGGACTGGGGATTTTGGATTTTGGATTTTAGATTGAATACAATCCGAAATTTAAAGGTTGGAAGGTGGACAAGGTGGAATAGATTTCCTTACTCAGCACCAGCTAAACGCCCCGCTACCGCTAACATTACTCAAATCAATTCAAAATTCAAAATTCAAAATCCAAAATTAAAGAATTGATTACTCATTACTCATTACTCACAACTCCCCACCGGCTAAACGCCCCGCTTCCGCTAACAGCACTCAGCACTCATCACTCTAAATTAAAGACTTTAAAATCGTTGCTGTACTTTTTCTCAGTAGTGGGTAATATAAATAACAAATAAACGCTCCTTTGTTAGTTATTTGCATACACTGATGATTGAAATCCTTGCAACACTTTCTGCTTCGGCGGCAGCAGGAATGAGAATAGGCATACCTTTATTTATTATTTTTCTTTTACAGGGTAGTGATTTTTGGTCGCAAGTGCCTATTTTTTCTCATATTTCCCCTAGAGTTTTATTAACTTTTATTATCGGTTGTTCCTTTGCAGAAATATTTGCTTCCAAAAAACTCTGGGGGCAAAGAATATTGCAAATAATTCATTTATGCTTATCTCCCATTGTCGGTGGGATTATGGGTGTAACTGTAGCTTCCGCCACCGCAACGCCGCTTTGGTTACTAGCTGGAATTGGTGGTTTATTTGCTCTCGTCTTACAGTTGGTACAGGTGGGTTGGTTTTATCGCTTACGGGGGTTGCCATTATGGGCAGTCTTTTTACAAGATACCTTATGTATAGCTCTAGTGCTGTTTGCTTTTGATGCTCCCTGGCAAGGAGGATTAATCGCTTTAATCCTCCTCTTGTTCGCTTTGCATAGTGCTAAACAGTGGTATGACTGGTATCACGCAAACCGCTAGAATACCTGAACTTGGGCAAAACCGTAGGGGATAGTGCGCTGATAACCAGTATAGCCGCCTGCAAGTTCATATAGATAAAAATTTCGGTTGAGAGTATTGAATGTCAAATTCCTGAAAGCGATTTGTATGGTGCTACCAGGAGGTACTGGTTGAGCAAAGGTAAGCCGTAGTCTATCGCCTTCGGGGGAAATATTAGCATCGAGTCTTTGACCAGATTGATCTGTGATTTCAATGTCGTTATTGTTGACACTCACCAATTCTGACGGACGAACCATTACATAGGATAAAGGTTGCTCCCCTGTATACACGCTGATGTAATGAGTATTAGCAAAACCACTTGTCCTACTAATTCGGGGTGCGGTACGGTCATCAGACATTGTTGGTCTGGATTGATATTCTTGTCCAGGTGTAACTGGTTGTCCGGGTGTGACTGGTTGTTCTGGTGTAATTGGTTGTCTGGGTGTGACTGGTTGGGTCTGGGCGATCGCAGGTAAACTAGCTGTGGCGATCGCTAAACTTAGCGTAGAAAACCAAATCAGTTTTTTCATAACTCACCGTCTATAAACAGGAAATTCAAGCTTTATTGGCAATATTCCTGCAATTTTTCTCTCATTACATCTATCCGTAATGGGAAGTACGGAAATTTAAAAATACTACGTATAAAAATAAAAATCCCTCCAGAGGAGGGAAGTGAGACATTAAAAAGCTTTTTTCTTATAACTTTTCACTTATTGCAATAGTCCAACTAGATGCAACAGTCCACGGCCTGTTACTAACTCAATAATCAACGCAATAAAGCCTAACATCGCAATACGACCGTTCCAGACTTCTGCACTGGTGGTAATACCCCATTCCCAACTTTCTGGGGGATACATCTTCACTTTCTTCTTCATTTGGGTGACTTGGGAAAGTTTAAGGCTGGGTTTTTGCAGTGCTTCAATTACTAAATCAGCTAAGGCTCTGATAAAAATTGGATGGGTATTGGGTGCAGGTACGCGCCGGAAGTTGTGAATTCCTGCTTCTTCGGCGATTTCCCGATACTCAATATCAATCTCTTGTAAAGTCTCAATATGTTCTGAGACAAAACTGATGGGGACTACAACTAAGTCGTTCACACCTTGCGCGCCTAGTTCTTTGAGTGCATCTTCTGTGTAGGGTTGCAGCCATTCTACCGGGCCTACACGACTTTGATAGGCTAAAGTATGCGCGTTGGCACGATTGAGAGTCTGCATAATCAAAGCAGTACATTCCTCAATTTCTTGTTGATAGGGGTCGCCTGCTTCTTCTACATAGCTTTTAGGAACGCCGTGCGCGCTAAAGAAGATATGTACTTGATCTGGGTTGGGAAATTGGTCAAGTTCTTGGGCAATTAGTTCCGCCATTGCTTGTAAGTAACCTGGCTGTTTGTACCAAGAAGGAATGACGGTGTATTCAATTCGTTGTAGTTTGGGGTCGTCTTGCCAAAGTTTCTCAAGTAGGCGGAAGCTAGAACCACTGGTACTGATGGAGAATTGGGGATAGAGAGGCAAGATTACTAAGTTATCGAGATTGTCTTGGGTGAGAAGTGCGATCGCTTCTTCTGTGTAAGGATGCCAATAACGCATTCCTACATAGATTTTCGCATCTTGTCCCAAATAAGTTAACTGTTCCTGTAAAGCCTCTCCTTGCGCTTCTGTAATTCGTCTTAATGGAGAGCCACCACCGATTTGCTTATAGTTCTCTTGCGATGTTTTTGTGCGTCGTGACGCAATAAACCAAGCCAGGGGGTTTTGTAACCAACGGAATGGTAAGCGTATGATTTCAGGATCAGAAAAGAGGTTATACAAGAACGGCCCAACATCCTCTAATTTATCGGGCCCACCGAGATTGAGTAATAATACGCCTACACGACCCATAGCAGTTATTTTCCCCCGACTTTTTCAGATTTTTTACTAATGTTAACAATATATCTTTATTAAATATAAAGCTTAATAGTGAGCAATGTGCAATGGCAACAATTTTAAGAGATTTAAGTTATCGATATCAATGGCTATATGACGGCATATCTCGTGTAGCCGCCATCAGCGTTGGTGGTGAAGGACGTTTTAGGCAATTGGCTCTACAAGGCTTAACAATTCACTCAGATACTCATGTTTTAGATTTGTGTTGTGGTAGTGGTCAAGCGACGCAATTTTTAGTGAAATGTTCACAAAATGTAACAGGACTAGATGCCTCACCATTATCCTTACAAAGAGCCAGGCAGAATGTACCGGAAGCGACTTACGTCGAAGCTTTTGCAGAAAAAATGCCCTTTACAGAAGCGCAATTTGATGTAGTACATACCAGTGCAGCTTTACATGAAATGCAGCCAGTACAATTGCGGGAAATTATTCAAGAAGTTTATCGAGTTCTCAAGCCAGGAGGTATATTTACTGTTGTGGATTTCCACCCACCTACTAACCCCATCTTCTGGCCTGGTTTAGCCTTATTTTTTTGGTTGTTCGAGACAGAAACAGCTTGGAAATTATTAAAAACTGATTTAAGTGGGTTATTAACTGAAATCGGATTTCAGGTAGATCAGCCTATCTTATATGCAGGTGGTAGTTTGCAGGTAATTCAGGCGAAAAAATGAAAAATAGGGACTGGGGACTGGGGCATAGGGCATAGGATAGAGGGTATGAATATTAATCTTGATTTTTCTAAATCATTTACTCTATTCCCAATGCCCAATGCCCAATGCCCAATGCCCAATGCCCGATTCCCGATTCCCTATGCCCTATATCTTCGGAAATATGACTGTAACCGTTGTGCCAACACCTACTTCACTATCTACAAAAATCTCTCCTTCGTGAGCATCCACGCATTTTTTGACAATGGCTAAACCCAACCCGGTACCCGAAATACCGCCAACATTATCGCCACGATGGAAAGGTTGAAATAATTGTTTTTGGTCTTCAATAGAAATACCAATACCCGAATCTTGAATTTTTAAAGTTACGGTTTTTTCTTGATTGAATAATTCTAATTTGACTTGACCTCCTGGGTGAGAATATTTAATGGCGTTTCCTAATAAATTCGCTAAAATATGACGAAATAAACTTTCATCTAATAATATTGGTTCTAATGGTTGTGGGAAGTTAAAGATAACTTTTATTTGCTTATCTTTAATAACTAATTGAGATTCTTCTACTAATTGCCTACAAAATGCTTCTAAGTCTACAGCAACCAGATCACATTGGAGTCTACCTGCATCCGCTTTGCCAATAAATGATACTTCATCTAATAGCTGCGCCATATTTTTGATTGCTGAACGAATCATTTGAAAGTGAGAATGTTTTTTCTCTTGACTCAGTTTCTCTTCGTTATCTTGTAACAATCCAGCCGCTAAAAGAATAGTATTTAAAGGATTACGAATATCATGGGAAAACATCGAGACAAAATCTGATTTAAACTGGTTAATTTCTTGAGCTTTTACCAGTTCGGCTGTGCTTTCCTCTACACGATTTTCCAAAGATTTGTTAAGAATGCGTAAGCTTTCTAAGGTTTGCTTGCGTTCAATCGCATAACATAAAGCACGCACCAAAACATGGACATTTACCTGTCGTTTGACTAGATAATCTTGCGCGCCTTGACGGACTGCTTCAATTGCTAAATCTTCATCGTTAGTATTAGTCAGCACGACAATCGGTATACTAGGGGATTGCTCTATCAATAAAGATAGAGATGATAATCCTTGAGAGTCGGGCAAAGTCAAGTCTAATAAAATTACATCATAATTATTGTGACGCAGGGCGTTAAGTGCATCCCCTAACCGCTTTACATGAACTAGGGAAAACTGTTTTGATTCAGCTTGTTGCAAATATTCTTGTAATAACCTCGCTTCTGCTATGTTGTCCTCAATTAATAAAATCGTGACTGAATGTCCAAGGATCATTTTCTTGGTTTCACCCCCTGGGAATGAGTGAGTTGTGAGTGATGAGTGCTGAGTGATGAGTGCTGAGTTGTGAGTGTTTAGTAATCAATTCTTTAATTTTGAATTTTGTAGGCTTGCCTTCCCGTAGGGTATTTTGAATTTTGAATTGATTTGAGTGCTGTTAGTGGTAGCAGGGCGTTTAGCCGGTGCTGGGTGTTGTGTAAGGTATGGGAAGTAAAGAGTTAGTGAGTGCGTGGATGGGTAGAGAATGGGAGTAGTGAAAACAGTTCTTTCCTTTTCTCTGACACACCTATACCCCTACACCCCTATACCCTTACTCTGGCGGTAGCGTGACTGTAGATAGCCAAAATTCCTCGATTCCTTTGACGATTTGGAATAGTTGGCTGAGGTTGCGGGATTTTGTGATGTAGCAATTTACGTGTAATTCGTAGCTGTGAAAAATATCATCTTCGTTTCTCGATGTTGTTAATACTACTACGGGAATACGTTTTAATGCTGGGTCATTTTTAATTTCTGCTAATACTTCTCGACCATCTTTTTTTGGTAGATTTAAATCCAACAAAATCAAATCAGGACGTAGCGCATCAGTATATTCACCTTCACGGCGAAGATAGGCCATAGCGTCCATACCATCCCTGACTGTAATTACTTGGTGCGGTATGGAGCTATTTTTAAAGGCTTCTTGGATGAGGCGAATATCTGCTTTGTTATCCTCAACTAGAAATATTGTTTTGAGTTTTTCTTCCATTTCTACGCTCACGCTCTCGTCCCCCGACTGGAATCGTAAAGTAGAAGGTTGCACCTTCACCAAGTTGTGATTCTACCCAAATGCGTCCGCGATGACATTCGATAATCTTTTTACAGATGGCTAAACCCATTCCTGTACCTTGGTACTCGTCTCTGGTGTGGAGGCGTTGGAAGATGACAAAAATGCGATCGCTAAATTGTGGGTCGATACCAATTCCGTTATCCTTGACTGAGAATAACCACTCGTCTTCTAGTCTTTCTGCGCCGATGTGAATTTGGGGTGGTTTGTTGCTGCGGAATTTGATGGCGTTGGCAATTAAGTTTTGGAATAATTGCATGAGTTGGGTACTACCCGCCATGACAATGGGTAAGGGATCATGGGTGATAGTGGCTTTAGTTTCCACAATTCTTTGGCGTAAGTTGCTCAGAGCTTTTTCGAGTGCGCTTTCGACTTCGGTGAGTTGGAAGGCGATCGCCTGGGTGTCTACTTTGGAGTATGCTAGAACATCGTCAATTAATGTCTGCATCAGGCTGACACCTTCAACGGCGTAGTTAATAAACTCTTTTGCGTCTATATCTAACTCATCTTCATAGCGCATTGCTAACAACTGCACATAATTTGCAACTTGGTTGAGTGGTTCTTGCAAATCATGGGAAGCAACGTAAGCAAACTTTTTCAGTTCGGCGTTGGAACGTTCTAAATCTTGCGCTAACTCTGCGAGTTCATCGGCTTGGCGCAGAACAATGTTGACAATTGCCTTTCTCAATTCTAGCGCGGCGCGAATTTCTACATACTTCCAAGGTAAGGAGGTGAGGCGGACTGTCTGTTTCCAAAGTTCAAAGGATTTACGAGGACATAGCCGCAAGTTTCCTTCAGACTGGCTCACTTCAAAGGCTCTATTGGGATCACCACCCCAATTCACTGTTTGAATTACTTCCGGTCTAAACCACAATACATAATTACGATGGGAAATGGGAATGGCTAATAAACCACTCGCCACATTTTTAAACCTTTCTGCATCGGGATAAAGTTTTGGCAGAGAATCAGTGTAGAAAACTTCTGAGTCAATGTTATTTTTTAGCCATTGCATCAGAAAAACTAATTCTTCTTCTTTGGGAGTTTCACCAATCAAGGTAAATTTATCACCACAACAAACAGCCGCACCTTTAGCAGAGGTTAAATCTAAAAGATTAGGCTGATGTTTGACTAACCCATCAATAAAATTGTCTTCTTGAGACATATATTCAACCAGTAATGATTGAATATGGGTAAGATTCATCCGATAATCGTAATCTTCGGTTTCTTCTCTAGCTGATAGTTCTGCAAATATCACTCTTCCTAAAAATTCGCAGGCTTTGCGTAATTCATAGGAAACATATTTTGGTGTTTGATGGTGACAGGCGATTAATCC
Organism: Aliinostoc sp. HNIBRCY26; assembly: GCF_050235535.1. Taxonomy (GTDB): domain Bacteria; phylum Cyanobacteriota; class Cyanobacteriia; order Cyanobacteriales; family Nostocaceae; genus Trichormus. Next base: position 4,001,028 of record NZ_CP189852.1, read on the forward strand.
CCAGAGTTTTTGGTCTTTAATTAAGGAAATAGTTAAGGAAGCACCGACACCCATGTTGTGTAAGTATTCCAAGTGACAAGGCGCAGCACTTCTGAGGATAGAATTAGTTAAATCTAGTGGGCGATCGCTGATGGGATTTTTCACTGGTATCATCTGCACAGGTTGCGCTTGAGCATCCGGTATCAGACGAATCGAGTTAGAAATAAATAATTTTCTAGCCGGTTTCGGAATATCTGATTCGGGATAATGCAGTCCTAAATATGACTCCAAACTAGGGATTTTTTCTTCCGCTAGTACAGAACCATGTCCATCATCATCGAATTTATATAACATCACTCGGTCAAAACCAGTGACTTTGCGGACTTCCTGCACAATTATCTGGCAAAAATCCCGCAGACTCGCGGTGTTTTCTAGCTCGTTAATCGATGCTTTAGCTAGATGATAAAAACTTAAAAATGGGATATTTTCTTGAGAAATAGCAGGCTCTAATTCTAAAATTAAAAATCCTTCGGCATTTCTTTGGAATACACCATCAAAAACTACGTACTCTCCTCCTTTCTTGGGCATCCAAAGCTTTGTAGGATTAATAAAATCGATATTGTCTTCTAGTAATCCTGTCTTGATACGCTCAACTTGAAAAGAATCTAGTAACTCTTCTAATGTTTTCCCTAAAACAGAGTCAGCATTAACCCCTAAATTCCCCCAGGTGTTATTGCTAACTTGTAATACTTTCAAGTCTGGTTCTTCTAGGACTAACACCACACCATGTGGTTGAATTTGACTAGAAAGGTGAATTGGAGCTTCTTTTAAACTCTTGACATTAATATCTGCTATTTCCAAGCCTATTGTCATAAATAAATATCCTTTTTTTACTCTCTGCGGTCATCAAAATGAGAGTCAATCAATTTTGGATTTTGCGGAAAGTCTGTAGCTTGCTTCCCGCAGGGTGCGGAGGTTTCCTCCGTACAGAACTTTCCAAGACGGATTTTGGATTTTAGATTTTTCGATTTAATGCCATTATTCAAAATTTAAAATCTAAAATTCCGATGGTCTACCACCCTGTTTGAATTTTTTACTATCTCTCAATTCAAAACCTTGGCAACTTTAATTTAAATGGTGTAAGAATCAGCTATTTAGCAACATACCGTTGTTTATTTTCTGATTGTGCTGAATTTGTCACTTAATTCTGCTATTCTTACCACCAATAACCTTTACAAAGCTACTAAATTTTGTCTCCTCAAGTAACATAAAGACAGTTAATTTCTACACCGTCCGCGTTTTACAGTCTAACAGTTAGTAAAGATAATTACAGATAAGAAATATAAACACTTAAATGATTGATTAAGCAGTTTATATTTAGCTATGTAAACCTAAAGAAAATATAAAATCAAGCGAACTAGACAATACACCTGATAGCTAATGACTAATGACTATTGACTAATGACTATTGACTATTGACTATTGACTATTGACTATTGACTAATATCAAATCCAAGAATTAAACCACATTCTCATTCGATAGCCTTCAGATGAAATAGGTAAACCTAAATAAATAGGCAGCCAGAATACAAAAGCGGCAATAATGATAAAAGAAATAGTTACACCAACAACCCGCAGTGAGCGATGATAACTATGTAGACATTGATTCACAAACCAGGCGATCGCTAAAAAGGCAAACACTACACCAGTCATATAATGATAGATAAATACACACCTTGTAACTCTCACCCAAGGTAGTAAATTTACGAAATAATTCAAAACTAAATATAAAGGTACCCACGTTTCCACCGAGATATTTTCTGGCAGTAACAATCGTCTTTGCTTCAAAATGGGAATTACAATTGGCGCGAGTAGCATCAACAGTAACAATAATATTGCTACAGCACCAAACCACCACAGGAAAGGATTTCCCAGTGCGTGGACATCATAAACCACGCCTCCTGCATTAGCGGGTAAAGGTGGGCCGAAAACTGGTAGCGGATCAGTTATACGGTGTGCTGTTTGATAATAATAAGCCATCGGTCGAGTTAACAACGGCCATTTATACCAAGCTGCACAATAGGGATGAACTGTAGGAGAATTACCAGATAGTTCCTTATGAAATGCAAAAATTTGCTCATGTACTGCAATAAATCCAAATTGGGTATTGATTTGCAGATGAGGAATCCAAATGATACTATAAACACTCAGAGGAATAATTCCCAGAAATAATATACATTGCCCAATATTAATTTGCGTCAATTTTTGTATCGGTAAAAGTGGGGAAATATGAGGTTCTTCTTGATGAGACGAGTTATTTATAGAAAATTCAAATAAATTTGTGATGATTTTCGCAAATTCATGTTTATGAATAATTAATTCGTAGATCCAAGCAAATCCCCAAATGGCATAAATACCCACTAAAAAAAAGACACCATTCCATTTTGTGGCACAGGAAGCCCCAAAAGCTACACCTGCTAATCCTAAATACAATAATCTAGTTTTTTGTCGTTGGGACAGGGCTAATAAAAATAAAAATTGCCCCAATAATCCAAACACAACTATATAAATGTTAATCAAAGCATAGCGAGATTCGACAATAAAGATCCCATCTAAAGCGGTGAATAAACCTGCAATAACAGCAAAACTGTGACGGTAACTTAATTGATAGGCAATATTGGCGATAATTAAGGGAATAAATGAGCCAGATAAAGCATTCATCCAGCGATAACTCCAAGGCGATCGCAATGAACCTGTAAGTCCGTTAACTGATTCTTGCCAAAATGGAAAATGGCTACTCAGCCAAATTCCTATAGCAATCATATATTTACCTAAAGGCGGATGTGCGTCAAAAAATTGCGTATGGGTGAGATAGTCATTACCGTACTTAGCGTAATAAACTTCGTCAAACACTAAAGTATTAAATCTATCCAGTCCCCAAAAACGTAAAGCCAGGGATATCAAGAAAATCCCTACTAAGCAAATTCGATAAAGGTTTTTAGTCATTAGTCATTAGTCAATAGTCATTAGTCATTAGTCATTAGGGAACAGGGAACAGGGAACAGGGAACAGGGAACAGGGAACAGTTTTTCTCATCTCCTACCTTGTCTACCTTGTCTCCTTTTCCCAGTCCCCAGTCCCCAATCCCCAGTCCCCAGTCCCCAATCCCTACCCCTTCAACGGCAAATCAATTTCAAAAGTTGAACCTTGACCAACTATACTTTTAACAGATATTTGTCCTTGGTGGGCTTGGACTATTTGTTGGGCGATCGCCAGTCCTAATCCAAAACCTCCTGTTTGGCGAGAACGCACGGTGTCTACTCGATAAAAGCGATCAAAAATATAGGGTAAATCAGGCGCGGGAATACCGATACCATTATCTACAACTTGAATGATAGCGTGATGAGATTGGACTAACAGGCGTAATTGTACTTTACCCTGTGATGGAGTGTATTTAAAGGCATTACTGATTAGATTAATTACAGCTTGCTTAAGTAGATTTACGTCAGCACGCAACATCACAGATTGTTCTGGTAGTTGGGTGCTGAAATGGAGGTTTTGGGCGACAGCTTGGGGAGTAAATTCAGAATTGAGCGATCGCAATATGTCCCGCAGGTCAATTTGCTGTAACGTAGTCTCAGCTAGAGAACCATCATTGCGTGACAAAAACAGCAAGTTATTAATCAGCACACTCATAGACTTAGCTGTTTCCACAATCTTTTGTAATCGCTGTCTTTGTTCGATGATGTCTTCTGGGGGCATCAAAGCAACTTGAGCATTACTTAAGACAGTGGCTACAGGTGTCCGCAATTCATGGGAAGCATCGGCGGTGAAACGCTGTAATTGTTGATAAGCACGCAGAGATGGACGCATCGCCAAACCACCTAAAAACCATCCTGTAATGCCAATCACACCAAAAGTAATCGGAACACCCAAAGCTAAAAATAATCGCGCCTGATTTAGACTATTGCGAAGAGAGTCCATAGGCGCGGCTGTTTGAAAATAACCGATGAGTTCCTTATCTTGAATGATGGGAATAGTAACTTGACGAACCCATAATTGATTGTAGTGAGGCTTTTCTGTACTGCTAGATACTTGTAGCGTTTGAAACATCTGCTCTGTCGTTAACTGTTGCTCATCCGATGAGCCGATAAACTGTACAAGTTGTTTTTGAGAGTTATACCACCGAGCATAAAGCATACCCCCATTTAAAGCAGCACCATTTTCTGCCTGAGTTTGTTCTGGGGGATTTTGCCATTGACTTTGATACAAATAATACTGATTCTTCGTAGCAAAACTTTTACCTTGCTGAAACAGTTCATCATCAAACAAGCGTAATTGCTCTTCCACATTCAGACAATAACCCACCCCCGCAAAAGCAAATAAAATCCCCCCCATCGATAAAGCAAACCAGTGAGCAAGATTACGGCGGCTAGAGTCAAACATTTTTAGTCAATAGTCAATAGTCATTAGTCATTAGTCATTAGTCATTAGTCATTAGTCAATAGTCATTAGTCATTAGTCAGCACTCAGCACTCAGCACTCAGCACTCAAGCTAACCAGGCGGATTCAGCCGATAACCGACTCGATGGACTGTTTCTAGCCAATCTCTTGCGTCTACTATTTGCAGGCGTTGACGGAGGCGGCGCACTAGGGTGGTGATGGCGTTACTTTCGGGTTCTTCTCCGTAACTCCATAAGGCTTGTTCAATTTGATCGTGGGATAGGACTTGGCGGGGATGGCGCATGAGATATTCCATTAATTGGAATTCTCGACTGGAAAGTTGAGTTGTGGCTGTTCCTCGTTCAATTGTCAAACTGGCTAGATGCAGTTGTAAATCTTCTAAGGTAAGAATATCACCTTGCCACATTGGCGATCGCCTACCCAAAGCCCTAACTCGTGCCAATAACTCTAGCACATCCACCGGCTTGACTAGGTAATCATCAGCCCCCGCATCTAATCCCATGACTTTATCTGCTACAGTGTCTTTTGCTGTCAACATCAGCACTGGTGAGACTTTACCGGCTTGGCGATATATTTGACACAGTTCTACGCCACTGACCCTGGGCAACATCCAATCTAAAATCAGTAAATCATAGTCTTTACGAAAAGCGTACCATTGAGCCGTTTCACCATCTGCGATCGCATCAACTAAATGTCCGCCTTTCGACAATGCTGCTCGTAGAGGTTCTAATTGCTCTGGGTCATCTTCTACCAGTAAGATCAGCATCCCACTTACTCAAGTTACTATGATTTGTACTTACTAATTCTCACATTAACCAAACAAGGTGACATAAAAATGTCACAGTTAGGCTGGAGAATGAGAGATGAGAAACAACAAGGTATACAAGCTAGAATTTTGGCTCAATGCCCCATTCCCAATGCCCAATGCCCAAATCTATGTATCAACCTAACTTTGTTCGCGTCTTACATAACTTAGGTTTTGTGTTTTGGTTATCTTTGCCATTAATTGGGTTAGTTTTTTGGCTGGGAAGTGGTTTAATTGGTGATCAAATACTGAGTCGTACTCATAACCACAAAAAATATCTGCAAGTCAATACCCAATCAACACGCCAGATGATGAAAAAGGTAGTGGCTATTGAGGTGGAAATTCTTCAGTCACAAGGGATTTCGATGGTAAAGGTAACAACCAATCATTCCGTCCTCAAAACCATGATATTTGAGTTTGCAATCACCGAACCCAAACGCATAGAAGCTAAACTAAGTCGGGAATTGGGCTTATCACAGGAAAGAATCAAAGAACTGATTCGATATCAAAAGGTGCAGTGATTGACTATTAACTACCAATTAATTATTGACTATTGAGCAATTTTCGTAATCTTTTTTAATCTAAATATAAATTGCGAAACTACAGGGGAGCTAATTTCTAGCAAAATCGAACTAGCACAGTAACATACCAGGATTGTAGCAGCGCAATCTGGGGTGGTACAGACACGACACATCAGTAACGGTGATTTAGTTCACATAAAAATAAAATTGACTGACACTAAAATCTGATAAAGATTCACATCTTTTTCAACTAAACAGGCATGACCACTATGAGGTAGATTGATGATTTGAGAATTAGGAAAAATATTACTTAACCGTATTGCCTCTGCCTCTGAAGGTAAAATTCGGTCATCTTTACTAGCAATTAGTAAAACAGGTTGAGTAATTTTAGTTAATTTCATTTCGTTAATTTCAAATTCTCTCATCAAAGTTAGACGCTGGCTAGCAGTTTCTTTTGGTGCAGAGCGGGTTGAGTTAAAGAGAACTTTTTTCGCAGTAGAAGATACACGGTTTAAATTTGCGAGAAAAGGCATAGATATAAATGAAGCAAGTTTATAAAATACATTAGGTGTATAAGGAAATAACTGCGAACCTAAATTTAACCAAGCTACGCGATGAAATGAAGAAGCGGAATTAATTAAAATAATTTTTGTAAATAATTGAGGAAATCTTTCTAAAAATTTTATTCCTAAGCAACAACCAAATGATTCAGCACATAGATAATATAGATGTGCGTGGCACTTTTTTGATTTCCATCTGAATTAAACTTGCTAATTCGTCCGTCATTTCATCCCAACTTGTTAAATCATCGGCTGGAATTACAAAACAACGTACATCAAAAGCAGCTTCTAAACCTGCTGTCTGAATATACATCAGTTCCTTACCAGTCTCATCCATTCCTGGTAGAAATACAAATAAGGGATAATTAGGTTGAGACGATTGGGGTGTTAAAAAATAAGGATGACTACGAAGTTGAGATGGCATAGCTAACTAAATTAGAGCAAAGATAACTTTGATTAGTTATCAACCTAGTGGGGTTACTTCAGACTGGGAGTTTCTTCAAACTGCACGATCATCAAAACAGCTGGTTCATCCCCTACTGTTCCAGAAAGATGGCCCCTATGGCCTTGCGCGTCCGCTTTTGTACCTTGATCTCCTCCAAAGGAAATTTCACCCGTACCCATCTCTACACGCTGTCCGTCCATAGTCTCTACAAACCAACGTCCAGACAAGGGGATAATCCACTGTGGCTTCGGGTTTTCATGCCATTTTCCCACCCAGCCAACAGGTAAAACAGTAAAAGTGACTGTAGCACCAGACTGTTTCAATTGAGAAAGCCACTGAGGAGCGACGTTAGGTGCTATACCTTTCTGCACAAAATGATTAATTTGATCACGAGACTGGTGACTTACACCGTCTTTGTCAGTCCAGACACGCCAGTAATCTATTGTTGGTTTTTGTGATTGGTTCTTCTGCATAAAAATACCTCTCTGGAATTGAGTTTTTATGTCACCAAAATTGCCGATTTATTTGATTTACAGCGTGGACTAATCTGCTGAAATATAAATTTATCTGCGTCCGTCTGCGTTTATCTGCGGTTAATTATTTTTTATATACCTAGTTTGTCATAGATCAAAAATTCGGAAATTTAATTTTTAGGAAAACTTTTACGACTACTTGATAAAGACTTAGCCTAAATAAATATTTGTTTGACTTCAGAATGTTTTTGACAGATTTTAGCTTCTAAGCTTTCTACTGTTAATGAATACCATCAGATATCATCGCTGAACTATTGGTAATCACAGCAGCGATAAATTTAGTAGTGGCGATCGCTAGATTAGCACCCATCGCCGCAAAAATTGTTTTCTTAGAATAATCTGATGCCATGAGGGTAAAAAAAGTCAAAAGTCTCTATTGTTGATAAACATATAATTCACCATCAGTATGAGTAACTTCCCATTGCGTTTGTTCTCCTTCACGCCAAAAATGTAGTGAAACTTTTACATCTCCTACAGCCAGATTTTTCAGTTCTAAATCAGACAAATATTCTGGTAGATGAGGCTGTACTTTTAACTTGTGCTGTGGTGCATTGGCTTCGAGTCCTAAAATGCTGCGAATCAGAAATAAAATTGAGCCAGCCGCCCAAGCTTGGGGTATATTCGCATCTGGATAAGGAACTGGAAAGTTATTGTCTTGGCGTTCAATTCCGGCAAATAACTCCGGCATTCTTCCTGATTGAAAATAACTAGCAGCCGCAAAAATTCCTTCCGCAATGCGATTAACTTCTTGGTGATAGCCGTACCGCTTTAATCCAGCCGCAATCATCGAGTTATCGTGAGGCCACACACTACCACGTTGATAACTAATTGGGTTATACCCTCGATTTTTCGATGAAAGGGTTCGCACGCCCCAACCACACCACAAATCTGCTTGAAAAAGTCGCTCAACTAGCTTTTTTGCTCGTTCTTGGGGTACGATACCAGAAAATAATAATTGTCCAGCATTGGAAGCAATTGATTGAATTTGTTGTTTGTGATTATCCAACCCCAGACAGTAAAAGCCTTCTGATTCCATCCAAAATTGTTCATTAAATCGTTGATAAAGTGCCTCTGCTTTTTGGCGGAATTTTTTTGCTTGTTCTTGTTCTCCCCACACCTCATAAATGACGGCGGCTTTTTGCCAAGCTTCGTAAACATAACCTTGGACTTCACACAAAGCAATTGGTGGCTCAACTAATTTGCCATTGGGATAAACTATCGCATCACCTGAATCTTTCCAGGCTTGGTTGCGTAAACCGTGAGTAGAATGAGTTAAATACTCTACAAATCCATCCCCATCAAAATCGCCGTATTTATCAATCCAATTGAGGGCTTTTTCTAATGAGGTGCGACACTCGTTCAGCATACTCAAGTCAGCATTCCAAGAGTAGGCTTCTGCTAAAGTTACAATCCATAAGATGGTACTATCTACTGTGCCGTAGTAAGGATTATATGGAAGTTGATGTATTTTAGTTAATTCATCGTGGCGTAGCTCATGCAACATCTTGCCTGGTTGAGCATCGTGCCAATCATCTAAATCTTTGGCTTGCAACTGAGCTAGTTTTAGCAGTGTACCACTAGCAAATTCGTGATAAACAGCAATTGATTGCAAGCTGGTAATAATCGAATCACGACCAAAAACAGCCATAAACCAAGGAATACCAGCCGCAGGCATCCAAAATTGTTGGCCATTATCTTCTAACTGTATCCGCATTGCAGCTAAATCAATCAGTGCTTGCTGATAAAATTCTTGAATCTCAGTGTTGGAAGATTTGAGCTTTGTTGCATGAGTCAGAAACTCATCTCTGATTTTTCCCGCTTTAGTATTGTGATCTACAGAGCAGGTGGTTTGGGGTTTGAGGATGTCGCCATTGGCTATGGCTGTAAAATTAATACAAGTATGCCATGACTTACCAGAGGCAATGACTACATCAAACATTAAACGTCCGTTAGCGTAATGCACCTGAGAACTAGAACACACAGCCTCAGTCATCACACCCCGCACAAAATCACCGTTACGATAATCTGTCTTTAAAACGCTGTCTTGCCATGTCGTGTTTGTGACTCCTCGTGTCAGAATTTGCTTGGATTTCACATCAAAGATATCAGCAAAATCCGATCGCAAAGCCAGCATTAATTGGAACTCAACAGGTTCATGGTGATAGTTAGTAATATCAATATCTTCGTGCATTCCCTCTACAATGTCGCGGCGAATGCTAATCAGTAAACAACCAGGAGGTAAATTTCGTTTGATAGTAGGAAATTGGGGATTAGTAAATTGGTAAAGCGCACTGTGATGGCTAATATTGCTAGAGGCTAATAGGACGAGTGGATGAAGATTCAAGGAAATTTCATAGTAAGAAATTAGGCGTGTGTCACGGACAAAAAAACCTTGAGGTAAATTGCTATTGATAGAACCATCACTAGCTGTCACTAAAAATGATGAACCATCATTGATGGTAATTAGACCAGGGTTAATAATAACTTTCGTAGGCATGAATTAATTCAAAAATTACTAATTAAAAATCAACATTTATATAGAAATCTAATTCAATTTCTGAACTTAATTGTGAATAAAAGTAACTCTTAAATGTTCACAATTACAACCTGTTTCTACTTTAATAATTTTCTTGTCTCTACTCAATCTATCAAAAGAAACATCAAATTCATAATTATTTGCTGACTATAAAACATCTTATTAATTGACTTAATGGGTTGATGTTTCAATTACTTGTCATAGACATGAAAAAGATATGACATTTTCATTAATATTTGTAAAATCGGTGAATTCCGATTTTAATCTCAATCTTGAGAAAGATGTATTTTAGAGACTTTGCTCTGTATTTGTTTAGTTGCAAGTAATAATTGTAAAATTTGTGTGTTTTTATGTCTTTGATGATTTCTATAACTTTTAGCCTATTTCTCAAGAAGGCATATATAAACCTAAAGGCAGTTAAATATGGTGAATCAAACCCATATACAAGTACAAAAAATTAGAGCTATTGGCTTAACAGTAAGAAACTGTGGTGTCTCTTTGAATTTTTACACACAAGCACTTGGTTTTGAACTTGTTGCTGACATGATTGTTGCAGATAAAGATTACAGCGAATTAGAAGGTGTAATTGATGTAGAAATTCGCATTGTAACTTTACGTTTGGGTGATGAAATCATTGAGTTGATGGAATATATCAACATTGACTCTCGACCCATTCCCAACGATTCCCGCAGTAATGATTTATGGTTTCAACATTTAGCTATTGTGGTAAGTGATATGGATAGTGCGTATACTCATCTCAATTCATTTCCGATTCAACCCATATCATCTGCACCGCAAACCATACCAGTCGGTAATCAAGCCTCTAGTGGTGTCCGCGCTTTCAAGTTCAAAGACCCCGACGGACATGATTTAGAGTTAATTTGGTTTCCGCCTGATAAGGGACAAGATAAATGGCATCAAAATACGAACCGCTTATTTTTGGGAATTGACCATAGTGCGATCGCAATTTCCAATACTGAACAAAGTCTACACTTTTACCGTGACCTTTTAGGAATGCAACTTGATAGCCACAGTCTCAACTGGCGTGCAACTCAAGCGCGTATGGATAATTTACCAGGAGCTGAAGTCCAAATTACCGCACTGCGACCAATCCAAGGTGGTGTAGGAATTGAACTGCTAGATTATATTTTGCCGGGTAAAGGTCGTCCTATACCGAGTGACTGGAAAAGTTGCGATGTTGCAAACGTCCAGATTCAGTTCGTTGTGAATAATCTTGAGTCGTTAGTTGATAAGTTACAGCAGAACGGCGTTGAGTTTGTATCATCAAAGATTGTGCGGTTTGCAGATAACTTATTTCCTTATAAGCAGGGTTATCTCATTAAAGACCCTGACGGACACGCAATTTTGCTAGTTGCTGAGTGAGATTGACTCATCCAAAGATTACTAGATAATTTTGGGTAATTTCTATTAAATAGCTGCAACTAAATTTATCTTCATATAAAATATGAGCGATTATTAAAAATGGCAAATTTTAGAGATGGAGACAATGAATGCTCTCGCTTAACTCGTGGCGCACCTTTGGCAGTAATTCTGGCTGTGGTGTTCTACATCATATATAAACTTTTATCAGTATTAGAGCTAATAGCTATTGCGGCATTAATTGCTTTAGTTTTACGAACCCTATTGCGATTTTTGCAAAAGCTAGTTAAATCACATGATGTTGCTGTCATCGTATTAATTGGATTGATAATTGGCTTTGGTTTATTGCTGACTACTATAGTCATACCTAATGCTATATCTGAGGTTCAAAATTTATTAACCACACTGCCAGCTTATCTTAATACATTGACAGGAGATGTTGAGCAACTACGCCATAAATTTACCTTTATTCCTGATATCTCCCAATCACTAATCCAATTACGGAACTTTATCAACCAATTACTAGGCGGAGTACCAATTTTTCTCGGTCAAGCCTTCAATTTTACGCTGGAATTAGTGGCGACAGTCATCCTAGCATTGTATATGGCTTACGACCCCAAATCTTTGGTAAATGGTATTTCACGTTTAATTCCTCGCCGACACCATCAAAGGTTTAGAAGAGTTCTCAAAGCTTGTCAAACTAGGCTACGTGGTTGGATTTTCGGCACAGGAATTGCGATGATATTTCTGGGTACAGGAGCTGCCTTTGGACTGTGGATTTTGCAGATTCCGTCAGCTTTTGCCTTCGGCATTATTGCTGGCTTATTTGAAATTATTCCTTATTTTGGTTCCATTGTTGGGACTTTTTTACCAGCCTTAGTAGCACTAAGTATTTCACCGATAAAGTTAGTATTTGTTCTCATACTATTTTTAGTTCTGAATCAGATAGATGCTCATATTGTGCAACCATTAGTCATGGGGCAGCAAGTTAATATACATCCTGTGATGGTAATCGTGACGTTTTTGGTGATGGGTAAATTATTCGGATTGATTGGTGTATTACTTGCAGTTCCAGCAGCCGCTATTATTGTGACACTCATCGATGAGTTCGCCCTGAAGTCTGAAACGGAAGTACCTCCTACATAAATCAATCATTTATCATCTAAAAATTGCCGCATCTAGAGAATAAGCACCAGGCCCTAAAACTGCGATCGCAATTAGCATGACACAATACATAAAGGCTTTTTCCCAGCTTGGTGGTTCAGCTTTGCCGAGTGGGCCTTTATACTGGTCTTCGGGAATTAAGTAAGGATCTGTGGCGACAAAAGGCTTACCTTGAATCAGGTGCAACAAGATAGCAAACAACATCGAAGCCAAAATTGGCAAAGTTGCTAACAGTGTTAGAAATCCCAAAATTAAGCACAATCCCCCGCCCAACATCGCCCATGCAGAGATAAAGCAAAGAAACATAGGTGTATTAATAGAGTCAGCCCAGCGACGCAGATGCAATACTTTAGGGTAGCCGTGAATTAAAAACAACCCACCAACACTAATTCTCAGCAGTAAAAGTGCTAATCCGGCGATTCCTCCAGGGTACGCATAAACAAGGGAACTCACCAGATGAAAGCCCAAGAATGGATAGTTAACTAAAGCTAATCTCAAAGTGAAGAGCTGGGGTAGTACCAAAACAGCGATCGCTACACCTAGCACAAATTGATAAATCATAGCTGCACACCACGGGTTTTCAGGTTGATAGCATATAAAGATTGACCTGCGGTGATGAAGAGGCGTTCGCGTTCTTGACCACCAAAGGTCAGATTAGCGCAGGTTTCTGGTACGAGAATTTTGCCTAACAGCGTGCCGTCCGGTGTATATATTTGCACACTATCTTCAGAACTGGTAAAAATATTACCTACTTCATCAACCCGCAATCCATCAGGTAATCCTGGCTCGATGATGGCAAAAACACGACCATTTTTAGTCTCTCGACCATTGACAACATCGTACACACGAATATGATGCACCCCGTCTGGAATATTAAACGCAGCTGTATCGGAAACATACAAAAAGCTTTCGTCAGGACTAAAAGCCAGTCCATTAGGGCGCACCATGTCTGTGACTACAGGATAAATCTCATCTGTTACGGGGTCAAAGCGATATACATAGCTTCCCGGTTGTTCTTGTTCGCCGCCATAACCTTGATTTGGCTCGGTGATTCCATAAGGCGGGTCAGTAAACCAAATTGTACCGTCACTTTTGACTACCAAATCATTAGGACTGTTGAGGCGTTTGCCATTGTAGCGATCGCATAAAACCTTCCATTCGCCATTGTGTTCGCGGCGAATGATGGCGCGTAAACCAGAGGAACACCCAACTATACAACCTTCCAAGTCACGGTAATTACCGCTTTGGTAATCAGATGGGTCACGGAGAACGGATACATGATCACCAGGACTCCACCGCAGAAGTCGGTTTCCGTGTGCATCACTCCAAATTACACTATCATCTTCGGGGATGTAAACAGGGCCTTCGCTGTGGACTGCACCGTTGGCTAGTTTTTCCAGTGAGGCATCAGTTGGTACAATTGCACGCAGGCGATCGTCATAAATCTCAACAGCTTCAGCCATGAAAATCTCCTGTTATTTAATTTGGTTACTGACAATCAATCAATGCAAAATTCAAAATAAATTTATATTTGTATCTTGAAAAAATACAGCCAATTCACATCTATAAATCTTAGTTAAAACAATTGTTTTTATGCGTCGCCTATATCCAAAGACTGATTATCTCATCTGAGAAATATACCGTTGATTAGTTGCAGAATTTAGATTTAGCAAGGTAAATTAAAGAGTCTGATACCGTTATGAATGAAAATACAATAATCTAATTTTTCACTAAAAATATATATTGTAGGTGCAATTTATGAATCATCCCTACAGTCGATTTGATTCAGCGATAGCCACAAACAAATAGCAAAATTGAATACTGCTACGCAAAAATCAAAAATCAAAAAATGACGAGCATTATAGAACATTTCGACATTATTATTATTGGCACAGGCGCAGGTGGAGGCACGCTGGTTCATCGCCTTGCACCCACGGGTAAAAAGATTTTGGTGCTGGAACGAGGCGACTTTTTACCGAGAGAAAAAGCTAATTGGAATCCCAAAGAAGTTTATCAAAAACATCGCTACCATACTGATGAAGAATGGTATGACAAGGAGGGCAAAGCTTTTCAACCCCAGACAGGTTATTGGGTGGGTGGTAATACTAAACTTTATGGTGCAGCCTTAGTCAGATTACGAGAGCGTGATTTTGAAAAGGTAATTCACAAGGGAGGAATTTCGCCGGAATGGCCTTTAAAGTATCAAGATTTTGAGCCTTACTATACCCAAGCAGAAAAGCTGTATGATGTGCATGGTCAAGCAGGAGAAGACCCCACAGAACCACCTCGGAGTGAACCTTATCCTTATCCGCCAGTGAGTCATGAGCCGGATATGCAGTCTCTGGTTGATGGTATTCGTGAACTGGGATATTACCCATTTCATCTACCATTAGGATTAAAGTTGAATGAAAGCGATCGCCTGAATAGTCCTTGCATTCGTTGCGACACTTTTGATGGATACCCTTGTCTAGTCCACGCCAAAGCCGATGCTGATGTTAATGCTATTCGTCCTACCTGGGCAATGTATAGCAATTTCACCCTCAAAACCAATGCCAAAGTCTTGCGGTTACACACTAATGAGTCAGGACGAGAGGTGACGCGAGTAGAAACGGAAATTGCCGGAGAAACCCACTGGTTTACAGGTGATATTGTGGTGGTTGCTTGTGGTTCTGTCAATTCAGCTGCTTTGCTGCTACGTTCTGCTAACGATAAACATCCTCAAGGTTTAGCAAACAGTTCCGATCAGGTGGGGCGGAATTTTATGAGACAGTTGGAAACTGCGATAGTTTCCTTACATTTTGAGTTAAATCACGCCAAGTTTCAAAAAACCATTGCTGTTAATGATTTTTATTGGGGAGAGCCAGATTTTCCTTACCCGATGGGCATGGTACAGAATACAGGTAATGTGCTGGCTGATATGATTCCCGCCGAAGCTCCCCCACTCATGGCTCCATTGGTAAAATTGATTCCTCATTATGAAAGGCATTTGTTAGCAGAAAGATCCGTGGGTTGGTGGTTGCAGACAGAAGATTTACCAGATCCGAATAATCGAATTCGGGTAGTGGGTGAGAAGATTCATGTTGACTATACACCGAATAATACCGAGGCAGGCGATCGCCTCATTCACCGTTGGACATCTGTACTCAAGTCAATTCCCCGTTCTGCAAAACACTTCTTACCATTTAGTATTTACCCCCGCACTCATTTGCCTGAACAAGCTGTTGCCCATCAATGCGGGAGTTGCCGATTTGGTACAGCTCCTCAAACCTCAGTCCTTGACCTCAATTGCCGTACCCATGATGTTGATAATCTCTATGTTGTAGATAGTAGTTTCTTTCCTTCCAATTCCGGTGCTAATCCCACACTCACAATTATGGCGAATGCTTTGCGCGTGGGGGATCACATAGCTGAACGATTGCGCTAGAAAAGTATGAAACGCCCTCACTCTACCCCAACACCATTGAGAAGAAACAAGCGATCGCCCCGCCACCGACTGAGTTGGAAGGACGAGTTAGTATTAGCTACTGCTCCCACAATAGTCATATTGACTGTGTTTTCTTTAGTGGAGGTACTAACCAGCCAGCGTTTGTTGTTTGCATCCCTTGCTTCCAGTGCTTTTCTGATTTATCTCGATCCCCAGCACGAGACAAATACGGTGAAAACTTTAGTGATTTCCCAAATCATGGCCGCTACCATCGGTTTTGTAATTTTTATGGTCATGGGTTCGGGTTATCTGTCTGGAGGAACTGCCATGATCATGACAATTGTGTTGATGATTGTATTAGATGTCATGCACCCTCCGGCTGTTTCCACATCTTTAAGCTTTGCCCTCAAGGCTGGTAATGAAAGCAACCTAGTATTGTTTGCTTTGGCTGTGGGCATCACAGCTCTATTGGTTGGACTAGAACGCTTTGCCCTGTGGCTTCTGGTGTACCTTGAGCAGAAATAGTTTCATCCTGAATTTGTGTAAACACTCAACAATTCAATAGTTTTCAGACTAGACAAATCATGAACGAACAAACCTATGATTTAGAAGTGCAAACCCAAATTTCTCCTAAAAAATCCTTGAATCCTCATCTGATTGCAATAGGATTGGGAGCAGCTGGAGGTGGAATTGTTGGATCTGCACTGGGTCGCTCAATTGGTGGTAAGGTAGGTGGTGCGATCGGTGGCGTTGCTGGAGCTATTGCTGGTGGTTTTGCTGGTAATCAACTAGCAGGCTATACCCAAGAATTTATTGAAGAACTCCAACCAACAAGTAGCTTGGCATTAGGAGCAGATAACAAACCAATTGAGTTACCCCGTCATTACAGTAGGGAAGAACTACAAGCTTTATCAAAACCTCAAGGTGGAGGAATGCTTGCTTCAACCACAACCTAAACTGTGACTTTAGGTGTGGCGATCCTAAATGATATGTGAGAGTTCAAAAAGCCTCAAACGCTTATAAAACAAGGATTTTTATCTACGTATTTTCTCAGGTTTGGGGTAGGATTGCTATATGACCCCTTTTCATAGCCAAATAGTAGGCAAGATGAACTGCTGTTGTTGATTTTCCGGTTCTGCCTTTTTGGTTAGCGATCGCAATGATTTGCGACATGACTTTTATACACATGGCGGGTGTCAGTTATTGCGATCGCCGAATACATAAGCGAAGCTGATCGCCTCAGTTGGCTTCACTTAACCTCTATGGAACTCCAAGCACCCCCAATTATTCCTTTTCCATGTGTTCTGATGTATTTAGCGCATGACAGCTACTTATATTTTACAAGGAGCAAGATGTGGGATAAGTTGAAAATGGAATACATATCTATCTAGGTATTTCAAACATTTAAATTGGCAACAACTTGAAAAAAAGGAGATACATCTGTGTTAAGCATTTTAAAAGTCAATCAAAATACTACATTCAAGCAAAAATGGAGCGTCTTAGGCAGTAGTTTAACAGAAGAAGATAGGTTTAATGCTAAACAAGGTGATCTATTTTCTGTCAAAAAAGTTGAGGATTTTGATGAGAGTAAGGAAGAAAACTCAGAGACAGGAATGAACAAAAAACAACACTGGTATGTGCAGTTCGAGAAACCAATTAACGGTAAGGAATCGTGGTATGTCTTTAAAGATCACGTAGAACATTGGTCTTTCGGAGCAAAATTAAAATAAGTTAATTGCTTAACATAAAAATGGCGAATTTTCGGTGTATTACATGGAGAGCTATAACGAGCATCTCCATGTAATACACCGAAACAAGAAAACTAATCTAGCTGTTTAGGGAATTCGCCAACGATATGCGTATCGCCATCTCGGCTCAAAGCCTGAATAACCATGCAAGAATCAGGCAACCTATTTTTGAGGATATGTAATTAAACAGAGAAAAGTTTGTGCCATCTTAGTTAGATAGCAGATGTAATAGCTTTGGCAATTTTTTCTTGATTGTCTTTATCTGACAAGAATTTTAGTTGAGTGGGATTACTAATGAACTCACATTCAACTAGAATAGCTGGCATATTTGTTTCTCTTAATACCTGAAAATTGTCTTCTCTAATACCCCGTTTTTTGTGATTCGGAAAAGCCGTAACTAAACTATTCTGTACGGGTTCTGCCAGCTTTTTACCGACAGTTGAGTTGGGGAATATCCATGTTTCAATACCTTCTGCATCTTTGTTCTCGGAGGAATTACAGTGGATACTGATAAAAATATCCACATTATTCTGATTGGCGATTTTTGCTCTATTGGATAAAGATACAGCCACATCTTTATCTCTTGTGAGAACCACTGTATGTCCTTTGTCTTCGAGTTCTGTTTTCAATAATAAGGAAATGGACAAAGTAACATCTTTTTCATTTAAGACAAATGGATCTTTACCGATCGCACCGGGGTCTGTTCCACCGTGACCTGGATCAATACATATTTTCATGATTCAATTCCTGTTTATTCAAAACAATGTTTTACTAGCAGATACGGAGTCATTAAGGTAATTTTTCTTGGGAAGAATCTAAGCTAGAATTAGCTTGTGTCAATCTTAGAAATATCTCTGTTAATCACAGAAATAATGCGTTAGTAAGAAAATATTACTCTTGTACCGGGTCGGATATCACCGTGAAAAAATCCCTTATTACGTCCCATAAAAACTGCATCTCCCAATCCCACAAAACGAGAATCTTTTAACACTTCCCAAAGCTTTCTGACATCCCCGTTCATCGGCTGCATATCAAGCGCACGGAAGTAGTGATGTTGGCTGTTACGAACACCGCCAACTGCTCTGCTGACAGCAGGAGAACGATAACCAGAAGTAATGATAATAGGTGAGTCAAACTTCTGTCTGACTTCTCCCCAAACTTGAGCTAGCCTAACTGCATTCTGTACATATTCAGAAATAGTAGGAATCCGTGTACAGCCCTTGGTAGCTTCACCCCAAGTCAGAGGGATACCTTCAACAATGTATTGGTTAGCATAAACAACATCACCATTAGGAAGTTTCATGGAGTTTCCAGTGCGTGTTCCTGCATCTGGATTGACTTTGGGTTGTGAGCCATTATTTTCATCAGTTGTGCTGGCCGTTTCTTCTTTACCCTTTAACTCTAGTAACTCCTTAGCTGTAGTAACTCCTAGTAGCAAAGGGAACTCTAGTTCATTATCTTCTTTGAAGTCGGTAAAAGCTTGTTTGGTGATGGGGCCGACAATACCATCTACTTCTATCTTTAAGATTTCTTGTGTTTCTTTAATTAGCTCTGGAGAAGCATCAGTAATGGAAATAGTCGATGCGTTTACTTGAATAAACTCAGATAGCGATTTGATATCAGAAGTCATGAATTTTACTACCTTTTGACATTGGTGTACACTGAAATTGCTTGAAATTATTTGCTTTTTAAACTAACCTGTTGATCATCTGCTTATCCATTTAATGAGTTGTTGGCAAGTACAGCGACAGTAACCTTGAGGCTACAGTTATGGTGTGAAGTTAGTCCAAGGGTGAGCAATGCAGCCAGAATTAAGACTTATATATACCCCCCTGGAAATAGAGAAATAACCATAACTACACCAACTATTTGCATCAGTTATTAGTAGGTTACTTGCTAGATAATGCTCCAAAACAAAATAATTAAATTCCTGAAACTCAAATATTTTTTTAGATAACTCTACCTATAGAGTTGAGCCTATAGGTATTGAGCCGCCTTACCGTTGGCTTCGTATTTCTTAACGCTGAAAATCCTTGTGCGGCTACTCTAAGCGAGATCGCTCCTAAAGCGGATCTTTGACCATCACCCCTCACCACATTGCCCATTCTTATGTTGAGTGCAATTCCACTAATACCAATTCGCAATTCGCAATTCGCAATTCGCAATTCGCAATTCGCAATTCAGAAAGTCAGATACCATCTGAGCTTCAGGCTTTGCATCTGTTGCCTAATTTTGGAGAATTGGTATAAACCCTATTGGGGAGACTATTTTTTGATTAATCAATCTCAGTCACTAACCATTGCCACTCGGTGACTACGGATTGAGGAATATTGAGAACCAATGGCTTTTCGCCTTTAACTGGTACATACAGTTTAAGGGCATCGGTGGTTGGCAGTTTGGGTAAAACATCAGTTAATTCATATTCCCCTACATTGGGGGCTGGTGCAGTTAAAGCATAAGCATCGGATGCACTGAGTAATTTTCCTGATGTTGCTTCAATCAACAATGGTTGAGGATGGGCAATTTCAACTACACCAGGAAACCCTACCAAGCGTAACCTTAAATCTCGAACTGGATGGTTGTAATTTTGTTTGAACAGTAGCACCTGCCAAGCGTAACCTTGTTTATCTTTGATAGATACTTGGGAGTGGTAGCGCAAAACACCAGGGGAATCATGATGTTGCCGCAGCAGTGCAACTGCTGATTCCACACCCCATCCACTAAAAGTCAAAGCTAGAAAGACTACTAGGGCGCAATGCCAGAAAAATGAGTGAAATTTTCGCTTCATATATTTAGTAGATATAGGAATCAGACTTGATTATTGAAATGATTTGCGTAGATAGGGAACAGGGGACAGGGAACAGGAAAAGAAGTAACAGAGGTGTACTGAGCTTTTTTCAGAAATCAAATATGATTCCTATATACTTGAATTTTATGGTACAAAGCATCAAATTTTGATGTAGCAATCATTTTCAAATTCTACATAGCCGATGCTAGTTAAATTTTTTGATAAGCTTCGCAAAAATCAAATAGGAATCCTATAGTAGTGAGAGTGATTATTAATAGTAGGAATAGTAAGAGAAAAAGTAAACAGCCTACAATTGACGCAACAACATAAAAACAACAGCACTGGGGTTTTGGTATTTGACAAGGGAAATTTAGTCAACTACTACTAAAAAACTTAATCAGTAGAGAAGTAGCTATTTTATTTACGTCGCCAGTGTAGTGTTAATAAGAAGATACAAATCACAGTTTACTTACAAAAGGTTGTGTATGAGCAAATTAACAAGTAGATGAAATGATAAAGTACGCAAAATACCTTCATGACAATGATTGAGGAAAGGTAGTGAGTACAACAGCAATTATTGTTGAGTTTTTAGTAGTTGGTTCACTAGCAATTAGTACACTTATATTTCTTATTCTTACGGTTTTGAAAATTGATAATTGGATTTTCTTATCAAGTTTCAAAGAATTCTCATCGGTAATAGTTATAATATTAACTCTGCTTTCGTACTTATTTGGTGCATTATTAAATAGCCTAATGTTCCCCACCTATTTAGTAATAATCAACTTCATCAAATCAACAAGGCGAAATAAATTACTGAATTTCCTGACAAATTTAAGGATTGTGAAATTTTTCTTAGGGGATGGACAGTTCTGGCTAGACAATGGACAAGTAGAATGGGACAAAATACGTTTTTTTATTTTCGAGAACGGTTCAATTAATGTTATAGAAAGACTTAAGTATACACAAAGTCTATTGAGGTTGTTTAAGGGTGTAGCTATAATTACACCGTTATTTGGTATTAGTGTTTCTATTTGGTTGCTGACTTGTGTTAATCAACCAATTACTGCTTTAATTACAATATGTTTCTGTTTGATCTTGTCTTTGCTATCCACTATTGCCGCCTCTACTCAAGATAAAGATTATCGAAGAGAGATGGCAATAGCGAAAGAAATTATTCATGAGAAATTATATTTGAGTAAGAAATAAACTCTGTTAGCACAGCTCTTTCTTATTGCTAATGAAACTGAAAATCTGACGGGAGCAGAGGTTTTTGCTCAATTTGTAGGACTCAGTAATGAGTAAGAAATACTTGTGTGATGAATCTGCGTTGGTAGATTGCTGGCAATTTGTATAACCCTCTTGTGTTAAACTGGGAAAACCCAATCACTGAAAGCCTTTCTGAGCTTTACTTTTCAGCTTTTGGCTACCTAGTCTGTAAACCATAAACTGGCAATAACTGTGATTTAATCATTCAAGTGCCAAATTGTGTCATCAGTAATTTCACTGGAAGAAATACGGAATTTTCCAGTCTGACTCAGATCATGGTGGTAGCATCTACGTTGATCACAACATAAATCTACTCACATGAAAAATATTTTCAAGGTGCTGGCGGTAATTTTGGTCATACTGGGTGTTTTCACTGCTCAGTCTGCTATGAGCTACAGCAATGGCACTTTCACAAACGCCAGTCTTCAGGGGAGTTATGCGTATGTCAACAACAGTGGTGATGTTGCTAGTTTAGGGCCGATAAACTTTGATGGAAAGGGTGGGCTTAGTGTGGATCTCATAGCGAACTTACCGTGTAGCACTCCTATCCCTAATTGTCCTAGAACTATTAACGATGTTGCACCTGTGTCGAATGGAACTTACTCAGTGCAATCAAATGGTACAGGCGTGGCCACAATTCCTTTCTCTACAGGCATAATTAAGTACGATTTTATAATCTCTGAGGCGAAAAGACAAGGAAGAATACTCCTAGCGACCCAGGTTTTTGCATCTGGTCAAAATGGAGGATTGGCTGGACAGTTAATTGCTCCCACATGGAAACGAATATTGGACTAAGGATAGAGCAAGGCTAGCCAAGCAGTAGGCTGTTGACTCTGTGTCTTTTTCGGGGGTCAAAATTCATACAATATATTAAGTCATTGCGTTCGCTTTGCTCTCTACGAGACGCTTCGCGAACGCAACGATACCAGAGAGATGTTGTGCTGACACAAAAATGGCATGAATTCAAAAAACCCAAATTCCATCAAAGTCAACACCCTAGCCAAGCAGTATGCAAGGCTGCTGTTATGTATATTTTGCAATTTATGTAGATGTTTGTAGGGGCGGGTTAACCGAGATCATCAACTCTTCTCTACCTTTGCCACTTCTAACATAGTCTTCAAAACCGAATCAGGATTGAGACTAATTGAATCAATTCCCTGTTCTACCAAAAACTGAGTAAATTCTGGGTAGTCGCTGGGTGCTTGTCCACAAATCCCGATTTTGCGGTTGTGTTTTTTCGCTGCTTCTATGGCCATTTTTACCATTTGCTTTACGGCTGGACTGCGTTCATCAAACAGTCGCGCCACTAAAGCTGAATCTCTATCTAATCCCAGTGTCAACTGAGTTAAATCATTAGAACCTATGGAAAAACCGTCAAATACCTCAGCAAACTGTTCCGCCATAATCACATTACTGGGTAACTCGCACATGACATAAACTTGCAAGTTATTCACACCTTGTTTAAGTCCATTTTTCGCCATCTCTGCTAAAACTAACCGTCCCTCTTCGGGGGTGCGACAGAAGGGAATCATCGGAATAACATTGGTTAAACCCATGTCTTCCCGTACCCGTTTGATGGCTTGACACTCTAGCGCGAAACCTTCTCTATAACCTTCATCGTAATATCTGGCTGCACCCCGCCACCCCAGCATCGGGTTTTCTTCTTTCGGTTCAAATTGTCTCCCACCTTCCAAATTGGCGTACTCATTACTCTTAAAGTCAGACATCCGCAAAATCACAGGTTTAGGATAAAACGCGGCGGCGATTCTGCCTATGCCTTGAGCTAATTTATCGACAAAATACTGCGGTTTATCTGCATACATAGCCGTAATAGCAGCTATTTTGGCTTTAGCTTGGGCATCTTCTAATTTGTCGTAGTAAATTAACGCCAGAGGATGAATTTGGATTTGGTTAGCAATAATAAACTCAGTCCGCGCCAAACCTACGCCATCATTAGGAATTGCAGATAAACTCAAAGCCTCTTGGGGATTTCCCACATTCATTAAAATCTGGGTACGAGTACGGGGTAAATTTTCTAAAGCTACCTCTTCCACTTCAAAGGGTAATAAACCTGCGTACACTTTACCCTCTTCCCCTTCTGCACAAGAAACGGTCACTTCTTGTCCTGTAGTTAAAACCTCCGTCGCGTTACCACAACCAACGATCGCCGGCACACCTAATTCCCGTGCGATAATCGCAGCATGACAAGTCCGTCCCCCAGCATTGGTAATAATTGCGCTGGCGCGTTTCATAATCGGTTCCCAGTCGGGATCTGTTCTCTGGGTAACTAACACCTCCCCAGCTTGGAAGCTATCAATTTCTTTCACATCCAAAATTACCCGAACTTTTCCCTGACTAATAGCTTCGCCTATTGCCCTACCAGTGGTGAGTGGGGAGTGGGGAGTGCTGAGTGGTGAGTGGTGAGTGGTGAGTGGTGAGTTATTAGTTTGTCTATCTTGCTTCCCAGTCCCCAGTCCCCAGTCCCCAGTCCCCAAGCCTAACCGATAACTCCGCAAAACATGGCCATTTTTCTGCGACTGCACTGTTTCAGGACGCGCCTGTACAATAAATAGTTGATGAGTAATCCCATCTTTAGCCCATTCAATATCCATCGGTGTGTAAGTTCCGTGGACTTGAGAATAATGTTCTTCAATTAAACAAGCCCAATCTGCTAGTTGTAAAATCTCTGCATCACTCAAAGCAAATTTATTTTTTTCTCCGGTGGATACAGGAATATTTTTCGTCAAATTTGCGCCTTCATCGTAGACCATTTTTAATTCTTTACTACCCAATTTCTTATCAATGATGGGGCGAAAGCCGTCTTTTAATGTGGGTTTAAATACATAATATTCATCGGGGTTAACTGTTCCTTGAACGACGTTTTCCCCTAAGCCGTAAGCAGCAGTAATTAAAGCTGCATCTTTAAAGCCTGTTTCTGTATCAATAGTAAACATCACCCCAGAGGTGGCTAAGTCAGAACGCACCATTTTCTGCACACCCACCGCCAAAGCAACGCTAAAATGGTCAAATCCTTTGGTGTGACGATAGGAAATTGCCCTATCGGTAAATAGAGACGCAAAGCAACGATGACAAGCTGTTAATACACCTTCGACACCAACCACATTTAAATAGGTTTCCTGCTGTCCGGCGAAACTTGCATCCGGTAAATCTTCGGCGGTAGCACTAGAACGCACGGCAACGTCTGTATTGGGGTTGTATAGTTCACACAAACTTTTATAAGCATTAGCGATCGCCTGTCGTAATTCTACCGGAAAAGGTGTATTCATCAGGAGCGATCGCGCCTGTTTTCCTCTAGCTTGTAAGTTTTTGACATCTTCTACATCTAAATCTGCAAATAATGCTCGTAATTTCTCTTCTAAACCCGCCGACTCAATGAAATAACGATAAGCATAAGCAGTAGTTGCAAAGCCTGTGGGTACATTCACACCTTTGGGTGTTAACTGTTGAATCATTTCCCCCAAAGACGCATTCTTCCCACCCACTAAAGCAATATCTGCGATTCCCACTTCATCAAACCAGAGAACAAGCGATTTCTCTTTAGAGAATTGAGCCACAGCCTGATGAGATACTGTAACCATAAAAATTACCTCCCCGATTTTACTCTGGTTGTTGATGGTAAGTGAGTTTTTTGACTAATTTTTTGATTTGTCAATTCCCAGCCTAATAGACACGCAATATCGTGTTTTCTATCTTGCTTGATTGCTTAATCTTTCCTTTGGGATCACGATAACAAAAAAAATTTGATTTTGGTTTAGCTTTCAAAACAATTCATCTTTGTCAGCAATTTATCTCCAAAGATAGAGGTTTGTTTTAATATTTTGTAACAAGGTCAGCTATTTGAAATTATCCAGAATAAAATTGATCCCCAACTATTTTACTTAGCCAGTATAAATTTACCTATACCCTGGGGAGAGCGATCGCGATTTTGGATTTTGGATTAAAAGCCTAGATTCTTAGACTATTCCAGAATCTCGAAACAATACTACTTATCTCAATGCGGTATAAAAAGGGTAAAAGGTAAAAGATAGTTTTTTACCTTTTGCCTTTTGCCTTTTTCCTTTCTTCCCCTACACCAGCAATGTTTGCAACAAAGGTTTATCTGGCGATAACTTACCTGTCCGCAACCATTCTGAGAGTTCGTCTGGTGTTTTCACTTGCTTGAGACGTTCCCGCAGTGTTGTACCTTCGAGAATTTCTTTTTGCAATAGTTCTTGGGCTGTTTCTTCTAACAACTCACGGTTATGTTGCAAAATACTCAAGGCGATGTGGTGAGCATTATCAACGATTTGCTTGACTTCGCGGTCAATTTCCTCAGCCACTTTCGGACTAATGGAACGTCGGGGATTACTGTAACCTTCGAGGAATTGTTGTTGAATCTTCTCAAACGCTACTGGCCCTAATTGGTCACTCATCCCATATAAAGTGACATAGCGTTCTGCTAAATCGGTGGCTTTTTGAATGTCATCACTCGCGCCAGTGGAAACCTTACCAAAGACAACTTCTTCGGCGGAACGTCCACCCAACAGGGTAGCAATGCGACCGCGAATTTCATCTTCAATCATTAAAAAGCGGTCTTCTTCGGGCATTTGAATTGTATAACCCAATGCACCAACACCACGAGGAACTACAGAAATCTTTTCAACTCTGCCAGCCCCAGGCATCAAAGCCCCAATGATGGCGTGACCAACTTCGTGATAGGCGACGGTTTTCTTTTCGGTTTCATTTAACACACGGGAGCGTTTTTCTAAACCAGCCACTACCCGTTCAATCGCTTCATTAAAATCAGCCATAACAACAGCCGGGCGATTTTGTCTAGCAGCTAACAGTGCAGCTTCATTGACGAGGTTGGCTAAATCTGCACCAGCAAAGCCTGGTGTTCTAATGGCGATCGCGCCCAATTCTACATCATCAGCTAGTTTGACGCTCCTGGCGTGGACTTTGAGAATTGCTTCCCGTCCAATTTTATCAGGACGGTCTACCACAACTTGACGGTCGAAGCGACCAGGACGACGTAAAGCAGGGTCAAGGACTTCGGGACGGTTGGTAGCAGCGATGATAATCACGCCTGTATTAGCGTCAAAGCCATCCATCTCAGTCAATAACTGGTTGAGGGTTTGTTCCCGTTCATCGTTACCACCAACAAAGCCGCCAGCACCACCGCGAGATTTACCCAGTGCGTCTAATTCATCGATGAAGACAATACAGGGGGCTTGTTTTTTGGCTTGTTCAAACAAGTCGCGCACCCGCGCCGCACCGACACCGACGAATAACTCAATAAATTCAGAACCAGAGATACTAAAGAATGGTACACCAGCTTCCCC
Organism: Aliinostoc sp. HNIBRCY26; assembly: GCF_050235535.1. Lineage (GTDB taxonomy): Bacteria > Cyanobacteriota > Cyanobacteriia > Cyanobacteriales > Nostocaceae > Trichormus. Next base: position 4,027,983 of record NZ_CP189852.1, read on the forward strand.
AGCGATCGCTTTTGCCAGTAATGTTTTACCAGTTCCTGGTGGCCCTACTAACAGCACACCTTTGGGGATTTTCGCGCCTAATTGGGTGTATTTACCTGCATTCTTCAGGAAATCCACAATTTCTTCTAATTCGGCTTTAGCTTCATCTACCCCAGCCACATCGGGGAATTTTACGCCGGTGCTACCTTCAGAGTAAATGCGGGCTTTGCTTTTACCTACAGTCAATGCAGCCGGGCCGCCACCTTGACGATTAATTAAAAAGCCCCAAATACCGAAGAAAATTAACGGGGGTGCTACCCAACTCAGTAAAGTCCCAATCCAACCATTTTGATTTGGTGGGGGTGCAGCAAACTCGACGTTATTCTCACGCAGAATTTTCGGTAAATCCAAGTCAATGGCTACTGGTGTGGTGAGAAATACCTGTTCAGTAGCTTGACCTTCGGGAGTTTGAGTTTTGAGAGAATATTCAATGCGATCGCCGCCTACAATGGCTTTATCTACGTTCCCTGCTTGGACTTGAGCAATAAAATCACTATAGGGGACTTGTGGTAATCGCGGCCCGAAAAAGCTAGGAACAATGAAATTTAGCAGTAACAATAAAGTCAGCAAAATCAGAAAGCTACCACCGAATTGCCGTAATCTCGGCGGTTTGATTTTTTTATTATTATCAGTTTCTACAGGCATTCTTTATTACCTCAAATGGAATTAGTCAATAGTCATTAGTCAATAGTCAATAGTCATTAGTCATTACTCCTTACTCACTACTCAGCACTCAGCAAATTAAGACAAAATGTGAATTGTAAAGGTTTGTGTAGTTATGGATCTATTCTAAAGACTAGATCATGCACTCTGAGTGAGTAGATACCCTACTGAAAAATGTGAATTGCCGTACTTCTATGGAAAATCAGTTAAGTTTTATTGTGAAGTTGCTCTTAGCCTCAGCATTACTATCGGCGTTAATTAAGTACGTGGCTCCCTATTTTCCCCTTCCTGCCACGGATGCAACTGCTTTAGTTACCGTTTTGTTACCTACTTTGATTATGGCGATCGCACTCGCCTGGCGATTCCAAGCACAAAAACAAACTTAACTAAAAAGCTCTAGGCGATAGCGGTAAAATCAGCTAACCTACTGGAACTGCTAGGAATTTGCGTCACGCCAAAAGCTGGGAGTCAAGCTGTGAACCTTGGTCAATGGATAGGCTTAATCGCCATAGTTCTTTCTTTATATATATTGTGGCAAATCCGGGAAGTGTTGCTGCTGATGTTTGCTGCCGTGGTTTTAGCAACTACCTTAAATCGGCTAGCTAGGCGGTTACAACAAACCGGTCTCAAGCGAGGACTATCGGTGTTTCTCTCGGTGGTGATATTCTTTGCTGTTGTGATTGGTTTTTTCTGGTTGATTGTCCCGCCTTTTGCCCAGCAGTTCCAGGAAGTAACCTATCGTGTACCCCAAGGGGTAAACCGCTTTAATACTTGGATGAACGGACTAAGACCCCTTGTCCCGCCACAATTAGTTCCCTTCATCCCAGATATCAACAGTTTAATTCAACAAGCACAGCCTTTTGTAAATAGAGTTCTAGGCAGTTCTTTTGCTGTTGTTTCTGTTTCCTTTGGTGCGATTTTAAATGTGCTGTTAGTCTTGGTGTTAACAGGAATGTTATTAGTTGACCCTTTGGCTTACCGCAGGGTATTTGTCAGACTGTTTCCCTCATTTTATCGCCGCCGAGTCGAAGGGATTTTAGACAAATGCGAACTCTCCTTAGAAGGATGGGTGACAGGCGCACTCATCGCTATGGGCGTAGTAGGATTGATGAGTGTAGTTGGCTTATCAATTTTAAGAGTAAAAGCAGCATTAGCTTTAGGAGTTTTAGCCGGATTTTTAAATTTAATTCCCAATCTCGGCCCGACGATGAGCGTAGTTCCAGCAATGGCGATCGCGCTTTTAGATAATCCGTGGAAAGCTGTTGCAGTTTTGGGTTTATATTTTATTATTCAACAGGCAGAAAGTAATTTCATTACGCCTTATGTAATGGCACAACAAGTGTCTTTACTACCAGCAGTCACCTTAATTTCTCAATTATTTTTTGTGACTTTCTTCGGCTTTTTAGGACTATTTTTAGCTTTGCCTTTAACAGTAGTCGCCAAAATTTGGGTGCAAGAAGTATTAATTAAAGATGTATTAGATGAATGGGGAAATAATCATGAGCAAGAAACTGAGTTAGTCATAGTTTCTCAACCTCATGAAGATAAAGAACAATGGTCAGAAGAAAAGCCAGTTAATCATCTTAGTGATGATGCTGTATCTCCAGAAGATTAACTACGTCAGTTAATGGGGAAATCAGCTATATCCTAGTGGATTTAGGTAGATTTCTCAATTATCAAAACTAATTTTAACTATGACTAATTCTCAACCTCCACTACCACAACCCCAGCTAGAGCCTGCGGGTATTACCTTTGAACAATATGAAGAATTTACTCCAGAAAAGTTGGAATTGTGGAACGGCTACCTGGGTTACGGCGGACAAGACCAATTAGGGTTTCATTTGGCTGTTTTAAGAAATATGGGGCTACTTACAGCAGTTCATCACACACAATTGTCATTGTGGATAGAAGCCCTAGAGCGTCATCTAAAAGAAAGACTAGAAACCATTAACAATCAACCGGAAACAGCAGAAGCGATGCTAAATCGCCTGAATCGGGCTATGGAAGATTTAGCAGCAGTGGCAGATTATTTAGAGGTACAAAGATCAAATCAGGTTGAATGAGCCATGTTTTAACGATGGGCTGATGCTTTACTGTAGGCGATCGCTTTTCCTTTAAGAAAAAAACTATGCAGCTTTTTCTTCTTGATTCAAAACTTGCAACCAATCAACAAGCCTTTGACGTTGCGCTTCACTTACCTTAATACTTGCCGAGCGCAGCGCAGCCCTGGGAAAAATTGCCCGTAAATCAGCCACCATTTCTAGGGTTTGACAAGCTTCCAAACATTCGACAATATAATCAATCGATTCCAGGGTAAGCCATTCTCTTGTCGCTTCCTCCTCGCAAATGTGGTACTTCATAGTTTTCTCTTTGCACTTAGCGATCGCTATCAAGTCGGCGGTTACACCATAACTTCATCATTTTAAAATAACAAAGCATTTTGTGTAAATTAATACAATAAGAAAATCCTCACTTGAATAGACTAAGCTGTTGTTTGGGACTTCCAGAAAATAAATTATCCAATTTCCGAGAGAGAATATTTTGATTTTTCCCCCTGCTCCCTGCCCCCCTGCCCACCACAGCGATTATATATTTTTTTAGTTGGAAGTCCCTTTAATGTCTGCCTTTCTTCTCAAAATATTGTTGATGTTCTTCACTTGCTAAGTAGTATTGACCAGCAGACTTAATCTCTGTCACAATATCACGGTCAAACTTGCCTGACATCTGAAGCTTTGTTTTTGACTCCTGCGCCGTTGCTGCTTGCTGGGCATTGTGAAAAAATATGACAGACCTGTACTGTTCTCCTTTATCTGGCCCCTGACGGTTGAGTGTGGTGGGGTCATGAATATCCCAAAATACCGCTAACAATTCTTCATAACTCACAACTTGAGGATCATATTCTACCTGCACTACCTCTGCATGACCTGTTATTCTCGATAACACATCAAGGTAAGAAGGGTTGGGAAAATGTCCTCCCATGTAGCCAACTGAGGTTGATACTACTCCTTTTACCTTCCGAAATGCTGCCTCCACACCCCAAAAGCAGCCAGCCCCAAATGTTGCTTTCTCCATGATTGTTCTGCACGGTTAGCTTTTTGTCAGGTTGATCTACTTATAATTATTCCAGCATTTACCAATTACCCCCCGCTACTCATGGCAATAGTTCAATTGATTGAACCTGAAGTTAAAGATTTGGGTGGGTTTATTGCCCGCCGCAGTTTGCCATATCCTCATCGTCAAACGGTTGGGCCGTTTATCTTTTTTGATCATCTTGGCCCTTCTGTTTTGCCACCCAACAAAGGTATCGATGTCAGGCCACATCCTCATATTAATCTGGCAACATTAACTTACTTGTTTGATGGTACTTTAATGCACCGGGATAGTTTAGGTACTGTACAGGAAATTCAACCAGGTGCTGTGAACTGGATGACGGCAGGAAAGGGGATTGTACACTCAGAACGCTCACCCAACATTGACCGACAAAACGAAGCCATCATTCATGGCATTCAAACCTGGATTGCTCTGCCTGTTGAGCATGAAGAAACAGATCCTTGGTTCATGCACTATACGGCTGACATCCTTCCCTCTTGGGAAGAAAATGGGGCTGTCATCAAACTCATTGCCGGACAAGCATATGGTTACACCTCACCTGTGAAAGTTTTTTCACCCATCATCTATTTAGATGTCATGCTCTCTAGCAATGCTCACTTTACTATTTCTACTGATTATTCAGAAAGAGCCGTATACAGCGTTACAGAGGGATTGAGTATTAATGATGAACCCCTAGAGCCATATCGCCTTGCCATCTTAGAGCCAGGTCATCAAGTCAAGGTTTCTGCTGCTGAAACTGCTCAGTTTATTGTGATTGGCGGTGAGCCTTTGGGCAAACGCTACAAATGGTGGAATTTTGTCTCTAGCCGACCAGAGCGAATAGAGCAAGCTAAAGCTGATTGGCGGGACGGACGTTTTGCTAATGTGCCAGATGAAACAGAGTTTATTCCACTACCAGAAGTGGTGACAGAGGCTAATCCTTTTTAGAAGGGCGATGGCGTACCTGCCCAAAAAAAGCGATCGCTTTTCTGAAATTGGTTGATGCCATCGTACTCAATCTGACCTTAAATAAGTAAAACTAATCAATAGTATTATTTTTACAAAATGCTGAGGACTTGATTAACTTTTGTAAAGCAGTGTAAATTATACTCACAGGCAAAAAACAAAACCGCCTGATACATACATAAATCAAACCGCAATCATAAAGAAATGACAGCAACCTTACAACAGCGCAAAAGCGCAAACGTATGGGAGCAGTTCTGCAACTGGATCACCAGCACCAACAACCGCCTATACATCGGCTGGTTCGGCGTATTAATGATCCCCACCTTGCTAGCTGCAACCACCTGCTTCATCATCGCCTTCATCGCTGCACCTCCAGTAGACATCGATGGTATCCGCGAACCAGTAGCAGGTTCCTTACTCTACGGAAACAACATCATCTCCGGAGCAGTAGTACCTTCTTCTAACGCCATTGGTTTACACTTCTACCCCATCTGGGAAGCAGCATCCTTAGACGAATGGTTGTACAACGGTGGCCCATACCAACTAGTAGTATTCCACTTCTTGATCGGCGTATTCTGCTACCTCGGTCGTGAATGGGAACTATCCTACCGCTTGGGCATGCGTCCTTGGATCTGCCTAGCATTCTCCGCACCCGTAGCAGCAGCAACCGCAGTATTCCTCATCTACCCCATCGGACAAGGTTCCTTCTCTGACGGTATGCCCTTGGGTATCTCCGGTACCTTCAACTTCATGATCGTGTTCCAAGCAGAACACAACATCCTGATGCACCCCTTCCACATGTTAGGTGTGGCTGGTGTATTCGGTGGTAGCTTGTTCTCCGCAATGCACGGTTCCTTAGTAACCTCTTCCTTAGTTCGTGAAACAACCGAAAACGAATCCCAAAACTACGGATACAAATTCGGTCAAGAAGAAGAAACCTACAACATCGTAGCAGCACACGGTTACTTCGGTCGCTTAATCTTCCAATACGCGTCCTTCAACAACAGCCGTTCCTTGCACTTCTTCCTCGCTGCATGGCCTGTAATCGGGATTTGGTTCACAGCATTGGGCGTAAGCACAATGGCGTTCAACCTCAACGGTTTCAACTTCAACCAATCAGTGATTGACTCCCAAGGTCGCGTCATCAACACCTGGGCTGACATCATCAACCGCGCTAACTTGGGTATGGAAGTCATGCACGAGCGTAACGCTCACAACTTCCCCTTAGACTTGGCTGCTGGTGAAGTTGCTCCTGTTGCTATCAGCGCGCCTGCTATCCACGGTTAGTTCTGACAACTAAATAAAAATTAAAGCACTCTCCTTTCGGGGGGTGCTTTTTGATATTTACAATAAATGAATGTAAAGCGATCGCTCCCATGATTTCCTCACTGGGGATAGGGCGATCGCTGTTATTTTCAACATATCTCAGTCAGTGCAGAAATATCACCCTAGAATGAGGATGTCAAACCGCTACATGAACAATGCGAACTATTGCGGAAATTAACGAGAAAATTCACCGCCAAACTGTGGTGGTGTTAACGGTTGAGGAATTCAAAGCACGAGTCGCGGAAATCGGTGTGAGTAAAGCGGCTAAAGAGGTGGATGTCGTCACCACTGGCACTTTTGAACCGATGGAATCGAGTGGTGCAATTATTAATTTGGGACACACCGACCCACCAATCAAAATTCGGCGTTGTTGGGTCGATGGTGTACCCGCCTATACTGGCTTTGGCGCAGTTGATTTATATTTAGGTGCTAGCTGTGCTGTAGACACAATGGATGGGGAAGAAGTCAGAGAAAGAGGTGGCGGCCATGTGATTGAAGATTTAATCGCAGGTAAACCCATTCATGTACGCGCTCAAGGGCAAGTGACAGACTGTTATCCTAGAGCTAGTTTTGAGACTTCCATTACCCGCGACACGATAAATCAGTTTTATTTATTTAATCCCCGTAATCTTTATCAAAATTTTATTGTGGGGGTGAATGGAGGCGATCGCCCATTACATACCTATCTCGGCTCTTTGCAACCGCGTTTAGGTAACGCCGTCTATTCTAACCCTGGGGCAATTTCTCCCCTCTTCAATGACCCCAATTTACAACTGATTGGCATCGGCACGCGCATTTTCTTAGGCGGTGGTGTGGGTTACGTGGCTTGGGAAGGTACACAACATTTTCCCTTACAGAAGCGTCTCGCCAATCAAACACCCATCGGCCCGGCTGCGACTTTAGCCTTAATTGGGGATGCTAAACAAATGGATAGCCGTTGGGTCAGGGGTTGTTATTTTAAGAGTTATGGCCCTTCCTTAATGCTGGGTGTCGGTGTACCCATACCTTTATTAAACGAACAGGTTGTAGAACACTGTGCAGTGCAGGATCAAGATTTAGTTGCACCGATAGTAGACTTTTCCATTCCTCGGCGAGTACGTCCGACATTTGGCTTGGTGAGTTACGCCCAGTTAAAATCCGGGCGTGTCACCATTGAGGGTAAAACAGTCAGAGCTGCTCCTTTAGCCAGTATGTTTTTATCTCGACAAGTTGCCCTAGAGTTAAAACAATGGATTGCAGCAGGCAATTTTACCCTCACAGAACCAGTAGCCCCAATTCCAATGGAAAGGTCATTTATGCCCCAAGACCATTGGAGAGACTTTTAAGGCTGGGGACTGGGGACTGGGGACTGGGGGAGAAACTACAATACCCAATACCCAATCCCCGATCCCTATTCCTGGGTTGGTTTTGGTCGTTTAATCGGCTTGGGAGTAGGTGTAGAACTGGGCGAAGACGAAGACGGTTTTGGTAAGGGTTTAGAAACTACCGAGGAATCGCCGCCTATTCTCTTGACGGGACGTGGAGTTTCTCCAGGTCTTCTGGGGGGGAATGGTCTTCTGCTACCGCCACCAGCACCGCGAGGGCCACCGCCACCTTTGAAGGGGGGTCTACGTTTTTTGGGTAAATCAGCGATCGCTTCTGCTGTTTCTATTACCAATCCGTCAGCTTCTCGCTTGGCTTGGAAGTCCCAAAACTTGCCTACGGCTTTGGTGGTCAGTACACCCCGTAATTTCAATTTGAAATACTTGGGTTTATCTGTCGGTTTACGTGGAGCTTGCTTAATTTTCACTACTAAGCTTTTCGAGTCAAAAGACTGGTAAACCACTTCTCCACGGACGGAAAAACCTCCATCGGGAATATGAGATGAAGGAGGTGGGTTTGTGGCTTCTTGACTTTGTTCTTTTGAACTATTATCGGGTGTCTGTGATGTTTGTGCCTCTGCTTCTGCTAAATTTTTAGCAAGGTTTTCAGGCTCCCACACGCCGACAATTTGAATGTGTAAGGTGTCATTCTCTTGTCTGGTGCGGGGATAAACTACCCACAAATGGTCTTTTTCTAGGTCTAGGTGATTTTTGACTAAGCTCATAATCCGACCTAACAAGACAGAGTTTAGTTCTACACCATCTGGGGTGACTAAAACACCTTGGGTAAAATGTTCATCGCTGGCTTGGTAGCGTCCCCGGACTAAGCCAATGGCACGATACTGCATTGGTTCGCTCGGAGGTGGTATTGGCTGTTGACGGTCAGCTAGGTTTTCATGGGTGTCGGTTTCACTGGGTTTAACAGATGAATTCTCAATCTGAGAGGGCTGGGTTGCGGCTAATTGAATGTTAGCGGCTGCCTCTTTGGTAGTTTGAGGTTCATTGGAAGCAAAAGAGTGAGCGGAATCAGGCGAAGGCATCAGGTCGGAATTCATAAAAACTCCTTGCGGCGGAGACACATCCCATTGTGGGATTTTACTAAAGCATCTGGAAAGAGGGTTTGTGTGGCTAATGCAAAGTCAATTGACTTTTCATAAAATCACAACAGGACACTCTATACAATTTTAAAGACGCTAGATTAGTAATTCATGATCTAAATGTGTAATCTAGCGTCTTTAGACTAGTTACGGAAGCATATCATAGCTTCTGTTTTGATGGCTCTTCCTAAAGTCATCACTTAATTTAGCAGTGCTAATAATCAATTGTTATAAAATTCACAGATAATTGGCGGTATTCCGCACAGTTTTGGAAATTTTTAACTTTCGAGTTTGTGTGAATAATAATGGGATGAGAGTTTTGGAGGGGGGTAAAAATCGTGTCTCAACCGCGCAATCGCTGGATAGTTCAGCTAATTCTAGCACTGGCAGTGCTGACTTTTGTGGGTATTTCCTTAGTTCCCATTTTCGGTGCGCTTACTAAAACTTCATCTTCAACCCCCAGTTCTACTACCAGTCCTGGTAGTGTGGCTGCTACAAACCAAACAACTAAGTTGCAAGATGAGGTACGGGGTTATGAGTTGGTTTTACAAAGAGAACCAGAAAACCAAACTGCGCTCAAGGGGTTATTACAAGCCAGGTTACAACTTTTGACTTTAAAGCAGGGTGATATTAATGGGGTGATTGAACCTCTAGAAAAGCTAGCAAAACTTAATCCTCAGCAGTCAGAGTATAGCGTGTTACTTGCTCAAGCTAAACAGCAGATTGGTGATAAGGAAGGAGCAGCTCAAGCTTATCGGGCTGTTTTAGACACAAAACCAGGGGATTTGAAGGCTTTACAGGGTATGGTGGCTTTGTTGTTAGATCAACAACGTCCAGAGGCGGCTGTAGGCTTGCTACAAGAAACTTTGACTAATGCTGCTCAAGAGAATACTATTCAACCAGGCAGTGTAGATGCAGTGGCTGTACAGGTACTACTGGGAAATGTTCACGCTACCCAAAAACGCTATCCTCAAGCTATTTCTACTTTTGATCAAGCGATTAAGAAAGCTCCCCAAGATTTTCGCCCAGTTTTAGCTAAGGCGATGGTGTTAAAAGAACAAGGTAAGCTGACAGAAGCAAAACCTTTGTTTGATAGTGCTGTGGCTTTAGCTCCCGCACAATACAAAGATGAAATCAACAAAGCCGCCACTGCATCAGCAACACCAACAACCACTACACCAACCACCCCAACCACACCAACAAGTACACCATAAAGTAAAAAGTAAAAAGGCAAAAGGCAAAAGTAAAGAGATAATTCTTTTACCTTTTGCCTTTTACCTTTTGCCTTTTTTAAACTCCCTCAATGGCTGCAACCACACCAAAAATCAAAAATAGGCATCCGCCGGCAAAGGTGAGTTGACGCTCAGAAATGCGTCCAGCAATCATTTTGCCACCAATAACAGCGATCGCAGCGCAAATGGCATGACCTAAAATTGCTCCTATGGTGACACCAATGGCATTATTACCTGCTGCTAGGGTAATGGTGGCAATTTGAGTGCGATCGCCCCATTCTGCCATGAAGGTGAGAGTAAAGGCTTCAATTAAAATTGATAAGGGTGTTTTTTGCTTGGGTAGCTGCAATTCTGCTTTTTCTACTGCGGCTTGAGCTTCTGCAATTTCTTCCATCATTTCAGCTTGTTCAGCTTTTGCAGTCATCTTCATAGCTTGGTACAACAGCTTTAAGCCAAAGGCGATAAATAAAGCAATTTCAGCGTAATGTATGTAAGTTTTGGGCAATAATGAAGCCGCTTGACCAAATAACACTGAAAGGATAGTCATGGCGGCTAAGGCAGCTACTACGCCTGCAAATACCAATTTTCGTGAGTGGTGCATTGCCAAAATCATGGCGATGAAAAATGTTTTATCGCCTAACTCTGAAACTGTAATTAGTAATAAACCTGCTGTAAAAGCTGCTAGCACTCTCTCAAGCTCCTGAATAATCATGTGTCATGTGAGCTTGATGAATGCCAAAAGACCTCACCAAGCTCACAATTTCTGTTTGTGAACTTAGTGAAGGTCTCGCTACCAAATCTTAATTATTTGTCATCTGAACCAGGCTCATCGCCAGTGTGTTGATTCAGGTGTACTGGCTATTGAATTTTATGCCAGTAGCTACTCCCCTTCTATCTAGGGCAATCTTATATCTATTTGTAGGGATGAGTCAACTAATTTTAGATTTTAGATTTTGCGAAAAGTTCTGTAGGCGGGTTTCCCGCCGTAGGAAACTTTTCAAGACGGATTTTGGATTGACTGCACCTATAAGGGACAAACCATTGAGGATTTTAGATTTTTTAAAATTGGAATTACAATTGGTAAATTGCCCTCCACAGCGAATCCGACTGGAGACTAACATGACACCAGCAACCATCATCGCTACACCCGCAAAAGAATCACCCCTGTTGTTTGAGGGAATGACTTGGAGAGAGTTCAAAGCAGTTGAGGGATTGTTAGACCGTCCAGGCTATCGGTTGTCTTTTCTGGATGGCGTTTTGGAGATTAGGAAAATGCCAGGAGAAGACCACGAAACTGTTAAGGAAAGAATTGGTGCGTTATTAGAACTTTATCTACTTATGGCAGGGTTTGATTTTACTCCTACCGGCTCAATGACGCTAGAAAGTGAATCTGGTGCTGTTAAACGAGAGGCAGATAAATCTTATAAGCTTGCTCCTGGGAAAGTACGTCCTGATTTGGCGATTGAGGTGGTGTTTACTAGTGGTGGTATTAATAAGCTAGAGGCTTACAAGCGGCTGAAGATTCCCGAAGTTTGGCTTTGGGAAGATGGGGTTTTAGAGGTCTATCATTTGCGTGTAGATGACACTGGAACTTACTATGAAAAGATTTCTCAGAGTGAAGAAGTGAAAGGGATAAATTTAGAGTTATTATTACGTTGCATTAACATGGTGAATCATGTAGATGCTATCAAAACTTTTCAACAGTCACTTTAATTACAAAGGGTGCGATCGCTTGGGCTAATATTGCTGTTATGCTCAAGATAATTATCAATGCGGGAGCATCCTTGCTGCATTAAGTTATCTAAATCTAAATTCCACAGCGTTACCCCAGAGTTTTCGCCACCACTTACGAGTAATTTACCGTCAGGACTCAAACTCACACTATTCACTTTCTCAGAATTTCCTGAAAGTGTGGTGAGTAATTTACCGTTTGTGATCTCCCAAAATTTGATTGTATTGTCAGCACTACCAGAAGCAAGAATTTGACTATCTGCTGTAAAACTGATGCTGGTTACACCGTCTGTATGTCCGGTGAGGGTTTGGATTAATTTGCCGTCTGGTATTTGCCAAATTTTGATGGTATTGTCCCAACTGGCGGAGGCCAATATTTTACCATTTGGGCTGAATTTGACAGAGGCGATCGCTAAACCATGTCCCTGGAGATTTTGCAAAAGTTTACCATCAGTAACTTGCCAAAGTTTTATTGTTTTGTCGTCGCTACCTGTCGCTAATATTTGACCATCGGGACTAAAATTCACGGTATTCACTACATCATGGTGTCCTGTAATAGTTCTCAGTAAATGACCATTTGATAATTGCCAAATTTTGATGGTTTTATCAGCACTTCCAGAAACGATAGTCTGATTATCAGGACTAAAACTAATGCTGGTAACTCTATCTTGATGACCTTTTAATGTTTGGAGTAATTTTTGGGTTTGAATATCCCAAATTTTAATAGTTTTATCAGCACTAGCTGTTGCCAATAATTTACCATTTTGACTAATCCTAACAGTTTGAATTATATCCCGATGGGCTAAGAATGTAGTTAATTGTGACGCATTGACAATTTGCTTCCTGCGCCAAATAGTAACTTTACCGTCCCAGCCAGCAGAAACAAAAATTTTACCGTCTGGACTAAATTGTAAATCCTGCACATTATTTAAAGCTGATGTAATCTCAGGTTTTACTTGCCAGAGTCTAATAGTTTTATCTCTACTAGCAGAAGCAATATATTGACTATTTGGACTAAATTTCACATCTTGAACTTGTTCACCGTGTCCAGAGATAGTTTTGATTAATTTACCATCTAATCGCCAAAGTTTAATAGTCTCGTCAGCACTAGCAGAAACTATAATTTGACTATCGAGGCTAAAATCAACGTGGTTTACTTGGTTATTGTGTCCGATGAGAGTTTGTATGAGCTTGCCTTGTTCATTCCATAATTTAATCGTTTGATCACGACTACCAGTAACCAAGTATTTACCATCATGACTAAATTTCACCGATGTAATACTAGCTGTGTGTCCAGGCAAAGTTTGAATTAATTGACCGTTATCGGTGCGCCAAAGTTTTAATAATTTATCTTCGCCACCAGAGGCAATTATTTTACTATCTGGGCTAAATGTGATAGAATTAACCCAGCCATTATGAGCAATCCAAGTATTAATTAATTTGCCATCAACTCGCCATAATTTAATAGTCGCATCGAAGCTAGATGTAGCAATCATCGAACTATCGGGACTGAAAATAATATCAGTGATTACATTGGTGTGAACAGGAATATTCTGAATAATCTTGATACAGTTTGGGGACAAACAGCCAGTATCAAAAGCATAGATTTTCAGACTATAATCAGCACTAGCGACAGCCAAATATTTACCGTTAGGACTAAAAGCGATCGCTGTTAATCTGGATTGAGTAATAATATTTTCAATTAATCGACCATCGGTAGACCAAATTTTAATTGTACCGTCATCACTAGCAGAAGCTAAAATCCGTCCATTGGGGTGAAAAACTATGGCGTTTACCTGTTGCTGATGACCAAAGAAACGATTAATTTCCTGAGTGCGCGCCATAGCTTTTTGAAAAGTTGCGGCTGTGGTGATTTGGATATCTTCAGCAGGTGCAAAAACTCGTTTGAGTTCGCGTCTGGCTTTGATACTAGATATGACACTTTCTAATTGTTGATGAGATAACAAAAACGCCTCAGAAGCAGAATTTAAAGCGGCTATTTCCCTTAATTGGGCGGCGCGTTGCTGTGTATAGGCTAAACCACCAAAGCCACTAGCAGCAATTCCTAAAACGCTGATCACAGCTATAGCTTTTTGTGCTTGTCTGAGACGTTTTTTCTGTTCTAATTGTTGTTGTTGCCGAGCATCTAAACAAGCAGCGATAAAATTTTGGACATCTAAAGATAATTCATCTGTGTATTTGACATAGATTTCCTCAGCTTCCGCTAAACGAACACCTTGTAATAAAAAATCTGACAGCTCGTGATTTTGTTTCCAAAGAGCTGCGGCTTGCTCAATTTGACGCTGCGATCGCAGTCTACTACGATTTTCCTCCAACCACCAGCGCAACGTTGACCAGTGGCGGATGAGGATTTCGTGCGCTACTTCAATAGTGACAGGGGAAGTAGGGGAAGCAGGGGGGCAGGGGTGCAGGGGTGCAGGGGAGGCGGGAATTTCTACCTTATCCCCAATCCCCAGTCCCCAGTCCCCAGTCCCCAGTCCCTCTTCTAAATTCACCACGACTAATTTCGCCGCCGTTAATGCTGCGAGTGTTCTTTCTACCAGTTCATCAGGATATTTCTTGACGACTAACTCAGATTTCAAAACCCTGCGTCTGGTGTCTTCTGTGCCTTCGCCTAACTGCGTCAGTGACAGAAAAATCCATCTTGCACATTCTTGCGCCTGTGGGTCTAAATTTTTGTAAACTTCCTCGGCTTTGCGTTCCAATGCGCCTTTAATACCGCCAATTTGTTGCTGATAGGCTGTCAGCGTCAGTTCTCCACTTTGGCGGTATTCCCATAATTGTTCTAAGACAAATTCCAACAGGGGTAAATCTCCCGCCGAGTGGTTTAAGTCTTGCAGCAGAATTTCCACTAGTCCTGACTCGACTTTTAAACCCACTTGTTCGGCAGGGTTAATAATCACGCGGCGGTAGTCGTCATCACTTAAAGCGGGTGGAACTAATACACTAGACTGCTGCAATAAATTAGCGAGTTGAGGTACTTCCAAGCAAGGAGAAATAAAATCGGCTCTTAAGGTCAGCACCAACTTAAATTTATCAGAGGCGTACTCGATAGCACCCAAGACTAATTCTAAAAATCGCTGTCTATCTTCAGTTGGTGCAAGGGTAAATAATTCCTCAAACTGGTCAATTACTAATACCACAACTGGTTCTGGACGACTCCGCAGCCAATACACAAAGCCTTCTACTCCCTGGTAAAGCATGGCTTCTAGGAGGAGGGGATTGGGGACTGGGGACTGGGGACTGGGGATTGGGGATTGGGGATTGGGCATTGTTCTTTCTTCCATCTCCTCCCCTGCGCCCCTGCGCCCCTGCACCCTTGCCTCCTCTGCCTCCCCTGCACCCCTGCGCCCCTGCGTCCCTGCCTTCACGTCCCCTAAGCGTCGCGCCAAGGCCTCCAGGGGACGCGCGCCAGGACGGATGGTTTTAATTAACCAGGAGTCGCTATTGGGGATTTGTTTTCCTAGACGTAGTTGAGCTGTGAGTCCGGCTTGGACTACGGAGGATTTCCCACTACCTGATGCACCGACTACGGCTAAAAATGATTGGTGGGTGATGTGTGCTATTAATTGCTGTGTGAGGGATTCTCTACCGTAAAAATACTGAGCATCTTCTTCACTAAAAGCTTTTAATCCCCGATAGGGACAAATTTTTAAGTCTAAGGCTGTGGGTTTTTGTTGGTTATGTGTGCTGGTGGCGGGGATAATTTCAATTACGCCTTGTGTAGCTGATAACCAAATTTGTAGGGGTGGAATGGGGGTGATTTGTGGTTGTGTGGCTAGATGAATTTGTAATTGTGTAATCCAAGCTGCTACTGATAAACCATTGGCAGTGGAAGCGGTTTTTAAGGTGTCGATGAGTGCTTGGGCAAAAAATTCTGGGTTGGTTTTGGGACTAGTTGCAGCGATGATACATTGTCCGGTGGCGGAGTTTAATTGTAAGTCTTCTATCCAATCTGGTAAAGATATGTGATGTGTTCCAACTTGACAATCTAAAATAATAATTTGTTGTGTGGCAACTGAACGACGCAACTGTTGTCTGAGCCAAGAACGACTCAACCAAATATCATCTAATAAAACTAATGCGGCTTCACCTGTGGGGGTTTCTTCGAGTTTTCCCCGCAGATATAATAAGACTGTGATGGCTTCTTCAGTTTGATATTTTTGTGGTTGATTAGTAGAGAGTAAACATTCTTTAATGGTTTCGCGAATTTCTTGAGCAGTGGTATTAGCTGTGCGGGGTAAATAAGCTAGTTCAAAAGCACCTGCACCACCCAAAACTTTACTGAAATCTAGTGCTGTTTGTGAACCGACGATACCTTCAATGACTAAGGCTTTTCTGGTGGTAATAGATTCAGCGATCGCCGGAAGTTTACCTATAATTAATTCCCCAATCCCTTCAACTATGCGTTTTGGTGTTTGCAGAGGATATTCACTATACAGTTCTGTATCACCTTTACCGCGTTTTTGTTGATTAATTAATCTTAGTTGTTGATTGGTTTTATCTATATATTGTAGGGTTTGGTGATAAACGTAGCGATATAAGCCATCAGCCGAAATTACCCCATGCTGATCAGCCGCATCTCCACGCAATCCTCGCATTAAATAATATGTGAATACCCCATGTCCCAGTTCGGGAAATTCCCATGATAGCTGCTCTGTATCACACGATAGTAAAGCATAAAAGCCTTTACTTTTAGCGGCGCGTTGCTGTAACACTGCTAATAATTGCGGCGTGGGATTTAAACCACGTAATGTCATCCCGCCACTATGACAAGCATCTAACCATATTATCTGATTCTGGACACCACTATTACTTAAAAGTTCTAATAATTCTGAAACAGCTAAACCTGTATTTTCTAAGTTATCTTTTTGGGTATCTGCTAAACACAAAAATGCTTGTTGTGTTTGTGGCTGTAACATTCCGTGACCGGAAAAATAAAATAAAATTGTATCTGTAGGTTGAGCCGCATCTGTAATTTGTTGTAGGCGATCGCGAATATTAGTTAACAGTGGTAATTCTGTCGCAAAATCATGGTAAATATTGATTTGTTTTTGGATAAATTGTTCTTGAGTTGCTGCTGTCAAAGCTTCTGCTAAGGCTTGACAGTCAACTGCGGCATAACGCAGACATGGTAGTTGGGTATCCTGATATTGATTGACTCCCACTAGCAGCAGCCAGAGTTTGGTGGTGACTGTGGCTTTGGTTTGATTGGAACTACTAGTAGCAACGGCGCGTGGCATATATGGGGACTGGGGACTGGGGATTGGGGACTGGGTTATACCAATTTAAAATTCAAAATAAATTTTGCTCCCCTTCCCTTGTAGGGAAGGGGTTGGGGGTTAGGTTGGAGAGCAAGTTATACAAGATGTTAATTAGGATATCAGGGTTAGTTTATTTTAATGTTCATTGATGGCTTAGGTTTGTTACTGTATTTTTATGCAATCAGAGGTGATGAAATCTCTTTCCCTCCTTAGCCTTGACTACACATCAGTCAACAGTCTGGCTTTTCTAAGAATAAAATTAAACACGGTTTCTTCGGAAGAGATAATGTCTGCTCTACCTTCCATCCCAGATTGAATCACACATTGGCGATCGCCTGCCGTTAAGACTTGTGTTTCTGGCTGGATGGTAACTTGATAAGTGCCTGTGCTGCCACCTTGATCTTCGGCTGAGATGGTGTCTGGGGAAATGGTTTGCACTTTGGCTTTTAAAGTGCCGTATTCGGTATAAGGACAGCTAGAAAGGCGCACTTGCACTGATTGTCCCTTCTCCACCTTCCGAATATCTTGATTACCAACTAGTGCTTTAATCACTAACGGTGATTGACTGGGTGCTATTTGGGCTATGGTATCCCCAGAACGCACGATTTGGGCATTATTTCGCAGTTTCAATTCCTGAATTATACCTGATGCGGTGGCACGAATGACTGTATTGGCAATATCGCGGTTAATTTGCATTAAGTCTTGGCGGTTACTGCTGGCTTGCTTTTGAATTTCCAGTTTTTGTTGAATGAGTTGTTGTCGTTCTTGATTGAATTTCGCCAAACTAATTCTACTGCTGGCTGTTTCGCCGGCAATTCTTTCTTGGGCGATTGTGACATCTGCATCACTGGGATTTAAGCCTGTATAGGCGGCTTTGAGTCTCGCTGCGGCTGCGGCTACGGCTTGTTGTTGTTGCAGGATGCTTTGTTGACGTTCTTCTACGGTGGCTTGTTGTGCTGCTAGCAGTTGTTGTTGTTGTTCTACTGCTAACTGTACTTCTTGGAATTGATCCTGGGAAAGTGAACCTGATTGCACTAAGGGTTGATATCTATCACGTTTCGCTTTAGCGGCTTTTAAAGAAGCTACACTAGAATTTAGAGATGCTTCGGCAGATTTTAACTGTGCTTGACTTTTTTGCAACTCTTTTTGCGCTTGCTGGAGATTGGCTTTAGCTTCATCAACTTGGGTGACGGAAGTTACTTCTCTGTTTTGTAAGTCTCTGCGGTTGCGGGTGAGTTCGGCTTGGATGGATGCAATATTGCGATCGCTTCGGGATTGTTCGGCGGTAATTTGCTGATCTAAGGCTATAATTTGAGCATCTATTTGCGATAGTTGCAGTCTAGTTTGCTGAATGTTAATTAATAATTGCTGTTTTTGAGTTTGCAGTCTGCGATCGTCAATGATGGCGATGATATCACCTTCATTCACTCTTTGATTAACTTGTACAGTAATATCTTTAACCGTCCCTTCAATGGGAGATTGTACCAGACGCAGTTCTCCACTAGGACGAATCGTTGCTGGTGCTTTAATTGTGACTTTGTACTTGAGTACACCTGCTAAGGCAATAGTAACAGCAAAGATCCCCAGAAGTGCCACACCGCCTAAAGTTGTCCATTTACTAATCGGTGGTAGAAACTCGTTAGGCGTAGCGAGGTGTAGAGAATCTGGATTAGTGATTTTCTGGGGATGATTGGGAGAATCAGCAGGCGAAACTAAATTCACATCAGCCATAATTAATTATTTTGTTATGCACCAGATTGCGATAATAACACTTGTGCGATCGCTTGAGAAATTGGCAAACCAGGACAACGTTCTAACCAAAAGAATTCTCCCACGGGGTTAACTTCTAAAAATACATAACGCTGATCAGGAGTTAAAATCACATCAATTGCCCCATAATTTAACCCAAAGTGAGCCATTAATTTCAGCAACTTTTCTTCCACATCTTGGGGTAAATTATAGGGTTTCCAAGCATCAAGTAAAGCCACTCCTTGTTTACGCCAATCGTATTGCGCCTTATCTAAAGCTTGGGAATCAACCGCCGCCGCAAATACTTGTTTACCTACGATAGTAATCCGCAATTCTAAGGCTTTAGCTACCTTTTCTTGAAACGTCATCGGACAAAAACGTAAGCCGTCTAAATTATCTAAATCTGCGGCTGAGACTGGATTAGTAAATACTACCTTTTCTTGTCCTTGTTCATCGTAAATCGCAAAGGAAGAAAGCATTTTACTAATCATACCTTGCGGACATTCTTGGGCAAATTGTTTCACGGCTATGGGGTTATTCGTCGTCAATGTACGTGGTGTATCTAAGCCGATTTCTCTGGCTACTTGCAGTTGTAATTGTTTATTATCAGCACGACGAATATGAGGTAAAGGATCAAGGTGAAAACCTTTAATACTAGCAATCATTCCTTGAACAGTGACGCGAGACTCTTGGATAGAAGCTTGGCGTAGTTGTTTATCCATTGTGTTGGGAATCTTTGCACCTATGCCGATGCGTCGATACCAAACCGCCGATACTGCGTCTAAATCGAGTGTTTGCTCATCAGCAGTGAGGATACATTTTTTACCATCACCATAATAAACATCTAACTGCACTTCTGTTGGAAATCTGTCTGTATCAAAGCGAAAGGCTTTACCACCTTGTGCTTTGATTGCTTGCATGACGAGAGAAATACTCTCATTGTCTTGACTATGGGTAATAATTAATACGTTCATAATTATATAGGGAAATTACTCACTAAAGTTTCTGCGATCGCATCTGCAATGGGATAATCTAAATCTCTCTCCAACATTCCCCATTCACCATTAGGATTCACTTCTAAAAAAATGTGTTCTCCATCTGGTGTGACAATAAAATCAAACGCACCAAATTTTAACTCTAAACGTCCCATAAATTCCCTAAGACGATGAATTATTTCCTCTGGTAATTCATCAATTTGCCATGTACAATTTCCTGGGGTATTACGTCGCCAATCTTGAGTAGAATCAGCATAAATTGACGCATCTAAAGCCCCAACAAATATCTTCCCATCTACATAAATAGCTCGTAATTCTTTAAGTTTAGGTATCTGTTCTTGAAATACCATTGGACAATAACGCAAACTCTCAGCATCTTCTAAATCTGCTGGTTTAACGACGCTAGTGTACATAAAAAAACCAGAGCCTTCCATCCCATAAGAAAGCGGACGCAGCAGTTTAGTAATCATTTTCTCATCAACTTGCCCAAAAAAATCTCTAGCGGCTTGAGCATCATTAGTCACTAGAGTTTTCGGAATTAAAAGCCCAACTTCCCTTGCTACCCGCAATTGATATAACTTATTTTCCGCCGCATGAATTTTTGCCAATTTATCTAACCAAAAAGCCTGTTTAAGACTATCCCAAAAACCTTCTAGCACAGCCGATGATTCATTTATACAAGCTGCACGAAATTTTGGTGCTAAATCTGGACTGAAATTTGCTTCCCAAATGCGTCGCATCCATACAGATTTGACTTGTTGACTATCAAATACAATATCATCGAATTCTACCCTGTGATGATTTCCCTCATTATTTAAATAGGCATTAATTTTAATATTCATAGGAAATTTATCAGTGTCCAAGCGTATTGGTTGGACACCACGTTTCAATAGCGATGCTATCACTCTATCAATCGTGAAATAATCGCCACTATGGGTAATCAATAAAACGACATCTTGCTTAAAACGCATAAAACATATATTTTTTGACGCAAATGGAAACTATATAATCTATGGGAAAAACCAATTATTGCAGTATATCAGTAGTTTTAAGTAGACTCAGTAATTAAGACCAAATATTGTCATATTCAGCAACATATACGAGCTAGTCTAAAACAATATGCTGTTAATTAACTAGTTTTTCAAAGTACATTTAACTAAGTTTAGGGGTTGTTTAAAAGTGTAAAAGAGAGGTTTAATTTGGGATGAGAATACTTGAGATATCATTCATAACTTTGCAAAAATTATTTTAAGAATAAACCAACCTCAGTATAAGGTTGGTAATACAAATTATATCCATTGAGGAATACTAATTTTTACATCCAACAGCTTGCTAAATTCCTCATCCAATTATTCGGTAGCACCAACCTCATCATCACCGTCAGAAGGAAATTTGAGAGTGACTACTATATCTTCCTTGTCAGAAGGATATTTTTTAGTTACGACTCCGTCTTCTCTATCAGAAGGAAATTTTTGAGTGACTGCTATATCTTCCTTGTCAGAAGGATATTTTTTAGTTGCGAATCTTAAACCGCCGTTAAATGCTTCTGATTCCTCATCAGACATTTCTTCAGCATTTTGCCCTTCTAAAAATCGAGCAAAAAATGGTACTGTTTCAGAATTTAAATTCTCTGGTTGATTCTCAGGCATAAAACCTCCGATATTGTTGCGGATAAAAACATATATCCATTTTTTAAATATCACATTTTTTCTTAAAAAAGCAATCTTCTAAAGCTTAACCATTAGTTAACCATAGATAACTTTTAATCAGATAAAACATTTTATTCCGCACAAAGATTTCGACCATTAACTATCAATAGTCAAATAAAATTAATCTCTGACATTTTTATAGACACTCAAGTAGTGTCATTAATGGTAATATCAGAGCCAATATCAAGATTTATGCAAATCAACAATAAAAATAATTTATCTAAAATGACTAGAAAATTAAAAAACAATAACTTTATTTCATAAGACAGGACAATATTTTCCTAAGTCACGGTTAACCATTGTGTAGATAAAAAAACGTTATATATTTAAAAACACTATCATTGCCGAATTCTCTCATTGATTACCAATGAAATATAAAATTGTCTTGCAACGCAGCGAGGAAGATTGCGGTGCGGCGTGCATTGCAACTATTGCTAAACATTACGGACGTAATTTTGCTCTCAACCGTGTCAGAGAAGCAGTCGGTACAGGAATGCAAGGTACAACTCTTGTAGGTTTAAGACGCGGTGCGGAAACTCTGGGATTTCATGCGCGCCAAGTCAGAGCCACCCCACAGTTAATTGAGAAACTTCACGAAGCACCCCTACCGGCAATTATTCATTGGAAAGGCTACCATTGGGTAGTTTTATACGGACAAAAAGGTAAAAAATACGTGATCGCCGATCCTGGCGTGGGAGTTCGTTACATTAGCCGAGAAGAATTAGCTAGAGATTGGCTAAATTGCGTCATGCTGTTACTAGCACCCGATGAGGTGCGTTTTTATCAGCAACCATCAGAAACATTCAATGGTTTTAGTCGATTTGTGGCGCGTGTATTACCCCATCGCCAGATTTTAACTGAAGCATTTCTGATTAATCTAGCAATGGGAATTTTATCATTAACCACACCTTTTCTCATTCAAATTTTAACTGATGACGTATTAGTGAGAAGAGATACCCAACTGTTAACTACAGTTGTGATTGGTGTGATGGCGATGAATCTATTTAGTAGTACCTTAAAACTGGTGCAATCTAATTTAATTGCCCATTTTGCTCAACGCTTAGAATTAGGTCTTACCTTGGAGTTCGGCAGGCAGATTTTGCGTCTACCTTTAACTTATTATGAAACCCATCGGAGTGGCGAAATTGTCAGTAGGTTGCGGGATATTGAAGAAATTAATCAATTAGTTTCCCAAATTGTCATTAGTCTGCCCAGTCAGATATTTATTGCTGTAATTTCGATTATATTCATGGGAATATATAGCTTTAAGTTGCTGCTATTGGCAGTATTGATAGCTATAATTATGTCTACATCAACAATTATTTTTCTACCTACCCTCCAAAGAAAAATTCGGGATCTTTTAGTTGGTCAGGC
The DNA here is from genome assembly GCF_050235535.1 of Aliinostoc sp. HNIBRCY26. Taxonomy (GTDB): domain Bacteria; phylum Cyanobacteriota; class Cyanobacteriia; order Cyanobacteriales; family Nostocaceae; genus Trichormus. Next base: position 4,050,600 of record NZ_CP189852.1, read on the forward strand.
TGACAACCAAGGAATGTTAGTAGAAACCTTTAAAGGCATACTAACTTTAAAAACTAATAATACTGCTCCCCAGGCTTGGGAGGAAATTCAAAGCCGCTTTGGTAATCTAGCTAATTTAAGTTTTACGACTGTACAAATTGGGATTATTAATAATGTTTTTTCTGGCTTAGTTTCGGCTTTTGGTAATTTAGCTATCCTTTGGTTTGGTAGTAGTTTAGTGATTAGTCAAGAATTAACTATTGGGCAATTGTTAGCATTTAATGCTATGAATGCCAGTTTCAACGGTTTTTTTACTAGTTTAATTGCCTTGGTGGATGAATTTGCTAGAGTCCAAACTGCAACACAGCGCATTACAGAAATTATTGACACTACACCAGAAGACCCCAATGAAAATCATAAACCTTGGGCAGTCATTCCAGGTGATACTGATATTAATTGTACTAATATTAACTTTCATCATCCAGGTAGATCAGATTTATTAAAAGATTTCTCTTTAGTCATTCCTGGCGGTAAAGTTACGGCGTTGATTGGTAAATCTGGTTGTGGCAAAAGTACCTTAGCGAAACTGATTGCGGGTTTATATCCTCTGCAATCAGGCAATATTGGATTTGGGATATATAACCAAAATGATTTGTCTTTAGAATGTCGGCGACAACAAGTAATTTTAGTACCCCAAGAAGCACATTTTTGGAGTCGCTCAATTTTAGATAATTTTCGCTTTTGTTATCCCCAAGCGACATTTGAACAGATTGTACAGGCTTGTAAGATGGCTAGTGCTGATGAGTTTATTCAAGAGTTACCAGATAATTATCAAACTGTCTTAGGGGAATTTGGCGTGAATATATCGGGGGGACAAAAACAAAGATTAGCTTTAGCTAGAGCTATTGTCACCGAACCACCAATTTTAATTTTAGATGAATCTACAAGTGCCTTAGATCCCATCTTAGAAGCGCAAGTATTAGATAAACTATTACATTATCGTCAAGGTAAAACGACAATTATTATTAGTCATCGTCCCAGGGTGATTTTACGGGCAGATTTTATTATGCTTTTGGATAAAGGAAATCTCAAAATACAAGGTTCTCCAGAGGAACTGCAAAATCTAACGGGAGAACATTTAGACTTTTTAAATCCTTAGCCCTTTCTCGGTGTTTTGCTTCTATAATTAATACCAGCTATGGTTTACTTTAGCTTCAACTAAATTATTTTAGATTAATTTTTATGCTATCAACTCAAATATCGCCCCAAATTTCCTTAGAAGACTTTCTCAACTCACCAGAAACTCAACCAGCTAGCGAATATATCAACGGACGCATCTACCAAAAACCAATGCCTCAAGGAAAACATAGTATTCTTCAAACTGAGCTATCATCGACAATCAATCAGCTTGGTCAATCGCGCAAACTTGCTTTAGCCTTAACCGAATTACGCTGCACTTTTGGCGGACGTTCATTAGTTCCAGATATTGCGGTGTTTGAATGGTCACGTATTCCCACTGATGAAGACGGAGAAATTGCCAATAAATTTGAAAACTACCCCGATTGGACTATTGAAATTCTCTCACCTGACCAATCACCCAACCGAGTAATTAATAAAATTATTTTCTGTGTTAACCAAGGAACTAAATTAGGTTGGTTTATTGACGCTAATGATAAATCAGTGATGGTATTTCAACCCAATAAATTACCTGAAGTGAAATATGATGCTGATATCTTGCCAGTGTTAGATGTTTTAAGTGATTGGCAGATAAAGGTAGTAGACATTTTTAGCTGGTTGAAAGTTAAATAACTGCCATTATCTTGGCATTGTTTTCAGTTTACAGATATAAAAATCATATCTTGCATTATATTGCTACTTTATGAAACCCAGTTTGAAACACTATGCTGATTACTTTTCGATAGGGATTTACTTAAACATTTGTTCCTATGGGGAAATCATCAACTGGGTAGATAAACTAATTACAGAAATTGACCATCCTGAAGATTGGATGATTGAACTATCTACGAGTGCATATAAACACCCATTAGATGTTGTGCATCTACTGGATTCTATTCCGGGCGAACAGAATTTAGAAATCTCCTTGAGATTGATGATTGCTAAATTGGGCAGAATTTATCCAATTATTTCACCTGATCATAATCGCTTTGCCAAACCTGTACATAGTAAATTATTGCGATCGCTGTATCACTTAATTTTTGATGCTGATAGCATTGCCGACGAACTCAGAACAGCCATTTATCAAATTGATATGGATTTGGACTATGTAGAGCAAGGTTATGGAGATTGGTCTGTGATTGAGCAGGACTATAGAAAACTACTGGCTACTAGTTTTGACTATCAGCAATGGCTGTAAAACTTACGTAGAAAGACTGTAAACTTAGTGCTGCTCCTATGAACATACCGAATTTCTACTCTAGCAGCATTTACAATTCCCCCTAGAATTGTGACAATTAAGCTAGAATTATTAAAGCTTCTTTACAGAATTTGCTGATCATCCCCAATTCTGTTAAAACAGCCTAGCACTGTAATGTAAATTTACAAAAACCCTTCTAGAGTTCACCACTTTCTATGACGCTCCCAATTCGTAACGTCGCCATTATCGCCCACGTAGACCACGGCAAAACCACCCTGGTTGATGCACTCCTGAGACAGTCCGGCATTTTCCGAGAAGGTGAAGACGTTCCGGATTGCGTCATGGACTCCAACGACCTAGAACGGGAAAGAGGAATTACCATCCTGGCGAAAAATACCGCCGTTCGCTACAAAGAAACCCTCATCAATATTATTGATACCCCTGGACACGCTGACTTCGGTGGCGAAGTAGAACGTGTACTGGGTATGGTTGACGGTTGTATCCTGATTGTCGATGCCAATGAAGGCCCCATGCCTCAAACCCGCTTCGTGTTGAAAAAGGCATTGGAAAAAGGCTTACGTCCCATCGTCGTCGTCAACAAAATCGACCGTCCCCAAGCCGAACCCCACGGTGCAATAGATAAAGTATTGGATCTGTTCTTAGAATTAGGCGCAGATGATGACCAGTGCGACTTCCCCTATCTATTCGCTTCTGGTCTTTCTGGCTACGCTAAAGAAACCTTGGAAGAAGAACCCAAGGATATGCAGCCTTTATTTGATGCTATTTTGCGCCACGTTCCACCCCCAGTAGGTGATGCTACCAAGCCTCTGCAATTGCAAGTTACAACCCTAGATTATTCAGAATATCTAGGACGCATCGTCATCGGTAGAATCCACAACGGCACAATTCGCGGTGGTCAGCAAGCAGCTTTAGTAACAGAAACAGGCGCAATTGTCAAGGCTAAAATTAGCAAATTGCTCGGTTTTGAAGGCTTGAAGCGGGTGGAATTAGAAGAAGCTTCCGCCGGTCACATTGTAGCGGTTGCGGGTTTTGCTGATGCGAACATCGGGGAAACCATCACAGACCCCAACGAACCCCAAGCTTTACCACTAATTAAAGTAGATGAACCTACCTTACAGATGACCTTCTGGGTAAATGATTCACCTTTTGCGGGTCAAGAAGGTAAACTAGTCACATCTCGCCAAGTACGCGATCGCCTGTTCCGCGAATTAGAAACTAACGTGGCTTTGCGCGTTGAAGAAACCGACTCCCCCGATAAATTCCTGGTTTCCGGTCGTGGGGAATTGCACTTGGGTATCTTAATCGAAACCATGCGCCGCGAAGGTTATGAGTTTCAGGTTTCCCAGCCACAGGTAATTTACCGGGAAGTTAACGGTCAACCTTGTGAACCTTATGAATTGTTAGTCTTAGACGTTCCTTCTGATGCAGTTGGTAGCTGTATCGAACGCCTCGGACAACGCAAAGGCGAAATGCAAGATATGCAGCCTGGAGTTAGCAACCGTACCCAGCTAGAATTCGTCATTCCCGCCCGTGGTTTGATTGGTTTCCGTGGTGAGTTCATGCGGATGACCCGTGGTGAAGGGATCATGAACCACAGCTTCTTAGATTATCGTCCTCTTTGTGGCGAAATTGAAGCCCGTAACAAAGGTGTATTGATTGCCTTTGAAGAAGGTGTTTCCACATTCTACGCCATGAAGAACGCTGAAGATAGAGGCTTATTCTTCATTGTTCCTGGTACTAAAGTGTACAAGGGTATGATTGTTGGTGAACACAACCGTCCCCAAGACTTAGAACTCAATGTCTGCAAAACCAAGCAGTTAACCAACCACCGCGCCGCCGGTGGCGATGAGTTGGTACAGTTGCAAGCACCAGTAGAAATGAGTCTCGAACGGGCGTTAGAGTACATCGGCCCCGATGAGTTGGTAGAAGTTACACCCCAATCTATTCGTCTACGGAAGATGGCGAAGAAATTGGCCAAACGGTAAGTAAAACCACAACTTAGTTAATTTAGAAAGCCTGCATTAGCGGGCTTTTTCATTTGTTTTTGCAACCTTTTCTATTAATTAGTAAAAATTCATTACTGAATACTAATTAAGATGTAAATTTATGGGAATGTATGGGAATTTCAAAGCTGTTACTCAGGAAGAATTGGATACGTTTCTCACCTGCTTTACGACAGAAGAAATTTCAACGTTATTATCTGTTGACGGAGAGCTTGATACATCAGGTGATTACTTAGAAATTGAGAAGAAATGGGACGGACTACATTTTTTATTAACAGGTAGTCATTTTGGTAGAACACCTCCCTTATCCTGGTGCGTTTTTGGAAATCACTCCATAGGAGGTGATGAAGAGCCAATTTTCTTTGGTTGGATTGGAATCCGATATTTGTTACCTCATGAGGTTTTTCAGGTTGCACAAGCACTATCGGAAACCTCCTATGAAGTCTTAGCATCTCGTTACTCACCCCGTGATATGGATCAGCAAGAAGTTTACCCTATTGGTATTTGGGAGCGAGACGGGGATATTGGTCTCGATTACATTTTGTCTTGTTATCCAGCAGTTGTTAGTTTTTACCAGAAGGCCGCACGTCAAAACAAAGCAGTGTTAATGTACATCACTTCATAGGTTTGTTGAAGAAAATTGTTCTTTTGTAATTAAACTTTTCTTCAATATTTAATACTTAACGTGAAATTTTTATATTTGTAAATTATGGCAATATCAAGCTATGAAGATTTGCGATCGCTTTCATCTTTTCAGTAAGTGGGTAACAATAAATGCAACTAAGTCCTTGGCTCTACTTACTGACACAAAACGAAAGAGTGGTATTATTTATAACAACAATTTCTAAAATCGCCCAAATCCGCCCATGCTGGACGAAAAAGAATCCCTAGAAGAAGACTACAAACTGCAACGGGAGAAAGTTGACAGGATTAGAAAAGCATGGGTGATTGAAACAGACCCAGCCGACAAATTTAAATATGAACAACAGCTTCAGGAAGAAAAACGCATACTCAATGAACTTGGCGAACAGTTGGATGTAATTGAACGCCAGTATCGCAATTATCAAAAAAAATCCAAATTAGATGGAATAATTAATATATTGCAAGGATACTTTGACAAAGAAAAAGCTGCTATTTTCAATGCCTACGAAGCATCATTGTATCAAGTGCGTAAACTCAATAAAATTAATCCGCAAAATATAGCAGAAATAGTGAATGAACTGGATTTGCCAACACAAGGTAATTATAGTTATATAGATAAATTTGTCGGTTATTTATATCTGAATAATACAGAGTTATCATTATCTGAAGATTTTCAAGGATGGCGGCAAAAACATATTCAAGAATGGCATGAATTAATTCAACAATTGCTCCAAGAACAACAACAGCGACAACAACAGTCTCACCCCTGTTTGATGATGGCAATTAGTGCATCAGGCGATAACTATGTTGTTGAAGCATGGCTAATTAAAAATTTATTAGCATATAATCGAGAATCTTTTAGTGATTGTGAGCAACTCAAGATTGATAATCAATTAGAAATATCTACAGACAAAAATTTAACTAATTTACCTAAAATCATTATTAACTTAATTCAACAAAGTTTAATTAAGGCTGATAAGAATATAAAGCAAATTCATCTTTTCTTGCCGTCTGAATTAATGAATCATGATTTTGATGCTTGGAAAAGTGAGGAATTTGAAGAGGATGAAGAAGATTTTGCTACAGGAATCTGTGAAGATTATGAAGTGGTAATTCGTTGTTCAGATAGATTGAGAGGTAAAAGTCCTCCTGTTTTCAAATGGCGTGAAAAAGGTAATCGATTTAAAGATAAATTAGAACATTACGCGAATGGTGTTTTTGTTTTAGGCTCTAGTGATCATCAAAAAACTTTATTTGATCAAATTAAACAGGAACATATAATTGCCGTTAAAATTACTAGTATCTTTGAAAAAAGAGATGTATTAGGAAAAATTATCTTTAAATCGGCTCTACCTCTGGCTTTATGGACTCGTCAACCAATCCCTGATATCGAAGGAGAATTCCAGAGAATTTTAACGCCAGAAAATAATGATATATCTTTAAAAAAATTACCGTCCCAATTTAAAAATCAAAAATCCCAAGGTAGTAACCACATCACCCATCTATGCTTATTGTGGGATAACCCCGATTTATTACCACCAGAACAACTATTAAGCCAAAAGCAACTCTAAACTTGAGCAATTTTATGAACGACTGGCAAATTTTTACAGGAAATAGCGAACCTCATGATAACTGGGAGTTACCAGCACCTCCCAAATGGCGACCTTTTGGTCAAGAAATTGACCAGAATAAAAACCGTAACCAAGTCCGAGGTGAAACTTTTCAACCGCGTGAAGAAGAAATCAAAATGATCAACGCAGCTTTATATCTGCGACGACCTTTATTAATTACTGGTAAACCAGGAACAGGTAAATCTTCTTTAGCTTATGCTGTGGCTAGAGAATTGATGTTAGGAGAAGTTTTATATTGGCCGATCGCATCTCGCACTACCCTCAAAGATGGATTATATAGCTATGATGCGATCGCTCGCTTACAGGAAGTCAAGCAGCAGCAAAATTCCTCGAAAGCCAGTAGCATTGAAGACTACATCACATTAGGCCCTTTGGGAACAGCTTTACTCCCATCAGCAAAACCCCGCGTTCTTCTCATAGATGAAATTGATAAAAGTGATATTGATTTACCTAACGACCTATTAAATATTTTTGAGGAAGGACGTTTTGAAATTGAAGAGTTAGTCAGACTCAAAAAAGAAATTCCTGTAGTGGAGGTGCGTACTGCATATACCGCAGATATTAGCCACGAAATTATCGAAGGCAGAGTAATATGTACTACATTCCCTCTAGTTATCTTAACTAGTAATGGAGAGCGAGATTTTCCACCACCATTTTTGCGACGTTGTTTAAGGCTAACAATGAAGGAGCCAGATAAAGCACAATTAGTCAAAATCATTGCGGCTCATTTAGGTAAAGAAATCGCCGACCCCAATAATTCTACAAAATTAACAAACGAAGCTCTGAATACATTAGTAGATAATTTTATTCAAGAAAGAAACTCAAAAACCCTAGCCAATGATCAATTGCTCAATGCTCTATTTATGGTGACAAAAGGACGCATTGATACAAAAGATGGATTGATTAAACAACTGCTGCAAGACTTAGGTCAAGTTGAAGAAGATGAGTGAAAATTCTGGCTATGATGCAGTGCAACGCTTTGTGACTATTTTAGATCATAGTGGTTTAAAAAAACGTTTAGAACTCAGTGATGAGGATATAGCAGATACACTGTGGCTAGCTCTGCACATGGGAGTGGAAAATCCACGAATAAAAGAAAAACCACCTCAAAATCCCAAAGAAACTGCAAATATTCCTGAAAATACCAATACAAATATTCAAGCGGCTGAACCTATTGAGCCGCCTATTAATATTTATACACCACCTTCAAATCTATCTGCTAAGTCTCAAACTGAAGAAAATATAGAAGGTTTACCTTTTCCCACCCCTACTGCACCAGCTTTACCAAACAAACTACAAATTAGTAGAGCTTTACGTCCTTTAATGCGTAAAGTCGCTTCATATTCTCGCACGATTGTGGATATTGAAGCTACTGTTAACCGTATTGTAGAAGCTCTAATTGTTGAACAGGAAATTTGGCTACCTATTACTAAACCTCAACCTGAACGCTGGTTAAGCTTGGAACTAGTAATAGAAGAAAATCGGTCTTCATTTATTTGGCAAGAAACTATTAATGAGTTGATTCAAATATTAGATAACTATGGCATATTTTTTAATGTCAGAGTTTGGAATTTAGTAACTGATGAGCAAGGAAAATTACAATTAATTAGTAGAAGAAAAGGTAGATTAAGATATCTTAGAATATATAATTATCGAGAATTATATCATATTAATGGGCGAGGGTTAATTTTACTTGTCAGTGATTGTGTATCTAATATTTGGCAACAAGAAACCATCTATAATTGGTTACAAAAATGGTCTCATCAATCTTCCACTGCAATTTTGCAGCTTTTCCCGGAAAGACTGTGGTTAAGTAGTGAATTAGGCTTAGGTTATAAAGTAAAGGTGAGTTCTTTTCACCCTGGTGTACCTAATACTAAATTAATTTATCAGGAAGATTTAGATATAGAGCAAGCTTTAAATTTACCGATTATCACTCTAGAATCTGCATCTCTCAAAACCTGGGCAAAAGTGATTGCAGGCTATGGTAGAACGCAAACGCCAGCTATTATTTTAGACCTGGAATTTGTGCAAGAACAAATCAATCAAAAAACTACATCCCCAGTTTTAGAAATATCGCCAGAAACAATTGTAGACCGTTTTCTAGCAACTGCCTCACCCACTGCACAAAAATTAGCAGGATTAATGGCTGCTGTTCCTGTGAGTTTACCTGTAGTGCATTTAATTCAAAAGACTATGCTGCCGCAATCTACACCTATAAATGTGGCAGAAGTCTTTTTAAGTGGCATGATTACTAAAAAGCAAAATGATCCTGTTTCTGTCGCTTGGCACTATGAATATGATTTTGTGGAGGGAGTCCGAAAATTACTTAATCAAGCGATGCTGTTAGCAGAAACAGAGAATGTTTTAGATGTAGTCTCTGAATACATCGCTGAAAAAATGGGATTATCTCTAAAAACTTTCACATCGCTGCTGTTAAATTTGCCAGATTTAAGTGCAGAACAACAAGAAAATTTATTACCATTTGCCCATGTGACAACAGAAGTATTACGCAATCTCGGTGGGAGATATGCAGAGTTTGCAGAAAAAGTTGCCCCGAATGATTTACCACCAACCCTAGATAATTATCACTCACTGTTGCAATTATTTGCTGGTGAATATATTTGTGAAGTTAAATTGGGTTATGAAAATTGGCGCGGAGGACTAGAATTATTATCGATTTCTCCCCAAGGTAAAGTAAAGTTTCGTTCACGGTTGGGGTTGACAGTAATTGAAAACTGGCAAATAGAAGGACAACAAATTTCTTGGAGTTTTGAAGATAATCGTACTGCCGCTAGTATTACTTTTACAGAAAATAGTGGCAATGCTTACTTTTGGGAACGATATCAAGAAGGTAAATTATTTGAGGGATGGTTGAACTATCCCCATGAAGGCAGAATAGATTTTAGAGGTTACTTGTCTACTTCTTTTGCACATAAAATATTAAGAGCTAGCGGGGAAACTTGCCCATCCGGCTACACTTTGGTGACATACGAAGAAGCCATAGAAAATCGAGAAATTCTGAGTAGAAAATTAGAGACTTGGGACATTGCTAGAATTGCTGGCGGCGGTTCTATGGATGGTTCGGGATATGATTCTAAAATACGTCAACAAGATGAACGCGGACTTGGGCATTCTCTTTGCAAGCGATTAGATTTAGGCGTGATTCAGTTTACTATAGCCACCTTAGAACGTCAGCTAAATAACCCAGAAGAATGGATAATCAACTATCAACAAGGGCAAGCAGAATACATTACAGAGGTATTAGCAGAAGGCGTTGAATTGGAAATGATAGAAATTCCCGCAGGTACATTTTTGATGGGTGCGCCGGAAGATGAATTAGAAAGTGAAGACGATGAAAGACCACAACATCAAGTAACAGTTCCTACCTTTTATATAGGGCGATATCCTATTACTCAAGCACAATGGCAAGCTGTAGCCGCGCTGCCCCAAGTTGCGCGAGAACTAAGCACAGATCCATCTAAGTTTAAAGGCTCAAATCGACCTGTAGAGCAAGTTTCTTGGTATGATGCGGTTGAGTTTTGCGCTCGCCTCTCCCAACATACAGGCAAAAGCTACCGCCTACCAAGCGAAGCCGAATGGGAATATGCCTGTAGAGCCAGAACAACCACCCCATTCCATTTTGGTGAAACAATTACATCAGAATTAGCCAACTACAATGCTAACTACAGTTACGGGACAGGAGTGAAAGGAAGTTATCGAGAGGTAACATTAGACGTAGGCAGTTTCGGAGTAGCAAACGCCTTTGGGCTGTGCGATATGCACGGAAACGTCTGGGAATGGTGTCTAGACGACTCGTACAAAAGCTATGAAGGTGCGCCAGAAGATGGCAGTGCGTGGTCTGATGATAATAATAACCTTTATCAAAAACAAGGAGTTGCCGTGCTGCGGGGCGGTTCCTGGCTCAACTATCCGGGAAACTGCCGTTCTGCGTCCCGTAGCATTTACGATAGGGCATCTCGCGGCCACTTCAACATCATTGCTGGTTTTCGTGTTGTCTGTGGTGTTGGAAGGATTCCCCGGCGGGACATTAAACTTTAGCCCTTTTATACTTTGTGCTTGTTCTTTTTTCTTTGTTTGTCACTATAAGGCGACTAGAATTTTTTCCAAAAGTAACGCCTGATGTGAATTAGGAAAACCTTCTATATCCAAAAAATAGCCTGTGCTTGGGGGGGCGGGTTAATCAAATATCATGAACAATTAACAATGATCTCGGTGAACTCGCCCCTACAAATGTCTACTTTTAGGCTGTTTGGTGCGGGCAAGATGCCCACACCACAAGAACTATATTTTTTTACAAAAATCTTTGATTTGACAAGAGATATTCAATCTTAACAATTAGCGATCGCTCTTATCTTCAAAAGTTTAGATGTAGAGCGATCGCTTTTTTAATTTCTCGATTTTTAACTTGATATTAACACGCTATTTTAACTTTACACAACAGAAGTTTGCAGCAGGATAATATGACTCTGCAATCAATACACATCTGTTTTTCCTATGAGTCTTTGAGGAATAAAGTCCTAAATAAAAATATTTACTAAACATAGCAATTTTTGTTACCAAGTTATGCTTATGCTATTAATTAACCTGTGAAATTAAAGCCTATTGGGCATAACTTCGGCAAATCTTGATTATCTGTATATGAATTGGATTAACTTTGAATTTATCTTTACATTTATTCTGCCAAAACTGATATATGCAACTTTCATTAGTGCAGTTGTTGGGGCTGTTGTAGGTGGTGTGATTGGGCTAATTATGGGCAAAATTAGCCGCCGTATGAAAGAAACCCTCATACCTGCAATGTTGGGTTCTTTTATTGGGATGATGCTGCTGGCAATGATACCTATTTTTGCTAGTCCAAGTACCTACATAGGAGGGCCTTTTGGGGGACTGGCGATATTATTGCAGTTCATTGTCGTAGCACCCATAGGTTCGATTATCGGCGGTGTGGTGGGTGGAACTTGTGGACTTAAGCTTTCTCCGCAATTCAAGCCCCGTTTTACGCTGATTGGGCTAGTTTTCACATACAGTGTGATGTTGATTTCAATGTATGTGACATTAGCACCTCCGCCCTTTCAATTTATCAAGGCTAGCGGACAGGAGCAGAATTTTCTACCCAATATTGGCAAGATTATCGGCTACGAACAGAAATTTGACTCATTTTACAAAGGAATCCGTTGTTTGGGTTTTACCCGTGATGGCAATAAATTAATCGTTGCTAATTCTGGTAGTCTAAGAGTTTGGCAAATAGATGCAGGTAAATTACTTCACTCATTCCTTGGACGCTCGGAAACAGAAGGCTATGCACCTCTTACTGATAGCATAGATGCGATCGCCATTACTCCCGATGACAAAACTTTAGTTACAGCCGCATCACAACAAATTCAAATTCGGGAACTGGAAACAGGGAATATTCTTCACAGTTTGAATGGTGGTTATTACATCAAGCTGACTCCTGATGGTAAAATCCTCATTGGCTTAAAAAGTACAGAGGAACCTACAGAGGATGTAGGAGTTTGGGAACTTAGCAGTGGCAAATTATTGCGTACTATTCCTGCTAATTTAGAAACTCTCGACTCCGGTTATCCCATAGATATTACCCCCGATGGTAAAACTGTAGTCATTGCCAATAGTTCCTACAGCAACCAGATAGAAATTTGGGACATTAATACAGGTAAGCGTCTGCAATCTTTTGGTGATAATCAAGGCAAGCGCGTCACTACACTAGCAGTTACACCTGATGGTAAAACCCTGATTACCGCCCAGAACAATAATCTGCAAATCTGGGACATGAAAACAAGAAAGATTGTAAGAACAATTTCCAATGTGGGAACAGTCCAAACCTTGTTAGTCACACCAGATAGTCAGACGATAATTAGTCAAGGTGAAGGTTTGCAAATTCCACCTCAGCAAATTAATGATGGTTTAAATATTTGGCAAATTAGCACAGGCAAAAAATTGTTAACTTGGAAAAAACCACCCAAATTTTCTTTCACTAAAGTAGCACTTAGTCCTGATGGTAAAACTCTAGCTGCTAGTGAGCATGAAGGTGTGAGACTGTGGCGTTTGGCTTTAACTCGTTAGCTTAACAGGGAACAGAGGAATGTCTGTGTAGTTTTTCACCCGATTGATTTTGACAAGTTGTGGGTGTTCAGATACCCGACTTTTTAAAAAAGTCGGGTATCCATAACCTATGGCCTCTCCCCAGCGCGGAAAGAGGTTTGGAGAGGGGTTTTTCTTCCCTAATTGGGTGTGGGTATTTCTGTCGGGGTGTCGCTGGGTGTGGGTGTTGGTGTGGTGGTTTCCGTGGGAGTTGGTGTTGGTTCTGGAGGGTTGGGATTTTCCACTGTTAGGACGAGTTGATAATTTTGTGATGTGGAAGCAGTGGACACCAAAACAAATTCGTAAAACCCTGATTCTGGTAATTCTGTGGCTAAAGTCCGTTGAGGGGAATCTTCTAAGAACGTTACTTTCCCAGAAGGAGAATAAATCGATAATAAGACTTGGGAATTGGCTTCTACCTCAAAATCTAAAGTTTGATTTTGGGCTAAATCAGCAATAAAAACTTTACCCTCCCCAGGTTTGAGACTACCTTCGAGAGTTTTACTAGTAGCACCAGGATCAAAGACAATTTTTTCTAAAGCACTCCCGCTAACGATCGCATTCACTTTATCACTAACAAAGGCTTGCCAAACTTGCCCGATGGGTTGACTGATAAAATTTTTACCCTTCCGTTCTGGAAAAACATTAAAGAAAGCCGCATCACCTAAATCATACAAAGCGCGGCTGCTCACATTAACTTGATTGACATCTACCTTCCAGCGATTGAGATCAGCGTCCGTGTAAGTACCTAATTGTCTTCTGGCTCTGGGACTCAAAGGGTCAAGTTTTTCTAGTAAATTACCCGCAACCTGATCCCATTGGGCGCGTAAATTTTCGTCTTTTGGTTCATCGCTGAGGGTTTGTCCCCGTAAACTGGGATTTTGTTCCCAAAACACTTGGTTAACTAAGTTCACATAGAAATTAAAATCTACACCCAATTGTTGACGACGGGTGTTTAATGTTTGCTTGCGTCGTCTTTCGGCTGGGGAATATTTATCTAGAGGGTTGGTTGGTTGGGTAATTGTGGGTGTGGGTGTTGGTGTGGAATCAACGATGATGGGATCATCTTTTTTTCCACTCAATCCCCACCAGATTAAGCCTCCAGTTATGACTAAAGCCAATACAGCCAAAAAAGTTTTAGTAGGTGTCCATTGATTTTGGGGTGTAGAGGGAATTGCGGCTGGGGGAGTGGGGGAAATTGGAGGAAGAGGGGAAGCGGCGAGGGTGTCTGCGGAGGTAGGCGCGATGGTGGGATTGGGGGCTTGAGTAGGGGGATAATATACTGGTGTGGGGTTGAGTGCGTCTAGAACTTGTTGGGCTGACTGATAGCGATCGCCAGGGCGAGGAGCTAACATTTGATCTAAGACTTGCCCTAACACTGGACTCAGAGTAATTTCCCTTCTCCATAGCCAAGACATATTGTAATTATCTAACAATTCTTGGGGTTGTTTCCCTGTCAATAAAACTATGGCTGTCACCGCCAAAGCGTATAAATCACTGTGGGGAGAGACTGCGCCTGTTTGCATTTGTTCTGGTGGTGCAAATCCTACCTTACCTAGTAAGGTAGCGGCTGGAGGTGGTGCGCCTACTCCTGGTTGATAATATTGGGAAGCAACGGCGGCTACCACTTGTTTCACACCACCGAAATCAATTAATATTGGTAACTGGTCAACAGTCCGAAGAATTAAATTATCTGGTGAAATATCACGATGAATTACACCCAAAGAATGGATGTAACTCAATACTGGTAAAATTTGCTCTAAAAGTTGTCTAATTTCTAATTCTGTAAATCTTAAACCCTGTTGTCTTCGGGTATTTAATAACGCGCTATAAGTTTGTCCTTCGACGTAATCTTGAACTAAAAATAAATATTCTTGTCCGGCTAATTTAATATGAAACTGTTCCCGAAAGCGGGGAATTTGGGGATGTTGCAGTTTGTATAAAACGCTAGCTTCTCTCTGAAATAACTCTTGCGCCTTTTTGACAACATACTCACTTTGAACTTGGGGGGAAAACTCCTTTAAAACACAAAGTTCTCGAAAACGGTTAATATCTTCAGCTAAATAAGTACGTCCAAAACCCCCCTGACCGAGTTGACGTATAATCACATAGCGATCGCCTAAAGTTAGCCCTGGTTGAATGTTAGTCATTAGTTATTAGTCATTAGTCATTAGTCATGAGTTATCTACTTTGTCTGGCTTGACTGACTTGCTCAGCTGCGATCGCATACCAAACTTGTCTTAAGGTGTTCGGATTTAGTTTCCCACGCTCTTGACCTGGAAACAACTTATCGAATTTTTGATTGGTGTCTCGGTTGAGATCATTGACTGTATAGTTTCCTAGTTGTCCTGAACGGGCTTGTCTCCTCCAATTTTCATAATCTCTTTCTGTGTAGCTTCCTAGTTGACGGCGTGCGTTTGTACTGAGGTTAGCCTGTTCTATTTTATTTAATAAATCTGCGCCTACAGCCGCCCATTCATCGCGTAAAGCTGCATCTTCTGGTTTAGAGGTGAGGCTGCGTCCTTTCAATTCTGGTTTTTGGGCATAAAATAATTCATCTACTGTCTGAATAAAAAAGTTGTCGGGAACTTCTAACTGTTGACGACGGCTTAAAACTTGACTGAGGCTCACCTTATCTTTACCACTTACTGGTTGAGCAATAGGATTAGGTAAAGATGGCAGTTGCGGTAAAGGAATTTGTGGTGCTTGAATAGATGACACGCCTTTAATGATGGAATTGACTACAGCCCAAGTCCCTGCGCCTGTCAAAATCACTATAGCCGTACCGCCAAAACTCACAGCAAACGGACGCAACCAAGCAGGTAGAGGTAATTTTTGCGATGCTAGTTGAGTTTTGTTATGCAGCTTACTGACAATCGCCCCAGCTTTGCGTCCTGGGGCAACAATCATGGTTTTAATCTTGGTAAGATGGGTCACGGGTGCTTTTGTTACGTCTGGTGATGGTAAATCTTTGAGGATTTGATCAGCATTTTGATAGCGATCGCTTGGTTTATAAGCAAGCATTTTTTTCAACACAGCCTCTAACTTAAAGCTGACATTGATTTCCCTACCCCAACGCCAAATCCCCTGATAACTGTCATATAATTTTTGCGGTTCTTTCCCTGTCAGTAAGACTAAAACTGTCACCGCTAAAGAATATAAATCACTGTTTTTATAGACTTTTCCTTGGCGTAGCTGTTCTTCTGGTGCGTAACCTTTTTTTCCTAAAAGTGTGTAATTACCCGCCAACTGAGTGAACCAAAAACCTTGGGAAGCTGGTAATTGTTTCACTCCACCAAAATCAATCAGTACAGGTAAATTATCAGAACGTCGCCAAATCAAATTATCCGGTGAAATGTCGCGGTGGACTACATCTTGGGAATGTATATAGGATAAAACTGGTAATATTTTTTCTAAAAAATTAATAATTTCTGCTTCAGTGAAAGTTTTCCCTTGACTCTGACGCTCTTCTAAGAGTTTGTCAAAATTATCACCATCTATATAATCTTGGACTAAAAAGAAAAACTCCTTACTCCCAAGAGTTACTTGAAATGAATTATGAAACATGGGAATTTGAGGATGGTTGAGTTTTTTGAGGACATTCGCCTCTCGCTCAAATAACTCCCTAGCTTTTTGTAAATCCTGTTTTTCCGTGACTTGGGGTGCAAACTCTTTGAGTACACAGGTTTGATTTGATTTTTTTGTATCCTCAGCCAAATAAGTTCGTCCAAAACCACCCTGTCCCAATTGACGAATCACTCGATAACGATTGTCTACAATTTGTCCAGCAGCAAGAGCCAACGGTTCGCCGCAATGAATGCAAAAACGATTACTGCTAATGTTTGCGTGTTTTTTACTGCAATATACCTGCATGGCTCTGAAGGGTATGGTGATGGTTTTTATAAATTACTACAACCAATACAGTTCTATTTACGAATATTCTCTCAGGAAAGTTGGGGATTGGGGATATAAGGTAAAAGGCAAAAGTAAAAAGAAAGAAAAAGATTCTTTTGGCTTTTTACTTTTTCTGGATTGGGAGTATAAGTACCATTAGACGTTTGAGGGTAGGCTGTATGACCTACCCTAGAGGAAAATTTAGAATATTTTTGGCGGGAAATCGCTAAAATATACAGAATTAACTACTTTCCACGCCGCTTTAACATTTGGGTGAGGCGATCGCGTAATACTACTTCCTTTCTACTGTCTTTGAGGTTTTGTGAGAGTATGATAGCTCTTTCGTAGAAATTTTGGGCAGTGGGATAGTTACCTAACAACTCGTACAGTTGTGCGTAGGATTCAAAGGATCTTAATTGTTCTGGGAGATTTTGTAGTTCTTGCGCGAGAATTAAACGCTGTTGGAGTAATTCAAAGGCGCGTTCGTAGCGTCCCGCCGCCGTGTGTGCGGTAACTAAGCCATCAATGGCGCGGATTTGATTGGCGCGATCGCGATTTATTCTCGCCATTCCCATCGCTGCGCCATAAGTACCTATGGTGGCTTGATAATTACCAGCTTCTAAATAAGCGTCACCTAAGTTATTTAATGTATTTAATTCACCGCGCAAATCACCACTGCGGCGACGGTAAATTAAGGCTGTTTCATATAGTTTAATGGCTTTGTTGTAATCACCCTGTCTAGCGTACACCAAGCCTAAATTACTTAAAGATAAGCCTTGACCCTCAATATTTTTGACATTTTGAGCAATTTTTAAGGCTTCTTCCAGCATTTGATCGGCGGGAGCAGGTTGACCGGATTGTAAAAATAAAGTCCCGATATTATTTAAAATGAAAATCTGCGATTGAAAATCTTGGGTATCCCGTGCGATTCCTAACTGTCGCCTAAGTGCGTCTTCACCTTCTTTGTAGCGTCCTAGTTGAATGTAAGCTTTTGCTAATAAATCATAAGTCAATCCCTTAGCACGGAAGTCACCGATAGCGTGATAAATCTTGAGTGCTTGTAACCCTGCATCAATAGCTTTTTCAGGATAACCACCATCATAGTGTTTTTGAGCAACGCGCAAGAGAGCATCTGCATCATCTCTTGATTGTCTACCAAAGGAATTACTTGAGGGTCTGTGCAATTGTTCTGTGATATCAGCTGCATTCGCCATCACAGGATTCAGCACTACAGCCAACAGTACCAGAGAATAACTAAAAAACTTATATTTATTCACCAACCAATAGCTTGGAGTTCTAAGGGAGGGGAAATTTAACATTGTAGGCTGTTGTCTCATAAAACTTACCCCTGGAATTTGGGCTAAATGGTAATATTAAGACTACCTGCTTACGCATATATACTTAAAATTATGACTTGACTAAATCCTCTCCTAAGTAGATAGCGCGGATATCTGCGGGTAATTTGTCCTCTAACATACGATAGCCTTCCTGGAGAAAATTGGCTACTTCACCCGGCGTAATCTTTTCCCCTTCCGCTTGTAGGTAAGCCGCAATGCGCGTCTCGCTCCAGTGAAAAGTCTGCGCCATTAAGACAATTAATCTTAAAATGGGTGGCAGTCGGTCTAAAGCCTGTTCCACATAGCACCAAAACGGCGGAGATGTAGTTTGCAAGGAATAATGAATGGCTTCTGTAGGTGGTAACTGAATTTCGTTAATGCAAACGGCTGTAATATTAATCAGCCAATTTTGCAAAGTCATACCTTCTTGACCTGGTAGGGGGTTGTTTAAATCCAGTCCGCCGAGTTCATAATAGATATGTCGCCAAGTCAGGGCAAATAAATACTCAGCTTGCACAGGCGATCGCGCTGAATGTTGAATCAAGGTGTAAACTATCGGGCTATAACGGCAAAAAATCACTGTAAAGAACTTGCCATCATCAGGATGATGTTGAAACAAATCCAGTAATTCTTGGTCACTATGATGAAACAGTGACTTGACTAAAGGGTGGTTGGTTTCAGGAAATTGAGGAATTTGCATGAGTCTGCCGGTGGATAGTGATTAAGATAGTATTAGCAATATAAAGTTTTAGAGTCAGCAGTATAATATCTTGATGTTGCTGTCTTTGGGGTGGAGGCTCAGACAAGTTTAGTCTTGGTACACTAAAATAAACACCCCTTTTAAGTCCTGATCGACAATAATAAAAGCGGATATCTTATATAATTTCTAATTTGTTCATGGTTATAGCAGCTAGTGTGATATCGTTTCTGCTCACGCCTTTGACTTTAGGCTCTTTTTTACCGTCCCTTCCCCTAGATAGCCTATTTTCCACTCAAGGCATTATGGTGATGCTCCTAGCAGCCTATGCGGGTGCTATGTGGCTATTCCTCACCAGCGCGCCCAAAGTGCATACTGTGATGGTGTCTGATTTAGAGATTGCCCGACAATTATATGAAGGTCTACTAGATTTACCCGCCGCAGAAGTACCACTGCACTACTACTACAACTACGAACAAACCATAGGCGCGACGGGGATCGACCCACTATATATGTCCACCAGTCCCACTTGGTCAGGGAAGACAACCAGCAACGCTAATGATGGACTGTGGTATCAACTAAAGAAAAACACCCAACTGCACGTTATTACCGGCGCGAGTTTGGGAATGAAAAATCAGCAGCGTCACGTTTGTTTTGACCGTGACTGCTTAGAAATGATTTTATTGCGGGTAGAAACACGCGGATTAAAATTTAAGATTCGCTCCCAAAAGCCCCTCAATTTTTTGGTGAAAGACTATGAAGGGCGGGTGATTGAAGTAGCTGAAGTAGCGAGTTAGTCATTAGTCATTAGTCATTAGTCATTAGTCATTAGTCATTAGAAAAGTAGGTTGGGTTAAGCATAGCGCAACCCAACTGAGTCTATGACTAACCAAGCTACTCACAGCCCCGCTTTCGCCAACAGTACCGACTAAACGCCGCACTACCTCTAACAGCACTCCCTACTGACTATTCATTACTCATTACTCATTACTCATTACTCAGCACGGGCTAAACGCCCCGCTTCCGCTAACAGCACTCAGTTCAATAATTCCCCCACCAAGAACTTTCTCACCGTCGTACCAAACAGCCGCTTGTCCAGGGGTGATGCTGAATTGGGGTTCGTCAAACACCACGCGCACACGGGAATTTTCCAAGGGGATCACCGTCACTGGTTCAGGACTCGAACGGTAGCGAATCTGCACTTCCGCACGAATGGGGGAAGTGGGTTCAGCCATAGATACCCAATTAACTCGGCTAACTGTACATTCTGGTTGAGTAGCTTTAGTGCGATCGCCGACTACTACTCTATTATTTACCGCATCTAATTCAATTACATACAACGGTTCAGCCGCCGCAATTCCTAAACCTTTGCGCTGACCAATGGTGTAATGATGGACACCATCATGTTGTCCCAACACTTTGCCTGTGGTATCAACGATATCACCTGTTTTGGGAGCCAGATATTTATCTAAAAATGACCGCATCGAGCCATTGCTTTCTACTAGGCACAAGTCTTGACTTTCTGGTTTATCAGCAGTCTTTAAGCCGTGTTCTGTAGCTATCCGGCGGGTGTCGGCTTTTTGCATTTCCCCTAGAGGAAATAACGACGCAGCCAGTAAATCTTGAGACAAATCATATAGGAAGTAGGACTGGTCTTTATTACGGTCAACAGCTCTTAATAGTTGGTAACGTCCTGTAGTTTCATCGTAGTTTATCCGGGCATAATGACCTGTGGCAATGCGATCGCATCCCAATTGTTCACGGGCATACTGTACCATTGGGCCGAACTTCACAGTTTTATTGCACTGGGAACAAGGTAACGGCGTAATTCCCACACTGTAACCACTCACCAGATAATCAACAATCTGATTTTGAAAGACATCCCGCATATCAACTACTTGATGGGGAATGCCTAATTGTTCACAAATATAAGCCGCGTCGATCATACCTTCAGAGCAACATTGCCCTTTGCCTTTCATTAGCCAAAGGGTCAAACCAATCACTTCATAGCCCTGATGGTGGAGAATAGCGGCGGCGGTAGAACTGTCAACGCCACCAGAAAGACCAACGACGACTTTTTTCATATCTTTTTGGTTAAGCCGGGCGTGATCGCTGCTCTGAATGTAAAAATTTACCTTGCGATCGCCAACTACAATACTCAAGATTTTTAACTGCTCAATTCTAACATATCTGCTTCAAAGCCCCAGTAAAGCAGGACTTCATTCTCATTCTTCTTCAGGTGTTCATTGCCACATTGGCTTACACAATTTAAGCTAGCAATTAGGGAAATTTGCACAAAATTTATAGATCATAAGTTGCATTACTTACTATGTCTAACCAGATAACAGGCACACACATGAAATTACCTATCATGTCTGTCTTCTTAGGTAGTTGTTTATTATTGCTTTCTCATCCCGCCCAGGGACAAATCAGCAAAAGTAATAAAATACTGCTGTCTCAGACTGTCTTAGAAAATTTACCACCCCCACCAGACTACGCACAAAATCAGCCCGTAGAA
This sequence comes from Aliinostoc sp. HNIBRCY26, assembly GCF_050235535.1. Classification (GTDB taxonomy): domain Bacteria; phylum Cyanobacteriota; class Cyanobacteriia; order Cyanobacteriales; family Nostocaceae; genus Trichormus. Next base: position 4,071,819 of record NZ_CP189852.1, read on the forward strand.
TTTTTTAATCAATACCAACAAGAACAGTATCCTTACAACCAAAGTTTTCAACGCTACTCAGTTTACGTTGAAAGCAACAGTGAATGGACTTTGCAACAAATCCGCCAAAATGTTGAACCCAGCGCATATTTTCGCCAATTAAATGGTCGTTCTGTGATTCAATCTGGGGTATTTAATGAACAAGGCAATGCACAACAACGAGTTAGACAACTCAATGCTATTGGGGTTTATGGTGCCAGAGTTGTCAGTGATGGACAACAAATCCCCTCGAATCCTGGAAATGGCAATCCTGGTAACGTCGGTAGGAAATCCAGGTATTACGTAACTATTCCCACCAAATCACAAGATTTATCAATAGTTGCCAATCAAGTCAGACAGGTTACAGGATTATACGGTTTGGTCGCAGAAAAAAGACAACCACTAGGCCCACACGTAGCCATAGGGCCTTTTAGACAGCGCACTGAAGCCGAAAGTTGGAATAATATTGTTCGCGATCGCGGCTTCGGTAACGCCAGAGTCTATTACGATAGGTAAGAAGAGGCAGGGAGACAAGGGAGAAGTAATAAGTAATGAGTAATGAGTAATGAGTAATGAGTAATAAGTAATGACTCAGCACCGGCTAAACGCCGCGCTACCGCTAACAGCACTCACCACTCACCACTCACCACTCACCACTCACTCCCTACTCCGACGAGGACGACGTGAGTTTTGTCTTCTTGGTTGTCGGTTTTCTCGTAAGCGACTGCTGACTCCATCAAAGAAATCTCTTCTGATGTAAGGATAATCGCTAACCCAGATGTTGCGACTGGGAATATACACATCACTAAAATCGTCAATGCTACTCAAATCTGGACGATTTGACATCACAATCATTTCGGCCATTTGTCCACGGACAATTTCTTTGTGAAAGGGACGTAGTGGTGCTTCTAACTCAACGCTAAATCCTGTATCATCACCGACCTCGATATTAATGCGTTTTTCTCGATTTTCCACAATCACCAATTCGCCTTTGCTATTGACGGTTTCTTGTTTGCCGATTAACTTTTCTGTAATCCACCAATCAAGAATTCGACCCCGAAAAAATCCACTATATTTGTAGCGGCGGCATTTGATATTGCGGATACTAGCTTGAAATATGGGATACCATAGCCAAAACAGGGCAGCAACCACTCCTACAAAAAATAATATCGGGCTAGTAACCAGCCGAAACAGCACCTTTACCAACAGAATTACAGCTACAACCACTACAGAAATCAACAGACGCTGCAAAAAATTAGCAAACTTCCCCCAGTAATACTTGTACTGTGGGCCAGTCGCAATCAAAGGAATGAGTTGTTCAAATTTCTGGCGAGTCAGTGGGACAAGCATAATAGTGCTGAGTAATGAGTGGTGAGTAGTGAGTAGTGAGTGCTGAGTGGTGAGTGCTGAGTAATGAGTTGTGACTGTTGACTAATGAGTTGTGAGTAATGAGTAATGAGTAATGAGTTGTGACTGTTGACTGTTGACTATTGACCATTGACTGTCTTACAGGATTTTTTCTAAGCCATACACTAATGACTTTAACTGTAAAACTTTGCGAATCGCTAGTAAGACTCCTGGCATATAGCAGGCGCGATCGCTGGTATCATGGCGTAAGGTATAAATTTGTCCAGGTGCGCCAAAAATCACTTCCTGATGGGCTATCAGTCCAGGCAAGCGCACACTATGTATTCTAATACCTTCCTCGGCTAAACTACCTCTAGCTCCAGGGATTTTCTCCGTTTCTTCCACAAGTGCTGGGTTAAATGTTTTACCCATCTCTGCTAGTAATTGAGCAGTTTGAATCGCTGTCCCGCTAGGTGCGTCGGCTTTTTGGTTGTGATGCAGTTCGATAATTTCTACATGGTCAAAATACTGCGAAGCGGTAATTGCAGCTTGTTGTAGCAGAACCACCCCGATAGAAAAGTTAGGAATCACTAAACAACCTGTACTAGCTTTTTCGGCAAAATCTGCTAAATTTTGCAGTTGTTCTGGACTTAACCCTGTGGTACCAACTACCGGACGAATTCCATAGGCGATCGCACTCCGCACATTATCGTAAACTGAATCAGGATGAGTAAAATCCACAATTACCCCAGGCGGCCCCTGTCTTTCTCCAGCCACATACCCCAACATTGGTTCTAACTGGTCAGTGATAGGTACTTCCAAAGGTTCTGCTAAACCCGCTAATTCTCCAGCATCTTTACCCTGATGTTCTGCACTGCGGTCAATTGCACCCATTAGATTTAAATCAGGTGCTTGTGCTACTGCCTTCACCACCTCACGACCCATTTTACCAGCCGCACCATTGACAATTACTGGAATAGGAGCTTGATTCGTCATAATTACAACTATAGTTATTTTAGTCAACAGGGAATTATTGTAGAGACTTTAGTGTGTCGGTTGCTAGTTTTTTGTCAAATCGCAGAATGGGGAATGGGGAATGGGGAAATCAAGAGACAGGGGAGACAAGGGAGACAAGGGAGAATTTTATTTTTAATGTCCAATGACTAATGACTAATGAGTAATGACTTTTCAAAATCAATGAAAATGATTATCATTTAAACATGAGTGTAATAAATATAAATGTTGTTGCTGGCCTGGCTGGCTGTGGTAAGACTACTTGGATTTACCAACAAATACAAAATCTATCCGCTAGTGTAAACGTAATTTACTTTAGTCCTGGCACTGGAAAAGTCCCCATTGACCAGACACGCCTGGCGGCGGATTTTCCTCATATTAAGGTTTTTCATGATGGACAAGAAACAGAGTTTTTGCAACAATTAGCAAAATTTGAGACTGCTTATATAGAATTAGGCTTTTATTTAGAACTCACCAGCGTCAAGACAATCTTGAATGGTTTATCTTATCAATCTTTAGCTATTCTGCCACCAACACTGCAACAGTCAGAGTATCATGCTTGGGCAGATAAGATAATTCCAGGTGCAGATATTGATACTAATATTCTTTCTAATCAACTGTGGCGAGTTCCCAGCAATGGACAGGTAATTGATGAAGACAGTTTACAAGAATTTTGGTACGAAATTACTCATGGTGCTTATGGCCAAGTGAGCCGCGCCAAGGGAGTTTTTGATGTGGCTGATGGTAGGTCACTCTACGCAGATTTTGTGGCGGGTGTACCAGCAACCGAGTTTTTAGAATTAGACTTACCACGCCATTTAGCAGGTAGACCAGAAAGATTTAGTGGTTTAGAGGTATTGGGAAATAATTTAGATGAGTCTGCAATGAAGCAAACTTTAGAAGATTGTTATTTATCAGAAGTTGCAATCACACAATACCAACAGCAAGTCAAACAAATTTTATTAGAGGAGAACATCGAGTGAAAATAGCAGTTATGTCCTGCATACATGGTAACTATGAAGCATTAGATGCAGTCTTGCTAGATATTGACCAACAAAAAGCCGAAAAAATCTTTTGTTTAGGTGATTTAGTAGGATATGGCCCATATCCAAATGCAGTAGTTACACAAATTCGTTCTCTCGATATTCCTACCTGTGCTGGTTGTTGGGACGAGGATATTGTTGAAGGATTAAACTCTTGTGAGTGTAGTTATCCTTCCCTATTAGCCGAAAAACGCGGTAAACTCGCCCATGAATGGACACATCAAGAACTGCATTCAGAAAACCGTGATTTTCTAGCTCAATTACCCCACGGCTTAAATTTAGATAACCTAGTTTTCTTTCATGGTAGCCCCCAAAGTAACCACGAATATTTATTACCAGAATTAGATGCGTTTGCTGCTTTAGAACGAGTTATTTCAGCCGATGCAGATGTCTTATTTTGTGGTCACACTCATGTACCTTATATCCGTAATTTAGAAGCTGGTAGCCTACAAGTATGGGTAGAAGGTGTAGGAATAGACAGTAAAGAAATAAAATTTTCTGCACCTTTAAAGCGAATTATCAATGTTGGTTCAGTTGGTGAACCCCGACATGGACGACCCAACGCCACTTATGTAATTTATGACACTGATACCCAGGAAGTAAGTTTACGCGAAGTACCTTACAACTATCAAAAAACCTGTGCAGCCATCATCGAAAAAGGTTTACCTGCTATTTTCGCTTGGCGTTTAGCCCAAGGTTTGGAATATGCAGAAAGGGCTGATGATCCAACTCATGTTTGTACTAGGTAAAGTAAAAAGGCAAAAGGCAAAAGGTAAAAGTATAAATATTTTTGATTTGTACTGTTTTACTCCTTTCCTAGTATTGAGTTTACTAATAATCACTAAGAGTGAAAGTCTAAATGAACAAGTGGGCTATTTTAAGCGGAATTGAAGGTAATTTATTGGCTTATGAAGCTGTTTTAGCAGATATTAAACGCCAAATTAATCAAATTGAAGCTGTATATATCTTGGGTGATTTAATAGGGCCAAGTCCAGAAGTAGAAAAATTAGTAGAAAGAGTGCTGAACCCACTTCGTGATGAACTAGAACCCCTTGTTTGTAAAGGTTGGTGGGAAGAAAAGTGTTTAATTTTGCATGGTTTGGGTTCTACTGGAGAAACAGATGATTTAATAGCAAAATATGGCGGCGAAACAGTAAAACTACTTTGGGATTCTGTTTCTCGTCAAACAGTACAATGGCTAAGAAATCTAGATTTTGGCTTTTTTGAACTAGATTGTTTACTAATTCACGGTACAACTCTATCTATAGATGAAGAACTAACACCGAATACTGCACCAATTACAATACTTGACCGCTTATCAAGAATGCAAGCAAATACTCTATTTTGTGGACGTTCTGGTTTAGCTTTTCAATATCAGCTAGAAACTGGCGCAGTTACTACATCTGTGACTACTCTTGATAGACAACTATCTCCGCAAACTGTAAACATATCACCACGCCAAGTCATCGGGGTGGGAAATGTGGGAAGAACACCAGGGGAAGCAAAATACACTCTCTATACTCCCACAAATAATCACGTAGAATTTAGAACTGTTCGCTATGGTGTAAGTTAATCATTTCAAGTCAATAATAAAGCATGATTCAAGATATCATGTGTTGAAAGCTTCTTCTACGGGAAAATTTGGCTGTACAAATAACGACACAATCGTCAGGATAGATTGTTTTTGTACGTTCAAATTTCAAACTATATTTAGTATGAATGTCTTTGATTTTCTGGCGCATGATATCGAGCCAGTAAAGCAGAAGCTGATTCTTGGTGTTTTTCAGCTAGATATTGAGGATAGATAAATTGAGCATTGTCCATAAAACGGTACACCCACCGACAAAACTCTTCTAGCGATCGCTGAGGTAATTTAACAATATAATCTACGTAAGCAGGTTTTCCATCTTTTCCCATTCTTTTTTCTTTTATTTGATTAACAAAAATGATGCTTTATTAAATTTTAAACAACAAAAACTTATCTTTACTCATGCCTGACTACTTACTCAATTATCCTCATGCTTTTTCACGACTTTTTCAGCAAGCCCTACTTACCTCAAACTAAATTTGTAAATTTACACCAAGTATACACAAGTGATCCTCTATAACTTCCTCACCTAAGTGCATTGGGTATGGCAAAACTATATTTCCCATAGACCAAGCTGGTGAGCATCTTAAATAGTGAGGAACACGACATAGTGCTTTTAAAGCTTCTTCTGGTTGAAAATCTGGGCGTACAAAGAACGGTACAATTTCCACTAGCTGTTGATGTTTGAATGGAAAGTTAGCACCGAATTTATCCTCTTGATAACCGAGTTTATAAAGTTCGGGAATTGGCTTTTCATCTTGCGCCTTCTGTGTTTTTGGCAGTTTTCCCACAGAAAAGTAATGCAGCAGTTCTGGTACTGAGTTATCGTAAAAACTGCTCAAATGTTGAAAATCTCGTGCTGGAAAATCTTTGTTCCAAGTTTCTCGATTAGTGATGTACTGTGGTGTTTCTTTACCAGTGCGAATCCGAATTACTGCTAACAAGTTCTCTAGTTGGTTACTCTCACGGCTGTACTCGCAACTGTGACCAGGAACATGGCGAAAGTTTAAAACGTTGCGTTTTGCCAGCAGGTACTCATTTTTCAACTGAAACCAGACTGAGCCATCATTATCTTCACCACGTTCGTTACGCCACCCTTCGGCTTCAACTAAAACAATGCTTGGCCTGTCTAAATGTTTGGTTACTACCCGCGCAACAAACTGTACTAATTCTGTGCCGCTTAACTTGATTTTACTTTGAATGCGTTTTGTATTTTCATAGCGATCGCGGCGTGCGTCAGCAAAAATTTTTCCGACAGCAATCCCCGCCTGTGAGTAAGGAATCCAATCATCAGCATCAGGAAGCATTACATCTACCGCACCCGTTGCACGCAACCGAACCGCAAGCACATAGTGAATATCACCTTGATATTGGTTGGTTTTGCGACGACAAAAAGCAATTACATCTAACTCTTGGGCAATTTCTTTTGGTATTTTGGCTTGCTCATAGAGTTGAGAAGGTAGTCCATATAATGCTCCAGTTTGACGTAATGTTCCATCCAGTACGGCATTCATCACCCGTCCTTGTGTGGCTTTGCTGTAGGCTGGTGATTTATCCTCATCGTCTTCTGTATCCCTTGATTTTTGTGTAACTGTCTGTATCATTTGGGAGCTAATTCCCTCTCTGACACAAGCTTCACGAATAGCTCCTTTGATATTTTGCTGGGGAAGAACTCCCTTTGTTTTGATGCGTCTAATTTCAATAACAGAGATATCACGTCCATAGTTAGCTTCTAAAAGTGGTTTATGGGGGTATCTTTGACAACTCAAATGTAAGAAAATCCACGGTTTTAAGTTGCCATTATCATTGAATCTTCCTGCTTGGGTTTCAACATTAAAGTCTAGACGGTAAGCAAAATAACCTTCTTTTTCCTTACCATAATTATCTGTATAATTCGCCTTAAATGGCTTACTAACTAAGTAAAGTCCTACTCTACCCGAACCACCTCCCTGTACTTTGCGCCATTGAATTTCCTGTTGTCTTTTTCCAGAGTTAATAATGCACTTTTTACCATGCAACATGGTTGCAAGCAGACTAGGAATGGCTTGAAATCCTAATCCTCTCTCTGCGTTGATATCGCGTACAAGTGTTTCCGGTTTAATAGGTTGCCAATCCCAATCAGGTGGTATGACACCCATTCTTTCGAGAAAGCGATCGCACACGCTATTAACTTCATTTTTTGAACCATACTGTTTCGTCCACTCCTGCGCCCAAATTCTCACTAATTCATGTATCTGCTGGGGTGTGGGAGTTTTCAATGGGTTCTCTGGTGTTCCTACAGCTAATGCTTGATATAAAGGAAGCTTGGTTTCCTCGTCAGAACCAACATACTCAAAGCTGTATGTCAGTGTAGATGCACAAGCAAGCAAAGCATTATTTAACTGTCGATATGGTGGTGTAACCTCCCTGTTTTTACCACGATACAGGGTTTGTTTGATATCGTGGCAAAAGTCTCTTACTATCTGGACAAAAGGAAATGGCAACACAGCAATCTCTAGCTTGGCAAAGGCATTTTTTACCAAACTCATCCGTGCAGGTAACAGAATATTTTCTGGTGTAATTTTGCTCGTCATACTCTTTATCTATCTCTTGCATCTATTTCCCAGTTGAAGCCATCAATATCAACCAAAGCATCTGCTATTGATTGGTATAAAGCTTTACTTATCGCATCTTCTTCAACATAATCACAAAGCAAATCGATGATTGCGGCTAGTAGGCTGGTGCGTGGTGTTGCTCTTTGGTATAGTTTGGCCCCCAAGCAGCATCAACAAAGTAAGCGTGAAAGGGAACACCTCCGCGTAAAAGACGACCGACAGCTTGAACGATTACGCCAGCCGTAGTTGCAGCTAAATCTTGACGGGGAAAAGCGCGTAATTCTTCATTTTTATACAGTGTTTTGTAGTAAGAACGATGTTCTACAGATCGCCAGTAACGTGCAGCCAATTGGCGCACAGCTTCCGCACGCCCTAAAATGCCGTCTTTTTCCCAAGCAACGAAATTCCCATCTTCTACCCAATCTAAGGCACGACGGTTGATTTCTTGAGCGATCGCTTGAGTATCATGGGGATGAGGATAGGGACGGGTGAGAAAGTAAACCGCGCCAAAAGCCGCTTTACCATTGGCATTCAAAATGTTGAATCCGCGCCCCATAGCACTTATTGGTGCAGCCAGGATTTTACCGCCAGTCAGTGCGAAAGTTTCGATATCAGCACGGTTGAGCGCACCAACTTCCATCCTTGAGAGATAGTTGATGTCATTATCGGTCAAAGTTTCTGTGCGATCGCGCTGCAAATGGTAGACTTGCTCTCGCATACCCCACTAACATTGACGGATTTCCTCTGCTACCCATCGCGCCTGATCGTAGGAGTTGACGAGTAATAGTATGCGTTCCCTATCCTGCCAAAAATCTGGATTGCTCTGGCCAAGCTGTTTCAATTCCTCAAGTTCCTGTCCTAAATGACCGCTACCATTGTTACCAACTAAGGCTTGTCCCATTTCTTTGAACATTCCCGTCTTTTGCCGTTCTGCTGTCCCAGAAATACGGATAGGTTCATTTTTGCGGTTCGATTGAGGTAGAAACTTGAAGCGACTTTGGGCTATTGCTTCTGTGGCACTCGCCTCCGGCATTAAAATACCTTGTGGATTGCCCACATGAAACTGAGTGGAATCTCTTAGATAAGATGTTCCTGATAGTGCCAAGACGTTGGGGCCGCGTTGACCATCCAAGTCTGTCAGCAAGCGATGAAAGTTCAAAACATAGTAACGACCAATGTTGGTATAGGCAAATATAGATAAAGCATTTTCGCTGCTATTCTCAGATTGGTTGTGATTGTCATCCTTGCGGGAATAGTAAGTACCAAACTGCCTTCCTGTTGGTGGTAACGGTAAAATATTTAACATTGCTGTTGGCATCCGACGATGTGGCGGCTCGTCATCTAAAGTGGGTGGTCGATGATGCCATTCATAAAAAACAATGCGCGTGTGCCGATCTAAAAGGGTGATGGTCAGGGCAAACTGTAAACGATAAGCTAGGGTTTCGAGGGTGTCTACCGGATCTGATTCTTCCTCCTGTTTTGATGACTTTCGCCGTTTTTTCTTGGCTGTCTGCTGTGAATTGTTTTGACGTTTTTCTAGTTTTTCTCGCAGTCGTGCTAACCTTTTTCCTGTATTGGGAAAAAAGTCAACTATCCAGGCTTTGCAAGCACGATAAATACTATCATCAGTGGCACTTTCGCCAATACTATTAATCTGTTGAATCAACAGTGCTAGTCTCTGAACTTTAGAATTTGGTCGAGGTTGCCCAAGTAAAGGGTCATCATCAAGTAATGCGTCAAAATATCGCATTATCTGCTGCACTCGTCGATTATTAGCTTTAATTTCTTGCTCAGTGACATCAGGATGATCTAATTCTTCAAGTCCAGCTAGGCGACGAGAAAATTTATACAGGAGAGAATTAGGTGTAAAGTAGCCACGTTCTATCCATTTACGTAAAAACTCGTGTCCCGAATGCTTATCTAATAGGGTTAAAGTCGCTGTAACTACACTTTGTACATGGCGTTCTGCGGTTGCCCATCGCACCATCAAGGACGGGCTAACACGGTTGAATCTCATGTAATCTTCAGTTTGTACCCCAATGTCATCAAAAACACCACCATTGGTCAGTAAAACTTCTTCAGCATATACATCATCAAACCACTTAATAACTGTGTCTACTTCATCAAACACAACAATATCGGAATGTAGATAAACGAGTTCCCCTATTTTGATGGGACGCAATTCTAGATGACGCGGTAAACCAGCCATTGCCATTGCACCTGGAGTTGTAATCCAAACGCGGGCATTTGGCATATCACGATAGACTTGTTGTGATGGGCAAGTGGCAAAAAACGGACACAAGTGAGAGACACTAGGGTAATTGTTTTGTTTTTTACGCTTGTTTTCGCTTTCTGGTGCTTCTTTCAAAACATGACATGGCTCAGTTCCAGGTATGAGTGGCTTACCATGCAAACGGTCGAAGATATCGCTGGCTTGTAGCAATCCTTGCAAAGCACAAGCCGTTCCCAAAAAGCGATCGCCCCAGTGTGGTTGTCCGCGTTGCCAGTGTTCCTGAAAGTCTTTTGAGCCATAGAAGCTTTTCAGGTGCGCGTCTCGTTTACTGCGTCCTAATAACGGTACTGCAACAGGCTCATCGTTTTCTGGATCGTCACAGAACCACCAATTAATTTGATTTGCTAACCGAATTGCTGACTGTACATCACTAACAACCAATGTGATACGGCGATCAGGATGATGTCGCACAACATTAACAGCAAGCAAAGTTGACAGGGTAGACTTCCCAGAAGCAACCTGTCCCGCAATATGTACAAAACCATCCAAATCTAGTGGTTCTGTATTGCGATCGCTCACCGTCCCGTCTTCCTGAATTTTGTGAAAGTTGATTTTGCGAAAGCGGCTTACCCAATGTCCTTTTTGTGTCTCATGCCAACCATATCGGCGTGCTAATAACTTTTCACGGTGATCTAGGAACTCTGCATCTGATTCTAAATCTGAAATTCGCACTGAAAAAGAGTTGCGATCGCGTGGTGTAGGAAACCAAGGTTGTTGTCGTGCAGGACTTAAATGTTCTGGTGTGAACTGTAATTGCATCGTAACTGTTTCTTTTTCCGTCTTAGCCTGAAATTGGTAGGGAACCCCAGCCTTTACTGGTTCAGCCCTGCGTTGGCGAAACTTCAAGTCAGCACTCAGACAGTTTTCATATAAATTTTGGTGGACTTGATGGCGCAAGTGTTTCGCCGCATGAATAATCTGAGAATCTAAATCTTGGATATCGAAATCATAATTACGCAAGTTTTGCGGAATATTGCGGATATAAAAACGTAATGCTCCCAACCAAGCAAAACGTGCAGAACATGGGATAATTTGCCGAGCGTTAGCAACTGCACGCTTCTGACTTGCATCTAAGTTTTGTAAACGTGGATGTCGCAAAGGCATACCACTGAGTATTGCCCAAACTGCTGTGACTGGTTCATCTTCGATTCCTAAACACTCCATCAAGGCAAAGCCAAGTTCTACCTCAAGTAATAATTGGGCTTGCTCTCGATTTAGCTCAGAGTTATCTTTCAATTCTTTGATACGTTTTGTAAAAATAACAGGTGGCTCAAATAATGTCATTTGACTCATAATGCTATTTCCCTTTACTCAGGTGCATTATCTTGGTGTTGACTCGTTCTTCAAACGCTGTATCGCTGAAAAGATGGGTGCTTTTTGGCAATCCTGTTGCTTCTTCACGCAAGATATCAATGTAATCTTGGCGTTGACGCAGACGATGGTGAGGAATCACATAAAAACTTTCGTCGTAGTGCAAATCGCCTTCCCCAAATATCGGCTTGAGTTGCAAAGCCAAATCATAAGGATTGCGGTAGTCTTTGACATCTACAGCCCACACTGAATCATCACCAAAACGTAGTTGCAAGTCGTAACGGTCAATGCCAGGCCAAAGTTGAACTTCACAAAGATATTCTGGCTGTTGTTGATGCAGCTTTTTTAAAGCCTCGAACAGATTTATCTCTGGGATTCCAGGCAGACAAACACGCCAATGAATGCCAAACTTGAGACGACGCAGACCTTGCTTCCAATAAACACGCCGGACATGGGACAAGTTTTTGCGATGGTCATTGCAGACACTGGGCTTAATGCCACGTAAATGCCCATGTTTTTTAATTAAAGGGCCACAGCGATCGCAGCACCAATAAGATTCATTTTCCTTACAGTCTTCGTATAGTTCGCCCACATCATTAATAGATATGTAACGTGTTTTAGAAAACGTCTTGCGTAGACTCTCTAAAGTGGTATAAGGATTCTCAATTAAGAATCGCCGTAGCAAAACATATTCTTGCACAACGCGTTCAGCATCCTTTTCGTTGGCTTCTTGCAGTCTCTCCAACAACCTCTGAAATAGAAAGTTTTCCAGCGCAATTTGTTGTACTTTCACAGAAGCAAACTCAGGAAGTTGCCCTCTTTTTAACAACTGTTCATAGAAATATTGACTTGCTTCTTCACTTAGGGCTTTATCGTATATGAAGCCATATTCTGAGTCAAACTCTTTCGGTATTGATAAGGGATACCATGTATGCAAGGGTTTTTCTAAAAGACTAAAAAGACCTTCTAAAGTACGTGGATAAGGAATACCTGTCATCTTCAATGCCAGAGTGTTGCAGGCACGCTGTAAAAAATCAGGGTACGGGTATTTAGGGATTTGATATTGAGTATCAAGGCGGAAAAACTCTGCTAACCCAACAACCAAGAAATCAAATAAGATGATTTCGCTATTATCCAAGCAATACCTCCTTTGTATAAAGCAAGCTTTGGATCTTATGTGTCTTTAATGAAACGCTGTCAATTTAAAAGCACATAACAACTATAGCTTATGATAAATAAAAAGAAACACTGTTTCATAAATGAAACGATAAGCACACATGGAATACCGCTTAGACACAAATTTATTAGCCGCAAGGGTGAAGACAAAGCGAGGGAAGAAAGGGCTGCGAGACACAGCCAAAGAAATAGGTAATATTAGTTCCTCAACACTCTCACGGGTAGAAAATGGCAAAATGCCCGATATGGAAACGTTTTTATTACTTTGCAACTGGCTGCAAGTCTCACCTGCTGAACTATTTAAGAAAACAGAGGAATCCGAAGCACCCTCCGAATCAAATACATTAGAAGCAATAGAAATCCAATTGCGAGCCTCGAAAAAACTCGATCCGGCAGTAGCCAATGCGCTGGCAGAATTAGTCAAAGCAGCGTATCGGGATAATGCTCAACAAAGCGACAATTAAAAGCCGGATTACAAGAATATGGCACTAACAGAGACATTACCAACTGAGTTTAGGCAAAAGTGTGAAGGGATTGCCACTGAGCAACGTAGTTTATTAAACTTACGGGCATTTGACCCATTATCAGCAGACATACTGGCGGTTCAACTAAATGCCAAAATTTTGACACCTGAACAGATTCCCAGCCTAGATCCTTGCGTAGTAGAAGTATTACTCAATAGTGACCAATGGTCAGCAGGGATTATTAATCAAAGCCCTCTTTGGATTATAAACAATCCACGCCATACCCCTGCGCGACGTGAATCAAACCTAATGCACGAGTTTGGACACCTGCTATTAAGACACAAAATTGTCCGCTTTGATCCCAATACCGAGCTTCCTCTGCGCCGACAGAGTGATGAAGATGAAGCAACTTATTTAGGTGGTTGTCTTCAGATTCCTCGTAGGGGTTTACTTTGGGCTGTTCAGCGTCAAATGAAACAAACGGAAATCGCAATACATTTTCATGCAAGTGAAGAAATGGTGAGATTTCGTAGCAATTTCACAGGCGTAAATATTAGGTGAAAGTTGTGTAAAATAGCTGGTTGTGTTCTATGTATTGGCTTTTTGTTAGGAAATTTGGCTCTGGTTTTCTTAACAACACGAGGATTGCTTCGACCTTCTCTGCGAGACGCTATGCGAACAGGCTCTGGGATCAGCTCATCCAAAATTTCGCGCTTCAGCCAGGTGAAAAAAAGGGAAATTCTTCAATTTGGAGCCGTTGGAATTTAGGCACAGCCCGACGAACAATATTCAGCGTGCCAGTAAAACTTAAATTTGGTTGAGGTTATCCAAGTCAAGGGTCATTATCAAGTAATTGGCACAGAGCGATCGCTAAATTATAGTACATAAATACTAATAAGACGGATAATAGAAGGGTGTTAATGAAATTAGTAACACTCCATCATGCCTCGCAAGTCAAAGTCAAAGTTAGCATTGGTATTACAGTTGAATCCTGATGGTCAACCTATTGCAGGTGTCGGCTCTGGTGTAGGATTAGAGTTTATTAAAGCCTATTTTCCAGAAGCTAAAAATATAATTCGTATTGCTAGTGCTTACTTCAGCCTAGTTGGATACAAGTTGGGTCGTAAGTATGTAGCATCGGAGGTACAATTTCAAATCCTAGTGGGTCGCGAGGAAGGAAAGCATGTCCAAGCCACTGTGATTGATGAGATTATCGCAGATTTGGGGCAGTGTGATACGGATCTGTGGAAAACAGTTTTTGAATTAGTTGAACGTATGAAATCCGGACGCTTCATCATTCGAGATGCCCGCGAAATGCAAGTACCTTTTCACTGTAAATTTTACATCTGTGATTCAAAGCTAATATGGCATGGTTCATCAAACTACAGTCGTAGAGGACTTTGTCAATCAGCAGAGCAAGTGAGCGTTAGCCAAGATTCTGAGCGCATATGTTTGTTTACAAATTGGTATGATGATGTTGCTCAAAATGCCCAGGATTTACTGGCCGAACTGATCAAAAAGTTAGAGGATTGGCTTAATCTCGCCACCCCATTCGAGGTATACCTCAAAACACTTTTTCTGCTCAATAACTTAGCTGAATATCCTTTGTGTTTGGGTGCGTATTCTCCTGTGTATTATCAGAAGGGTGTAATTGCACGCGCTCTTCGTCAAGCTAATGAGTATGGTGGCGCACTTATCATAGCTGCGACTGGTCTGGGTAAAACTGTTATAGGTGCTGAAATTGCTTTGCGTTTGCAACCAATAGGCAGAACTAGTCTAGTTATTTTAATTGCTCCTGGAGGAGTACGCAAAAATTGGGAACAGCAGCTGGAAAATCGCAATGTTTACTTTAAGTTTTTTAACATTGATCTGCTGTTTCGCAAAGCTTCTGAGGAATCTCGTAAAACAACCCAGCTAGAGAAGGAGCTTCAACGAGCTAATGATAATACTGTGATTATTATTGATGAGGCTCACTTCTATCGAAATGAACTTCTACGGGAGCAGTCCAAGCGTGGTAAGAGTTTGGTTTATGAACGTATAGTACCAGCAGTCAAGGCAGGTGCAAAAATCCTTTTGCTCACGGCTACAGCATACGGCACAGATTACTTAAATCTTAATAGTTTGCTATATCTTCTACCTCATCGATTTTACAAACCTAATCTATTAGAAGAGCAAATTCCTTGGGAAATTATTGATGCCGAAGAGTTTTCCCGCTTACCAATCGTGACCATTTTGGGATTACCTCATGTCTTACAAATGGCTCGAAACAGAGGTGATATTGATACAAACGGAAGAACTTTTATTCAGTTTGGTGATGAACGACGTTATCTGCCAAAAAGCCTCAAGCTGTATTCATTACGCTATCGATTGTTCTTGCAGCCTGAACTACAAGCAGCTTTTGATCGCCGTTGTTTTGATCAAGCTTTTAAGTCTCCATATAAACGGTTTGATGATGACAAAATGGCTATCTGCGAGAGTGCAATCGATACAGTGTACAATTCTTCACTTACACACTGGCTTAGTTCACCTATAGCAATGGCATACAGTATTGAACAAAATCTTGCGACATTAAGCTATTGTGAGCAAACAGAAGACTCCTCTCAACTCACTCTAAACCTATGGGAAGAGTCTGCTACTGATATTCATAATCAAGAACATCGCTCTTTTAACCTTGATACACAAAATCGGTCTCATAAAACATGGATGTATCTAAGCTTGGAAGAGCGTAGGAATACTCTGATACCACTATTGGAACGGCTTCGGCAGAGTAACTACACAGATGACAAGTTCCTGAAATTGCAGAACATTATTCAGGAGCATTGCCTAGATATAAGGGGTAAAGTCATTATATTTGTCAAGAGATATCTTACTGCCCAGTATTTAGTAAGTATGCTGGAAAGAACATTTAGTGGAACACTTAGGATTGGTTGTACTGTTGAAACGGATGAAAGTAATCCGCGATTAAAAGCTGGACTACAGCGTTTTGAAATACTAAAGCAGTTTTCGCCACGTTCTCATAATTACAATGCCAGCACAGAGTATAACGTACTAATTTGTACTGATGCAGATGGTGTAGGTGTTAATTTACAAGATGCTGATACTGTTGTGAATTACGATCCACCCGAAGGAGCAGATGAGTTATTTCAAAGGGCAGGTAGAGTGTTGAGAATGACCGCAAATTCTGAACGAGTAGTTCAGTTCTACACACTTGTACCGCTAATCATAGATCAAACAGACAGCCGCTCCCGCGTACAAAACGATATTTGTAAGAGATTTACTCGCATTGCTCATCGCCACGATAAATCAAAACGCATTTTGGGATCTGGTGTCATCTCAGAAGAAGAACAGTCCGAAATAACGATTGATAGTGATTTGGATGTGGAGCAACTTACACGAGACAGTAAGTTTTTGACAGATATTGGTGGACTTGGTGCTGAGTCAATGCTATCTCATATAGCAGTGCTTGAACAATACCGGAGTCGTGCAGAAGAACTGCCAGAATATTTACTGAGTGCAAGGAACTATTCCAAGCCTCAACCCCGTATTTTTGTACTGCTTAAATATGAAAGTAAGGACTTTCCCATACTTTTCAACTTGTCAAGCAAAAAGCTGGAAAAGCAAGATGAACTTGCTATTCTTGACTTAATTGCTTGTATAGAATCAGAACCTTGTGCCGCAATTCAAGCTGCTGAGATTGAGAAGATAGCTAACCAAGCTGCCCGTGCTTGGTGTGATTTTGAGAATATTTCTGTAGATAGAGTCAGCAAAATTTGTGGTCTTTATCTCGTACCGTTTGACAAGACAGTAGAAATAAATCGGTTGCTAGATAACACTTCTAACTATGAAAAATAAAACCTGGAAATACAGGGTTAATACAGCAGTTTTGAAACAAATGAGGTACACCAATAGTCCAAGGGTGAACGCCGTTCGCCTCTACTAATGTACCTCATGCACCTCGAACGCGCTGTATATACTTGATTTGATTCAAGTCTAGTGGATCATAGGTTCAGAGGCTAAAATTGGCCTGAGTTACACGCCCTCTTGTCCAACCCCATTTCATACGGTTTCCTCAAAGCGAAGCTTTGAGGGAGCCTGTTCCAAAAGAACAAGCTCGGCAACATACGCTCGCCTGCTCCACAGCAATCTTCTTGCATTTTCCAGCGTTGCATAAATGCGGGATTAATTAAGCTTTTTTAGCAAGGTAAACTACTGATTTTTGCGGCTTTGCGCCTACCCGTTTCCTTCCCTACGAGACGCTGCGCGAACGGGTTCCGATTTAGGGGTATGCACGAAACATAAATCATCCAATTAATCAGCAACGCCAGAACACGCGATCGCCTCAGAACAACTAGCTGATGACTATTGCCGAATAGCAGAAGAACGACAAAATATAGCTTGGAAGGCTATATAAAATCCTTTATTTACAATACTTTCAGCTTATTTGTACAATTTCTACACCCAATTTACACCCAAAAGGATAATATCAAAATTTCCTGACTTATTACCTCCAATTATAGTTGAATTTTTGACAAAAATGGCTAAATATGCACTGTTTTTAAGTATGCTTGGGCGATCACCACACATTCTTGACACTGGAATAGTAAAAGCGATCGCCCATATGAACGTATGAATATTAAAGGGTTAAGGGTTTAACCTCATCTGAAATCGCTACCATCAAAGCACTAGGCGCAGTTGAGGAATGAAAAATGTAAAAATAAGAGTGAAGTACAAACAAATTGCCAATTTCTAATCATCAAATTTCCGCAATATATGGAAATAACCAAAATATCAAATGAAGGACAAGTGATTCTTCCTGAAGAATTACTAAAAGCTTCAGGCTGGGAAATCGGACAGGAATTAATAGCAGTTAATATGGGTGATGGGATTCTTCTCAAGCCCAAGAAACCCTTTGCAGAAACTACATTAAATGTAGTTGCAGGCTGTTTAAAATATCAAGGCGCACCCAAATCTTTAGAAGATATGAATCATGCCATCCGTCAAGGTATTGAGGAATTATGGCATAGTGGTAGCCTTCGTGATGACTGAGCGACAAAACCTAGCTTCAAAATATGTGATTAGGCGATCGCCCACTTTTTCCCTTACATTAATTTGGTAGCAGAAATCAGGCTGGGCGGTAGCATATTCTGACACGTCTCTAATGTGGGATTGTCGCCACAGTCAAGCTAATCCTCGTCTTCTCTCTCTTCACCATACTGTGCTGGTGGTTTGCCATGATATTCAAGAATCTTGGGCTTTTTCATTTTGGCACTGGCAGGCTCAATTTTTTCTAGCTGCAAATCAAACTCCCACTCATCCAGTAAATCAAAGGTAAATTGCAGATGATTTCCCACCTCAAGCGGTAATTCACCTAAGCGAAAATCGCCAGTATTTGGGGGAATATCAACAAAAGGATGAGTAAATTCAAAAATGCGTCCTATATGGTCTTTGTAAATGAATCGGTAGAGATGTTCAAAGTCGAAATCAAATGCTTCCACAACTGCGGCGGCCACTTGATCTAAATTGAGGTTGCTAGGAATGGCTATGCGTCGCCAAGCATCTAACAACGCAACTTTAAAAGTATAAATTGCCTCGTTAAACTCTCCGTTGGCGATGACTAAGGTTTGTTCCCATTCAGGAAAGTATTGCTGGAGATACGGTTTGAGTTTTTCAAAGGCGATGCGGAAATCTAGAGATATTTCTTCATCTTCTGGCTGTGGTTCAATTTCATCATAAATTTCCGAGAGTAAACCTATCATGGCATCTTCCCAAGGGCAGCGTTTTACAGTAGTGATACGCCATCCTCTAGCGGGTTCTGGTTCTCCTGGAGTGAGGTCAAGAAAACCAAATAAATGCAACAGGCTAAGGTTGTGAAAGCCTGGATAATAGACTAATTTATCTTGTTCTTGATAACTATTAACGGTTAAACCTTCATCTGGAATTTCTCGCCAAAATTAGCAGCAGCGAAATAATGGTCTATATATGTCTCTAGATTCGCCTAAGAGTTCGCCTTCTCCCCAAAGTAGCCAGGATTCTAAGAGTGTGAAATATTGTTCAGTTGGGTTGAAGCCTTGCCAAATTTTGAGGCGTTGTTCGTTTAATATTAATTTGGTTTTTTTGCCTTGGGTGATAACTTGAGACAGTCCAGATGCGCGAAGGACAAAGTATAACCCGTGAATATAGGGGTAAGATTTTTGATGCGGACGCTTGAGGTTAGTTTCAATGGGGTAACTCAAGCGAGAATTGAGTTGCTGGAGGTATTTGAGAGAGAATTGGTGATACGTGCTGCTAACTTCAACGCCGTCTGGTTGGAGAAATTCTAGGACGGGTTGAAAGTCCCGCAGAATTTTTCCTGGAGAATTTTGGCTAATACTTTGCTGTTGGAGGATTTGCTTTTTATCTTCCGTCAGAGTGGGAAGTTGTTCTCGCAGATGATTGGGAACGGAGAAAAGTCGTCTCATCATCTAATTTCAACTCTCATTTACAGGGTATATGAAATGCTTTACTTACAATAGTTGCAGCTTATTTTGACTTTGCCGAAAGTAATATTGCATTTGGGCGATCGCCCATTAGTATACAGTGGCAGCAGCTAGCTAAACCAACGCATCCATCAACAATATTAGTAGCTAATTTGACATTCAGTCGTTGAGATATAGCATAATACAAGTTACATACCTAACATTCTCTACGGTAGGCTATGTAATTTTACTGCCTATACTCCTCAACTCTAAACCGACCCTTTTATGTCAGAAGCCATTGACAAGAAATCTTTGAGTGAACGCGACATTTGTACAAAGTTTATTACACCTGCTTTAGTTAATCGCGGTTGGAATATCAACACTCAGATTCGAGAGGAAGTAACGCTGACAAAAGGTAGGGTGATTGTGAGGGGTAAGCTTGCTAGTCGAGGTGAGCAGAAACTGAGTGGATGGAAACCGAAGCCAGGACAAAGGGATAAATATGGTAAAGAAATTCCCGACCAAGTATTTAATCAGCGAGATTTTGATAGAACTCTGGTTCTAGAAAAGCGGACTGAATTAGTCGCGCGGATTATTTCTGATTATCTCAAATCAAGCGATCGCTCTGCCAAAACTATCGTTTTTTGTGAGACGACTGACCACGCAGAACGGATGCGGGTAGCATTGGTGAATGAAAATACTGATTTGGTGGCGGAGAATAGCCGAGATTTCTCGTTAATCCTTGGTAATGATTCTGGTAAAATACAGTGTTTTTACGGAAGCAATTTTCCGAATCAGCCTGAAATGAAGTAATTAGAAAAATTTTAAGTATTAATACTGATATACAGTAAGTTAAATTCTGTTAATTTTGCATTATTATTTCAGTGGTTATGAATTAAAAGTTACTCATAAGGTATATGGCTATTGGGAAGCTTTACCTTTTTCTGACTTAATTCTACTCATTGACTGTTAATTTCTGTACAATTGGCTGCATTCACAATAACTGACACATGGTTTTCATCGAGTTTAGCCACAAATCTTGGGTTCAAAAATTTGTATTTAAAATTACAAACAACTATTAACTGATCCTTGCTAGGAATTGTGGTAAAACTGCTAAACACATTTAGCTAAGATCAAGGCAAAATGAACACAACTCCTATAAGTAACTACAGATTAATCCAGAAGCTACATCCCATATCTTTATTAGCACAGCTAACCAGTCGCCATGCTACTGGATGCTTACGTATATTTTCTGAAACAGCTTTTTGGACAATTAATCTAGAGCAAGGTAAACTCACTTATGCTTCATACTCAGATAAACTATTTGAGCGTCTAGATAGTCATCTGCGGAGGTTTAGCCAAAGAGTTCCTAATCTCAACAGTGCAACGCGAGTGCAGATGCGCTTGATGTTTGAACCCCAAGATGAAAGTCAGTCTTTGGACTATGCTGATTACCAAGCGATTTGTTGGTTAGTAAATCAAAATTATATTACCGCTAAACAAGCAGCCGTCTTGATAGAAGAATTAGCAAAAGAAGTGCTGGAATCATTTCTAGTATTAAAAGAGGGAAGCTATGAATTTTATCCTGAACAGGCTTGGGAAGAATTACCAAAATTTTGTTATTTAGATTTACGGTTATTAGTTGAACATTGTCAAAAGCAGTTACGCACCCGTCAACGCATTCCATCTACACCGAATAGTGCGGGTAGTCCAATTTCTACTCCCAATAATCAATCAAACGCTCAACCACAGCCAGAGAATGAGCCACCAGGAATTAAACCCAACAATGTAGAATCAGTACAAACTCCTCGATTAGTGAGAAGAAGTTTATATACTATTGCTTGTATAGATGACAGTCAAACAGTCTTGAATTCTATCAAAAGTTTTTTAGATGAAAACGTTTTTGCAGTTGTTACTATTAATGATCCTGTTAAGGCTTTAATGCAGATTCTCCGTAGTAAACCAGACTTAATTCTTTTAGATGTAGAGATGCCTAATTTAGATGGTTACGAATTATGTTCTTTACTGCGGAGACATTCAGCGTTCAAAAATACGCCCATTATTATGGTGACAGGAAGAACAGGATTTATTGACAGAGCAAAAGCCAAAATGGTGAGAGCTTCAGGTTATTTAACCAAGCCATTTAATCAGTCAGATTTATTGAAAATGGTATTTAAGCATTTGGGTTAAGGTTTTAGGAGAAACAAGGTAGACAAGGTAGAAGTAATGACTAATGACTAATAACTAATGACTAATGAGTAATGAGTAATGACTAAACAGGAGACTTAACTGTGAACTTGACTTTAGTAGGGACAATTTTAATTGTGGAAGATTCGCCTAGTGAATTAGAACTGATGAGCCATTATCTTCAAGAGAGTGGTTATAACGTGATTAAATCTGCTAGCGCGAAAGAAGCTATGGAAAAGGCTTTATTATATGAACCGGATGTCATTGTTAGTGATGTAGTTATGCCGGAAATGAGTGGCTTTGAATTATGTCGCTCTTTGAAGAAAAATCCTGTGACAGCAAAAGTGCCTATAATTATTTGTAGTTCTAAAAACCAACCCATTGATCGTTTATGGGCAATGAGACAAGGGGCTAATGCCTATATAACTAAACCATATACTCGTGAACATCTATTGCGTACTATTAAATCAGTTGTGAATTAAATAAATGAATAATAACCATAAATCTATTTTGACCATAAATAATCATCAAAATAAAGTCGGAGATACTTATCTCAAGTTTCAGCTAAATCAACAATCTGCTGCTATTTTATCCATGAGTTTCACACAAGAGGCAGTGGTTTTACCTGTGGATGCGATTACTCCTATGCCTAATATGCCTGCCTGTATTTTAGGTTTAATGAATTGGCGTAGCCGCATTATATGGACGATTGATTTACCAAGAATGCTGAATTTAGAATCTTTAGATAATAGATGGCGGCAATACAATATTATTGTGATTAAAGTTGAATCACTGATTTTAGGGTTAGTGGTGCAGGAAATCAAAGGTATAGCTAAATTTATGCCTGATGAAATTCGTTCTCCTATAGGACAAGTGGCATCTAGTTTAGTACCATATTTGCAAGGTTGTATTGCCCAACCGGAAGAAGTGTTTTTAGTGTTAGATGCAAAAGCGATTATAAAATCATCAGTTCTATATAGTAATTAGTGACTGCAATTAGAGGAATTGTTTTGTGTTCTCTGTACTTAATTTAGGAAAATTGCGTTATGTTTCATAAAACTAACATGGCTGAGAGTGGAGATTCAGAAAATGAACAATCATTTATTGTGAATCCCCAAAATACAACTAGTATAGTTAAACTACCTAGTGTGTCTCAGAATCAAAAAAATAGTCGGAATGTTGTCAATAATTTAGTGAATTATGTGCAGCATTTGAGTTTAAAAACCAAAGTTGTAATTTTAGCGATCGCCATCGGCACCATACCTATAGTTACTATCGGTGCGATCGCCTATAATTTGTTAAATAAATCTATCACGCAGCAAGTCACCAAGACGCAACAAGACGAAGCTGCATCTGTAGCCAACACAGTTAATCGATATATTCTCGAACGTTATCAAGATATTCAAACTCTAGCTAATTTACCTTTCTTAACGAATGTTCAGGTAAGAAACATTACCACAGATGCCCAAAAGCAAGCACTCCTCAATCAAATCCTTCAGATTAATCCTAACTATGACAGCATCGCTGTATTTGATACAGAAGGCAGAGCCATTGTTCAGTCTACAGGTGAACCATTAGATACAGAAAAATATCAGACTTATTTTCAAACAACTATCCAAAAAAATACGCCTGTTATTAGTCAACCGGACACAAAAAATATTTACCTAGCTGCACCGGTAAAAGATGCAGTCACCGATGAAACTATCGCTGTGGTGAGAGCGCGATTACCTATCAAATCTCTTGAAACGGCGATGAAAAATTATGTTGCTGATGGTTACACCTACAGTTTACTAGACTCATCAGGCAAAGTTTTTCTGAGTACAGACCAAAAATTATTAGGTAAACCAGCAAAAACCGCCAAGCCTGAATTAACAACACTTTTAACTCGTCAAAAAACTGATAGTCTCATTAGCAACGGTAAACTTTATAGTTTTGTGCCATCACCATTACTAGAAGGTTTACCTAACCTGAATTGGCAAGTTTTATTAACTACAGATGCCGCAGTTTTGTGGCAACCCCAAAGACAATTACTGTGGATTATAGTAATTGGTGCAGTAATTACCGATGCTTTAGTAGGTGCGATCGCAGCTTGGTTAGCCAAGCGTAGTTTAGAACATCTTAATACAGCCAACGCCGCTTTAAATAAGCTCAGTGGCGGGGAATTTGACACCCGTGTAGAAGTCAAAGCCACAGATGAATTAGGAGTTTTAGCGGCTAATATCAACCAAGTCGGAGAACATTTACAGATTTTAGCCAAACAAAGAACTATTATCACCCACGACTTGAGCAGTGAAGGACAAGCAGCATTACAAATGCAACTGCTAGAACTCCTCAGTAACGTCGAAGGCGCAGCTAGAGGTGATTTAACAGTCCGCGCCGACGTAACAACCGGAGAAATCGGTACTGTCGCCGACTTTTTCAACTCCATTGTCGAAAGTCTCCGCGATATTGTTACCCAAGTCAAGCAAGCTGCAAATCAGTTAAATACAGCCATTGGTTCTAATGAAGGTGCAATTCGCCAACTCGCAGAAGCATCTCTCATCCAAGCGGCGGAAATCAACCGCACCCTGGATGCAGTAGATAACATGACTCATTCCATGCAGGCTGTAGCCAATAGCGCGCAGCAAGCCGCCGTTGTCGCCACCCATGCAGCCAACACCGCCATGAAAAGCGGACAAGCAATGGATTTAACCGTACAGAACATTCTATCTTTGCGGGAAACCGTCGATGAAACCTCCAGAAAAGTCAGACGTTTAGGGGAAGCCTCACAACAAATTTCCCGCGTAGTCTCCATCATTAACCAAATTGCCACCCAAACCAACCTCCTAGCCATTAACGCCAGCATTGAAGCCGCCCGCGCCGGCGAAGAAGGACAAGGTTTTGCCGTAGTTGCTGAAGAAATCGGCGAATTAGCCGCCAGAAGTGCATCAGCTACCCAAGAAATTGAATATATAGTAGAAAACATCCAAAGAGAAACCAGCGAAGTAGTACAATCCATCGAAATTGGTACTACCCAAGTAGTGGCAGGTACGCAAATTGTTGAAGAAGCCAAGCAAAGCCTCAGTCAGATTTTAGAAGTATCACAGCAAATCGACTCACTAATTCAGTCAATTTCCTCCGCCACAGTTTCCCAAGTAGAAACCTCACAAACCGTCAACAAACTCATGCAAGACATCGCCAAGTTGTCAAAACGCACCAGCGACTCCTCCCACCTAGTCGCCCAATCCCTGCAACAAACCGTAACAATCTCCCATCAGTTACAGGAAACTGTGGGGACGTTTAAGGTGAGTTAGGGGACTGGGGACTGGGGACTGGGGACTGGTAGACAAGGTAGATTTTATTCTAATGACTGTTGACTGTTGACTAATGACTATTGACTAATGACTAATGACTATTAACTAACTACTATGTCCAAAAATAAAGAATTAGAAATCCAGATGCAATTTCTGGAAGAAGCCACAGATTATATTAATACCCTGGAAGGGGTGTTATTAGAAATTGATACTAGTCACCGCATTGATGCTGAAAAAATTAATGGGGCTTTGAGGGCTGCTCACTCGATTAAAGGGGGGGCAGGTATGATGGGTTTTAAGGTTTTGAGTGATTTAGCCCATCGTTTGGAAGATTCTTTTAAGGTTTTAAAAACTAGTAAGAAATCTTTGGTAATTGATACGCAATTGCAAAATTCTCTGCTTTCTGCTGTGGATTGGTTGCGGCAAATTGTGACTTTACTGGGGGAAGGAAACGCCATTGAAGAACAATGGTTAGCAACTTTTTGTTATCCGGTTTTTGATGAATTACATAGTCGTCTTGGTGATCCCACTCCAGAAGATGCGGCGACTATTTTATCTACAGATGAAGGACAAGATATTGTTCCCTTGTTGTTTGAAACAGAAGTCAATGAATGTTTAGAGCGTTTAGAATCTTTGTTAGCAGCACCAGACGAGCTAGATTTACAAACAGAAGTTGCTACTCTGGCGGCGGAATTGGGCGGTTTAGGGGAAATGTTGCAACTGACGGCTTTCACTCAACTATGTGAATCGATTAGATTGCATATAGAAAATGCGGTAGGCGATCGCATTCCCCAAGTTGCCCATTTAGCATTAAAATCATGGCGGCGATCGCAAGCTCTAGTATTAACCAATCAACGGGATAATTTACCGACTACACTGGCTCTCGATGATTTAGCAACCCTCTCTCAACCACCGGAAATTCAACCTGTCATTTCTCCTGAGCCTGCGGAATTACCTGATTTTGATGCCCCAGCTACAGAGTTAGTCACAGCCGATTTAGTCTATCAAAATGACAATATTAATCATGAATTAGCCGCCGTTGATTTTGCTAGCATTAATACTTTATTCGCCGAAGAAACAGCACCAGAACATTCTATTATTGAGGCGAAAAATGAGCCTGCAATTGTAAATAAAGATAGGGAATATCAACAAGAAAACTCTGTGAGAATTCCCACCAAACAATTAGAGCAAATTAATGATTTATTTGGCGAATTAATTGTGCAGCGCAATGGCGTTAATTCACAATTAGAAAGACTACGCAAATTAGTGCGGAATTTAAATCAGCGTGTGCGGACACTAGAGCGAGAAAACCAAGAATTGCGGACAGCCTATCAGCAAATGTCTGCAAGGAATTTTATCTCGGTGAGTCAGTCCTCAAGCCAAAATGGAGAACATCCCCATTCTGAGTTACACTTGCGATCGCAATCCGTGATGGAAACCATTGTCCAAGTCCAAGAAGTTTCCACCGACATACAACTGAGTGTAGACGACACTGACCAAATTGCCCGCAAACTCAATAAAACATCCAAACAACTCCAAACTAAACTCAACCATATCCGAATGCGTCCCATTTCGGATTTAGTCGAGCGTTTCCCCAGAGCTATCCGCGATTTAAATGTCGAATACGGCAAAAATGTCCAGTTACAAGTCAAAGGTGGCGATACTCTCATCGAACGCAGCATTTTAGAAGCATTAAATGATCCACTCATGCACCTGTTGCGAAATGCCTTCGATCATGGTATAGAAGAACCAGCCACCCGTCGCTCCCTCGGTAAACCAGAACAAGGCTTAATTGAAATCATCGCCACTCACCAAAATAATCGTACCCTCATTACTATGCGTGATGATGGTCGAGGTATTCCCATAGACAAAATTCGCTCCCGTGCAATGGCTATGGGAATAGATGAAGCCTTACTCACTCAAGCCACCGACGAGGAACTATTATCACTCATCTTTGAACCAGGGTTTAGTACCTCCGAGCAAGTCACCGCCTTATCTGGCCGTGGCGTGGGGATGGATGTCGTGCGTAATAACCTGAAACTCGTGCGTGGCGACATTAAAGTTGATACTAAACCAGGTGTAGGAACGACCTTTACCTTATCCGTACCGTTTACTTTATCTATGGCGCGAGTCTTGTTAGTCGAAAGCAACAAGATGCTGTTAGCCTTCCCCACGGATGTCGTCGCAGAACTATTTTTACTGCAACCGGAACACATTATCTCTACTTCTGGTAGTGAAGTGATTCACTGGCAAAGTGCTACACTGCCATTAATTCGTCTCGGTAATTATTTACAGTTTAACTGCCCACGCTACGATAGCCCAGAACTAGAAACTCCCCCCGCCATCAATGCTACTAGTGTATTGATTATCCCTGGAAACCAACCAGTCGCCATTCAAGTAGACCGATGCTGGGGTGAGCAAGAAGTAGCTATTCGCCAAGTCGAAGGTAATATTTCCCTACCCCCAGGGTTTAGTAACTGCACAATTTTAGGAGATGGACGGGTAGTATCTTTAGTCAATACCAATGAATTGTTATATTGGATTGCTAATCATCAATCTACCTCCAGAAGCCATCCATTACCATCAACAAGATTAAAAACACCGTTCCTATTTTTCCATAGCAGTCAACCACCAGTTTCTACCATAGAGTCGAAAGGGACAATTTTAATCATTGATGACTCCATGAATGTCAGGCGTTTCCTAGCTCTTACCCTAGAAAAAGGCGGGTATCAAGTAGAACAAGCCAAAGACGGTCAAGACGCTTGGGAAAAGTTAAGTAATGGCTTACAGGTAGAAGGTGTAATTTGTGATATCGAAATGCCGCGCCTTGATGGTTACGGCTTCCTAGATAAAGTTAATTCCAATAGTACAACGAAGAATATACCCGTAATTATGCTGACATCTAGAAGTAGCAACAAGCATAAGCAAATGGCTATGCAACTAGGAGCGCGTGCTTATTTTTCCAAACCTTATAACGAGCAAGAATTACTCCGCACCTTAGAAGAAATTATTAGTAACGTCCCAACAACCGCCAAGTCTAATTAAAATTAATTTACCCAAACCAATATCAAAATAATTAGCATCTTTCTTGGTGGAAATTTGTGCAGAGGAAAAATTGATGAATTTCATAAGAAAAAATGGTCGATTTTTTGTCCCTTTTAATGGCAGTATACCTAAATCACTATTTAGTTGCAAAATGTATATATCTTGCTAAATCTTAAATAATTTTGTTAGTCTATTTTTTATGTCAACTTAGTTGATGATCATTTTAGAGACATTTCCAGTCTCAAATTTTGGTCTGTAAACTCATCAAATATCTTACGCCTTGTTATATCAACATCTACAGATGAACAAAAATCATTCATCTGTTTAATCCCTTTTAAATTCAACAGGTATAAATAAAAATGGCAGAGCAATCCGATTTTAACGCTAACCTCTCAAGTTTCTTATATCCCCGCAGTCGTTATTACGGTCAATTCAAACCAGAGTATTTAGTTTTTAATGCCAATCTCCAAGAATTTGCTCAAAGGGTAAGTTACATCAGCAATTTACAGACTAATGGTAAGTTATCTCCCCAAGAAGCTTACCAGGAAATTAAAGTTCTTTGGAAACAGTTAAAATCTGCAAAAAAACAACTAGGGATTACTTCAATAGATGATGTATCTAGTTTATAGTCAAGAAATTTGATTCAGCATAACAATAAAAACTGTATAGCCTTCGCGGATATTCATCCACCATTTGCAAAACTTTGTTGGGTTATTCTCCGAGAAGGCTTGAGCCTAAACTACACCAAACTTAAAGCCTCACCTCTACATTTTTATTTCGTCCTCAATCAAAACATTTCCACAAATCACCACCAAATCCGATTACCATTTTCGTCTAATCTAGCTTGGCGAATCACATCAGAAATTTCTTCTGCATCTTTAACGTGATGGAGTGCTTTTTTTTCACCATCAGGATATTCAACTACAAAATAAGTCGGGACTGTAATTTGATCCCCTGTGATATCTGGGACATCCACAGCCACTTGCTTGGCTTTCTCTTCAATTGATTGTGGTTCTTCAGAAATTCTATCTCCTGGATTAGCTGTGAGGTTTCTTTCCTTGACATTTGGTTCTTCACGGGAATGCCAATCTTTACTCACAGGTTGTCTAATTTCTGATGACTGATTATTTTGATTTTCCGATTCTTTAGTCATGGCGATGATAAAAATTATTGTTTTATATTTACAATTACAATTTAAAAAATAACGTGGTTAATTGTGTCTTTCTCTGGAAAGAGTTATTGATCACATTTAGGGAATAGGGCATGGGGAATGGGGAATGGTGTAATTTTGTGCGAATCGTTGCAATACACCGTAATGATTCTGTCTCCCAATTTTGAAAGTTATTTGGTATCTAAAGCCTTATGCTCAAAGTATAATTATTTAGCTTGATTAGTATTATTCTAAGTATTAGCAAACCTTATCAGTAAGCTAGTAAACACGTAGTAATTAAATTTACTTTATGCTGTCTCTTACGGTTGGCGATCCAGTTCCTTGGTTTACTCTCCCCTCCACCTCAAACCCAACCTTTCATTTCAATTCAATTGGAGGATATCGGGTTATTTTGTTTTTTTTCGGCAGTACAAAAAATAATCATATTCGTGACATTCTCCATCAATTCTGTACTCGACAAAACCAATTAGCTTCCTCTCAAGTCCCATTCTTTGGTGTCAGTATAGACTCAGATGATAGCTATCTAGCAGATTTAATTGAAAACAAGACTTATTTCAAGTTATTGTGGGATTTTAATCGGCAAGTCAGCATCCAATATGGTGTTTGTCAGCAAGATAATTCAGATAGTGGTGAATTGCAGTATCAGCCTAAAATCTTTATTTTAAATGAAAATTTACGAGTTCTACAGGTCATTAATGTCTTAGCTGTTGCTAATCCTGTAGAGCAAGTTTTTCAGTTCATTGAAAGCTTACCTACTATACCACCAGCCAGCCTAGCAACAAAAGTTGCACCTGTGCTTTTTATACCCAATGTACTAGAGCCAGAATTCTGCCAACATTTGATTGATTTATACTTAGCAAATGGTGGTCAAGATTCTGGCTTTATGCGCCAAATTGATGGAAAGACAGTCGAAGTTTATGACTACACTTTTAAAAAACGCCGAGACTATTTAATTTCAAATCCTCAATTACTAGAGCAGATTAATCAACGCGTCATTCGCAGAGTTAAGCCGGAAATTGAGAAGGCTTTTCAGTTTAGTATTACTCGCTTTGAACGCTACCTAGTAGCCTGCTATGAAGCAAATGGCCAGGGCTTCTTTAATCGCCACCGTGATAATACAACCAAGGGTACAGCCCACAGAAGATTTGCTATGTCACTGAATCTCAATACTGGCTTTTATGAAGGTGGCCATTTAAGGTTTCCAGAGTATGGCTCTCAGCTTTATTGTCCGAATACAGGAGAAGCATTAATTTTTTCTTGTTCTTTACTTCATGAAGCCACTCCAATCATCAGTGGTCAGCGATTCGTTCTTTTATCGTTTTTTTACAATGATGAAGATGCTAGGTTACGAGAGAAAAATCGTCATTATCTACAGTCAGATAGTGACGATGAAAGTCACAAGTCAAACGTCAATAGTCAATAGTCAATAGTCAATAACCCACTATTTGGACATATACTTTTAACTTCATTTCTATTATTTTTTGATACCTATGCGTATTTATTTCTTTGCTTGAAAAGGTGTGTATTTACCGCCTAAAGCCTCTACGATGGTGCGGGTGTTTGCCTCCATCATTTTGATGTAAGAGTCGCCGTTACTTCCCTTTGCACCGATGGAATCAGAGTAGAGTTGATGGGGTGCAAGTTTAACTTTAGCTTCTTGAGCAACGGTAGTAATTAAGGCTGGGTTAATTGTAGTTTCCGCAAAAATGGCTGGGACACCAATTTTTTTGATGGATTCTACTAATCGTTGTACTGTTTGCGCGCTTGGTTGTTCTTCTGTACTAATACCAATTAATGTACCGGCGATCGCAATGTTGTAAGCTCGTCCATAATATTGAAAAGCATCGTGGGTTGTCACAAGTCGGCGGTTCTGGGGAGGAATCGTTTGGATTTGTTGATTAATCCAGCTATGCAGTTGGTTTAACTCTTGTGTCAAATGCGCTGCATTGGCGGTAAATTTTTCTTTATCTTCTGGCGATAATTCAATTAAAGCATCCCGAATCGCATTTACCATTGCCACTGCATTTTCCGCACTCCCCCAAACGTGAGGATCAGGGACAATCTCACCTTTACCTTTGTCTAACTGTAATGGCTGCACAACTTCTCCCACTGCTAACTTACGCGCCTTTCCTCCAGCCGCATTCATTAACTTAATTAATCCTGGTTCTAAGTTGTAGCCGTTGTATAAAATCAAATCAGCCTCTTCTAAAAATCGGCTATCGGCTGGAACTGGTTCATAGACATGAGGATCAGCACCAGGTTGCAGAATTCCCTTCAACTGAATTTCTTCCCCTCCAACCTCCTCCGCTAAATCAGCAATTACCGTGCTAGTTGCTACAACTCGCGGCTTATTACCACTCACAGATGCACTGCGGTTAGACTCGGCTTGTGTACATCCATGTATCAAAAGTCCTATAACTACCCCCAACACAGCCTTGCCAAAATCTCTGGCTTTTGAGTGAGTTTTTGCTGCCATAAACTTGTTATCTTTATTTTCATATTTTTCTCATTTTTTAAGTTACAGTATTTTCATAATCTTTTCATTTTTTAGTTGCAGTCTTGGAAATGACATTATGAGAACCGCTAATTCTTCCCTAGAAGGAAATGACCACTCAGTTGGGTTTAATACTATGACAACAACCAACATTAACATTACCCATCTAGGGGTACATTACCGTACACAAGAAGCTTTGCGGGACATCAACTGCATTGTCAAACCAGGACGACTAACGGGGATTTTTGGCCCTAACGGTGCGGGTAAAAGTACCTTAATGAAAGCGATGTTGGGTTTAGTTCCCATCAGTAGTGGTAGGGTATTGTATCAAAGCAAAGCCCTAATGCAGCAACTAGACCAAGTCGCCTATGTTCCCCAGCGTAGTCAAATTGACTGGACATATCCCGCCACCGTTTGGGATGTGGTGATGATGGGGCGTGTAAAAAAGACTGGTTGGTTACGTAGTTTTTCTAGTGTCAGCCGTCAGGTAGCGAAAAATGCCCTAGAAAGAGTAGGGATGAAAGAATTTTGCGATCGCCCCATAGGACAATTATCAGGGGGACAACAGCAAAGAGTATTTTTAGCCCGTGCTTTAACGCAGCAAGCGGAAATCTTCTGTTTTGATGAACCATTTGTGGGGATTGATCAAAAAACCCAAGCAGTAATTTTTGATGTTTTTCATGAATTGGCAGCAGCGAATAAAATTGTCTTGGTAGTTAACCACGACTTAGGCGAATCCATTAGCCACTTTGATGATTTAGTCTTACTCAACCGTGAACTCATCGCCACAGGTTCTAGACAACAGGTACTCACAGAAGAAAATCTACGTCTAGCTTACGGTGGTAAAGTCATGTATTTTTCTGACGTAGCTTAATGGAATCAGGACAACATTTCCACCACGTTCTTTATCGGAAAAAGTTAGGTTTAATACCGTACTTCCCTCAATATACAAGGTTGGGTTTCGTTCCTCAACCCAACACCTCAAAGTCTTGTGATTGTTGGGTTTCACCTCGTTCAACCCAACCTACGCATCTGTTTCATTCTTTTCATGAATTGGTATTAGTCCATTGCGAATTGCGAATTGCGAATTGCGAATTGCGAATTGGTTTTATTTTTCCGCTTGATTTTTCATCAGTCTTTGAACACTGACTAAGGCGCGATTTAACTCATAGTTGCGTCTTTCGGGATTTTGTAAGTAGGCTTGTTGTTCTTCTTCAATCATTTTTACGTCTTGAACAACTAAACCATCGAGTAATTTTTGGGCTGCACCAAACAGACTATCTTTGACGAATCGCCGAAACCATACTGGTAGTTTATGTAATCGCCAAAAGGCGTTTAATGAGGTGAAGTGAATGAGATAAGCCTTAGTTTGAGTTTCACTGATGGGACACAATAAGCAATAGATTTTAAAGTCTTTTCCTAGAGTAGACATCCAGTGGGGATAAATGTAACTCACATTTAGGGGTTCGGGATGTAAACGTCGGAGTGCAGGGAAGAATAATTGGGAAATTGACCAGATTTTATCGATTTTGTAATAACTTTGGGCTTGGTAGTGCGCGTCTACTCGATGATCATTTTCATCTATATCTTGGAGTGTAGCTTCCGCCCAAGCTTGTAAATCCTGATGTAAGTGTCCGTGATACATATCCATCAGGTTTTCAATTAAATAGGAATAATGGGCTTGGCAATTAATGACAGAAACTGTAGCGATATAGTTTAAATGCTCCCATTCCGGTAAACCCAGAGGTTCTACTTTTGGTTCTTCCTTACCGAGATATAACCAGATAAAACCGTCTTGTTCTTTGACTAGGTAGCGGCGGATAGTACAGTTAGGTAGCTTCTGATTAGCGGCGAGATAGGGAACTGCGGCACATTCGCCTTGCTGATTGAAACGCCAACCGTGATAAGCGCACTCTAATTCATTGTTGATGACTTGTCCATGACTGAGTTTAACTTGACGATGAGGACAACGGTCTTCTAGGGCGTGAATTTGTCCTTGACTGTCTCGATAAAGTGCGATCGCCTGATGCCAAATTGTCATACCTAATGGTTTATTTGTCACTTCATTACTACGTGCAACCACATACCAATGATTCGGGTTAATTCCCAACTGACGCACATCACGAGTTTGCACAATTTCAGACAGAGAGGACATAGATTTATACATCCTTAGCGGCATGAAAATTAAAAATTGCTACACTGCTTACTGAGTACAGGTGCAGCAAGAGATATATTACAAGCAATTCTTCCAAAAATAAATGTAACCTTTCTTACTTCTAGAAAACACAGGGGGATAGGGATGTAGGGGTACAAGGGTGTAAGGGTGCAGGGGAGAAAAAATCACTCAAAACTCACAACTCAACACTCACAACTCAGCACTCACAACTCAGCACTCATTACTCAGCACTCATTACTCAGCACTCAGCACTCATCACTCAGACTCTCCCTTGAGGAACTCAACCGAATTTGACTCACAGGCTATAAAGTATGTAGTGAGTATATTGAGAGAAAAATCTGTATGACAAGCTACCAAGAAACTCTAACTAGCAAAGATTCTCTAGAAGAACTAGTAGAAACAAACAGCATTAACCATGTGGAAATTATTGAAAATGTCATTGATTCCTTGGAACAAGATGACTCTGCAATGGTGAGTCACCCCGCAGGAGGTGGTTATCTGTGGAAATTTAAATATGGGAGTGTCGAAGTATTTGTTCAACTTACCGGAACAACCGATGAAGACACCATCACAGTTTGGTCTGCGATTCTTCAGCTACCAGCTAAAGATGAACCTAAGTTAATGCGTCAACTTTTGGAAATGAACTGTTCTAGCACCTTTGAAGCGCGGTTTGGGATTGTGGATAATCGAGTAGTAGTCATTTCTACACGCACATTAGCAGAGTTGTCACCAGGGGAAGTATCGCGATTAATTACAATTGTGGCAACGATCGCAGATAACAATGACGAAGCCTTACAATCTGAATTTGGTGCAGCTTAAATAGTTCACAATTTTCAATGAGTAACAAGCAGGTTTGGCGACTGATTCCGTTTTTAGAAGCTTCTGGTAGTGTGCAGATGGCTATTGACCGATGGTTATTACAACAGCACCTATTAGGAAATTGTCCTGCAACTCTACGATTTTACACCTGGTCGCCACCCGCTATTTCCCTTGGTTATCATCAAAAAACCTATCCCCAACACTGGGAAAATCTCACTTGGAAAGGTCAAACATTAGATTTAGTGCGTCGTCCTACAGGTGGGAGGGCAGTTTTACACCAAGGGGATTTAACTTATACTGTTGTCACCTCTGGATTAGTAGGGAATCGTCTAGAGAATTATCAACAGATTTGTGAATTTTTGATTCAAGGATGGCGAGCGATCGACGTTCAATTAGATTATGGTACAGCCGGACGCGGTTACATTCATAATCCTAATTGCTTCGGGACGGCGACAGGCGCGGATTTAGTCTTAACAGATGAAACTAAATTAATTGGTAGCGCGCAATTAAGGAAAGGTGGCGCGATTTTGCAACATGGTTCAATGCGTTTGCAACCAGATGCAGAATTATTTACTCAAGTATTTGGTGGAGAGTCTTTTCAACCTGTACATTTACCCGCAAACTTGAGTGTAGATCAAATTATGACAGCCTTGATTGCTGCGGCTAGAGATGTTTTTAATATAGAGATTGCAACTCAACCCCTTTGTCTATCTGAATGGGACGAAATTTTAAGTTCGTAGTCAAGACTTTAGTCCTGTTTCTGCTGGCGTAGCATCACTTTGGTGGAATTCTCCCTAGAGAAGTGAGGACTTTAGTCCTCACTACAAACGAGATTCTTGTAAATAACCAGCCGCTACGCAATCATCAATCAATTGCAAAACAAAAGGCCAGAGTTCCGGCGCACCAGTTTCTACAGGTGCTACTCGCTTCATTACCTGATCTCGTCTAATCCCGTGAATACGCCAAGTTCCGCCTTGGGTTTGTTGATTATGTAGTATAGGTTGGATGCGGTCTAATGCTGCGGCGAATTTAGCTGTGGGAGTTTCACACAATTCAAACTCATGCCACAATTGATGAAATTCTTTTCCCTGTTCTGGTGGTAATATTCCAAACAAACGTAATGCGGCTTGCGTTTCCTTCTCAGCTTTACCCTCATTACCCTGCACATCGTAACAGAAGGTATCCCCCGCATCAATTTCTACTAAATCGTGAATCAATACCATCTTGATAGCACAGAGAATATCAACCCCTTCTGGAGCATATTCTGCCAAAGTAAATGCCATAATTGCCAAATGCCAAGAATGTTCCGCGCTGTTTTCTTGACGTGAACCATCTGTCAGCAAAGTTTGACGCAGTATTAACTTGAGGCGGTCAATTTCAATGATGAATTGGATTTGTTGAGTTAGGCGGTTGATAGACACGGGGATTTTAAATGAAAACGTTACTCTACATGGTTACAAAAAATAAGTCAATGAAAGGATGCTTTCTGAAGCTTTCAGTGATTCCATTTCAGTCTTAATAATTCATAATTATATTCAAGTAATTTATTGGTAGTTGCGATCGCCTGTGGTGGAATTCGGAAATCAAAACCACCAAATCACACTGATAAACAACAATAAAGTTGGCTAATTATCAACGTTTATCACTGTAATTTGGTGGTGAAAAATCCTCTGGCATCTAAATTAAAGGGTAGACTTTGCAATTACCCCTAACTGTAACCCAGGCGGATAATTACCATCTTGTTTGATGCGCTTAATCTCACCCTCACTAATCTGCAAACCTAACTTTTCTGCTAAAGTCTGGACAATATCTCCTCTGTCAATTACTCCCCCCACAGCACCCGCAGGTGTGAGGACAGTAACACGGGCTAATTTCTCAGTTTCTAACTGATTAATCACCTCAGCAATGGAAGTTGACTCCGTAACTGTGGGTATTTCCGTTAGAGGGTGAACAATACTATGGAGAGTTTGGGTTTCCCATTCGCTTCTTTCTACTAAGCGTAAATCCTCAATGGCGACCATTCCCCGATAACGGCCATCAGACGCTGCAAAATAAACTTCGGATGCGTTGGTTTCCAATAAATACGCATCAGCAAAGGAACGTAAAGTCTGATCAGCGTCTATGACACGGAAATCACGAGTCATGGCATCGGCGGCTGTCACTTTCAGCAAGGTTTCCTGTAATGTGGTCATACGGTCGTAGGTGTTGGCGTTACGCACAGCAAACCAACCTAATAACGCAATCCATAAACCAGTGACTAACTCTCTAGTAAAGAAATCTACCGCAAAACCCAAGGCGATCGCACCATAACCTAAAATCTGCCCAGCCCTAGCCGCCCAATGTACGGCTTGAAAGCGATTCCCAGTAATTTGCCACAGTGCAGCTTTTAATACTTGACCCCCATCTAAGGGTAATCCTGGAATTAAGTTAAATAGGGCGACAACTAAGTTAATTCTCGCCAAGTCACCCACCATCATACTGATTGGGCTAGTATCTGGGACAACATGACCACCTAATCTGAGAAGAAAAAACAACCCAATACTAACCAAAGGCCCCGCAATTGCTACCTGAAAGGCTTTTCCTGGGGTTTTCGATTCTTCTTCAATCGCCGCAATGCCCCCAAACATGAATAGGGTAATAGAATTAACTTTAATGCCTTGCGATCGCGCTGCTAAACTATGCCCTAATTCGTGCATTAACACGGAAGCAAATAACAGCAGTGCCATAATGATTCCCGCACTCCAAGCTGTTACAGTTCCTAATTCTTGATACGCTACACCAAAATTCAGCGTCGCTAAACCCAAGATGACAAACCACAAGGGGTCTAAAAATAGGGGAATACCAAATAAAGACCCAATTCTCCAATTTGTTTGCATTAGATTATCCTGAAACTAGATATTTTCAGCAGACATCCCACCGATGGTATGAGGTGTTTTAGATATAAATTTGTTATTTTGCCGAGGAGACATGACAAAATCTTGCTATATCCCCAATTCTAGAATAGACAATCAGGCTGACTTGAGCAGTGAAAAAATAGAAAAATACAAATTTTATGCCGAGTTGGTAGTGCTGCGATCGCCAAAGGCAGAGCGTAGTCCATCGCTTTTCTTGATATAATTTTTACTCAGTTCTATATTGGGTATTAATAATTTAATCAGACCAAAAGTATAAAAAAGCTGAGACAAAAAAAGGGAAATAAGAAATCTTTTTCCCATCTCCCCTAACTCATGAAAAGTTTCAAAGAATACCCAAATTTGTTAAGCCCAAAACCGCAGCTATGCCAATAATATGACCAAAACTCATAGCTGCTAAAAATGTCGCCACACTAGGATTATTAAATAAAGCAGGGAAAGGTAAAGGCATTTTGGGGCCGACATGGGGATACCAAACTGACCAACCAGCAATTAAAAGCACTAATAAACAACTACCAATAATAATCGGTGTTCCCGCCCAATTCCAGCTTGTACCAGTGTTAGGAACAGTCACTTGAACTGCTAACAGCATTAATGGAAACATAGTTCTTTCTCCTGCATGAGTACAATTTATTGAGGCTATGAGTTAATCACCCAGTTAATACTCCACTAACAGAAGTTGTAGAATCCTCTCTCAAGAGAAAGGTTTAACTATCTCTCTTCAGTTGAGTTGGTAACGCCGAAATTGACTGTACTCTTGTCTCAAATCTCATGCTTGGAGAAAGAACATAAATTAGTCTGAAAAGTTTTGGCATCAGTAATACGTCAGAATAGAACGTACAACTAATATCATCAACTATAGACGACCAATATTAGTCAATCCTAAGACGATACCAATACCGATCACATGACCAAAAGCCATAGCACCAAGAAACGCGGGGACACTCAGAGGTAGCCCAGGTAATTTGAGGCCGACTTGGGGTTTTTCAATTCTGAGAGTTAACAAAAGAGCTACTACACTGCTAGCACTGATGATAATAGCTACAGTTGGACTCCATTCAGGTGTGACTGGTACAGATGTAGCAGCTGCCAATAGATTTGGTGTAATCAAGCTTTTGTCTCCTAAATATAAAGGTCAAATTTAATGTAGACCTAGAAAATTATAGAGTTAGTTAGGACATCACCGAAATTCGGTTTTACAGTTTGCTGTATTTAAATTTTCTATGCGTGTAAAAATCTGCGGTATTACTCAACCACAACAGTCAGTAGCGATCGCTTCTTTAGGTGCAACTGCACTAGGATTTATTTGTGTACCTACTTCGCCCCGCTATGTCACTATCTCCCAAATTCAGGCGGCTGTGGCGGATTTAACCCCGAATGTTGACAAAATTGGGGTTTTCGCTAATGCCAGTCTGAGTGAAATCAGTCAGATTGTCTCTAGTTCTGGGTTAACTGGCGTACAGTTACATGGAGACGAACCCCCAGAATTTTGCGATCAGTTGCGTCATACTTTACCCAACGTGGAAATTATTAAAGCCATGAGAATCCGTAACGTTGAGCATTTAGCGCAAGCAACTATTTACACGCCATACATAGATACTTTATTACTAGATGCCTATCACCCCCAGCAATTAGGCGGCACAGGTAAAACCATAGATTGGCAGATATTGAAACAATTTCGCCCCAGTCGTCCTTGGTTGCTAGCCGGAGGACTGACACCAGATAACATTCAAGAAGCCTTGAGTCAGGTTAATCCTGATGGCATTGATTTATCTAGCGGTGTAGAAATTAAACCAGGCGATAAAGATTTAGAGAAAGTTGCTTTACTGTTTCAGAAATTGGGGACTGGGGATTAGGGACTGGGGAATGGGGACTGGGGATTGGGGACTGGGGACAGGGAATGAGAGACAAGGGAGACAAGGGAGACAAGGGAGACAAGGGAGGCAAGGGAGGTTTTACTTCAATGCCCCATGCCCGATTCCCCATGCCCGATTCCCCATGCCCCATGCCCCATGCCCCATGCCCCATGCCCTAAAAGAATGCTGCTTGATGACGAATCAAGTTGAAGAATTCTTCGCGGGTTTTTTGGTCTTCTTGGAATACACCGATCATGGCACTAGTTACAGTCCAAGAACCAGGTTTCTGCACACCCCGCATGACCATGCACATATGGCTGGCTTCCATGACTACTGCTACTCCTTGGGGTTCTAAGATGGTTTGAACCGCTTCGGCAATTTGGCGAGTCAGTCTTTCTTGCACTTGCAAACGACGGGAATACATCTCGACAATTCGGGCTAGTTTACTTAATCCCACAACTTTTTGATTGGGGATATAAGCAACGTGCGCTCTACCCATAAAGGGCAACATATGATGTTCACAGAGGCTAAAGAAGTTAATGTCCCGAACTAGTACCATTTCGTTGTGTCCCTCGTCAAAGACTGCACCATTAAGCAGTTCTTCTAAGGACTGGTTGTAGCCACTGGTTAAAAACCGCATTGCCTCGGCTACCCGCTTGGGTGTCTTTAATAAACCTTCCCGTTCTGGATCTTCACCCACACCTACTAATATGGATCTGACTGCATCCATCATTTGTTCCATGTGTTCTTCTGAAGGTGGATGCAAATCTGGCTGTCTGCCGTTGTGGGTGTTGCGGTCTGGTCGGGTGTTGATGGCTTCTGCCAAGTCGGGGATTAGAGGCGATTGTGAGCGATTAGAACCGTTGGAACTAGCAATAGTCATGATGTCAATACTTGGTTATGGTTGAATTTGAGTCATTAGTCATTAGTTATTGGTCATTTGCTATGGATGAAAAACAAATGAGCAGTAACACACAACTAAATTTAGAGTGCGCCAGCACTAGGCATGAGAATCAATTCATCGATGACTGCTTGTGGTGGTAACAAGGCAGTGTGCAGAATTGACTCAGCCACAACTTCTGGGGTGAGCATTTGGGAACGGTCGAAATCAGCATTAACGGTTTCTGTATTCCAGATTTCGGTGTTGACAGAACCAGGACAAATGGTGGTGACACGAATCCCGTGGGCGCGTTCTTCTTGTGCTAGTGTTTGCGATAGAGCCAGTAAGCCAAATTTACTGACACAATATGCACCCCAGTTAGGAAAGGTTTGTTTGGCGGCTATGGAGGCGATATTGATGATTGTCCCTGTACGTCGAACTCGCATTCCTGGCAGAATTCCTTGAATGCACTGCAAGACGCTAGTCAGATTCAGGTCAATCACTTTTTGCCAATCTGCCAGGGGGGTTTCAGTTAAGCTGGCTGTGTACCCCATCCCCGCATTGTTGACCAAAATATCTATGTCGCCAAAATCGAGGGCGATCGCTTGTATTTTTGCTTGTACTTGCGATACTTCTGCTAGGTCTAGGGCATAGGCTTTGGCTATGACTCCAGATTCTGGCTTGGCTGCGGCTACAGCCTCCAATTTATCCAGAGAACGGCTGACTAAAGCTACATCTATACCTGCTTTCATAAAAGCTAGTGCCGTCGCTTTGCCAATCCCACTACTAGCTCCAGTAATTAAAGCGCGTCTTTTCTGCTCCAAAATCATGCTGTCTCCCAATTTTTTGGCAGTTTTGCCCGCCCTGTCCATCCCATTATGAAAATCTTTTGGGGGAATTAGATTAAAACAATCTTAAAATCCGATGATTTTCATAAAAAAGTGCTACTATTGTTTGTTATTATTAGCGTCCTGATTAAGTGTTCACTCCACGGGACTAACAATAACTTCCTGATGAATCAGGCTATAT
The DNA here is from genome assembly GCF_050235535.1 of Aliinostoc sp. HNIBRCY26. GTDB lineage: Bacteria > Cyanobacteriota > Cyanobacteriia > Cyanobacteriales > Nostocaceae > Trichormus. The sequence continues at coordinate 4,112,984 of NZ_CP189852.1, forward strand.
GAATTCAAACTAATTAAGGGATGGTGTGCAAACCTCTCTCTGAGAGTAGGTTTGTTATACAAACAAATACCTGCGGCTGCTCGGATTGTTAAAAACCGTTAAGAGCCACAGGCAATTATAACACTGCAATTGCGTTAATGAGTGATTTTCTAGGGCTGGTTAATGAGCAACTTCCGAAAAAACACCGATTTTGCGAAATTTCTCATAACGCATCTGTCTTCTTTCTTGGGATGTTAAACGGTTTAACTCTTCTAAATTATCCAGTAGAGCTTGTTTTAGGGTGTTAGCGGCTTGTAGAGGCTCGGTATGTGCGCCCCCAATGGGTTCAGGCAGAATTTGGTCAATAATGCCCAAGTTTTTCAAGTCGTGGGAGACGATTTTTAAAGCGACGGCGGCTTGGGGAGCTTTACTAGCGTCCTTCCAGAGAATGGCCGCGCAGGCTTCTGGGGTAGCCACAGTGTAAACAGCGTGTTCAAACATTAACAGGCGATCGCCCACACCAATACCCAAAGCACCACCAGAACCACCTTCACCGATGACTGTACAGATAATGGGTACATCTAGAGAGAACATTTCCCGCAGATTATAGGCGATCGCTTCCCCTGCGCCTTGGCGTTCAGCGATCACTGTGGGTAAAGCTCCTGGTGTATCGATAAATGTCAAAATTGGCATACTAAACTTATTGGCGTGTTCCATCAGGCGCATTGCCTTGCGATAACCGCCGGGGGTAGCCATCCCGAAATTACGGGCAATATTATCCTTAGTATCGCGTCCCTTTTGATGACCCAAAATCACCACGGGTTGACCACCTAAACGAGCCACACCACCAATTAAAGCTGGATCATCACTCCCAGAGCGATCGCCATGTAATTCCATCCATTCATCACTAATCGCCTGAATATAATCTAGGGTACTAGGGCGGCGGGGGTGACGGGCAACTTGCAGACGCTGCGCTGGGGATAAGGTACTAAAAATCTCCTCTCGCAGTTGCATAGCCCGTGTTTCTAGCTTGCGAATTTCCCCAGAAACATCCACACCATTTTCCTCAGCTAGCTGACGAATTTGGTCAATTCGGTTTGCCAGTTCTGCTAAAGGCTTTTCAAAATCCAACAGTAAAGGTTTACGCTCAGTAGTAGCCATACGTTTAGGGATTGGGTATTAGGTATTGGGGACTAGGGATTGGGTATTAGGGACTGGGGATTGGGTATTAGGTATTGGGAAATTGGACAAACAGAGCATAGGTTAAAACCTACCTTGTCTACCTTGTCTACCTTTTCACCCAGTCCCCAGTCCCCAGCCCCCAATCCCCAATCTTAAACCAGCAGTGGTCTAAACCCATGTTTGACTGAAGCTCGACCAATCTGCTCCATTTTGTCTACGGTAATCTGATTACGCCCCCAAGAAAAGTTCGTGTATAACTTCTCAAATTCCAATAGCATTGATTCCGCAAAACAGGCGAATAACTGGCGTGCTGGCACATCCATATTGACGATTTTCATGATCTTCCAGTCAATGTCTAAAGAATGTTCCACAATGCCACCATTCAATACATACACGCCTGGATGCTGAACTTTTGTAGCTAAGTTTTTGGGATAGCCACCATCAATCAATAAACAAGGTTGTTTTAAAGTTGTGGGGTCAATTTCCACACCTTTGGGCATACTAGCTACCCACACTACAATATCAGCTTGGGGTAGGGCTTCATCCAATGCCATGATTTTTCCTCGCCCCAGTTCGGTTTGTAATTCCTGGAGACGCTCTTGGTTACGAGCAATGAGCAGAAGTTCTTTGACATCAGTTTTTGCATCTAGCCAACGAGTTACAGCAGAACCAATATCACCAGTCGCCCCACAGATGGCTACTGTGGCTTGGGAAAGGTCAATACCTATTTGCTGTGATGCTGCTTCTACTTGGCGGCAGATAATGTAAGCTGTGTGAGTATTACCTGTAGTAAAGCGTTCAAACTCTAGCTTGATGTTACGGACTTGCTGAAACTGCTCTAAGTTAAAGTTTTCAAAAATAATTGAGGAAAACCCGCCCAAAGCCGTAATATCAATGCCATGCTTTTGAGCATGAGCCATTGCGTTCAGGATTTTGCGTGTCGCCGCTTTAATGCGACGATTTGCGAGCATTTCCGGTAAGAAGCAAGACTCTACATACTTACCTTCAATAATCTCGCCAGTAACACTTGTAACTTTAATGTGATCAACTATTTGCGGTGGTGCGCTACACCAAAAATCTAGCCCTTGGTCGGCATATTCTGGGTATCCCAATTCCCTGGCTACCGCTTGAGCGTGTTCTAAACTTGTCAGATGTCCAATTAGACCAAACATGGAGTGATATATTAGGCGTGGGCTTAACTAAAAGCGTGAAATGGGTGGGTAAGAGACTATACCTAACTCTTAAAAATACTATACAAAGTGTCAAGAGTGAGTGGAGAGTGCTGAGTGCTGAGTGCTGAGTTGTGAGTGCGGTAGCGCGGCGTTTAGCCAATGCTGAGTTGTGAGTGCGGTAGCGCGGCGTTTAGCCAGTGCTGAGTGAAGATTAGTATTTAGGAGCTTTTGTTGAATCTGTGCTTAGTAGATTGAGTATAAAAGGGGTGTGACTATCCAAAACTTGTTTTACCTTCTCGATACTCCTCACTCAGCACTCAGCACTCAGCACTCCTCACTCCTTACTCAGAACTCAGCACTCACAACTCTTAAACAGTTGCCAGTCCGTAAGCTGACAGGCGCATGATGTCTCTGGTGGTGAAGCCGATATTGCTCAAAGCTTCTCCATACTGAATCATGAAATCTTCGACTAAGGCATCTTTTTCCATTGCCAGAACTGCTGCATCTGCTGCAACTTGGTTGAGCATTTGCCAAACTAAAGGCAGATTTTGACGGTTAGCTGCTTCTAATTCTGCTTTGGATTCAGCAAAATGTTCTTTGAGCCAAACTTCCCCAAAGTTGAGATGACTGTATTCGTCTTTTACTACGCCTTCAGTAATTTTACGGGCAAAATCATCAGCTACGGGGATGTAGATGTTATATGCAGCGATCGCAAAACATTCAATGATTAAAGATTGAATCAACAGGCAAGTAACCACTTTACCTTCGGCAGCCGCTAATTGAAAATTACCGTGTAACCCAGCAAAAAATTCCTTAGCAAACTCTAAATCTGGTGTGACTTCCAGATTGCGCCCACAAGCTTCAAATCCTTTCTTGTGACGACTTTCCATTTTGGAGAGGCGAATCAAGTCATCTTTATGTTCTGGCAGCAGTTCAGCTAGTGTGATGTAATTTTCATGAGCTTCTTGTTCACCCTCAATCACGATCGCATTAATGCGGCTATAGGCATCTTTGTATTTTTCGCTGTGGAAATCAATTTCTAAATCGGCTGCAACCTGCTGCATGATATGTTTACTCCTGTAACCTGAATTATTTGATACCGAAACCTAATTTACCCCATGATTTTAGGGTAATGCCCATCGTTGTTTAATTTTACTTAACAAGTCACTATGTTATAGATTAGCTTTTGCTGGGTGTGATAGCTCTACCAATTTAACTAATTCGATAGGTCATGGGGGAAAATATTTCAAAATGGGACTGGAAATAGGGATTGGGGATTAGGGATTAGGGATTGGGTATTGGGTATCAGAGAATCAGGGTATAGGGGACACAAGAGAGACAAGGAAGACAAGGAAGAGAAGAGAGAACTGTATTTTTAATAGTTAATTCCCCAGTCCCCAGTCCCCAGTCCCCAGTCCTCAGTCCCCAGTCCCCAGTCCCCAGTCCCCATTCCCCAAACTCATGTCTAACTCCAACTGGAATCTAAAATCTGCCGATTTTTTCAGCCTAGCAGGATTAATACTAGGGGCAGTGATTGTGCTGTCGCCACTATTTGTGGTTTTTCTGACATCTTTTGTACCTCCAGGGTCAAACATAGAAATTTTGCCTAAAAATAATTGGTCTTTAGGCAATTATCAGGATGCTTGGCAAAGAGGTAAGTTTTTATTAGCATTTGCTAATTCTACCTTGGTGGCGATCGCGGTGGCGGCATTTCAAATTGTGACTTCGGCTTTAGCCGGTTATGCTTTGGCTAGGCTGAAGTTTCGCGGTAGAAAAGCACTATTGTTAGTTGTGTTAGCCACTTTGGTGATTCCGTTTCAATTGTTGGTGATTCCTATTTTCTTGGTGTTGAAGTGGGGACACCTCATCAATACATACGGGGCTTTAATTTTACCCACGGCTGTCAACGGTTTTGGCATTTTTCTCTTACGTCAATATTTCCAGACAATTCCTGTGGAATTGGAAGAAGCTGCAACTATCGATGGGGCAAACAGATTACAAATTCTGTGGCAAGTTATGTTACCCTTAGCCCGTCCAGCTTTGGTAACACTATTTCTATTTACATTTATCGCAGAGTGGAATGATTTATTTAAGCCCCTAGTATTCACCACTAGACCAGAATTAAGAACAGTGCAGTTAGCGTTGGCTGAGTTTCAAGAGCAGTTTACCAATAATTGGCCTTTGATGATGGCGGCGGTGACAATTGCTACTGTACCTGTGATGGTGCTGTTTCTCATCGGTCAGCGTCAGTTCATTAGAGGTATTGCTACCACAGGGATTAAAAATTAATTATTCATGACTGCATAAGTTTGCTCAAACAGACTGATATTAGTAATTGGGAGAGGTTAAACCAATTCGCAATTCGCAATTCGCAATTCGCAATTTGCAATGGACTAGCGTCCCGCTACGCTAACGCAATTCAGAAAGTCATATACCATATGGGTTTCAAGCTTTGCATCTGTTGCTTAATTTTGGAGAATTGGGGTTAAATCCACTCTCATTGGAAATAAATCAATATTTTGTACGAGTCCCCAGCAGTCATGAATACTGAAATGTTACAGGAAGTCTCTTTAGATGCTCAAACTCTAGAGCAATTGCAAAATGAAATTAGCCAGGAACTAATGGAAGTTCTGAATAAATCCCAGTTGGGTAAGGTGCTGGAGAAATACGGTATTTCCAATACACAAGTGCTGAAAATTCAATACACACTAGATGTCAATCAACTGCAATCGGGTGATGTGAGTAGTGATCAGGTAGCCATTGAATCTTTTAGCATACCCAAACCACCCATAGGTGCAAATTTAGGATTGATTCAGCCTTGCCCATTTGATGGTAATCCCGATGGCTGTTGGGTTTATTGCTAAATAAAGCATACTTCACTTTTGATCACATTCCATGTAAAGTCATCCTAGAAGGACGGCGTAAGAGACTAAATTTTCGATGAATCAAAATCGAAGCGATCGCTATTCTGATTTGAGGCTAGTAAATGCTTTAGCAATTGCTAGCCTATCTGTCTTTTCTGGAGATTGTGTCTTGGCACAAATCAACCAGGATCAGACGTTGGGTTTAGAGAATTCAGTTGTCACACCTCAAGTTGTCAATAGTCAAACGATTTATCAAATAGACGGTGGTTCTATTCGTGGCAACAATCTATTCCATAGCTTTGAAAATTTTTCTTTGCATAACGGCAATACGGCTTACTTTAACAACGCTACAAACATTCAAAATATTTTCAGTCGTGTCACAGGTAATTCCATTTCCAATATTGATGGGATTCTCAAAACTAACGGTACAGCTAACTTATTTTTTATTAACCCCAATGGTATTGTTTTCGGTTCTCGTGCTGCTTTAGATATTCAAGGTTCTTTTTTAGCCACCACAGCCGATAGGATCAATTTTGCGAATAATCTGCAATTTAGTGCTTCCAATCCACAAACCGCACCATTGTTAGCTGTCAACGTTCCCATAGGCTTACAATTCGGCACAAAAGTAGGTGCAATCAAAAACCAATCCCAAGCTAGTTTAGGTGGTGTAACAAATCGTCTCAACAGTCCTGCTGGGTTACAGGTAAAGCCACAACAAACTTTAGCACTAGTAGGCGGTGATTTGATATTGCAGGGAGGCAATTTAACCGCCAAAGAAGGCAGAATCGAATTAGGAAGCGTCGGTGCTAATAGTATTGTTAATATCCAACCGACTTCTCAAGGATGGACACTAGAATACGAAAATGTCCGCGATTTTCAAAACATTCAACTAACACAAGGAATTGTTAACAATTCAGTGAGGCCTTCTCAAATTGATGTGAGTGGTGAAGGTAGCGGTAGCGTTCATCTCCAAGGTAAGCAAATATTAGTCAATAATCGTTCACAAATTCTGGCTAATACTTTAGGTGAGAAACAAGGCGGTAATTTAACCATTAATGCTTCAGAATCAGTTGAACTGGTAGGTTTAAATTCCGCAATTTTAACAACCGTTACCTTCGGTGCTGGTAATGCAGGCAACTTAGAAATTACAACTGGTAATCTCATTGTCAAAGATGTCGCACAAGTGAGAGTAGGCGCGCAATTTCTCAATAATGCTGCGGCTGCCAATCCAGAATTCCGCTTAGGGTCGGGTGGTAAATTAATGATCCATGCCTCTGAATCTGTGGTGTTAACTGGTAGTAGAACCATCGGGAATCAAACTATCCCTGGGGGATTATTCACTGCAACTCCTGATAGGGGAGATGCTGGTGATATCATCATTAATACCAAAGTTTTACGTATTGATAATGGAGCCATACTCAGTACCGAGTCTGCCGGTAGGATATTATCAGGAGGAAAGTATATACCAGCAATAGGTCAAGGGGGCAATGTGACGGTGAATGCCTCTGAATCTATAGAAGTAGCTGGTATCTCTGTGAACGGTTTTGTTGCTGGTATTTCTACTACCACCAGAGGAACTGGTAAAGCTGGAAATTTAAATTTAACTACTGACAAATTAATTATTCGCGATCGCGGCGCAATTTCTGTTAGTAGTGCAGTACCCAAAACTGTGATTTACGTAGGAGATCCCACTCAGTTAGGTGCAGCAGGTGAAATCAATATCACTGCTCGTTCCATCCGGCTAGAAAATGGCGGACAATTGATTGCCGAGAGTGAAGCGGGTAAGGGTGGAAATATTACACTCAAGGTGCAGGATTTACTATTGATGCGTCGTCAAAGTCAAATCTCTACTAGTGCAGGTAAGACTCTAGGAAGGGGGGATGGCGGTAACGTTAACATCAATATACCTAATGGCTTTATTGTGGGTGCATCTTCAGAAAATAACGATATCACTGCCAATGCTTTTGCAGGTACTGGGGGCAAAATTCATATCAACACTGAGCGCGTTTTTGGCTTTGTACCCCGTACTGGTGCAGATGTAGCGAGATTATTAGGCACAGACAAGCCAGAAGAATTAAAAACGAGTGAACTGCCGACTAACGATATTACAGCCTTTTCGCAGCAGAATCCTGCTTTAAATGGCGACATACAAATTAATACGCCTGATGTTGATAGTAGTCAAGGGATAGTAGAACTACCAACAAATCTAGTTGATACCTCCCAACAAATTACTTCTGCTTGTAGTCCGAGAAAAAGCACGGAACGCAGTTCATTTATTTCTACAGGCAGAGGCGGAATTTCAGTAAGTCCAATGGATACCTTAACAGGGGATACAGTCTTGACAGATTGGATTAATGTCCCAGCAGAAAGAGAAAGCCACACTGGTAAGATAGCACCGCACACATCAGAAAATACCACGAATATGCAATTAGGCGATCGCTCCTCTGAAATTATCGAAGCTCAAGGTTGGATAGTCGCGCCTAATGGCAATATAGTTCTCGTGGCACAAGCACCCACCGCTACACCCCACAGTTCAGCATTGAAAGCGGCGGGTTGTGGAGTACATTAGGGAATTGGGAATTGGGAATTGGGCATGGGGCATGGGTATAATATTCCCTTTACACCCTTATACCCCTACACCCTTACACCCCTACACCCTTACACCCCTATTTGTTAAGAAATATAATATTCATTGATACAATGTTTGTATATAATTAGATATATGCAACAATATCAGTTTAATCTTCATAAAGAAAATCAATAAAATTAGACTAGCTTGCAAATGCGTTTTAACCTTCACAATATAGGATTTGTTAAGCTGATTGCTATTCACTGGACTAAATTTCTGATAAGAATTAAAGAAAGGCTCAAATATCGTCAGCAAAGACTCATAATCATTCGCTTGAGGCACTAGAAACATTTTATAACAGCGAAATTCAAAAATCATTGCCTCCAAGGGTCATTAACATCAGACAGGGACTCTCGCATGAATATAAATTCCGTAGAATCTACAGTCGAGTTGTCGGAAGAATCTCACACTCGTCTTATTTTCGGCACAGCAGTTGATGAAAAAAGTAGTGCGGAACAGTTACTACTTAGTATGTATGACTCTGTGCAGACATCTATCTTTGTGGTGGATGTGTTAGAGAATGGTGATTTTTGTTATGTGGGACTTAATCCCACCCATGAACGGTGGATAGGTATCAGTTCGCAGGATTTGCGGGGTAAAAAACCAGAGGATATTCTGACTCCTGTGGATGCAATTAAGGTGCGTCAGCGTTACACTGATTGCGTGCGCTTGGGTAAGACGATTTCCTATGAGCAATGTTTACAGTTTCAGGGAGTTTCGACTTGGTGGAGTACAACATTAACGCCATTGCGGGATGCTAACTCCCGAATTTATCGCATCCTGGGGACTAGTAGTAAGATTACTCCAATCAAACAAGTCACCCCAGGCAAAGAGCAATTATTAGCAAAAGTCACCCAAAGAATTCATGACGCTGTAGATTTCAACGTGATTCTCCAGCAAACTGTTGAGGATTTACGACTTTGTTTAAATTGCGATCGCATCCTAATTTATCAAATGTCTCATGATCACAATGGCGTAGTCATTGCTGAATCTACGGTGACACCTGATATTTCCCTATTGGGTAAACACTTCCCTGATCCTTGCTTACGTTACCAACATCAAGAACATCGGGGGCGATGTTGTCATCAAATTGTCACAGACATTTATACTGATGGCATCAATACTTGCCAAAGAGACTTTTTAATCTCCTTGCAGGTAAGAGCGCATTTAGTCGTCCCTATTTTATTACAGCAAAATTTGTGGGGATTATTAATTGCTCAATATTGTCATGAACCCCACCAATGGGAGCAAACTGAAATTGATTTACTCCAGCAAATAGCCTCCCAACTAGGAATAGCTACCCACCAGCAAGAACTACAACAGCAAATCAAACAGCTGAAAAATCAGTTAGAGTTACACAACAAAGAACACCACACACACCTACAGCAGACAAAAAACTTTCAAAGCTTAGTGCTGAGGGTAACAGAAAAAATTCGAGATCATCCAGAAGAAAAGCTAGTTTTTGCCTACGTTACGCAAGAATTAACTAAATTATTGCAACTAGAATCTTGCTATATCGAACTCTACAGTCCTGACTGTGCTGTTGTCAGTGTAGTACATGAGTATGCAGCTACCCAAATTACCTATCAAGGAGTCATCAGACAACCGCAAGAGTTGTGCGAAATTTATCAGCCACTCTTGCAAAAACAACCTTTTCAGTCTGTAGAAATCGTTCCTGGATGGCATCCTAAATTACTGGTGATTACACAGTTAGCTTGTCCTATTTATGACAAAGATGGGATTTTAGGCAATCTTTGGGTGATTAAACCCACACAACAGAGATTTGAGGAGATAGAGATTGACTTAGTACAAACTTTAGCCCATGAATGTGCGATCGCCATTCGTCAAACTAGACTCAATGCTAGCAAACAAGCCAGAATCAAAAAACTAGAAACCAAAGAACGTCTCAACCAAGAATTTCTCAAAAACCTCTCCCATGAACTGCAAACACCCATAACCAGCATTAGTCTAGCGGCTCAAACCCTAGAAAGTCTCTTTTTACCCAACGGTACGCTAGATACAGAAATCGCTCCCCAACTCCTACAAATTCTGCATAAAGAATGTGGGAGAGAAAGCCGACTCATTAACGATTTACTCACCCTTATCCATTTAGAGGTAGAACCGGAACCCCCAACCTTAATTAACATTGACTTACAAACGTGGCTTCCTCCTGTCGTCGCCGCTTTTTTAGATGTCACTAGTTGTCAGGGACAGCAATTAAAACTCGATATTGCCACCAACCTCACCCCTCTAGTCACCGACATCACCGAACTAGAACGCATTCTCACCGGACTTTTAAACTATGTGTGCAAATACACACCCCCAGGAGAATCAATTACAGTTTCTGCTCAAACTACAGCCGCAGCATTACAAATCAGCGTCAGTAATTCGGGGTTAGAAATTTCCACCCAGGATCAAACCCGCATTTTTGAGCCGTTTTACCACATTTCCAAAAATGACCCCTGGAAAAATAGTGGTACAGGCTTAGAAATGGCTTTAGTGAAAAAAATGGTTAGACATTTAGGCGGCTCAATTCACGTAGAAAGTGGCGCAGGACAAACAACCTTTATGATCAAATTCCCCCAAGCTACTACAATTTAAATTTTCAATTGACTAAATATTGACGAATTAACTATAATATTGTTAATATGATTGTTTGTGCGGGTGACTAGCTCAACGGTAGAGCAGTAGACTCTTAATCTATTGGTTGCGGGTTCAAATCCCTCGTCACCCACTACCAGCCAGCCATTTTTTCTCTCAGTTTTCTCTCATGGCGTAAGTTTAATTTACCCTATGAGAAGTGATAGGAATGGATGGCTGGAATAGAAATAATTTATTAACTAATACTTACTAATATAATTTAATTTAAATTTATAAGTTACTGATACAAGTTGTCTCTCAGCATTTCTAAGAACTTACTAGAAAAAAGTTTGAGTTATTTTCGCCTATAAGGCTTCTGTTTTCTGTTTCAGATGTAATTATATCATTCATCACATCCAAAGCCGTTTTAGAGGCTGTTTAGAATGATGTATTAGCTTTAATAAGTAAAGTCAAATTTTATTATTACAAAGATAAGCTTTTATTATAGATCATAATTACAGCTTGGTAAAGCCGAAAACAAATATCTCAAAATTTGCATATATCCCCGTGCCTAAAGGAACACAGAGATGTATAGTTCACTGTCAGGGTCAAACCTGTGGGTTTCCATTAACCTTTTCCCTGCAAGGGGACTGAAACTGTCCTCAGTTGATAATACCGTCACTATCACCCTCGTTTCCAAACACCACCTCCCCGCAAGGGGAATAAAACCAAGCCTTGACTAAATTGTATCTCCGAGAAAAATTGCATTTTTGCGGTAGAGTTGCAATTTATGACACCCATCTGCAAAAATGAGAAGAATATGAAAAATATCTAGTAACAAAACTACTGCCTGTGAAACTTGACTCTGCACCTGTAATCCTAACTGGCGTATCTGCGTCTAAGAACCAGCCAGCATTAACAATGACTACCGAATCTAGCACAATGGAAACGATTCAGCCTGTAGTTAGTGCTGAGAGCCAGAAAAAGCAAGATTCACCACTTATTGTTTTCGCTACTACTTTTATTACGATTTTTCTCGCAGAAATTGGCGATAAAACCCAACTCTCAACTTTACTAATGAGTGCAGAATCCCATGCACCTTGGGTAGTATTTCTCGGTTCTGCATCTGCACTGATTACCACCAGCTTATTAGGTGTATTGTTAGGTAGTTGGATTTCTAAAAAATTCAGTCCCAAAATTTTAGACAAATCAGCCGGAATCATGCTGCTTTTCGTCTCCGTCATGCTGTTCTGGGATGTATTCCAAGGTTAATCTTCCCCATTCTCTATTCCCCATTCCCCCTTCCCCAATATTATGGATTGGCATCTTTTAGGACTGAGTTTTATTACAGTATTTATTTCCGAGTTAGGCGACAAAAGCCAACTAGCTGCGATCGCACTTTCTGGTCGTGGTCAATCTGTGCGTGCAGTTTTCTTTGGGAGTGCGGCGGCGTTACTCTTGGCTAGTTTTTTGGGTGCGTTAGCTGGGGGTGCAGTTGCAGAGGTATTCCCCACGCGATTATTAAAAGCGATCGCGGCTGTCGGTTTTGCGGTTCTGGCGGTGCGGCTATTATTCTTTAATAATGAAGAATCGTCAGATAGTGAGCAGACTCCTGAAAATCTGCAACTGTAATGCTGATTCCCCAACTTGCGACACCCCGCTTAATTTTACGCCCATTTAATCAGCAAGACTTCGACGCTTACGCCGATATGTGCGGTGATCCCGAAGTGATGCGTTACATCGGCTATGGTAAACCTTTATCCCGTGAAGAATCATGGCGCAATCTGGCGATGATGCTGGGACATTGGCAATTACGGGGTTATGGAATGTGGGCGGTTGCAGAAAAATCCAGTGGCGAAATGATTGGTAGAATTGGCTACTGGCAACCAGAAGACTGGCCGGGACTAGAAATTGGCTGGTCTTTGCGGCGACAATTTTGGGGCTTAGGCTACGCTACCGAAGGTGCAAAGGCGGCGATGGCTTATGGCTTTGAAAATTGGGGAATCACCCAGTTAATCAGCTTAATTCGCCCAGAAAATCAAGCTTCGAGACGGGTGGCGGAAAAATTAGGCGAAAAGTTGCAGAGTTCGATTACTCTTCTGGGTGGAGAAGCTCTACTTTACAGCATTAACAAGGAAGATTTTCACAAAATATAGGGATTTAAGCCCCCAGATGTTCTTTCTTAAGTAGAACGACTTGAAAAAACCAAACTATGTGAAGTAATGTAAAAAGATTGGTATCTAGTTTGTAGTAAGGACTACCCTTCGGGAACGCTTCGCGAACAGTCCTTATTAGAGGACTAAAGTCCTCACTACAAACCTTGAATTATCTACACCGTTCTACTTAATCAATTACTGCTAATACAGATTTGGGTAATAATTTATCTTTAAACCAAATAATTCTGGCTGGTACATTATCTAATTTAATTCCGGCTTTTTCTAAATTCAATCTTTCGGAAATTGCCAAAATTAAATTATCACAACCAGAACGCCGCACTTGAGAAAACTTCTTTTGTAAATATTCTGGTCGCCAATAGCCGACTATTTCTAATAAAAATTCCCGTCCATCGGGATGCACTAAGCGAAAATCGGGAATCATGACACTCCCAGGAATGGGAATTAAATCTACTTCTCTCTCTAACACCCAGTCGGTTTTCATTGCATCCCATTTATCAGCGAAGGATGCTTCTAACATACTGTCGTAGGGTTTACCTTTGGAGTAATGGGAAACTAAACCACATTCGGAATTGAGGGTAAATCTGCCAGTCCGCCAAGTATCTGTGTAAACATCACGGGTTTGTAAGGTGGCGGCGAGACTCCATTTGGTAACATGAAGTAAGGCGGGAATTAGTTTAGCGATCGCTAACCCATATCTTGTACTCGGAGTAAATAAACTCGTCGGCCCGTCTACGGTAATTGTAAAGCCGTGGTCGGCATCGCCTTCGATATAAGCCATTAATTGAAACAATTTCAAATAGCGAAATAACAGCTTATATTCCCCTGGAACATTGCGATGAGCATTTAAGATTAATTTACTCGCTTTATAAAATATCCCCTGCACTTGCGATAAATTATATCGATTAATTAAATCTACACCTGTAGGTGTGTCAAAGTTGGTGAGGATTCTATTTTCAACTAAGTCAGCATAGATACCATTACGCACTTGCTCAGGTAAAATTTCCCGTTCTAATTCTTGAGTTAATTCATCAGCAATTTTCACCAATGTCATTTGAGTTGATTCTCGACTTGGTGGAGATTTCGCTGCTAAGGCAAACACCCTTTCTCTTAACATTGGTGGTTCTAGGGGACTCACCACTTCAAAAGTACAAAAATTGCTTTTAATAATGTAAGCTAAACCCCGCTTGACTCGATAATCTGTAGCATCACCTTCTAAATCTAAAAGTTGACGCTCAAGTTCACCTTGAGTCTTACCCAAAGCCGACTGAAAACAATTAATTAACTCGTTAGCTAACTCTAAATTTTTCGTGTCAATTTTCAGTCTCTTGGGAATGATTTCTTCGCCGTTTAGACGGTGGCTGAGTAGTTCTGTAGGTAGCATTTCCCTGGTTATTCTCTGATGATTTATCGACTACATAATTAATTTCTAATTGTTCGGCAGCTTTGGCAACTTCTCCCTTACCACTACCGTAAACTACTTTTAAATTTGCTTTTTTATCTTCACCCCGTCGCCTTGCCGATGTATTTTCTTCGCTGGTATCTTCGGCTATGACTTCGTAGAGAATAGCTTGTTTATCTGCAATATTTCCCTTACGTAAAACTCTCCCCAAACGTTGAATATATTCTCTAGTTGAACCAGTCCCCGATAAAATAATCGCTACAGAAGCGGCGGGAACGTCAACACCTTCATTTAGAACATGGGAAGCCACTAAGGTATTATATTCACCTTCCCGAAATTTAGTTAAAATTTCATGGCGTTCTTTGACGGCGGTTTGATGGGTAATGGCGGGAATTAATAAGTCTTGGGAAATTTTATAAACTGTGGCATTATCAGCCGTGAAAATTAAAATTCTTTCGGGGTAATGTTTGGCGAGTAAATTAGCTAAAATGCGTAACTTACCATCAGTGCCAAGGGCGATTTCTTTGGCTTCGCGGTGTGCTAACATGGCTCTACGTCCAGATTGCGATCGCGCGCTCATCTGCACAAACATTTGCCAACCTTGAATACTTCCCAAAGAAATCTTTGCTTGTCGCAAAAAATCATTACGAATTTGAACTAATTCGTTGTATCTTTCCCGTTCATGCTGAGATAATTTCACCTTAATTTGGACTATTTCGTGTTCCGCTAACGCCTTTCCTGCTAAATCTTCAGCACGTTTGCGATAAACTTCTTGCCCAACCAAAATATTTAAATCTGCGTGTTTGCCATCGGTGCGTTCTGGTGTGGCTGAGAGTCCTAACCGATAGGGTGCGATCGCATATTCGGCAATCACGCGATTAAAATCTGTAGGTAAGTGATGGCACTCATCAAACACAATCAAAGCATATTTATTCCCCAAAGCTTCGGCGTGAATGGCTGCACTGTCGTAGGTGGCGACTAAAATCGGCGTTTTATCCCGCGAACCACCCCCCAATAAACCCACCTCCGCATCAGGAAAAGCCGATACCAAATGAGCATACCACTGGTGCATTAAATCTAAAGTCGGCACAACAATTAAAGTAGTGCGGGGTGTAGACTGCATCGCCATTTGTGCCAAATAAGTCTTCCCCGCCGCCGTAGGTAAAACAACTACTCCCTGTCTTCCCGCCAGTTTCCAAGCTGCTAAAGCTTCACTTTGATGGGGATAAGGTTGCATTTCTAGACTGGCTACCAACTCCACAGGGTAAAATTCTTTGGCTTCGTCGATAAAGTCAACGTCTTCCGCTTGCAGTGCTTCTACCACAGCACGATATTTCATGCCTGGAATGCGGAATTTTTCGACTCTATCATCCCAGGTAGCATAATCCATCCAAGCTTTACCCCGTGGCGGTGGATGCAAAATTAATGTGCCGCGATCAAAAGTTAAGGTGGGAATGCGAGCCATTAGACATTGGTAATCATAAACTGAGGACTGCAAGCATTTTACATCGCCACCACGAAAAACCTGATATCTCTCTGGTCAATAGTCAATAGTCAATAGTCAATAGTCATTAGTCAATAGTCATTAGTCAATAGTCAATAGTCAATAGTCATTAGTCATTAGTCAATAGACAAGTCCTAAATAAAAATTAGGTACAAAAAAATGGTAGAACGGAAATTTAATAGTTTACCGTTGGTCTACCATAATGAAAAATCCACTCCATTATATACATAAGTATCCACTCCGCACCAAGCAAATATTAGGAATTAGTTACGACCAATTTTTGTTGTTAGTACAACAAGCGGAATTAATCAATCAAAAACAATTAGACGAGGTAGAGCGAAACAAAGTCCGTATTAACGCACGTGGGGGAGGACGTAAACCGAAATTAACAAGTGAAGAATCGATTTGTTTGTGTCTTTTTTATTTAAGACATCTGCCCACATTTGAAGTTCTAGGAATGCAGTTTGATGTCTCAAAAACCGAGGCTAATAGTACGTTTCATTATTGGATAAAAATCTTCCGAATAATTTTGCCTTCCAGTTTACTAGAAGAAGTTGAAAATCAGGAAAGTGATTTAATAATCGTACAAGAATTATTAACAGAGTTTGAGTTAATTGTGGATAGCATGGAGCAGCCAAGAGTTAGACCAGGAGACAATCAGGAGCAAAAACAATATTTTTCTGGCAAGAAGAAACAACACACCTTTAAGAATCAAATTATCTCCATGCCCGCAGCCAAAGAAATTGTTGATGTAGTCGTAGGGATGAAAGGCCCCACCAGTGATATTTCTTTGTTCCGTAATCAGCAACAGAAGTTCAACTCTCAACAATCATTTAAAGGTGATAAAGCCTATATTGGTGGTGAAAACATATCTACTCCTCATAAAAAGCCGCGAAATGGTGAATTAACTGCCTAACAGAAAACCGAAAATCAAGTGTTTTCTAGTAATCGTGTTTTTGTTGAACACATGATTAGAGTTATCAAAATTTTTCGGGTAGCATCAGAAAGATTTCGTCTGCATACAGATATATATGAGCAGATAATTCTCACTGTATGTGGTCTGGTTAGACTCAGAATTGGTTCTCTCATTTTGCCACCTTTATCCTAGTCCTTAAAAATCTGGGTTTTATAGATTCATTCTCCAACTTTTTTTGGGCTATACTATCACTAACTATCTCTATCCCTCATTATGACGTTGACTCTGGCTTTTACTGAAACTATCTCTAAGCCAGGCACAGGCTGCTTTTTAAATTTTCGGACAAGTCTAATAGTCATTAGTCATTAGTCATTAGTCATTAGTCATTAGTCATTAGTCATTAGTCATTAGTCATTAGTCAGCACTCACCACTCAGCACTCAGCACTCAGCACTCAGCACTCACCACTCATCACTCACCACTCATCACTCCTGATTCAGCCTTTAGACAGATTTACACAGAAGAACGTCAAATTGGCATTTAATCTATGCAAAATTAGTGTGGAGCGATCGCATTTTCTCACCTATTTTGGGAATAATGCTCTAGCGAGAGGCATAAAGGAGAGGCCACCTTGAAAGGAATACGCCCCAGGTTTTTATCCTACACAGTGGCATTTTTGACTGTCAGTGTTGCTTTATTGCTGACGTTCATCTTCAAACAACTTTTAACACCAACTATTTTTTTACTATTTTTTGCCGCCGTAGCTATTAGTTCTTGGTATGGTGGCTTTAAGCCAGGACTACTAACAACTTTATTATCTGCCTTTAGCATTGGTTTCTTTTTCCTCGACCCCAAATTTTCCCCATATGTCAACAATTTAGATAGCAAGTTACGTTTATTTCTATTTGTATTAGTTTCAACGCTAATTGGTTGGTTAAACTCTGAGCTTGGTACTTCTAAGCAGAGGTTAGAATGTGCTAATCAGCAGCTACAAGAAAGCGAAGCAAAATTTAGAAGGTTAGTAGACTCTAATATTATTGGGGTGATTGTTGCTGATCTGAATGGGCTAGTTCTAGAGGCTAATGATGCTTTCTTAAGGATAGTGGGCTATACACGAGAGGATTTACACAAAAGCAGAGTTAATTGGCTACAAATTACACCACCGGAATATTTGGTACAAAGCGATCGCGCGATCGCTACACTCAAAACTACAGGTGTATGTCATAATCTAGAAACTGAATACATCCGTAAAGATGGTAGTCGAGTATACGTAATAGTAGGCTTTGCCTTATTAGAACGCTCACATAATCAAGTAGTCGGATTTGTACTAGATATCAGCGAACGGATTTTAGCAAAACAAGCCCTCCAAGCCAGTGAAGCCAGACTCAGGACACTCACGGAAAAAGTTAGGGTAATTCCTTGGGAAGTAGATATTGCCCAAAATAAATTTACCTATGTGGGGCCACAAAGCGAAGAAATTTTAGGCTATCCCGCAAAAGACTGGTACTCAGACAATTTCTGGAATGAACACATACACCCAGAAGACCAAAATTGGGTGGTTAAACATTGCCATGAATCATCACTGTCTTTAGATAACTATGAATTTGAATATAGGATGTTAGCGGCTGATGGCAGAGTTGTTTGGCTACATGACATCATCAATGTCGTGCGTTCTGGCACAGAACCACGATTACTACATGGCTTTATGATTGACATTAGCGAACGCAAACAAGCAGAACAAGAACGCCAACAACTTTTAGAACGGGAAAAAGCCGCACGCACCGCCGCCGAAGTCGCCAACCGCATCAAAGACGAATTTCTTGCTATCCTATCCCATGAGTTGCGTACACCACTGAATGCTGTCTTAGGCTGGGTACAACTGCTGAGAAGTCGTCAATTTGATCAAATTACAACCGAGCGCGCCTTAGAAACCATAGAACGCAACACCAGAGTTTTAAGCCAAATAATTCAAGACATTTTAGATGTATCTCAGATTATTCGCGGTCAAATGCGCCTGACAATTCAGCCATTAGACTTGACAAATGTACTCAAGAATGAAATAGAAACTATCCAGCCTGCTGTCAATGCCAAAGAAATTTCCCTCCAGTACGAGTCAGAACCTAACATTGGCTCGGTTATGGGTGATGTCAACCGTATGCAACAGATTATCTGGAATTTGCTCAGTAATGCTGTCAAATTTACCCCCAAAGGCGGTAAAGTCACAGTCAACATCAGGCGTGTAGATTCTTCAGTGGAAATTCAGGTAAGTGACACAGGCTCAGGTATAGCTCCCGAATTCCTACCCCACGTATTCGAGCGATTTCGACAAGCCGATAGCTCCACAACGCGATCGCACGGCGGATTAGGATTAGGACTAGCGATCGTTCGTCACCTTGTAGAATTGCATGGCGGTAAAGTCTACGCCACCAGCCCAGGACTTGAGCAAGGAGCTACTTTTGTGGTAAACCTACCCATGAGAGCCATTGTTGAACCAGTAAACCACAACCAACCAGAATTAAATCCCACCGCAACGGAGAATTTTAATCACTTACCCATACTCAAAGGTTTACGCGTCTTAGTTGTTGATGATGAACCAGACGCACAAAAATTAATCAGCACAATTTTAGAAGAGTATGGCGCACAAGTAATGACAGTCTCTTCTGCCCCCGAAGCCCTACAAGCCTTACCGCAATTTTATCCAGAAATTCTCATTAGCGATATTGGAATGCCTCAAACAGACGGTTATACACTCATTCGTCAACTGCGATCGCTCCCCCAATCACCAAGCAGTACAATTCCAGCGATCGCACTAACAGCATATGCTAGACCAGAAGACCGTACCAAAGCACTGTCAGCAGGTTTCCAACTACACCTCCCTAAACCAGTCAATCCCGATGAGTTAGCATCTGTAGTGGCTAATCTAGCAGGCAGAATTGACTGGGGATTGGGGACTGGGGATTAGGGACTGGGGATTGGGGATTGGGGATTAGGGACTGGGGATTAGGGAGACAAGGTAGACAAGGTAGACAAGGTAGAACAGAAGAAAACTGTTAACTATTGACTATTGACTATTGACTATTGACTGTTGACTATTGACTATTGACTAATGACTACCCAACACATCTATTTACACGGTTTTGCTTCCAGTCCCAAATCAGTGAAAGCGCAAGATATCAGCGATCGCTTTACTCAACTACAAATTCCCCTGACTGTTCCTGATCTCAATGCTGGGGACTTCTCAGAGTTAACCATCTCACGCCAGATTAAACAGGTTGTTACCACTTTTACCAGTGACTCTGTACCCGTTACCCTCATTGGTTCTAGTTTAGGAGGCTTGACTGCTGCCCACATAGCACAGCAGTATTTACAAGTAGAACGCCTAGTGCTGCTAGCACCAGCTTTCGGCTTCTTATCTCATTGGTTAACCAAATTAGGAGAAGAAACCATACAGCGTTGGCAACAAGAAAAGTTTCTCATGGTTTATCACTATGGTGAAAAGCGATCGCTCCCTTTAAGCTACAATTTTGTAACAGATGCCACCCAATACTCCGAAAATCAATTGCAACGCCCCATTCCCACACTAATACTCCACGGCAAGCAAGATGAAGTCATTCCCATCACCGCCAGCCAAGATTTTATACAATCCCGTCCCTGGGTAAAGCTGACAGAACTAGACAGCGATCACGCCCTTGGTAATGTTACAGAAGAAATTTGGCAAGCCATTCAGGAATTTTGTTTATTCTAGGGACTGGGGACGGATCAATTCAAAATTCAAAATTCAAAATTCAAAATAAAAGAAGGACTGGAAGCAGGGCAGGTAGAGTAGGCAGGGGAAGGAGGGGAATAAAAACTAATGACTGTTGACTATTGACTAATGACTAATGACTAATGACTATTAACTAAAACTATGCTTCCTTTTATTCGTTCCGATTTAACCCAACTCAACGCCTACAAACCTCACCCTGGTAGCGATACCGCCGCCGCAGTCCCAACTCAGTTAGATCGTTTAGATACAAACGAAAGCCCCTATGATTTACCAACTGAGTTAAAACAAAAACTAGCTTGGACTTATCAAGAAGTCATTGAAACCAATCGCTACCCAGATGGGGGACATCAAGCATTGAAAAATGCGATCGCTGAATATGTCAATGAATCAGCTGGTGCTACCCCATCTCTATTTACTGCTGACCATATTTCTGTAGGTAATGGTTCAGATGAATTAATACGTTCTGTATTAATTGCTACTTGTCTACGAGGAGAAGGTTCTATCCTGGTGGCTAATCCCACCTTTTCTATGTACGGGATTATAGCTAAAACTTTGGGGATAAATGTAGTAGAAGTTACTAGAAATCCGGCGAACTTTGAAATTGATTTAACCGCCGCCCAAACTGCGATAGAAGAAACTCATAACCCTCCGATTCGCGTAGTTTTCGTTGTTCATCCCAATTCACCCACAGCTAACCCGTTGACCACTAATGAATTAGCTTGGTTAAGGAATTTGAGTGAAAACATTTTAGTTGTAATTGATGAAGCGTATTTTGAATTTAGTCAAACAACTTTAGTTAATGAACTAGCACAACGTCCCAACTGGATAATTTTACGCACCTTTTCTAAAGCCTTTCGCCTAGCAGCCATGCGTGTAGGCTATTGTATAGCTCATCCAGAAGCGATCGCCATTCTAGAAAAAGTCCGCCTACCCTACAATCTACCCAGTTTTACTCTAGCTGCGGCTCTTGTAGGATTACAAAATCGGCAAATCTTACTAGAGTCAATCCCCCAAGCTCTCAATGAACGCAGCAAACTAATTACAGCTTTATCTCAAAACCCAGCATTACAAGTAATGGAAAGTGCTGCCAACTTCATTTTCGTGCGTCTCAAACCAGAAATTACTCAATCACAAAATATATCTTTAAAACATCTTCATCAACACTTAAGAAACCAAGGTACTCTCATCCGTGAAATTAGCGGTGGACTAAGAATTACCATCGGTACCCCTGAAGAGAACGCCCGCACACTAAATCGTATTGGAGAGTATTTTAGTCATTAGTCATTAGTCATTAGTCATTAGTCATTAGATAACAGGGAACAGGGAACGAATCTTTAATTTTGAATTTTGAATTTTGAATTTTGAATTGATTAGCCCCAATCCCCAACCCCTATTCCCTATTCCCCCAACGCCTCACCATTCCCACTGTTTGAGGTAAAACTCCTACCAACAAAGCGAAAACCTCATCTGGCAAATTAGCAACTGCGTCCTGGGGAAAATATTGCTCAAACTGATCTAAGATTTTCTGCACGCGCTGCTGAGGTAGTGTATGTTCAGTAATCTGCTTGATCAGTCTAATCCACTGCCGTCGAATGAGATAGGCTTTCTGCCGTTCTTCATAGGATTCTGATGTGAGTAAAGACAAATTTCCTATAGGAATGACCATTTGGCAATCAGCATCATATTCCCCTCCAACTGCTGCACCTGGCCCGGCAAATTCAGCATGATAGCGTTTAATCAGAATTAAACCATTCCGCCTACGACTGTTGACGATTAAAACTTGGCCACTTTGTAGTAACGTCAAAACATCCGAACTGTATGTTGGCTCGGTTCCATCTGGCATGACAAAACTGTCAAGGCAATTTTTGTCAGAGTAGTAAGTTGATACCATAGTAACCTGATAGCGGCGGTTTTTTTCGCTATCCATTGCTTGCTCAAACTTTTGTATGGTGTAAATTTGGAAATTTGCTATGGGATTTTTTGTTGATATTCACTCTTTTGCTATTGATATTTCTTTAGTAAAAGAATTTTGAGTTTACTTTCAACTAAGATTTCAAGAAATAGAGGGGCTGACATGATGAAGTAATCACATTTTATGTGATCTAACTACATTTGTCTGCCAATTAAACTCAAAATATTTAAAGTTTCCATGAAGTTAATATCTTTATTGCTAAGTTATTGTAAGGAAAATAAGCGAATTTAAACGTAGTTTTACTGACATCACAATTATAGTTTAAATGTTATCTTCTGTTGTATTTAAAGCTGAAGTTGAGCTAACTTATCTTTAACATATCAAGCTCAAATCGAAATATTTTTTATATAAACCTTTCTTAAAGCTAGATCAGAATCTGCTTATCAAAAGTCTTGCTGAAGTAGTACATTATCGAAAATACACAGCAAAATTAGTCCACCTCTAGTCCTAATTAGTAATCACAGTCTCAGTCTATATAGCTTGAGATTCGGGGCTAACAAACGGCAATATACTATAGCTGTGATGAACTAAAGTATAGGAATCATATTTGATTTCTGAAAAAAGCTCAGTACACCTCTGTTACTTCTTTTCCTGTTCCCTGTTCCCGTTCGGCTGACGCTCACGGCGGAAGCCTGTTCCCTGTTCCCTGTCTACGCAAATCATTTCAATAATCACGTCGGATTCCTATAGTTGATATCCGGTTATTTTACACCCATGTTTTTTATCCAAAACCATAAGGTAAGACTGCTCACTCATCTGGAAAAACTGCGTATTTAAACTAAACTATTGAGAATATAAATTATTTTTTGCCAGATGTTGCGAATTTTGAATAAACATAACCTAACCTTTAACTAAGTAGTTCTCACAAACTGACTAAAGCAAGAATTTTCTCTAAATAATTTACATACCACTACAAAATATTAGGTTGAAGCGTCTAAGGGCAAATGTTTATGTAGTAAAATGTGCCGTGACTGTCGAAATAAGAATATATTCATATCGGATTCTACTTTGTGTACCTTATATCCCAGCTTGAAATAAAGCTGCCTGGCTTGATAGTTATTTTCCAAAACGTGGAGATATAAATCCTCAAACCCCCATTCCTGTGACACTTGTTCACAGCTAATGAGCAACTTGGAGGCGACACCGTGCCTGCGGTATTCTGGGTGAACAGCTAAGTTAGATACATAAAGGAACCTCCTATTATCCCTTGTCCAAATATCACTGACACGCACACCCATCTCTACAGTACCCACTAATTGTTGAATTCCATCAACACTGGTATTGACAGCAACTAAACAGATATGATGTGGAGAAGATAAAAGTAGACGATGCTTGAGATCCTCATAAATACCTAAACGCAGCAAAGGAAATACCCATCCCCAAACACCACTTTGGGAGTGAAAGCTTTCTGCAATAATTTGAGCCACAGCCTTTAAATCAGCAGAGTTAGCCGCACGAATTTGCAAGTGCTGAGAACTGCTTGGTGTTGGTGAAGTGACTTGTTGTTGGTGATATGGATCAAAAAACCAGTATGTCAAGGTAAGTTCACTGCTAATGTTTTTCAATGGCAATCTTTTCAAATATCCTAAAACACCGTCAGCAAGTCGGCTGAAATAATTTCAGGTTATTTGGTGTACGCTTGACAAACAAGCCAGCAGTAGAAGCTGACTTATCCGTGAAAGTCAGGATAGTCAATGGGACTTGTAGAGTGGGCTAACGCCAGAATATAGTAGTCTATAACCCTAAGCGTAGCCGCTACGCCAAAAAATCAGATGACTAACCCTTACCACAACATCATTTCAACATTCATGAACATAGTTTGATTTATAGCCCTTACAGACTTGGCAAACTATGAAAAATTGCAAAGATAAAAAATTAACTCAGTAAGAATATAATAATTTAGCACATTAATTATGGTTGCCAACATGATCAACACCATACCAATGAACTAGAGACTGGGGTTCTTGATGAATAAGTCACTTTCCCCGTATATCTTGCCACTAAGACCACTTTCAGACTAAATTTCCTCAAAGCCATATAGACGCGATATATTAGTCTAACGATATACTTTTTGTTTCAACTAAGCTAGTAATTTTACTGATTGCCAAATAATTGGTACAAATAAAATTTACTTGAAAGTGTTAGTGCAACTGTCACAACGGGAAAACTGAGAGTGTAGTTTAATCGAGTTTCTTAACCTGAGCGAGATGACTGCATAGAGGATTTAGATGGTAAATACTGGAGGTGAGGCAATATTTGACCAGTCAATATAGAATCTGTAAAAAAATCACTAATAATGAAACTAACTGCACTGCTCCAATGTCGATGGCAGTTATTACCAGCCATTGAGATTGATGAATTATGAATAGTTCCATAATATGCAGTCTTGTAGCCACATCACCGTATTTGGTTACAATGTTCTGTCTACGACTGACTCATAAACATTCTTATCTGAATTAGATTGTCCTTTATCCCACTGCCGTTACAGCAGGAAAGCGGTGCATGAAATCCCAAGTAAACAGTAAGCCTAAAATTTTGGTTGTTGATGATGAACCAGACAACCTTGACTTGCTCTACCGCACCTTCTATCGCGAGTACAAGGTGCTAAGGGCAACATCTGGCCCTGCGGCACTGGATCTGCTGGCACAAGAGGGAGAGGTTGCAGTCATCATCTCTGATCAGCGTATGCCGATTATGAGTGGGACGGAATTCTTAAGCCTCACGGCAACGCAATATCCAGATATTATTCGGATTATTTTAACTGGCTACACTGATGTCGAAGACTTAGTGGAAGCGATTAATGCTGGTAAAGTATTTAAATATGTTACAAAACCCTGGGAAGCAGAAGAACTCAAGGGAGTAGTTCGTCAAGCTTTAGATACTCACAATGTTCTCAAGGCGCGGACTCGTGAATTAACCCGCACCCTACGCCAAGAATCGCTGCTGAATACCATTACCAATACAATTCGCAGTGCTTTAGATTATCGCCAAATTTTACAAGCGATCGTTGATACAGTTGGGCAGATGTTGGAGGTGGATGTTTGTCTATTGCGTCCCTTCCAAGATGAACAATTAGTCGATGAAGGGTTTATTTATCAAAAAGCGGCTTCAGCAGAGGTTAATCAAGAAGACAGCACAGCACCCATCAATCATCCCACCCCCGCCTCCGTACTAGCCCAAACGGTTTGGGAAACCCGTGAAGTACAGGTAATTAATGATGTTGAGGGAGATGAGAGAATTTACGGTGGTACACCTGAATTGCAAAATAGAGCAGAAGCCTTTGAGGAGGCACATATCTCCTCTAGCTTAGTTGTACCCCTTTTGTGGCAACAGCAATTGATGGCGGTGCTAGCATTGCACCAGTGTCACCAAGGGCGAATTTGGGAAGCAGATGAGGTGCAATTAGTGTTGATGGTGGCGGATCAAGCTGCTTTGGCTCTATCACAAGCTTATGCTTATGAGCAAGTACGCGCCTTAGCTAAACGAGAAGCTTTAATTAATACAGTTACTACGGCAATTCGCTCTAGTCTCAATCCCCAAGATATTTTTGCGGCGATTACGCAGCAATTAGGACAGGCTTTGCAAGTAGACGGTTGTGTTTTATCTTTATGGGCAGAAGAAGATGAGTATGTGCAGTATGTGGGGTTGTATGATAGCTCCCGTCCTCTAGAGAATCATTCCCTGGCTGTCTCTGATAAAGAATATAGTGGCAATTATCAATTAAATATCCCCGGATTGGCGGAATCGCAAGTACCGATTGGGGATAATCCGATTTTGCAAGAAATCATCAAGACACATGAGCCTGTGGTGATTGATGACTTGAATAATTATGGCTCAGAAATTCAAGGCTTTGATTTACCAGGAAAACGGCCAGCCCGATCGCTGATGGTGGTACCTTTAGTAGCTGATGATAAATGTATCGGTAGTATTACCTTAAGAGAAGGAAGCAAAGCTAGACGCTGGTTATCATCGGATATTGAGTTAGCCAAAACTGTAGCCGATCAAGCGGCGATCGCAGTACAGCAGTCACGCCTCTATCAGAAAACCCGTGAGCAAGCAGAACGCCTATTACAGCTAGATAAACAAAAAACCGAGTTTTTCCAGAATATTTCCCACGAATTCCGTACACCCATCACCTTAATTCAAGGGCCGTTAGAGTCGGCAGTCAGCACCGGGGAGGGATTATCCTATGATCAAAGTGCGATCGCTTTACGAAACTCCCGACGCTTACTCAGATTAGTTAACCAGTTACTAGACTTACAACGCTTAGACGCTGGGAGGATGCAGCCGAGTTTTCGTCCCAGCGACTTAGTGGAGTTTGTCAGTCAAATTGTGGAATCATTCCGTCCCTACTGTGAGAAAAAATCCCTACAGCTAGCGACTGATTTTAGTGAATGTCCCACCGTCTATTTAGATATGGAAAAATTTGACAAAGTAGTTTACAACCTACTGTCAAATGCCATGAAATTTACTCCTGAAGGCGGGACAATCAAAGTTACCCTCAAAAATGTTGGCAATCGTTGCTTATTACAGGTACAGGATACAGGTATTGGTATCGCTCAAGAGCAGATTCCCCATTTATTTGAGCGATTCCGTCAAGCTGAAGGTTCAGAAAATCGCTCTTATGAAGGTAGTGGACTGGGTTTAGCCTTAGTTAAAGAATTAGTAGAATTACACGGTGGTGCAGTTACAGTTGAGTCAGTGTATGGTCAAGGTACTACCTTTAGCCTCTTGTTGGTAGCTGGTAATGCTCATTTACCCCAACAGCAAATATCAGAAACCCGTGTAGAAGTGAATACCAGTCGAGCTAGTGTAGAATTAGCCGATTTAGAACTGGTAGAACTCAACACAGATACAACGTTAGACTTAGATGTGTCTATATCTGTAGAAGCGCAACCCAACCTAAGAGAAAACACCCAAGGAACAGCAAGCGATCGCTCCCAATACTCTATTCTCGTAGTAGACGATAACGCGGATCTGCGAACCTATGTGTCTGATATCCTGCGGCGTAGTGGCTATCAAGTTCAAACCGCGCGCAATGGTTATGAAGGCTTTGGTAAAGCTCAAGCAATTCATCCTAACTTAATTGTCACCGACTTAATGATGCCAATGGTGACGGGATTAGAAATGATTCGGATGATTCGCAGTGAGGAAACACTCAAAGGCACACCTATTATCTTACTCACAGCCAAAGTTGACGAAGAAACCCGCATCGAAGGGACAGAATATGGAGCTGATGCTTATTTAGCAAAACCATTCAATGATCGGGAACTTCTAGCAGAGGTTCGCAATCTTCTAGCCTTGAAAGAAAACGAGAGACGGGTTTTGGAGTTAAACACTTATTTGACAGAATCTGTACTCAAACGATTTTTACCGCCTACTTTGGTTTCCAAAGCGGCGGCGGGTGCTTTAAGCTTAGATTTACGCCCAGAACCACGGTTAATTACAGTGTTATTTAGCGACATTGTTGGGTTTACCCAGTTAGCCAACACCCTCAGATCCCGACGCGTGGCTGAATTGCTGAATGAATATTTAGAAGCCATGACCAAAGGGGTATTTGATAACGGTGGTACAGTAGATAAATTTATGGGAGATGCGATTTTAGCTTTGTATGGTGCGCCAGAAGAACTCACTCCTAATGAACAGGTGCGTCGAGCCGTGAATACAGCTAGAGCTATGCAAAAGTCATTGATAAAATTAAACCAAAAATGGCAAAGTCAAGGCATATTTGATGCTGAACATGGCAGTGGCGTACAGTTTCGCTGTGGAATTCACCAGGGTACAGCCGTTGTAGGAATGTTTGGGAGTGCCGAAAGGGCAGACTATACTGCAATTGGGCCAAGTGTCAATATTGCAGCTAGATTGCAAGCTGCTGCTGTTCCCGGTACGATTTTGGTGTCGGCGGCGGTTGCTGATTATTTACAAGACGAAGAAATTACTAAAGGTAGTCCATTGAAGCTCAAAGGAGTTGATGAAACAGTTTTGACCTTTATGGTGACACCAGAAGTAACAGTCAATCGTTAAAATATAAGAATTTGACTTGACTGTGAGCCAAAGCATGGAATTTCATTTAGTTCCCGATGCAACATGACTGGAAAAGTTGCAGATAAAACCCCCATAGCAGCCAAATTTGGGCGGCGACATGAAGATCCGCCTGGTTTGTGGATAGCTGTAGCTATAGGTTCATTGTCCTTGCATTTGCTGGTGTTTTGGCTAATGCGATCGCCAAATGGATTTCGTCCTTGGTTTCCTCAACAAAGCCAAGATATTGTTCCTGTAGAGTTGATAGAAGTTGCACCTCAGCCATCAACAAGCAAGACAACAGTAGCACCCAAATCCACAACCCAAGATGAGCAGAGTGTCAATTTAGATAGTGGTGTTCAGCAAAATAACAATCAAAATGAGTCTCCATCTGAGACACAAATATTGGCTCAGGAAAAGTCTCCTCCAAGAGAATCGACACCAACCCCAACACCAACACCAGAAGCGACACAACCAACCCCAACCCCAACTCCAACACCAGAAGCGACACAGCCAACACCAACCCCGACTCCCCCTATAGTTCCATCAGGCGATCGCCCTTGGGAACGTCGCGAAGACATAGAATTAGGTAAAGGCACACCATTACCATCAGATACTCCTCCTGTTACGCCAGAACAGATTGCTAAATCAGAAGCAGTAGACGGTACAACACCACGCACTCAAGAGGAAGAACCAGTCAACAACTCCTCTCAGGAATCTCCATCCTCTCCCAATGAAGCAACGAACGGTAATGTTGGTGAGCAAAATTTCCCTGCTAATGGAGAATCTACCAGTGATTCTAATAACGTAGATACTCCACCTACTCCCAATGGAGAAACCGCTAGTAATTCTAATGAAAATAACTCATCATCTAACCCAGAAACCACTAATAACCCCACTGCGGAAAATTCACCCCCTGCTAACAGTGGTGGATTGATCGCAGGCGTACTTTCCATAGATGATAATGAAGCGCGTCAACTTATACAGCAAGGTCTGATTAGAAACCGAGATATTCCCAGTGTTTTTGCTGTGTACCAAGGAAACGCGACAAAATCTCTAGACAATAGCTCCAGCTATCTCCCAAGCAACTCCACACTACAACCGGCAAAATTATTAGTCAGTTTAATCATTGATCAAAATGGCAGCTTCCAACAAGCGCAAGTTTTAGAGCTTCCTGGTGAATTGCAAAGTGAAAAGGGTGTATACGAGCAAATCGTCAACGATCTATTTAAAAATGACAGTTGTATCCCAGCTAAAAATCAGGATGGTACACCACTAGACCTAAGCAATTGTTATATATGGGTTGATATCAAGCCTCAAACCGCTAATTAAATACTTGAATTATTAATGCAGTCGTGTTAAACTAATATAGTTGCGATTTTGCGGGCGTAGTTTAGTGGTAAAACTATAGCCTTCCAAGCTATTAATGCGGGTTCGATTCCCGCCGCCCGCTTAAACCTCAAAACCCTTGTAAGCCTCATATCACAAGGTTTTTTTGTTTTTATTTAATAGTTGGTTTATAGTACATAAGCACCATAAATCAATAATCGTTTGGGATACTTTAGGTTATTTTGGGTGTAAATTGGGTGCAGAGAACATATGTACTATAATTGACTAAAAAAATTAAATATGTACACCAAGACACCTAAAGGTAAAGTACCCAAAGGAAATATCTCTATTAGGGTGATCAACTATGGCCAAACTTTGGCGATCGCAATAGCACTAAAGTCTTAAAAAACCGTTATATTTCGTTGATTTCAATCCCACGAGCGCGTTAATGGCTCAATTGGTATATCTGGATCAACCTCAATCACGGTGATATTAGCATTCTCCACTACCGTATTTCCCATAATGGTATTGTGCATTGCCTCAAATTTCGATTCTTCCTCTGCAATGCGCTCGTAGTGCAGAATTACATGGTAATGGTTAGTAATTGGCTCTCCAGAGTCCGATCGCTCCACGGTGTCCCAAGCTATATTTTGTCGTTCTTCTGCTATTTTGCGATACTCATCGGCTAGTTGTTCTAAGGCGATCGCGATCGCGTGTTCTTTGGTTTGACCGTAGCATTGTATATTTTCTCTAGGAGAATCGCTCAAAGACGATGATAACTGACAAATATACTGTCCATTGTCTTGGGGTAGGAGTGCGATCGTAATATTTCCAGTGATGTCGGGGTTTACGTCAGTCATATTCGGTTAATGATCAATGGCGGATTTGCTTTGTTTGGATAGATGAAAACAATGCTTCGGAAGTTGAAATAGTCGATTACCACTAAGTATAAATATCATAATGAATAACAACCGTTTGCCAAACATTCATCCAGGCGAAATCCTACAACTTGAATTTTTAGAACCGTTGAACATCACAGCTTATCGATTAAGCAAAGATATAGGTGTAGCTCAGACACGAATTAGCGAAATTTTATCTGGAAAGCGCAGTATTACAGCAGATACAGCTTTGCGTCTATCCCACTATTTTGGCAACAATGCCCAGTTTTGGTTAAATTTACAAACACAATATGATTTACGTCAATCCCTTGAGGAAAATTCAGAAGTTTACAATCAAATTCCTAAATTTATCTCTGATGATGTAGCCTAAAATTCATACAAATTATGAGATGAACGCTCTATTCGGCTGTTTCAAGTTTGCGTTTTTCGATTTCAGCGATCGGTAGTAATAATGTGTTTTCTATTTGTCGTCTTACATCACTACTTATTTTACACCCATTATTCAAGCAAGCTGCTAATAATTTATTTGCAACATAATATTTTTGAATGAGTTCCTGTTGTTTATCTCTAAAATTCCAAATATGACCAATATTTCGATGTTTGATTAGTATGTTTTTTAATTTTTTTATAAAGTATTTACTATTTTGTTCAAACCAGTGATCAAACTGTTCAACATAATATTCATAATTATTATTCAAAAAACTTTGATTTTTGTGGCTAGGTAGTTTAACTCTCAGCAGTTGTAACTCTTGTAAGAGTAATGAATTAATATCATCAATTGTAAAGCTTTCTATGAATTCAATAATGTCCTTGAATACATACGGGCCGCTACTAAGACTAGAGCCAATTACAATAGCTATCTCATCTTTAAAATCAGAGTTGAAAGATAAAGTCAGATCAAACCATAAATTTTGAGTCATAAAATCATAATCCAATCCATGAGTAAAACAAATAAAATCTATAATAAATTCCAGAACAAAAAGAAGAGTTTTATCATTTTCATATTCAAGAGCAATGTCAATAGATAATAGATGAAGAAGATTAAGAGTGTATCTTTTGTCCCAACTTATATCAGCAGACATTTCATCATTAAAGACCAATATAACATCCATATAAAAGCATCTAAGAGATGAATATCTATATTCACTTCTGATTAATTGAGATTTAGTGTTTATCCAATCAAGACAATCTTGTATTTCTTCATCTAGTGCCACACTTCTGTCAATATTCATCTTCATAAGTTTTATTATTTCACTGGCATCGGTAGTCATCTCTGTTGACATTAAAAAAACTTCCTGCCAATGTTGAAAAGTAATATATTTAACTAAACTCACCCAAGCAGTCTTGTTAACAAACCACTTTGCGACCAAATATTCTTGAAATGTCAGGTGCGAAAACGACCAAATCTTTTGACTTCGCTCAATTAACAACCCATGCTGAGAAGCGATCGCCTTCAAAACTGCTCGACTATCTCGCAGCCCAATTTCCAAAAACTCTGCTATGTAACCCTCAATTTCTGCCTGCTCAAACAAAACATACTGCGGCTGCTCAAACTTTTTCACTGCTAGATAGCTAAGTAACTCCAGCTTTCGTTCTGGCGATGAATCTCGGTAAATCTCATCTCGCTCAATCTCCCGTGACTTGTCCCACTGCTCTAGTATTAGCTCAAAGCCTTCCTCATAAAGCTTGGAACGCTTTGAGTAGAACTTGCCAGTTTGGTGAAACACGGCACAGGTCAAACTCAGCAAAATTGGTGTAATCGCTAAATCCCGAATCGCTTGATTCGCCTCCAGAAAAAGCTGATTTATAAACTCCTGTGATCGCGCTAGTCCTGCTGAAGCATCTCCAATAACTGCCTTAAACCAATGCTCTGCAAACGATCGCACCTGAGCTTCATTAAAATCTGCTATTTCTACATAGTCAAACCGTTCAAACCGCGATTCTTGGCTTTGCGTCCGACAAGTGATAATTACCTGAATCTGTGGATAAGAACGAGCAAACTGCTTAATTTGCTTGGTGATGTTCTTAGCATCTTCTCCTGTTACTTCATCTAAACCATCAAGCAAAACCAATGCTCGACCTTGATGGAAAATTAATTTAATTTCTGTATTTGATAACTGCCAGGACTGCTCAAAATAACGCTCCAGCGAATAGGCAAACTTACGTCCATCGTCTACAAATTCGCGCAATTTAATCAAAGCTGGGATTCGGTGCGCTTGTAAATTGCCAGTGTTGCACTCGGTAACTATTCGTTGCAAATAAGTGGTCTTTCCTGAACCTGGTTTACCCACCACCATGAGATTCGTATTTTTCGCCAGTACCTCTAGTCCTGAAACTCTTTGTCGCTCTCTACACAAGCCAATGCGATCCAAACTGCGATCGCCTGAATACCTCTCTATCCCAGTTGTAAAATCTTGCCACAGGTCATCGAGTTCTGATCTACGACTACTACTCAATTCCTCTAGGATGTTCACATCTACAAACAAATCACCTAAAGGAACCCAGCGATCTACACCCCATAGCGGCATTGTGCTATGTAATCGCTGAATATCATCATGAATGCGCGATCGCACTTGTTGCACCAGTTCATCAACAGATTGCTGGTTCTGTTCTTTATATGCAGCAAATTGACCAGTGGTTTTTAGTTCCTCAAGGAGAGACCGAATTATTTCTCGAATTAATTCTGCATCTGCGCCGTAATAAGTGCGATCGCCTACGTGAATATTCTGTCCTTGTCCCAGGTTGACTGCATATTTCCCTTGCTGAGAGACAATTTGACCACTACCACTAAGCGATTGTCGCAGAACTGTTATATCAGCCTCAGTCTGCTGTTTTTTGACGATGCGCTCAAGTATGGCGTTGAGTTCTTCAGGGGTGGTCATTTTGATTATGGTTCAGCAGTCAATTTTTATTTGGGTTGAGATGGCGATCGCAACTAAGTAACTTCTTTCTATAACTGTTGTAAACATAACCTGATTTTATCGTTGCCAAACTTTAATGGTCTGATCTCTACCTCCGCTAATTAGTGTTTCTCCATCTGGGCTAAATGCAATAGATGTCACACCTCTGCGATGTCGTTCAGGAAAAATTTGTAATTCATTTTCAGTAATTTTCCACTCTACAATCGTTTCGTCATTACTGCCACTGAATAAAGTTTTACCGTCTGGACTAAATACAAGGCAAGTAACGGCATCTGAATGTTGTTGGAGAGTCTGAGGGGTTTCTCCAGTGTTTAAATACCAAAGTTTAATCTTATTGTCATTGCTGCCACTAGCCAATATTTCTCCATCTGGGCTAAATGTTAGCGTATAAATAGCGTCTCTATGTGCTGTAAGTGTACCTAAACATCTTTTACTATCTATATCCCATAGTTTGATAGTTTTATCGTAGCTACAACTAGCAAGAATTCTTCCGTTTTTTGGATTAAAAGCAACACAGGTTACTTTATCAGAATGCCCAGATAATTTAGCAATTTCTTTGCCACTTTCTACATCCCACAATTTAATATCTTGATTATCATTAGCGGCTAATATTTTACTATCAGGACTAAAAGCTACTGAATCAAACCCGAAAACATCTAAAAAATTACTTAAAAGAGTTTTACCAAATGTATGAAACGGATTTAATAAACCTAAACGCCAAATGTATATTTGATAAGCTTTACAAGCAGCAATTAATTGAGCATCTGGACTAATGGCTACAGATGTAAACCATAAATCAAAAATGCCTGTTGCAGAAAAGGGAACAGAAATTTCTTGTATTATTTCTCGTGTGTGTGTCTGCCAACGTTTAATAACTTGATTGCCACTACTAATAAAAGATTCTTGATGAGGACTAAAAGCGAGTTTTAATCCATAACGCATCACAGATTGTTGAGAAAAATCAGTTAAATTTTTGGCTAGTTTATCTATAATTGGAATGCTAGTGGATTGACTTTCAACTTGAGTGTAATCATTCTCTGTTAAACTAGCGACACATCGCCAAGTTACTTTTTGAATGGCTTGAATTAAAGCTTTGATTGCTTGTTCATCCCAGGTTTGGTAGATGCTATCGCCTATATGAATGTCTCTACCTTCACCAATGTTGACGTTGTATTTACCTAGTTGTGATACGATTTGGCGATCGCCAGTCAAAAGTTTCTGACGTAAAAATGATATATCTTCATCGGTTTGTTGTCCCTGTTCAACCCGATTCAGAATTTTCTGGAGGTGTTTATCAGGTGTCATTGAATACTCTTATGTGCTGAATTATGATGATGGCAAAACAACTTTATAGATTGAGACACGCAGTCAGTAACGAAAACAGTTTGCGGACTTTTAACTCTTCTAGCCTTTCTCCTTCCCACCATGCTTGATCGTGAGAGAGTTCGTATTCCAAATTTCTCCTAAACTCCTCTTTATCAACATTGTCACCTGTCAGAAATCCGCTAAATGCCATAAAATCAGCCAGAAGTTGTTTTTGCCAATCCTCTTGTACAATCGTTTTTGTGACGTTTCGCAGTCCATAAACAAAAGCATTTAAAGCTGCATTGTCCATTGTCACAACTTGCATGATTCCCCAAGGGAGATGACCTTCTGGTGCATGGCTATGGTCAAAAAAAACTTGGCTAGAGGAAATCCAAGTTTCCTGTATGCGCCAGCCAACGCGATCGCCAAATGCTTGTGGATTTTTTTCGCATTCATTGAAAATTCGCTTCTGTATGCTAAACCCAAAACGTTGATTGCTGTATTGCAACCACAGGCGATCAATAATTTGGAGAACTTGACAGGGAAAATTTTGAATTTCGTCGTCGGTTAGCCAGCCCTCTTGTTCTCTGTTGACTGTCTTCAGAATAATAATTTTAGTTGTATCATTCGCTTCTCTCCATCTTCCTGAAGCCAACAAATTTTTCAAGTGTATGTACTCTTTTTGTGGCAACTCTTTGGGAAGAAGAGGGATGGAATCAAACTGATTCTTGATAAATTCAATTAAAGCTTGGATTGCTGGTTCATCCCAGGTTTGGTAGATGCGATCGCCTATATGGATGTCTCTACCTTCACCAATATTGACATTGTATTTACCTAGTTGCGATACGATTTGGCGATCGCCAGCCAAAAGTAACTGACGCAAAAATGATATGTCTTCATCAGTTTGCTGTCCATTCTCAACTCGATGGAGAGTTTCTTGGATCTGTTTATGATTCGTCATTTAATAATTATGAACAATAGATTAGTAGTTGGCTCAAAAATCGCGGTTAACTCTTGGGTGAAATATAAAATTGTAAATGTAGCCTGACAAGATTATCAAAGGATAATATCTGTGACACTCAAAGAGTTAGAAAAACAACTTCTTGCCCTCAGCCCTGATGAAAAAGTGCAGGCTATACAGTTGCTTGCTCAAAGCCTTAGTAGGAGTTGGCAAGGAATTGAGAAAACGCCTGGAGTCTGTGGTGGAGAAGCACGCATTGCGAAAACTCGTATCCCCGTTTGGGTACTTATGGAAGCTCGTCATCTTGGATACAGTGATGCTGACCTCTTGACGAGTTATCCCAGCATTACAGCTACGGATTTAGCTAATGCTTGGGTGTATGCAGAAGCCCATCCTGATGAAATCGAATTGGCAATTAGGCGTAATGAGGTAGCCTAGTCAACGGCACTATTTTACGCAGACGAGCAATTTCCATTTCCAGTTGTAGAACTATTACGCACTTTGGGACATGATGTTTTGACAGTTCAAGAAGCAGGAAAAGCGGGACAAAGTATACCTGATGAAGAAGTGCCGGCATTTGCCATCAGTCAAGAACGTTCGGTATTGACTATTAATAGAGATGATTTTATCAGGTTACATCGTCGTAATGATAATCACTGCGGCATTATTGTTTGTACTAACAATCGTAATTGGGAGCAGTTTGCAGCGCGAATAAATGAGGCTGTAACATCAGAGGAATGTTTGAAAGGAAAACTAATTCGTGTCGTGCGTCCAGTCAGTTAAAACAGTTTAGTACGAATCTTTTGTAAAGAGTTTCTCATTTCTTTCAAGCCAGAAGCTATTTTTCTAAGGACATTACTGCAAAATGCTCTTGCAACAATTTGTGAATAAAGCGATAATGTCCACCAACGCGCTGAAGTAAAAGGCGTTCGGTGCAGTAGTCGAGAAAACAGGCATAGTTCCAAGGGATGTATCTCTGGAACCAGAGAATAGTACGAAGTGAAAGATGCTTGATTATAGACAAGCAACTAAACCCTAATGAACAACAAAGAATCAGAGAAATCGTTTGAAATAATATTGTTGTTTTAATATGAAAATACGTTAAAAATAAAATGTAAAAAGTTTGAACAATAGCAATTATTAATGCAGTGTTCAATTGCTCATAAAAACCTTGATTGGGTTTATTTGAGTTTTCTATGGTAGCGAATAAACATACATATATCAATAAAAATGGCATTATAAATATGCAGGCTAATGTCGAGATGAAAACTCCGGGAACACGAATTAAATTTGATACAAGTCTATTTTTATTTCTGATTATATTGAGATATTGAAAAGTTAATAATAATAGATGATGATAGTGTTGATAAGGTAAATCATATTTAATAATTTGCTTTTCTACTAAGTTTGTATTACGAGTTACTTTTTTAAAGTTTTTTATTAGTAAAAAACCAATTTTCTTAAATCCTAAACCATAAGTAATTTCTCCTATTAATATATGTAACGGGTGTATAAATATTATTATTGGCATCAAGTAAATTAATGTAAAAACTGAAAAAGTTGATCTTAATGGAAATAAAACATGATTTTCTAATTCCTGAAACGAAGGTATTCTTATACGTAATCTATGGGAAAGATAAATTTTGTGCATTATAGGTATATTTTGTCTAAACTCTCTTGGTATATCAGCTTTAAACAGCCAACAAAATAGTGTCACAAAAGGGTAAAGAATTAGTCTTGAACCGTCTGGTTTAGACTCTGTTGCCAAGATAAAACCAGGAATTAAACCTAAAACTAGAACCAGCCAGAAAATACCTAAACTACTAGGTGGTTGAAAATAAGGAAGCAAACTCGTTGTCACAATTATTCCTGTGCAAACTACAGAAAAAGTGAAAAGTAGAAACCAATATTGCCATTGATAAATTTTTTTGGCAATAATTTGAGGCTGCATTTCCTCTATAAAAAATTCTGTTTGTGATTCTCTCTGTAACTGTTGTGCCAAAAATACCAACCATTTGCGAGTTTGCCTTCTACTAGGGGGATTTTTTCTTCGATAAGTGCGACTTTTAAATCCTTGCAACTCCATTTGGGGAGTTACAAGCTCTCTTGTCATAACAGCTTCCCAGTAAGCATCAAAGAGGTATTCTAGACGTGCTTTGGTCGAAGTGAGTGTTTTCCAATGTTGAAGAGACAGTGTATTTTCCAACGAAATAAATGCTAAAACAGACAAAAATAGAGGTGTTCTTACCAACTTTAATAGTTCTGAATCTAGTAAAAGCGTTTCCCAGATTTCTCTCTGCTTTAGGCTCGCTAAATATGTTTGAATTTGTTCATTTGTAAGAGGTTGTAGGCGAATCGCTGCATTCAGATGTAAGCGTATCTCCTGCCTCAGTGATATTTCTTCTGACTCTTGCTGATTGTCTTGTTGCCATTTGCTTCGCACAACTGTTTCATATTCTTCTAGACGACTACACACTACCAAATATTGCGATCGCCATTCGCTTTGCAAAAATTCATTAATCTTCTGCACACAAAGTTCTTGACGTGTTGATTCCAATTCATCCAGCCCATCGAGCATCGGCAGCAACTTCGTATCATCTAGCCAGTTTACAGCTATATCTTTCCGCACCCCATATTTCGATTTAAGTTCTGCAACTAACCACTCACGTATTGACTGCTTATCATCCTTCCAATTCGAGAGGTTAAACAGCACTGGAAT
The DNA here is from genome assembly GCF_050235535.1 of Aliinostoc sp. HNIBRCY26. GTDB lineage: Bacteria > Cyanobacteriota > Cyanobacteriia > Cyanobacteriales > Nostocaceae > Trichormus. The sequence continues at coordinate 4,151,278 of NZ_CP189852.1, forward strand.
TGGATAATCAGCATTTTTTTCTGCCCTTGCAATTAAAGCTTTCGCTAAATCTAGCATTGTAGTAGTTTTGCCAGCACCAGGATTCCCCAAAATTAACAATTTACCTGCAATTTCCTCTTGGTCAAAAACTTCTAAAATACTTCTGTCATCAGGAATTGGTTCGCTAGGTTTATCCCCTATTTTGATATCAGAACTCCAAGGACGCTTTACTTGTTCTGGCTGGGCTTCTTTTCCTACATTGATCAATACTGCATTGTGCAAAGATTGCTTGATTCTGGCAACAACTTCATCTTTCACAATTGTTAACAACAGTTTCTCAGTGCGGGGACGTTCGGCGTTTGGTGTTTCTTGCAGAACCAAACGCAACGCTTCTTTGATAACTTCCGCATCAGCACCTTGGTAAATGCGATCACCCAGGTGAATATCTCCCCCAGTTATTTTCCCAATGTTAGTGTTAAATTTGCCATTTTGAGATACTAACTGCAATACACCCTCAACTATTTTGAGCGATCGCCGCAGTTGGTCAATATCCGCCTCAGTTTGATTACCCTTCAGGATGCGATCAAGAATTTCACTGAGATGATCTTGATTAGCCACACTATTTCTGATCCTTAATTACTGAGTTAAAAATATTTTAGGCTTTTTCAACTTTATTGGCTAATTTGTGCCAAAAGACAAAAACTAACCCATCAATTGCTAATACTGTGAATTGCTGCTAATGACGCTATGAGCTTAATTCATCGGCTTTATGAGCTACCTGTGTGACTGTGAAGTGAGTTTAATTGTGTGTGCTGGTAAAACAAAACTATTATCATCAAAATGACCAATGATAAAAATAGAATTTTTAGAATATCAAAATGCCTAATTTTCATACCTAAAAATAGGTGCTAAATTATAGCCATACGACCTAATACATACCCAAAAGTGAACGCACTCTTTAGCCAAGGTCATGCCTGTATTGTTGGGGTTGGTGGTGATTTACCCAACACCGTAGATGATGCTGTCGGTCTTGCCAATATTCTCAAAGACGCGGAACGCTGCGCCTATCCACCGGAACAGGTGCATTTGTTGACTAAAGAACAGGCAAACCGAGAGGGAATTCTTACCGCTTTAGACCAATTAGCTAAATCAACTACACCTGATGCTACGGTAATAGTCTATTTTTCTGGGCATGGCTATCAAGTCAATAGCCCTATAGGAGAAGCGTATTACTTAATGCCTTTTGGCTATGACCAAACCAAACTGCATAAAACAGCGATTAGTGGTACAGAATTTATCGCCAAGCTACAGGCGATTTCTGCCAAAAAGCTGTTAGTCTTACTTGATTGTTGCCATGCTGGTGGCTTAGGAGATACATCAAAGTTAGGCTATGAAGCACAAAAAGCACCCCTTCCACCAGAGGCGCAAGCTTTGTTTAATGAAGGAAAAGGACGAGTAGCGATCGCTTCCTCCCAAGCAGATGAAAAATCTTTCGCAGGTAGACCCTACAGTGCTTTTACATTGGCATTAATTGAAGCCTTAGCAGGTAAAGGTGCTTCGCAAAAAGATGGTTATGTGCGGGTTGCAGATTTAGCCATGTATGCGCGTGAAGTCGTACCGAGAAGAACAGGCGATCGCCAGCATCCCATTCTCAATTTTGAGCAGGCTGATAACTTTATCCTGGCATACTATGCAGGTGGTGAAACTGAGCCGAAAGGATTACCCTTTGCAGGTGAACCAGAGATTGAACCTGAACCTGGGGCGTTTAATCAACCAAGTACCAATAATTCGGTTATTCAAGTTGTGACTCAGAAAAATTCAAAATACAACATCAATACGGGTATAGGTAATACGGTGATTAACGACAGCAATTAATACGAAATTTATTTTCTACACCCTAACTCAATTATTTTTCATGTTGATTATCATGCAATAGACATCCCCGAAAACGATGAAAACCTTGATATGAATGGCATACAAGATAGAAATACAGTCATAATAAATTAGAGAAACATACGATAAAATAAGGCTTTGAGATGTTTATCATTGATAATTATGCCAAAATATTCAGTGATGTGCGTTGATTTTAGTTAGGTAGTATCGCTGATATTTGTGTGGGTAATATCAGCGCACCAATTCGGAATCTTACTAGTCCACAAATTGTCAAAATTACTGGCTCATACTTGTGAGGATTTAACCGAAATCTTTCTTGGACAACTCGAAATATTTTGACTGATCTAATCCGATGTTCTACAAAAATTCGTTTGGCAGAAAAAGCTTTGTTTTCTGCTTTTTGTTCGAGTGTTAATTCTGGATTCTTGCCTTTTTTAATGGGATGTGTCAAACAACTTATTATGATGTTCTTTTACCACAAAATATACTATTTTGGAGATGTCTAATCAGATTTAGATTGTAGAATTTGAGTTGATTAACAAGTGTTGATATTTCACTTCCTGTATTTGCCACTTTTATGGCTTTACCCATCGGATGGATATAAACATCCAAAGCGGCTTTACTGACATTAATTCCTACCCATTGACCAGTATTTTCCATCTTTTACTCTCACAGATACAGTTAATGTTGCTAAAAACTGCATCTCCCTGATTTCACTCATCAAACAGCCCGATACGGGCTGTATACGTTAACTCTGTGTATTTAAAGTTTTACCCCTGGCGACTGTTCGAGTTCTGTCAACGAGATTGTTGTAGTGACCCGTGCTACATAGCGGTCTATTGTGACCAAGGTTGGGACGGTCTACTACTTCCCTCAATATACAAGGTTGGGTTGACGTTAGGAAACCCAACAAATCGGCAAAAATGTTGGGTTTTGTTCCTCAGCCCAACCTACGCGGTTTAAGGTTTTTGACGCTAACTGAACGGTATTGGGATATAGGAAGTTTTAACCTAGAGTTACGAGGCAATTCCTAGACAAAAACCCGAAATAATACTTACGTTAAAATAAAGTTATCGATTCTTTAATTGCTGCGATAGTCCTGCAACGTTATCTAACATTAGTCAGTCGCAACGAACATGATTTTGCCGAAACAGGGGTTATAATCTTTAATCCTTGGTCTATTTGACAGATTGCTGTTATTCAGATACCCGACTTTCTCAAAAAGTCGGGTATCTATAGGAATCCGCTTTGAAACTACTTCCCAAACACTGTCCCTAGAGAACGGGCGATGTTTTGCGGCTGCATAGCATCCATTGCGGCTGTAGGTTCATAGCCACAGTGAACCATACAATCAGCACATTTAGGATTACCACTAGCGCGGCCATATTTACTCCAGTCGGTTGATTCGAGTAATTCCTTGAAGGTGCTGTAATATCCTTCATTTAATAAATAACAAGGCTTTTGCCAACCTAAAACGCTGTAACTAGGACTACCCCAAGGTGTGCATTCGTAATCTTTTTCACCGATGAGAAAATCTAGGAATAGGGGGTTGTGGTTGAAATTCCAGTTTTTCTGACCAGATTTATAAGGGGCGAGAATTTCTCTAAATAAGGCACGGGTTTGTTCGCGTTGGAGGAAATGGTCTTGGTCTGGGGCCCATTCGTAGCTGTAACCTGGAGAAATCATCATCCCATCAGTATTGAGGGTTTCTAGGAAATCAAAAAACTCCTGCATTTGTTTGGGGTCACAACCTGCAAAAATTGTGGTGTTGGTGGTGACGCGAAATCCTCTAGCTTTAGCCGCTTTGATGGCTTTGACGGCAATATCAAATACGCCTTTACGGTCTACACATTGATCATGCCATTCTCGCAATCCATCTAAATGAACGCTGAAAGTTAAATATTGAGAAGGCTGAAACTTATCGAGGCTTTTTTCTAATAACAAGCCGTTGGTACATAAATAAACATACTTTTTGCGTTCTACTAAACCCTTGACAATTTCGTCAATTTGGGGGTGTAGTAGGGGTTCACCACCAGGAATTGAGACTACAGGCGCGCCGCACTCGTCTACAGCCGCAAAGCACTGTTCTGGAGTTAAGTTTTGCTTGAGTATTTCTGTAGGATGTTGAATTTTACCGCAACCAGAACACGCTAAATTACAGCGAAACAGTGGTTCTAGCATCAAAACTAGAGGAAACTTTTTCCGCCCCAAAAGGCGTTGAGTTACTAGATACTTACCAATGTCTATAGCTTGTTGTAGATTAATCGCCATTTTTGTTATTCACTCCTCTCTATATAGATCAAAGCACCATTAGGAACATAAAAGATTTGCTGTAGGTAGAAATCATCAAATATTTAAAGAGTAGAAGTACGGAAAATTAGTATAACGCTTTCAGAATTTTTAGTTAGGAGGGGGATTGGGGATTGGGGATTGGGGATTGGGGACACTTCGACAAGCTCAGTGCTTCGCTGGGGATTGGGGATTGGGGATTGGGGAGCAGAGGCAGAAAACTCTTGAATTTTGTAGGCGTAAGCCAATGCTTGGCAACGCTACCGCGTTCGCTAAAGGCATTCTCGCAGAATACCCGTAGGGTATTTTGTAGCTTGCTTCCCATAAGGGTATTTTGAATTGATATGCCCCATGCCCCATGCCCCATGCCCTAATTTACATAGCCATTAGCTAAAAACCAATCTACAGCGTCTTTGAGGGCGATATTGATGGGGGATTGGGGTAGTCCTAATTCTCTAACGGCTTTGTCAGGATTGTAATACATTGTCTGCTGTGACATTCGCACACCATCTAGGGGAACGGTGGGGGTTTTGCCTAGAGGTGCGAGAATTTTTTCGTCAACCCAAGCGACAGTTAGAGGTAGCCAGTTAGGGACTGTGTATTGGGGTGCGGGAATTTTTGTGATGTCTGCGAGTTGTTCTAGTAGTTGTTTGAGGGTGAGGTTTTGATGGCCTAGAATATAGCGATCGCCTTTTCTTCCTTTTTGCAATGCTAATAAATGTCCCCAGGCGACATCGCGCACATCAATAAAGTTGAGTCCGGTGTTGACGTAGGCTGGCATTTGTCGCCGCAAAAACCGCAAGATAATCTCACCTGTGGGTGTGGGTTTAATATCTAATGCCCCAATGGGGCTGCTAGGGTTGACAATGACGACATCTTGACCATTAGCTGCGGCTTTGACGGCGACTTGTTCGGCGAGAAATTTCGATTTTTTGTAATCTCCTACCAACTTTTCCACAGGGCTTTGGTGGGTTTCACCGACAATTTCACCAGATGCACCCACACCAATCGCTGCTACGGAACTTGTATATACAGTGCGCTCAATGCCAGCTTTTTGGGCAGCATTTAACACATTGGCTGTTCCCTCGACGTTGTAAAGATAGAGTAAATCCCGGTCTTTTTGCCACAGGGAATAATGGGCGGCGACATGAAAGAGATACTTGCAACCAAGCATCTGTTGCCATAGTTCGGGATGATTGAGATCACCCTTGACAATTTCCACATCTAACCCTTGCAGATTACCCAAGTTACTATTCGGGCGTACAAGTGCTTTGACTTGGTATCCCTGCTGCAACAATAGGCGCACCACATGAGAGCCAATAAAACCAGTTCCCCCTGTGACAAATACTTGCATTAGTCTTTCACCTGCTTAAATCGAGGAAACCAATCGTCTAAGACGGCGTAGACTACGGGGACAACAATCAAGCTGAGGATACTGGATGTGACCAAACCACCAGCAATAGCTACAGCCATAGGCGATCGCAATTCTGAACCAGCACCAAAGCCCAAGGCAATGGGTAGCATCCCGACAATAGTGGAAACAGTGGTGATCATAATTGGTCTGAGTCTGATTGGCCCTGCTTTCAAGATGGCTTCTGTACGTGCTAAACCGGCTTGGCGTAGCTGATTAATGAAATCTACCAACAAAATAGCGTTTTTGTTCGCCTGTCCTAGCAAGAATACAAAACCAATTAGGGAAATCATCCCGAAATCGCTCTTGGTAAAGAGTAATGCTAACATTGCTCCCACCACAGCCAAGGGGAGAGAAACGCCGATGACTATCGGATCTACCCAGCTTTTGAACAGTAAAATTAACACAACGATGATACACAAGGTCGATAAAATCAAAGTCGTGGCGAAGCTACCAAAAACTTCATTTTGACGGGCAGAATCTCCCCCTAAGTCGGGAGTGACATCATTAGGTAATACTGTTTTGGCTTCCGCCAGAATTTTATCTGTCGCATCACCCAAAGTTAAATCCTGACCTAAGTTGGCACTAATATAAGCTACCCGTTGACTGTTCAAGCGTTCAATTTGAAACACTTGTCCAGTATTGTTGGTTTCGCCTGTAACAGTGACATCTGCAAATCCAGGGAGTTTGGTAATTCGGTCTTTCAACTTTTTCGCTGCTTGATTTAAAGTCTGGAGATCATTACCGCGCAGTGCTAGTTGTAAAGGTTTTTGTCCACCGGTGTCTACAAATTGAATATCTTCAACGCTGGTAGTCACGCCGGGAAGCTTAGGCAAATTTTGCCGTAATTCGTCTTGTAGTTCTGCGGTTTTAATTTTGCGGTCTTCCTTGAGTTTGACATACAGCGTTCCCTTATTGGGTTCACCCTCCCGCGAACCGACGGTGGTAAATACTGTCTCCACATCTGGGTATTTTCTCACCACCGCTTCTAGTTTTTTGGCTACTTCTAGAGAATCATTCAGGGGGTTAGGAATTGGGAATTGGGCATTGGGAATAGGGGATTGGGTATTGGGTGAAACTGCTCCTCTGCTCCTCTGCTCCTCTGCTCCTCTGCTTTGTTGTTGTGCTAACTGTTGCAAAGCTGCTAAATCAGGGATTTTCGGTAAGGGTGCGGTGTAGGTAATATTGAATTCACCGCGATCTAATTTGGGGATAAATCCTTTGGGAATGAAGGGAACGATCGCCATTCCGCCAGCAAAACTGAGTACGGCTAAACCGATAATTATAGTGCGATGGTTTAACGACCAAGCTAGTAAATTGCGATAAGCTTCAGTAAAATATACGCCGATGTCGATTTCTCTACGTCGAGAAGCTGTTTGTGGTGGTTTTAGCCAGTAAATAGATAAAACTGGTGATAAAGTCCGTGCTACTAAGGTAGAAACAATGTAGGCGGCGGAAACTGTAATGCCGAATGGCTTGAAAAATTGTCCTACTACTCCACCCATTAAACCAATCGGTAAGAAAACTGCGATCGCAGTGGCGGTAGTGGCGACGACTGTTAAACCGATTTCATCTGTGGCTGAGTGTGCAGCTTGGCGGGGAGTTTCACCTTCTTGGATGTGGCGCAGGATGTTTTCTACATCGATGATGGCATCATCCACAACGCTACCGATAATTAACGCTAAGGCTAACAGCGTAATTGTCTCTAAGTTAAAGCCAAATATCGCCATGACAATCATCGTCGCCAGTAATGACGTAGGAATTGCCAAAGCAGAAATGAGAGTGGCGCGCCAATTCCATAAAAATGGGAAAATGACGACGATCGCTAAAACAATGGCTTCTATTAACGCATCTATAGTTGACTGGGTAGCATGACGGATATATTCCGCTTGGGTAGACGCTAGGGTGAATTTAATATCTTTAAAGTCTGTGCGGAGTTTTTGGACTTCCTTTTCAACTCGGCTGACTACTTCTAAAGTGTTAGCATCGCCACGCTTGATGACTTGAAATGCTAATGCTTCTTGACCATTAAATCTGACTAAAGTCGCTCCCCCTTGAGGTAAAGCCGCCGTGTTATTTGTGGGGTTGAGGGGAGACGCTGTATTCGGAACGCCTAAAAGAGAGACTTTTAAAACTCCTGGTAATTTAGCGATCGCTGGGATAATTTTATCGTTTGCCAGTTTCGTTAAATCAGTGAGAGTTTTTGTAGAGCTTTCCAGAGCGTAACTCACAGCCGCCGATTCATTTAAATTCAGGGGAATAATTTTATAATTCGCTTCCTGGGGTAAAGTCAGCTGCTTGAGTGCAGTTTCGACATTGCGAGTAGATGTTTCTAGATTTGTTCCTACAGCAAAAGATAAGCTGACAGCCGCTTGTCCTGGATAACTAGATGAGCGAATATCCTCTAATCCTTCTGCTTTTAGAGAATTCAGCTTTTCTTCTATGGGGATGGCCAGCTTTTTTTCAGTATCAACAGCCGTTTGCAGGGGAGCAGTAGCATTTACTACTACTACTGGGAAGGTAATATCTGGAAATAGAGCATACTTGAGAGAACTGAAAGCTAGAAACCCAGCTACAGCCACCGCAATCCAGAAACTTACCGTTAGCCATGAATACTCAATGGCTAATCGCGAAATATTAAAACGCTCTCGTGCAGATTTTGAGCCATTAAGCTTTGCCATCTTGGGAAATCATCACGCGGAAGACATAATTATTTGCCATGCTACTACAATAATTGACTGAACGAAGCAAGACGATTATCTTGCTGTTGACGACAAACAGTAGTAGGCGATAGGTAGTGTGTGCGTTTCTTCCAGATGAAAGTGGAATGTTTTTACAGAGACAAGAGTGAGTAGGGGAAACACTAAGGCACTTTACAGTCACTGTTGACTATGGGCTAGTGAATCATAACCAATAACCAATGATTAGCGATCGCCTGTCTGCTACATTTTTTCATTTTAATTTTAGTTCCACTTTCAATCACATACTTTGATACCTTGGTTATTTATTAAGAATAATCACTGATGTTAAAAACATTTTGCATGAGTAATATGTAACAAATTGCATAGCAATTACTACTTAAAATTAGTCGGTCATATTTGCTTAATTCAATGACTATTAAAACACCTGAGCCATCAAACATACAAAAAATCATAAACAGTTAATATTAGTTAACTCCACAAAAACTTTCATGTTGATATGAACTTAAACGTCAGCGTTAGCGAGTTATAACTTGATATGAATAATACTAATAAATATTTATAGAAAAATATTTAAACAAGTAATTATAAATCACATAGAAAAGAATATGATGCAAAATACAAAATTACTAGATAAACAAATTTTATTCATAGCTATCAGTTCTATTTTTATATTTGTATCTCCTGTTGTTGCTCAGGATAATAAAAATGAAGATAGAGCAGGATTGACTTGTCAGCAAATGTTGTCTCTAGGTAAAAAAACCTGGGAAGAATATTTTTACAAAGTTACTGGTGATTCCTCTCTAGCAGGAACAGACAGAGCTTATGTAACCTATGCAGAATGTCATAGAGAACGTAATAATAGAAGACTAGCAGCTTTTCCTAACTCCACTAGACAAAGGATTAATACATATCGTAATCTATATCAAAAATACCGTCATAGTCACATTGGTTTAACTGGAGCTTACGTTGGTGGAGGGACAATGTTTGGACATGCGTCAGCACGAACATCAACCTTAGATGAGGAACTAGTAGAGACTTTGATCAATTTATATAGTGAATCTAAGTCATCAAATAATTCAGTCAAGAAAGGAATAGAAAGAAAAATTAAAATCATGAGAAATAAAATTAGCCAAATTAATCCTAATATTCCCAAGAATCGTAGAGATTTTGTGTCAGCAGAGTATATTCCATACGGTGTTTCTAGTTATGCAGATTTAGAAAGTAGCCTTAATTCTCTAAGTGCTATGTTATTAAAAGAAAATAGTAAGGTAGGTTTAGCAGTTCTCAATTTTATAGATAAAGCTAATAATATTTTTAGTATAAGTAGATAAGAATCATGTTCTCAAAGTCAGAAACTATTTGTAACCAATAATATTGACCTTAGTAAAGCAACGTTAATACAGGAGTCAAATATGATTCCTATAGTCACTGATCTTTTTGACCCACTAGCTTGAGTAGCGGATGCTATATAATCCGTTATATGTTACTCATGTTGAAGCGTGCTTAACCTCGGTGATTATTCCTAAGAAATAAAATGCTAACGGTTTTAGTTCCGCAGGGTGCAGAATATGGGGCGGTTTGTCGCGGTTTAAAGTGCGTGACAGGTGAACAGCCGACTGTGAAATCCATACCAGTAGGTGTTCAGGCTGTCAGAGAATATTTACAACAATGGTCACAAACCAAAGACTTTGAGAATCAAGTCAAAGCCGGAATATTAGTTGTCGGTTTATGTGGTAGTTTAACTCAACAGTACAAAGTTGGGGATGTTGTGCTGTATCAAAATTGCCTTTATCAACAACAAACACTGGAATGTAGTCATATAGTCAATTCACATATCCAGTCAATAGTCAATGTAGTTAAATCATTGACAAGCGATCGCGTGATTTGTTCTGCCACCGAAAAACGCTATCTTGGGGAAACAATGGGGGTTGATGTGGTGGATATGGAAGGCTTCGCTGTTCTGGAGTTTTTTCATCACATTGGTGTAGAAGTGGCAATCTTAAGAGTAGTTAGTGATGATTGCAATTATGATATCCCCGACATCTCAACAGCGATCGATTCTGATGGTTCTTTAAAACCTTTATCTCTAGCATGGCAATTTATCCGTCAACCCATAGCAGCAAATCGCCTAATTCGGGGTTCTTTGCAAGGATTAAAGGTGCTGGAACAAACCACAAAATTACTGTTTTATGAACAATGAGTCAGCACTAGATATTCTCTAGGACTTATATTTGATTCCTTCTCACCTGTTCCCTGTTGTCCGTTAAATTTGGGAAGGGACTTCCAGATAAAAAATATCCAAACTGTAGGGTGCGTCAGTGAGAGAAAACCTAACTATACCAAGAGGTTATTCATACTGACGCACCCTACTAAGCTGTTCCCCGTTCCCCGTTAAATTTGGTAATTGCTAAATTCCAGAATGTTTTCCCGCAATTTTAGCAGCAATTTTTGATCTCCCCAGAAATATAACAGGTAAGTATCAACCTCAAATTTGCCGAATCTTTGAGCAGTGCCATACCGCAAGGGGGAAAATATGACTCACAGAAAATGTCCTTTGCACAAACTTTTGCTCATTTGCATTCTCAGTATGTTTATCAGTCCCCTTCAGGTAGCATTAGCAACTTATCAGCCACCCGATGATCAAAAACCGCCAAAAGATTCCTCTGATGCTTTAAAACTAAAGCCGTTAATTAATAAAAACGTAGATAAGTTTCCCTTACACCCTTACACCCTTACACCCCCATACCCCTAAACCAGTTGTAAATTTGCTGAATAATCATGCCACTATAGAAGACAGAGCTTTAAATTCAGCAAAAGAAAGGCTAGAAAACGCTGTGCAGATCACATTTTTGGGGACAAGTTCCGGTGTACCTACAAAATCACGTAATGTTTCTAGTGTTGCCCTCAGATTACCGCAAAGGGCAGAATTTTGGCTATTCGACTGTGGTGAAGGTACTCAGCACCAACTTTTGCGGAGTGAACTGAAAACTAGCCAAATCTCTCGCATTTTTGTCACCCATATGCACGGCGACCACATTTTTGGCTTGACGGGACTTTTGGCTAGTTGCGGTTTAGCGGGAAATGTGGAGAGAGTTGATATATACGGGCCACCCGGACTAAATGACTATCTCCAAGCGGCTTCTCGTTACTCCCATACACATTTTTCCTATCCGATTAAGGTTCATACCGTCCGCCCTGGTGTCATCTATGAAGATGAGGAATTTACTGTGACTTGTGGTCTTTTACATCACCGGATTACAGCTTTTGGCTATCGCGTAGCTGAAAAAGACCGCGCCGGACGTTTTGACGTAGAAAAAGCTAAAAGCTTGCAAATCCCCCCAGGACGGATTTATGGTCAACTCAAACGGGGCGAGACTGTCACTTTAGAAGATGGGCGAGTCATCCACGGTACAGAATTATGTGGCCCTACGGAAATAGGGCGTAAAATTGCCTACTGTACAGATACGATTTATTGTGATGGTGCAGTGGAATTGGCACAGGATGCTGATGTATTAATTCATGAAGCTACTTTTGCTCATCAAGACGCAGATATGGCTTTTCAGAGACTACACTCAACAACCACAATGGCAGCACAAACAGCATTAACTGCGGGTGTGCGTAAATTGATCATGACTCACTTTAGTCCACGCTACGCCCCTGGTAATGTCGTGGAGTTGAGAGATTTACTCAAAGAAGCCCGTGCTATTTTTCCAAAGACGGAAATGGCTTATGATTTCATGACTTATGATGTTCCGAGGCGGCGAGAACTGGCTTTAAATCATTAAGGGAATAGGGCATGGGGCTGGTCAATTCAAAATTCAAAATTCAAAATTAGAGAACTTTGGGCATGGGGCATCGAAGTCAAGCCTACCTTGTCTCCCTTGTCCCCAATCCCCAGTCCCCAATCCCCAATCCCAACCCTAACCTGCTACCTGATGAATTGGTAACTCAACGACAAATTCTGTACCTTTACCTAGTTCGGATTGACAGTATATCTTGCCTTTGTGTTTATCTGTGACAATTTGATAGCTGATAGAGAGTCCTAATCCTGTACCTTTACCGACGACTTTAGTCGTAAAAAACGGATCGAACAAGCGAGACAGTACCTTTTCATCCATGCCTAGTCCATTATCTGCAATCCGAATACTGATCCAGTCTTGGTTGACGCGGGAAGTAGAAATACGGATTTCGCTGGGATGATCTGCGATCGCTTCTGGTTTGGCTTGGGTATGGCGTTCTTCTAGGGCATCAATGGCATTAGATAATAGATTCATAAACACTTGATTGAGCTGACCAGGATAGCATTCTATCTGGGGTAAATCATCATAATCTTTGGTGACATGAATTACAGGATTCTCTGGTGAGGACTTTAAACGGTGTTGCAAAATCATTAATGTGCTATCAATGCCTTCGTGAATATTGGCGACTTTAAAGTCAGCTTCATCTAGGCGGGAAAAGTTTCGCAATGAGGTGACAATTTCACAAACTCGCTCAGTACCCACCTTCATTGACTGGAATAATTTTGGTAAGTCGTCAAATAAAAACTCTATTTCGGCTTGCTTGAGAAACTCTAGAATCTCTGGTGCAGCATGGGGGTGATAACGTTGATAAAGTTCTACACAACGCAGTAAATCTTGGGTGTATTGGTTGGCGTGTTCTAAGTTACCGTGAATAAAATTGATGGGATTATTAATTTCATGAGCCACTCCAGCTACTAGTTGTCCCAAGCTAGCCATTTTTTCAGCATGAACAATTTGCATTTGAGCTTTGCGTAGTTCTTTTAAAGTCTGCGCTAGTTGATTGGCTTCTTCACGGGTTTGACCGAGTAAACTAGATTGTTGAAACAAGTTAGCTTGACGCAGTGCAACGCTCATTTGAGCCGCTACTTGGGTGACAAATTCTAATTCGCTGTCGTCCCACTGGCGCGCATGGGTGCATTGATGAATACACAACAATCCCCAAAGTTCATCACCTTCTTTTAAGGGGACGACAATCTGGGCTTTGACTTGGAATTTTTCAATGATATCTAAATGGGGTACTTTTGTCCCGACACTGTTGACATCAGAGATGACTTGTATTTCTCCTTGACGGTATTGGGGTGCGAACTGATCGCCAAAGCAATAGTCTTGCACCTTGACTGCAAGGGCAGAATTAAACTTCGGTACTACGTCTTCGGCGATGAATTCCCCACTACAAAAACCGACATGGGGATCAAAACGGAAGATTCCGACTCGATCTGCTGTGAGCGATCGCCTAATTTCTTGAACCATGCTTTTGAAGATGGTGTCTAAATCCAAAGATTCGCGGATTTTGACGACTAAATCAAATAAAATGCGTCGTTGTTCTGCCGATTGATGTAGTTCATCCATACGAGTTTGAATTTGCGTCACCATTTGGGAACTTTGCAGTGCTACTCCTAGTTGACTAGCTACCTGTCCTAAAAATTCCACTTCCACATGATCCCACTGACGGGGGGCAGAATGTTGATAAGCCGCCAGCAATCCCCAGAGATTCCGCCCTACGAAAATAGGGGTTAATACATAGGCGCGAATTTTGAACTGTTCTAAAATATCTAAGTGACAACGAGAGTGTCCGGCTTGATAGATGTCGTTAACTGCAAAATTTTCATTGTTGCGGTAGCGTCCGCCTTTAGTTTCTTGTAGATGGGTGTCTTCCCAAACCAGATTTTTACCAAAGGGATTGATGCTATCCCACTGGGCTTCTACCATGCCGAAATTACTGACAAATTCGCCACTCCAGTCGGGATTAAAGCGATAAACGCCGACACGCTCAACTTTTAGTAGTTTACAGACTTCTTGACAAGTGGTTTTCAAAATCAAATCAATATCGAGGGAAGAGCGAATTTTACCCACTACTTCCGTCAGGGCGCGCTGACGAGCGATCGCTTCTTGGAGGGCGATCGCTTGTTGTTTGGACTGGACAAAGTTATCGGCCTGCTGAATCGCCACGCCTAATTGCGCTCCTACCTGTCCTAAAAACTCAATTTCGTAATTTGCCCATTGGCGGGGGCCAGAATGTTGATAGGCGGCGATGAGTCCCCAGAGTTTTGCGCCGGTGAAGATGGGTGCTAAGACATAAGCCCGAATTTTAAATTGCTCTAGAATGTCAATGTGACAGCGCGAATGTCCAGCTTGATAAATATCATTGACAGCAAAACTTTCGTTATTGCGGTAGCGTCCCCCTTGGGTTTCTTTGAGGTGGCTATCTTCCCAAACCATATTTTTGCCAAAGGGTTGGATTCTATCCCATAGCGGTTCTACCATCCCAAATTGACTGACAAATTCGCCACTCCAGTCGGGATGAAAACGATATACTGCGGCTCGTTCTAGCTTCAGTAATTGACACAGTTCTTGACAAGCCGTGTTGAGAATGATTCCTGTATCGACGGAGGAGCGAATATTGCTCACAACTTCTGCTAAAGTCCGTTGACGGGCGATCGCATCTTGTAATTCGGTGGTGCGTTGTTTGGTTGCTTCCAGCATTTCTGCTTGCTGCATCCCCACACCCAAATGACTAGCAGCCTGCGCTAAGAATTCTACCTCATGGGGATACCAATGTCTGGGGGTAGAATGTTGATAGGCGGCTAGTAAACCCCAGAGTTTAGCACCCACAAAAATCGGTGCGATCGCATATGCTCGAATCTGAAACTGTTCTAATACTTCAATATGACAACGGGCGTGACCTGCACTGTAAATATCAGCCACAGCGAATGGTTCATTTTTCCGATAACGTCCCCCTTGAGTTTCTTGCAGATGGGAATCTTGCCAAACTAAGTCCTGGCCAAAAGCAGTCAGTGTATTCCACGGAGATTCTGCAAAACCAAAACGATTGATGAAACTACCACTCCAATCAGCATTAAAGCGATAGATGGCTATGCGCTCAATTTTCAATTGTCTACCAATATCTTGACAAGAAGTCGAGCAAAGAGACTCTAAACTCACAGATGCCCGAATTTTCGCTAAAATCCTCGTCAAGATTTTCTGGTACTGCATTACTAGCTCTAACTGTTGACAACAGTCTTGCTGGTTTAATTGGTGGTGAGTTCCATAATCGTTGATGGTCATAATTGCAGAGAATATTAAATACCTTTATTTAGTGTTCCCAAATTTACCTAAATTTATTTCTTTGATTAGAGATCACAATGGAAACTAGAACTTAGTGGTGATGACGATATTTAGCAGATATGATAATAGATCAGCAAAAATGAGTAATAACCCAGCCTTAACCCACGGGAACAGGCACGAAAACCGATATTCAGTCAGGCTTTGATGACTATTGCCTGTTTCCTATTCCCTATAAATGAGGGCTTCGTTCTCTTAAATCCTTCAGTTCAATTCAGCGACAACTTCGACGTTATTGATTTGCTCTGCTAGCCAAATTGAGAATAACTCTCTAGTAATTTGCAACCGTCGCTGTTCATCTAATGTAGGAGTAATAATTTCTTCGACAGCAATGATATGTACACCTTGGGGTGTAATGATGGGTTTGAGGATTTGGGGAGGAGTAGCAGCAAAAACCGCCGCCGCAATTTCTGGGCGAAAATCTCGCCGATAACGAATTCCTTGATATCCACCTGCACGCCGAATTTCTGGGGTTTGGATGTATTGACGAGCAATTTCTTGAAAACTAATTTCACCTTCTTTTAAAGCATAAAATAACTCTAAAGCTAAATCTTCATCATCTAAGATAACTTCATAAGTTACAGCCCCAGTATAGTCAATTTTATGAGCATAAAAAAAAGGTTCAATCTTATCAGCAAATAAATGATTAGCTAATTTAGCAGATAGTAAATTAGTTTTAGCCATATCTTCAAAGTCATCTAAAGAAAGATAATGTTTATTCAGCCAATTCCAAGTGTCTTCTGCCTTGAATAATTGGTAAGTAAAACGCAGACTATCAGCAGCTTGTTGTAGTTCTTCTATCGAGATTTCAATCCCCGCTTGTACAGCAGCCTCCGTAATAATTCTGGCAGTAGCGATCGCTTCTAGAAAATTCGGAATTTGACAAGATAATTTCAGATGATAAACAATATCTGCAACAGATAACTTGATCAGCTTCGACATGATACATTCTCCCTGATAATTATTGGTGGTGATTATTAATTGGGGAATGGGGAATGGGGCATGGGGCATTGGGCATGGGGAATAGGGCATGGGGCATTGAGGTAAAATATACCTCGTCTCCCTCGTCTCCCTTGTCTTCCTTGTCCCCAATCCCCAATCCCCATTCCCCATTCCCCTACAACTCCAAACCGCCTTTTTGCAACTTCTTGAATGGATCTAAGACAAAATCAATTACCCGACGTTGACGGATAATGACTTCGGCTGAGGCTGTTTGTCCTGGGGTGAGGACAATACGTTTGTTACCAGCTTGGATATAAGGTTGGTCGATGATGATATCCATTTCGTAGGTTTCTGTATTACCTTGGCTGGTGGTTTGAATTTTGGAGTCGGGAGAAATCCAACTGACGCGCCCTTGAATGATGCCGTAGTCTTGGAAGGGATAGGCATCAAACTTGATTTTAACTGGCATTCCCACCTTCAAGAAACCGCTTTGTTGGCTGGGCATTTGTGCTTTCAGGATTAAAGGTGTATTTTGGGGTGCGATTTGGGCGACTATCTGGCCTGACTCCACTACGGGGCCTGGTTTATCTATGGGTAGCTCAAAAACTGTGCCATCAATAGGCGATCGCACTACTCTTTGTTGTAGTTGTAGTTTCAAAGATGCAATCTGGCTTTTACTTTGGGCAATGTCTGATTGCAAGTTAGTAATTTGTCCTTGCAAATCTTTTAGCTGTTCTTGGCTTTTTAATACTGCTAATTTACCCGCTTGAACAACGCTTTGATAACTACTGAGTTGTTCTTGCAGACGCAGTTGTGCTTGGCCAATTTCGGCTTGAATTTGACTAATGGTGGCTTGGTAACGACTCTGTTCTTCTCTTAAACGCAACTGTGCCTGCATTATCTCTGCATCAGCTTGCAGTAAAGAGCGTTGACTATCTTCAGCAGAGTTTTCTAATTCCACAATCTTAATTTGTGGAATTGCACCCTGTCTTAACAGATAACGATACCGTCCCACCTCCCCTAAATCTCGCCGCAAACGCCTTTGCGCTAACTGCTGAATAATTTGAGTTGATTGAATTCTCTGTCTAGCTTGTTCTACTAGAGCTTGTTTTTCCAGTTTTTGTAAATTATAGGTACTTTGTTTAGCATCTAAATTCTGTTGGGCTTGATTCACCTGTGCCATTTTCTCCAAAGCTTGGGCTTGATTTTGCTGTTCTTGGATATTAATGGCTAGCATCAGTTGATTTTTGAGTAATTCCTGCTGTGCTTGGCGATTAGTTAATCCTGCTAATTGGGTTTCGGCTTGTTCGAGTTCTTTTTGTAAAACATCAGCATCTAATTCTAATAAAACTTGCCCAGCTTTCACCGTCGCCCCTTCTGTCACATTGACAGTTTTCACTCTCCCAGGGACGACGATACCTAACTTTTGGGTTGCGCCTTTGGGTTCTAAACGGCCTCTGGCTGTGCCGGTTTCATCAACTTTACTCAGAGAAGCCCAAGGTAGAACAATCACCGCAAAGCTAATTAAGAGATACAGCATGGAACGAGTCCAACGCTTGGGTACGGCATCGAGTAATTCCTCAGTACCGTAAAACCAATCATTAGTCTCGTTTATATCTGATGTTTGCTCATTGAAGACATAATTCAGTTCATCCGCCTGTGGTGTGACTACTACGGATGATGAGTTGTGGGATATGTGTGGCATAAATTACTCAATCAATTCAAAATTCAAAATTCAAAATTCAAAATTAAAGAACTTTGAATTTTTTCTTTTCTGTATATTTGATTTGGCAATTTCCCAGTTTTACCTAAAGCAACAAATTCTGAATTAAAGCTTTGTGCAGACTACTCTTAAACCTAAGAGATGACACATCACTTCAGTTACAAATTAGTTGTCAATTGTTGTTGATTTAGGTAAAAGTAATGGCCTTTTCGTGTGATTAGTTGATCGTGAGTACCGCTTTCGACTAGTAAACCGCGATCTAAAACTAGAATTAAGTCTGCGTGACGCACGGTGGACAGGCGGTGGGCAATAATGATGCTGGTGCGTCCTTGGAGAATGGTTTTGAGGTTGTTTTGAATCAGGCGTTCAGATTCGGAATCGAGATGGCTGGTGGCTTCATCTAAAAGTAAGAGTCTAGGATCGCCTACTAAAGCACGGGCTATAGCTAGGCGTTGGCGTTGTCCGCCAGATAACATTCCGCCACCTTCGCCAATTTCAGCTTCGTAACCCATTGGCAATCTTTGAATGAAGTCATCAGCCCCAGCTAATCGCGCCGCCGTCATTACTTGTTCTAAGCTGGCTTCAGGGTGAGCAATGCTGATATTTTCGCGGATTGTACCGCCAAATAAAAAGGTGTCTTGGTCTACTACACCGATTTGAGAACGGAGCGATCGCAGGGCTATACTAGTCACATCGTGGCCATCAATTAAAATTTTGCCATCTGTCGGCAGATATAGACCCAATATGAGTTTAAACAATGTGGTTTTCCCTGAACCACTGCGCCCGACTACGGCCACGGTTTGTTCTGGTTGAATTTCAAAGGTGAGATTTTCTAAGATGTTAATATCGCTCTCTGGATGGTAGCGAAATGTGACATTTTCAAAACGGATGTGACCCCTTAGTCTGGTTAAAATTTGTCGGGGATGGTGGTGTAAGTCTTCTTCGGGTTCGGCTTGCAAAACATCATTGATGCGTTCGGTGGAAATTGTTACTTCTTGTAACTGATTCCACAACACTACTAAGCGTTGAAAGGGTCGAATAATGTTACCCAACAACATATTAAAGGCTACTAACTGACCGATGGTCAGTTGATTTTGAATTACCAACCATGCCCCTAACCACAGTAAGCCGGTTGTGACTACAGTTTCAATGCCAGAACTAAAAATCTGCAATTGATTACTAATAATCTGCCCAGCAAAGGTTTTCTTAATCACATGATTGAGCAATTCTTCCCAACGCCAGCGCACCGTCTGTTCAATGGCCATTGAACGAATTGAACGAATCCCCGTCAAGGATTGAATTAAGTAACTGTTCTCGTTGGCGGTAGCACTAAAAACTTCTCGGCTGATGCGGCGCAAAAATGGTGTGGCGACAAGTGCCAATAAGACAAAGGGTGGGACAATGGCTAAACTGACTAATGCCATTGCCGCACTGTACCAAAACATTAGCCCCACGTAAACGAACACCGTCAGTAAATCCAAGATAATTGACAAGGCTTCCCCAGTCAAAAAACGCTGGATTTTTTGGTTTTCTTGGACACGGGAGACGATATCGCCGACATAACGCGATTCAAAAAACGCTAACGGTAAACGGAAGGTATGTTTAATAAAACCTACCAGCAGGGATACGCTAATACGGTTGGCTGTATGGTCTAGTAAATATTGTCTGAGTCCATTGACGGCGACGCGGAATAAGCCAAAAATCACCAAGCCTAAACCGACAGCGTTTAATGTGAGCGTGCTACCTTGAACTATGACCCTATCTAATAATAATTGGGTAAATAAGGGTGTAATCAGTCCCAACAACTGAATTAACACCGAAGCTGCAAACACCTCTAGTAGTACCCGTGAATGGGGTCTGACTAACTCAAACATTTGCCAGAATGGGGTACTAGCTTCTTCCGCTTGTTGGAGTTGGCTAGTAGGTTGCAATAACAACGCGTAACCAGTCCAACCGGCTTTAAATTCAGTAGTGCTGAGGGTGCGCTGTCCAATGGCGGGATCGCAGACAATAACGTGTTTTTTGGTGATGGCGTAAACTACGATGTAGTGCTTATTTTCCCAGTGGGCGATCGCAGGTAGGGTTTGTTGTGCTAATTTATCCAAACTAGCTTTAACCGGACGGGTAGTAAAACCCAGGGCTTCGGCGGCGGCTGTTAAACTTTTGAGGGATGCACCGCTACGTCTAACGTTAGCTAAATCTCGGATGCGATTTACACTGAAATTTTTACCCCAGTAGCGGCTAATCATCACTAAACAAGCTGCGCCACAGTCAGCCGCGCTTTGTTGTTCAAATAAGGGATAGCGTTGAGTAATGCGTCCCCACCAATGTCCGACTTTCACTTTGGGGCTGGGAAAATAGGCGCGTCGAGACTTGGCTTTCTTTTCTGGGGGGGGTTGTAGAGACGCGATAGAACGCGTTTCTACAACCGGGGATGGGGAGGGGTTACTTTCAATACTAGCACCAGATTCTCGAAATTCTCCCAACTGCGGCCAATATTCTAGGGCTATTTGCCAATGGTTATTTGTGAGAGTATAGATAACTGCTGATTGTGTAACTTGCCAATTACCTACATTACCAGATGCGGTAATTGTTCCTGGGGTAAATTTGCGTCCTTGTGCATCTGTGAATTCTCCTCGCTGCAATACCCATAATTTCACATCTTGCAAAAGTGACTGAGGAAGTGAACCACTAGCTAAAGTATGACGTTCAAATAAGAATAACGCTCTTAAAGCATCATCCACAGAACCGTTTTCTGGTAGTAAGGAATTTTGGCTACAAAAAACCAATAAATCCCAAGTTTCGGCTTGTTTTTTCAGGCGATCGCCAATGCTAAGATGTTCACTAATCAATGGTTGTAAAGTTGATTGTGGCAGATAGGCTAGTTTTAAATTCACAGAAGCCCTAGCCACATAAGGACTAAATTCTTGTTCAGGAAATAAAGTTAATTGACCAAAAGATGAGCCTGTAGAGAGAGTGGTGATTAAGTTCAACGAACTATCAAGTAATCTCACCTTTCCCCCAAGGATAATATATATTCCCGCCGCATCTGTCCCAGCTTGCCAAAACTGTTTAGCTATCGGCGGTGCAATTATTTCTAATCTTTGAATGCAGTCTGTTATTTCCTTTTCTGACAGCGACTCACCCAAGGTTTGGGTGAGTTGTTGGGCTAAATATTGTTGAGAAAAACCTGACGACATGAAATTAAAATTCAAAATTAGGAATTATTCTTACCCAGTTCCCAGTCCCCAATCCCCAGTCCCCAATCCCTTCTTTATCCTCTAGCTTCTATCCCCACATTAAATGACCAATTAATATGAGGTTCTGATTGAGTTGATAAGTCAGAAATTGAGATATTATTGTCCTGAATCTGTTCACTTTCGAGAGGAAGTTTATTCTTGGGTTTAGTCGAAAGTCCCATTTGTTTCAACAGGCGATTAATATGGCGATCGCTAATACTAATTCCCAATTCTGAGGCTAAATGTTTGCTTAACCATTGGGCTGTCCAATTGGTAAAAGCGTAGCCATAATCACGGGGACTATTACTAACTAATTCTTTCAATCTGTCTATGTATTGATTGTTGACAATTTTTGGTCTGCCAATGGGACGCTCATTCCATTTGTGTGCTAAACCTGCTTCTGCTATCCCAATCCAGTAGCGCGCCATTTCTTGAGAACAACCGAGTTTTTCACAAATTTGACTCTGTGATGTTCCCATATCTGCCAGTAGAATGATTTCAATACGTTTACGATATTCTGGCTGTAAATTAGTTTGTAAATTTTTGAGCAAGGCTTTACGTTGGAAGGGAGTTAAAAACTTGCTCTCGTGCAAGTCATAGTGTTCAATAATTTGTTCTTGACGAAAATATTCAGACATAATTACTACCAGGTCATGTCTCATGTAGATTTAGGCAAAATCATTGATTTTCATCAAAAAAATTGGTTGAAATCTGAAAAATCTACCTCAAGTATGATGATGATTTTGCTATTAGGATGTTGTTAAAACCTGGAATGTAGGTAAAGATTCACGTAGTGAATATTGAAGTTAATCAGACTGTAATTAAAAATCAGAGAGATATCTAGCGATATGGCAATACTAGTAAATCAATCGTCACTAATTCAACAGTTAAAAGTCAAATTTTTAATTCACCTGGCAAAAGTTAACTCAAAAGTGACAGTCTCTCAATTTAGTCATTTAACCTACTGCTACTTTTTTAGAAATTTTCTGGCAACTAGTCAATAGTTTTTATCCAAAAAAAGTTAAGTTCATGAAAATTTCATAATATGTTTACGATAAATTTATTATCAACTGATAACTCATGAGAATGTCGTCTACTGATTAAATTTATTCTGATACAAATCATGATTTAGTTATAATCACGGTTGAAAAATTATTGTCTTAAGTCTAGATATTTGAGTGCTGAGTAATGAGTAATGAGTAATGCACTTAGCACGCTGGTTATCTCGACATTCCTTTATTAATCCGTTACTTGTCAAAATTAATTGGTGGACTGATGGATATATTGCGTTTTCTAGTCTGCTGAGGTACAAATTTATCCGCGTACCCTACGGGAAGCAAGCTATATCAGTGTTAATCTGCGTTGAATTATTGTCATTTGTACTTCACTAGGGTAAGAAAGACTAGATTTCTGCTTTTAGATATAGATAAGTCACTGAGTATAAAAGTTAGTCAATATAGAGCAGTCAAGATTCTTTTGGTTGTTCTGTACCTTCATAGAGATGGGAATGTAAGTAAAGATAGCTGAAGTAAATTAATTTTGCTTTATTTTCGATTCATTTCCTATTAAAAATTTTAAAAACCATCGATTTTATATGAAAATTATGGATGAAAAATGTAAGATTTATGTTCGTTTTACAGTCGAATAACAATTGAATTCAATATAAAAATCGGCAATTATATTCACAGGAAGAGACAAGCGAAAGTCAACTTCCGAAAACAACAAATTCATAACGAGGTAATAGTTCAATGTCTGAAATTAAAATCAACAAACTCACCACTGCTAACCAAACAGAAATGGTTGACCTCAAAAAAGAAGCTGAACAAGGTAACTCTGAAGCTATTCACGCTTTCATTAGCTTACGCGGTGGATGTGCTTGTAAATGGCAAGTACAAGAATTTTAGTTTAATAAAACAAAATACTTGATAGTTATTTCTAGAATAACATCAAGTAGCTGTTTTAATTAACTTAATTTATGCGCCACAGTAGCACTAGTCAATATTTTGATAGTGTTACTGTGGTCTTCAACCATGAAATTTGTAATTACTTGCATAAAAGTTTATGTCTTTGCTAAATAATTCATTTATTAATTGGGTTAATCGCCCCTATTTCGACTTAGGAAATTATAACGCAGGCGCATTACATATTAAAGCGATAGAGTTCAGCTATAATAACCTCATTGCAGATTTAAGTTGTTCGGAAAAATCGATATTAATTAACCCGGTTACTATTATTCATCCTATTTCATTTCGAGAGTCTTTAATTCGCGAATCTGGTTTATTTCAGTATCAAATAAACAACCCGTTAGAACTAGCTGATGAGTTAAGGAATGAGCGATGGCATAATTTGTGTGACTACTTAATTCATTATCAAGAACTCTCATTTACTACGCAGCTAAGAGTTTTATATCTCCTATCAAATTTATGTTTACATCATGCTGTACTAGAATATGCACCAAAGTTTTCTAATACTGACATTGCTGATTGTTTAAACCGTGCCAAAATAGCTTATTGTCGGGCGATGTCTGGTTTAATGGCTAGGTCTGATGGTGGTAGCATAGAGAATCTTCAGGAACTTGAGATCATTGCTAATCATACACCACCAGGGAGCAAAATTCGCTTGAATGCGGCTATAGAGTTAGTAGCTTTATCTGCTAAGACATTCGGTGATTTAAACGCTACTCAATTTTGGAGTTCCCTAGCAACGCAGGAACTAAAAAATCTTGCATCTTCTCTGGATGATTTTAGCTATAAACAAATTACTAGCATCTACTATCGTGCAGTTGTGTTTGTACCTTTGTTGCAGAAAGATAGGGAAGCCGTAGTGCGTGAAATGGATTTATGTGAATCTTTAGCAGAGAGTTTGACTCACGAATATAAGAATGAAAGAGAGCAAATTACCGCACATGAAAATTTAATTACTGTGCTGGAGAGTCGTACTAAAGAAGCATTATGGTTAGGTGACATTGATTTAGCTGAAGCAAGAGCTAAAAAGATAGTAGAAATGGAACCATTATATTCTCGATATCGCTTACAATTAGGGGAAATTTTCATCAAACAGGGTAAAATTGCAGAAGCTGCTCAAATGTATCGTTCAGCTGCTAGACTAGGGCCACCAGGAACTGCGATCGCTTGGTTTATGGCTGGTCAATGTCACGAAAAATTAGGTGATTTAGATATAGCTGGTGATTGTTATTTAGCTTCTATTCAGATGGATGCTCTGGCTATTTCTGCGGTAGAACGACTGCATAATTTAGCTCCTCGTTTGGGTAATTCAGCTTTGCTAAATTGGAGTAATATTCGTCTATCAGAATTACGAGAACAGCAAAAAGCTATAGCCAGTCAAACGAGAACCTCTTACATTCCAGAAGCATCTTCTGCATTGAAAAAAGCGGGAGAACCTGTAATGATTTAGCAGATGTTCAGATACGAGACTACTTTAATAAGTCGCGTATCTAGCAATCTAGTAGTTAACTTTCATCAAGCTGAATATTATATTCCACTTGCTGGCTTTGTAACTGCAACCATTCATAATATAAATGGGCAGCGATTTCTTGATGTAATTTATCATCTAGTTGTCTTTGCACAATCTCCTCAACAAAAATTAAATGCACACCTTTAGCTGTCACAATTGGTTTTAAGATTTGCGGTGGTTGAGAAGAAAAAACAGCAGTAGAAACTTCTGGCGAGAGATTTTGACGATTCACTAAACCTAAATATCCACATTTACGACGTAACTCCGTATTTTGAATATATTTGTAAGCGACATCAAAATAACTCATCTCATCTGCTTTAATTGCATAAAAAAGTTCCCAGCCTAAATCTTCATCATCTAAAATTACCTCATACATCACCGCGCCTAGATAATTTGATTGATGTGCATAAAAGTACGGTTCAACTTTATCTGCGAATAGATGAACCGCTAACTTACCAGATAATAAACTTGTGTAGACAATATCTTCAAAATCATCTAGAGATAAATGATGTGTTGTTAACCATTGCCAAGTTTCTTCCGAATTTAACAGATTATTCACTAATCGCATTTGATCTGCGGCTTTTTGTAGTTCTTCTGGTTCAATTTTAATTGCTGCTTGTTTAGCAGTATTTTCAATTATTTGGCGGGTAATAATCTGTTGAGTTATTTCAGGTATTTGACATGACAATTTAACTTGTCGCAGAATTTCTTTGTTAGCGATAGTGATAGAGTGTGGCATGATATTTTGATATTGTGTAGTAGGTCAACAGTCAACAGTCAATAGTCAATAGTCAAAAAAATTATTACAGCTTTAAACCACCTGTTTGCAGTTGTTTAAATGGGTCAAGGATAAAATCAATTACTCGACGTTGACGTACAACTACCTCGGCTGTGGCTGTATCACCTGGACGCAAAGGAATGCACTTATTGCCACTCTTAATACAGTGCTGTTTTAAAGAGATTTCTAAGTTATAAACAGCAACTTTACCAGTGGGAGTGTCAATTTCTGTAGTAGAAGGAGAAATGTTAACTAGTTCTCCTTCTACTACACCGTAATCCTGGAAAGGATAAGCATCAAATTTGAGTTTTACTGGTAATTTTTGACGCAAAAAACCGCTTTGTGTAGTAGCGATTTGTGCGCGCACAATTAGTGATGCACCAACAGGCGCGATTTCTGCAATCATGGTTCCTGGTTGGACTACCGCACCAACTTGAGAAAAGGGAAATTGAAATACACTTCCACTTTCTGGTGCTTTTAATTCCCGTTGTGCTAACTGAATATTTAAGGATTCTATTTGTCTTTGAGTTTGAGTAATTTCTGCATCTAGAGTGGTAATTTCTGTTTGTAGATTCTTTTGTTGTTCTTCAATTCGCAATAAGGCTAACTTCGCAGAACGATTTAAAGTTTGGTAGCTGCGTTGTTGTTCATCGAGACGTAACTGTGCTTGAGTAATATCAGCTTTTCCTTGCTTGACAAACCGTTCATAACTACTCTGTTGTTCTGTGAGACGTAACTTGGCTTGTTGAATATCTGCTTGACTTTGTTCGTATAACTGTTGTTTTTCTTTAGCTAATTCTTGCTTTTCAACGAAATTAATTTCTGGGATGACTCCCTCTTGATACAGTTTACGATATCTGGTTTCTTCTTTTTGCGCGATCGCCAAACTACTTCCCATTAATTTACTCGCTGTTTTACTATGCTCAAAATTTTGTCTAGCCTGATTTAATTGAGCTAGTTTTTCTGATACTTGCAACTCATAAGTGTTTTTCAAAGCTAGTAAATTTTGTCTAGCTTGGTCAATTTGTGCTTGTTTTTCTAAAGCTTGGGATTGATTTTGTTGTTCTTGAGTTGTTAAGGCGACTACTAACTGATTTTTAGTGGAATTTAATTGCGATCGCCTGTTTAATTGTCCTTCTAATTTATCCTGTATTTGCCGTAATTCTGTTTTAGTTAAATCTGCGTCTAACATTAATAAACTCTGACCAGCCTTAACTTTCTCACCTTCCTTAACTCGAATTTCTGTAACTTTACCAGATACAGCACTATCTAATCTAATTGTCTTACCTTGAGGCTCAATTCTACCTCTAGCTGTACCTGTCTCATCTACTTTAGATAACATTGACCAAGGTAAAACTAAAGAAACAACCAAGATTAAAAAATACAGTAATCCCCTAGTCCAAACTTGAGGTAAGCTATCCAATAATTCTTTAGTAGCGATAGACCAATCTGTATTTGTTGGACTGGTTATTTCGGATATCAACTCATCTTGACTATTATCTTGAATTTTTCTGTCATTTATTACATCTGTCATATTTTACCTCGCATTTTTATTCTGCACCTAATTGTTGTTGATTGAGATAGAAATAATGACCACGCTTCGCCATTAATTCTTCATGTGTACCACTTTCAATTAACAACCCTTTATCTAACACCAAAATTAAATCGGCTCTCTTGATAGTAGAAAGACGATGAGCAATAATTAAAGCAGTTCTTCCTTGCAAAATTTGCTTTAAATTCTGCTGAATTATTCTTTCTGATTCAGTATCAAGATGAGAAGTAGCTTCATCTAAAATCAACAGGCGAGGATTACCTAATAAAGCTCTAGCAATGGCGATTCTTTGCCTTTGTCCTCCAGATAATAATCCTCCACCTTCCCCGATTTCGGTTTCGTAAGCCATAGGTAACTTTGTAATAAATTCATCCGCACCGGCTAATTTAGCAGCTTCTCTAATTTCCGATAAACTAGCATTCGGGTTTCCTAAAGCAATATTTTCTCGAATCGTATTGCCGAATAAAAAAGTATCTTGATCAACTACTCCTACTTGCTGACGTAAAGAGTGTAGAGAAATAGTGTTAATATCATAGCCATCAATTAAAATTCTGCCGTCAGTAGGTGGATATAAACCTAAAGCTAGCTTAGAAATTGTAGTTTTACCGGAACCGCTACGTCCTACTAAGGCGACTATTTGCCCAGATTTAACTTTAAAGTTGAGATTTTCCAGAATATTGACTTCATTATCTGGATGATAGCGAAATGTCACATTCTCAAAGCAAATATTCCCTTGGATTTGGGGGATTGATTGACGATTTGTTAGTTGTAAATCTTCTTCAGCTTCAGCATCTAAAACATCGTTAATGCGTTCTACGGAAATGATGACCTCTTGTAACTGATGCCAAAGTACAGTTAATCGCTGAAAAGGTTTAATAATATTACCCAAGAGCATATGAAATGCTACTAATTGACCAATAGATAATTGATTGGCAATTACTAAACTAGCTCCATACCATAATAAGGCTGTCGATACCATTGCTTCAATAGTATTACTAAAAATTTGCAGGCGATTACTAATTACTTGTCCAGCAAAATTTTTCTTGACCTCTTTTTGTAATAACTCTTCCCAATGCCAACGAACTGTTTGTTCTACAGATGTAGATTTAATTGTGCGGATGCCTGTTAAAATTTCAATGAGATAACTATTTTCTTTAGCAATAGCATCAAATATTTCTCTAGAAATTCTTTGTAAAAACGGTGTAGCAATCAATGCCAATAAGAAAAATGGCGGCACAATCACTAATGATAATAATGCCATTTGCCAACTGTACCAAAACATCAACCCTAGATAGATAAATACAGTCAATAAATCTAGGATGATGGATAATGCTTCACCAGAAAGTAGGCGTTGAATTTTATTGTTCTCCTGTAAACGTGAGATAATATCCCCCACATAACGAGTTTCAAAATAACTCAAAGGTAAGCGTAGAGTGTGGCGAATAAATGCTACTACCAACGCGACATTTATCTTATTGGCTGTGTGGTCAATTAAATATTGCCGTAATCCCGTCATAGCTACACGGAAGAGGCTAAACATCATTAACCCTAACCCCACAGCCAACAAGGTCACATAAGAACTCTGTTGTACTACACTATCTAAAATTAATTGTGTAAATAGGGGTGTGATGAGTCCAAATATTTGGATAAATACGGAAGCAATAAATACTTCCAACATCACCACAGAGTGAGGTTTAATTAATTCAAAGAATTGCCAAAAAGGCGTGGTATTTTCTTGTGCATCTTTGAATAAAGCGGTTGGTTCTAGTAATAGTGCATATCCAGTCCAATCTGCTTGAAATTCTTGATGAGAGAGAGTCAGCTGACCGATCGCAGGATCAGCAATAATCACTTGTTTGGTGGTAATCTCGTATACAACGATATAATGTTTTCCTTGCCAATGAGCGATCGCAGGTAACTTTTGTTTTGCTAACTGCTCAAAATTAGCTTTCACCGGACGAGTATTCAACCCCAGATTTTCTGCTGCTACTGTCAAGCCACGCAGAGATGAACCATTGCGGTCAACATTAGCCAGTTCTCGCAAAAGGTTCACACTAAATTGCTTTCCCCAATAGCGTCCAATCATCACTAAACAAGCTGCACCACAGTCAGATGAACTCTGTTGAGCAAAAAAAGGATAGCGTCGCGTGACTTTTTGCCACAAATGACTAACTCTTTGGGTAGGGTTAGGAAAGTAGGCTTTGCTAATCTTTTTATCTTGCTTTATCTGTGTTGTAGAGTTAGATAAAACAGGTAATTTTTCTGGCTTTTCTGAAATAGGAGTGGGAGATTTAGTTAATAAAGAATTGAGAGTTTGCGCTTGTAACCAAAAATGTTCACGAATTTGGGGATATTTAGTTATCAAGGGTGCTAAAACTTCACCGGATATAAAACAAAGTTGTAAATTTGCACTAGCTCTAGCTGCATAGGGTATAAATTTGGCATCGGGAAACAAAGTAAAACAGCCAAAATATCCGCCAGTTTCTAATGTTGTGATTAATTCGCCAGTTTCATCTAATAACCTGACCTTACCACCAAGCAGAATATAAATACCTGGTTCTACATCAATTCCTTGCCAAAACTTCCCGATTTTTGGTTCTAGATATTTAAATTGTGGCTGAATATGTTGAAATTCAACTTCTGTGAGAGAATAGCCAAGCGTATTTTGCAAAAGTTCTCTAGAAACTTCTGCTGTGGATGAATTATGCACCATGATTTTATGAATTTGTCTTGATTTTCAAAAAATGAATCGGTAATATTTCACTCTCATTTAACAAGGTTTCACTACTGAGATTACCGATAGAAATCTGTGAATTGTTAGATATTTGGGGTGGAGTTTCTGGGGTGATAACAGGTTTAGATTTTGTCGATAAACCCATTGTTTTGAGTAAGCGTTTGATATGACAATCACTCAACTGAAAGCCGAATTCTTTAGCTAAATGCTTACTTAACCAGTTTGCTGTCCACCGTCGAAAACCATAACCATAATTACGGGGACTATCACTAACTAGTGCTTTTAAACGCTCTAAATATTCTTCATTGACGGCTTTTGGACGACCAATTGGGGAAGTTTGCCATTGATGCGCCATTCCACTCCGAGCAATATGTATCCAATGTCTGGCTGTAGCTGGACAGCATCCCAAGGTACGACAGATGTTTGTTTGTGATTTACCTTCATCTGCCAACAACATAATTTGAATACGTTGGCGGTATAATTCTGGTAAATCTTCTGTCAAATTTTTCAGTAATAATTTGCGTTGAAAAGGTGTCAATAATTGACCATTGGGAATATTTACATCTTTGATTTCTGCTTCCATGATATTTTATAGCTTGGGTAGAGAATCAAATTAGATTGTGAAAATTATTCTCGAAAATAGGGAAAAATTGGAGATTTTAAGCAGGTACGACTTCAAAAGCGATCGCCATTGCTGCTAATTTTTGAGTATCGATTCCCCGCACACCTGATGGTAAAGTGACTTCTTGACCTCTCAAAGCACTACGTGTTCCGGTATCTAGGTCATCAAGTAACTTATTGGTCACATCTAAAATTTGGTCAGGCTTTGTAGAAATGGGTTGACGAGTATTACTAACCCCTGCCAGACTGGCGATTTTTTGTAATGCTTGGAGAGATGTTCTTAAAGGTGAGGTACTGGCAATAATTAAAGCCTCAGAAACCCCTAGAGGTTCGGCAACAGTTAAAACAAATTCATCATCGATTTGCGGAATTAATTGTGTTTGATTGGCTTCGATTAATGCTGCATCTTCTGAGGCTGACCAATTATTAGGAAAGATAACTGTCATCGTTCCTTCTGCATCAATTACTAAAATGCTCAGATAAAGAGGTTGAGACTCGTTATTTTGAATTTTAAAAGCAATTTTAGTACCTATAGATAGTTGACTTAAGCCAGATTCTGAGACTTTTACAGATGCAGCAGATGTAGAGGAATTAGTCTTTTTATTAGTCCCCCGTACCGGAAAAGTTTCTGCTAATAATTCATTACTATCAGCAATATTCATTGAGACAGTCACATTCAACCGGGACGAATTGGTGTTACCTAGAATTTGCTTCACTACCCGTGCAGCTAACAGAGATTGGAACTTGGGTTGTAACCTTTTGACTGCATCCGTTACCGATTCACCTGCTTCACCAAAAGACTTAGGAATAATTTGGTCTTGGCTGGGTAAAAATAAACCAAAACTACCAACTTTCGGCAGGTTAGATATCTTTAATTTCTGGAGTTGTTGCAATTTATTTGCTGTCATCTGCCCAAAAATATATTGCACCTCTTGTTTCCCTAAAGCTGTCGGTTCAATGCGTTTCATTGATTGCATAGCTTGGATAGCTTGTTGGGCAGTTTTTTGACTAAGAGATTCATCAATACCGATTTTTAAAGTGGGATTATTGGGAATACTGCGAATTCGTTCTTGTAATAAAGCACCTGGTTGTAAATTTTTAATTGCACCATTGCGTGTATTTACTAGTGTACCTTTGCCTTCTAATCCTTGACGAGAATCTAACTTTAACCATCCGACTTCATTACCTTGATTATCCACAACTGAAAAGAGGGGATTATTAGTAAAAGCTTCTAAACTTTGTGAATCAATGCCACCCAACCATAACTGAGCCTGATTATTATTAACTTGAGTAATTACCGCCTCTGCTGGTATAGCTTGAAAAGGGAAAAAATAGAGGGGTGGATGAGGATTTTGGGGATTGAGATTAGACTCAATTTCTGGGTCTTGATAGTAGCCTTCCCGACTAGCTAAGATTTTTGTACTGCGCCCCACATTCGCGATCGCTCTATTGATCTGTTCATTACCAATTTGTTGCCAAATATACTGCGTGAATAAGTAAGTAAACGCTCCTGCATGGAAATCTCCAAAGGGTAAATCAGCCGCTAACTGTTCCCGTCTAGCACTAGCAATTACCACGCCTTTAGCCACAGTTTGTCTACGTTTTTGGATAAATTCTTGCCGTGACATTCCTAAATTATCCAACCACTGACCCTGATATAGTAATTCTTCGAGACTGGGTTTTAATAACTCTCCATCATCAACAGCACGCACACGTAAATTACCCCTTTTACCCCCACCAGAATGACAACAATCTAACACCACTGTGACATTCTCGGTTTTCAATGCAGACATGAGTAAAAATAATGTATGCCCCATAATGTGGTTGACAAAGCCGCCTTGGAATGGATAGCCTTCTGGTAATCGACCATCTACGGGAACTAAAGCACTGTTGAGTCCATCCGGTGCATCGCCATCTCTGTCATAGAGGCGCGAACCATGTCCAGAAAAGTGAAATACCACCACATCCCCAGGACGAGCTTGATTAATCAGATGTTGTTCAAATTTGCTGAGAATACCTTCACGGGTTGCTTGTTGGTTAGTCACAGTCATCACATCTTCAGGCTTAAAACCAAAGCGGTGAATGAGTAACTCTTGCTGCAACCTCACATCAGTAACGCAACCAGATAGAGGTTTTAAACCCGTGCTTTGAGGATATTGATTAATTCCCACTAATAAAGCTAGTTTACGTCCTGTATTTTGAGACAGAACTTTACCCAAATTATGACCCTGCTGCATAATATCCAACTGACTCAAACCCAAAGTTGCGAGGGTGGAAGCAGAGAATTGCAGAAATTGGCGGCGTTTGATGTAAGACATAGGATTTTACGTATATCTTGGCTGAAGTCGCTTCACAGGATTGTATTTCTGGGTCGTGTGAGGTTATGCAAAATATTACAAAGAACAGTTGTATAAATATATTTGTAGTATCTACTCAGCTTCGCCAATGAGAGTAAAAGCTGCCCAATCAACGGGGTTTGGGTTTGTTTTCATCGTCGTCAGCATCGCCTGACGCAGTGCTTGGGCTTTGTCAGGGTTTTTTTGCAGATTTTGATAAAATTGCGTCATTAATCGGGCTGTAGGCGCGTCTGGCACAGCCCACAGCGATACTAAAACACTAGGGACACCCGCACTAATTAACGAACGAGATAACCCAATCACCCCATCCCCAGAAATGCGTCCCCTGCCGGTATCGCAAGCACTCAGCACCACTACTTCCGCATTCAGTTTTAAATCAAGAATTTCCGAAGCTGTTAATAAGCCATCATCTTGACCCGATGGAGTGAGAGCGATCGCACTATTTAACCCTTGAATATCATCAAATATGCCGTGGGTGGCTAAATGCACAAATCGCGCTTGGGGTAAACGCTTCACCACATTTGGTTCTGTGGCTTTGTTGCCAATTAGAGGTTCGGTTTTGAGTAATTTGCTAATTGCTGTTGCTTCAATTTCTGCACCAGGTAAAGGCGTTAATTGTTGCGGAGTTTCATCAATTTTAGGTGCGACAAAAGGCATGGTGGGATTACCAACAATCAGCGTATCTTTTCCTTGGATGGGTTTTGTGCCTAGTCTTTGTCTCTGTTTGCGGGTTAAGTCTAAAACCTGAATTGATGGGGATGTGAGAATAGTATGTTTTTCAATTAGATATTTACCTTCTGCGTCTTGTAATGCGGCGAAGGGAACGAGGAATAGGCTATGTTGAGGAATGAAGATAACTTTGTTGTCATAATTTTTAGGTAATAAATCAGCGATGGGGTTGATTAATAATTCGTGGAGACGCTTTAAATTATGTTTGGCTTTGGGTGCATTGGGGTTGTAAGTTACATTAATACCGCGAAAAGCTGTACCTCTTGCACCTATCGCTTGACGACTGGTGGTAACAAGGTTGGCAAATGTTGTGTTTTCTTTTTGCCACAGGGGTTTGAGGTCGGCTTTACGGAAAGTAACTTCACCTGTAGGTTTAATTACCCAAATGTAGAGTTCTGATTCTTTGAATTGTATTTTACCTTCTACTTTGAATTTATCACTAATAATCGAATATTGTACCAAAGTGGCATTTTGTAATTTGGCAGTTTGTTTAATTTCTGCAATTGTTGGTGGAGTGAGTAATTTTTCCTTGGGGTTAGAGAAGATTCGAGAAGCTAGTAACTCTACAAAAGCACGTCCCCTGACTCGTTCGGATATTTCTAAGGCTGCATCAGTTTTCTTCTGGGCTATGAAGACTTGTTGTAGAGTTTCGTATGAACTTCTTTGCTGGTCATACAATAATATTTTTTGTATATCCTCTAATCCTTTTGCTCGTAAACGTAGAGACTCTTGGAATTTGATTGCCTCGATTAAATTACTTTCTGCCAGAGTCAAATTTCCTTGTTTATAGAAAGCTAGTCCTAAACTATTCAGAGCAATGTTCTTGCTGCCAGTATCTTTCAATTCTTGTGCGATCACCAAAGCTTGCTGGAGATGCTCAATCGCTTTGGGGTAGTCTCCCGAATCAATGTAGGCATCACCGAAATGTCTCAAAGCCGCTCCCTCTCCGAAACGGTCTTTGATTTTCCTCGCTTTTGTTAACTCTTGCTGATAATAGTCAATACCTTTGGGGTTGTTTCCTAATACCATGTAGGAACTGCCTAAATTTCCCAGTGCAACAAGCTCCCCTAAATCATCTTTAATTTCTCGTGCGATCGCTAATTTTTGTTCATGATACTCAATCGCTTTGAGGTAGTCTCCAGAAATGGCGTAGGTACCGCCAAGATTACCCAGTAATGTACCCTCACCATTACGGTTTTTGATGTTTTGAGCAATCACTAAACTCTGCTGATAATATTCTACAGCTTTGGAGGTGTCCCCCAATACAACGTAGATATTACCCAGATTTTCCAGTGCATAACCCTCCTGTTCGGATATTTTAATTTCCTTAGCGATCGCTAAACTCTGCTGCGCGGACGCAATAGCTTTGGGGTAGTACCCTAGATTCACGTAAAGCATACTGAGTAGTCCCTGTAATTGTCCCTCTCCATTCCGGTCTTTTATTTCTTTTGCTATGTCCAAACCTTGCTGTGAGTATTCCAAGGCTTTTGGAAAGTTTGACAATCCTTGATAGGCAAAAGCAAGAGCTTTCAGTCCTTGCAGTTCCCTGGGACGGTCTTTGATTTCACGTGCGATCGCCAAGTATTGCTGTTCATATTCAATTGCTTTGCGGTAGTTTTTTAGTTGAAGGTGGGCAATACCAAGATTTCCAAGAGTGTAAAACTCATTTTGAGTGTCTTTAATTTCTCTTGTGACTGGCAATCCCTGCTCGTAATACTCAATGGCTTTGGTGTAATCTTGTAAACTACCGTAGGCAAGACCAATATTAAAAAGTGCATCACTCTCACCTTGACGGTTTTTTGATTCTCGTGCGATTGGTAAATACTGCTTATAGCACTCAATAATTTTAGGGTAGTCTTTTAAAACTTTGTAAGCATTAGCAAGATTCGCAAGTGCAGCACCTTCGCCTTTACGGTCTTTGATTTCTTGGTAGATTTTTAGTGCTTGTTGCCAAGATTGTAATACTGCTTCGAGTTGACCAGTTGGAAATTGCTTAATACCTTGCAGCAGCAATCGGTCTGCTTCAGCTTTGCGGTCTTGTGATGTTTGCGCTGATACCTGGGATGCTGAGAATAATATTGGTAAATTGGCGATCGCCCCTGAGATCACCAAAATTAGAGTGATAGCCGTTAAATAAGGTTTCCGAGAACGCATAACAGTTAAAAGGGGAAATTTAACAACATATATCTCTAGGCGATCGCTGGATATGCAAAATTCGGCAAGTGGTTGATAAATCAAATAGGATTGCTATATGACAGTTAATCGGTGATGCCTCATGAATATTGTCACACCAAAGCGATTCACGATTGATGAATATCATCGGCTGATTGAACTGGGATTTCTCCAGGAGAACGAGCGCATTGAATTGATTCGGGGAGAATTGATTAAAATGGTAGCTAAAGGCACACCTCATACAGTCTGCGGTTCTATCTTATGCCGCCAACTGGATCGATTATTAGGCGATCGCGCCGTGATTCGTGGACAAGATCCGATTACTTTACCAAACCAAAGCGAACCTGAACCAGATGTGGCGATCGCACGCGGCAAAGATGAAGATTATCTAGCTCATCATCCCTACCCCGAAGATATTTTATTAGTGATTGAAATTTCCGACTCAACCCTAAATTACGACCAAACAACTAAGTTAGAAGTCTATGCAGAAGCGGGAATCTCTGATTATTGGATTGTTAATTTAAATATTCGGCAACTTGAGTGTTACAGCCAACCCTATCAAAACGCTCAAGGTAAATTTAATTACCTCAGCAAGCAGATATTTTTACCCGATCAGTCAGTAGCCATTCCTAGATTTGCAGATGTCTTGTTAGATTTGAGCCGGATTTTCCCACAACTGTAGATGTGGGGTTAGGTTTTGCGTTAACGCCTAAGTTATTTCTGCTGCTTCACCGCCTGCACTGCGGCTTCAGCATTCACTAACCCCCTACCGAAAAAGTATTGCTGACCTTTGACAGCAGAGGAAACTGCACCTTTGCGTCTCTGGGAACGATATAATCTAGCATCTCCATCGGATATATTCAGCCCTTGATAGCTGGCTGTGGATGTGAGGATGTTAACTAAGCGTTGTCTACTCAGACGCTTTTGGGGGTCTTCTCCTTTCATTAAAGCCACAACTCCGGCTACAGTTG
Organism: Aliinostoc sp. HNIBRCY26; assembly: GCF_050235535.1. Classification (GTDB taxonomy): domain Bacteria; phylum Cyanobacteriota; class Cyanobacteriia; order Cyanobacteriales; family Nostocaceae; genus Trichormus. The sequence goes on from NZ_CP189852.1 coordinate 4,187,986, forward strand.
GTGCGGAGAAGGATGTCCCTTGTACCCACCAATATTTACCACGGGGATCTACCACCGCAGACCAACGAGAGGTAGGGTTGGGTATTCCTTGCCAAAATGGTTCTAGCCAAGTTCCGCCGGTGGTGGGAATACCGCCGAGTAATCCAGGTGTACTCAATTCTCCTCCTGGTGCGACTACATCTAAACCTTTGCCGTAGTTACTATAGGAGGCGCGATCGCCTAAAATATTAGTTGCTCCTACAGACAATACTCCTGGATAAGCCGCAGGATAGGCCACTTGGCTGGAGTTAGCATTGCCAGCCGCCGCCACAATTACCAGTTTAGGATAGTTGCGGAGAACTTCAGCGATCGCTTCTTCTTCTCCAGCACTAGGAAGTGTACTACCCAAGCTAAGATTGATAATATCAGCACCGCGATCGGCTGCATAACCAATGGCTTCTATATAGTTAGAAGGGATATAACTCCCATTCAACCCAAACAACCGCACAGGTAAAATTTTCGCATTCGGCGCAACACCTACTAGTCCTTGATTATCCTTGGGTTGAGCCGCAATCACACCACTTACCCAAGTCCCATGAAATTCTCCGCCAACTTTATCTGTGCGAAAAACGTAACGTAATACTTGAGCGATTTGTGTTAAAGAATAATTGCGGTAAATTTGTTTAATCTCCAATGCTTCCAAGGGATACTGCTGGACTAGTTCTGCATCGGAGAGTTTGAAAGTATCTTGAAATCTGATTCGGAGAATAGCTAGTTCAGTACGGCTGATACGGGTATCATCATCACCGATTTCACAGGGTTCAAGACTATTCCCACCACTAGAAAAATCCCAGCCGTGAATTTCATTTGGGCATTTATCCGCAGATTTGACGGTATAAAGACTATCAGCCAAATCAGGATGATCCCATTGAATCAAGCTATCAATCACCGCCACAACGACACCACGTCCGCCGTTGCTGTGTTTCCAGGCTTCGGTAACACGTACATCTGTGCGAGAAACTGTAGATTTATTCGCTACATTGGGTTGTTGTAAACAATCTTGCAATCCCTCCCAACTAGATAGGGGTTGTAATAAGCATTGTTTGAGAGGTGAACTATTAAGATGCCATGCGAGTCCGATTAGGGGGGACTGGGGATTAGTGACTGGGGATTGGGGTGTACTCTTATTCCCAGTCCCCAGTCCCCAGCGAAGCACTGAGCTTGTCGAAGTGTCCCCAATCCCTTGCAGATTGGCGACTTGTTTTGTCGCAGCTTCGAGATTCTGCTCAGTGACAGATTGGATAAAGTTGGGGGATACGGATGTAATCCCCTTGACGTTGCTTAATTGGTTGGCAACGTTGAGAATTTTTGTACCAGTCGCCTCAGTAGATTTAACGAGATAGCGATCGCGATAAAAGCGCAGGGGACGCACAATAGCTAGTTTGTTTTGCTGTAAAATAGCTTGTCTTTGGCTTTGGGAGAGTTTGGAGTCAAAACTCACAATAATTTCGTTGGGAAGAACGATGACTTCTTTGGTGGTTTGACGACTGAGAACTGGGAAGGTGTTTTCTATATACGCTTGCTTCTGAATGCGCTGTTCAATGTTGATTGGGGTGTCTTTGGGTAAACTCACTACGGCGTAATCTTCACCTAAAGGACTCACTCTAGGGGGTGTAGTGCTGCGACTTCCACGTTGTAAGTCTTGCTGGAGTTGGAGATACAAAGGAGGTGCGCTGATATCACGGGTACGACCCTTTTTAAATGAAACTGCGATCGCATCTTGACGCTGATTTAAGGGGATACGTTGTCCTTTATACAGGTAAAATAAATCACCACTTTCTGAAGCTTGAGCAACGGCTTTTTTTTGTGGTGCAAGAGAGAATATACCCAAGCTAGAGTAAATAAAACCAGTGATTAAGAGACTAGATGTAATGCGGTTCATGGTGTGATTGTCTTTATAAAAATAATTGTTAGGACTTAATATCTCTCTGCATGGCGAGGTTATGTAAAAATTTTCCTAGAACGCAGATGCTTGTGTTCCGGTTCAAAATGTCACTTTGATTCCCCAATTAAGGTAAAAGCAGCCCAATTTCTGGGTTGGGGATATTTCTGCATCGTAGTTAGCATGGCCTGACGTAAAGCGGTGGCTTTATCTTGTTGTTGGAGATTTTTATAAAACTCTGTCATCAAAAAAGATGTGGAATCATCATCAACAGCCCACAAGGAAACAATGACGCTGGGTGTACCTGCGCTAATTAAAGAACGAGATAAACCGATGACACCATCCCCAGTGATGCGTCCGCGTCCGGTGTCGCAAGCACTTAACACTACTAAGTCTGCATTTAGCTTGAGATTGAGGATTTCTTCCGCCGTCAACAGACCGTTATCAGTGCTGGAGGGTGCTAATGCTATGGCACTGCCCAAGCCTCGGTTATCATCTAGTAAGCCGTGGGTGGCTAAATGAATGATTCGAGCCTGTGTCATTTTGTTGACAATTGTGGTTTTGGTGGCTTTATCGCCGATTAATGCTTGAGTATTGAACTTAGCAGCAATTTCTCGCGCTTCTTTTTCCGCCCAAGGTAAAGATGTGAGTTTGTCGGACGGTTTTCCCGGTTCTAAAATTACCTTGGGCATAGTGGGATTACCTACTACCAATACCTCTCCATTTCCCACACCTAATTTTTGTTGACGCGTGAAATCTAATACTTGAATTGCTGGGGCAGTGAGAATAGTATGTTTTTGTATGAGATATTTGCCTTGTTCATCTTGTAGTACGGGGAAGGGGACAAGGAATAACTCATTTTGAGGGATGAAAATGACTTTTTCGCTGTCTTGTTTGGGGAGAATATCAGCGATGGGTTGAATCAGTAGTTGATGTAGTCGGTTCAATCTTGGTTTTGTTTTGGGTGCATCAGGTTTTGGACTGACACTAAGACCACCGCGTCCCCTCACACCAATAGATTGACGACTCATACTCACAAGTTTTTCTAAATTTGTGTTTTCTTTTTGCCATAAAGGTTTGAGGTCGGCTTTACGGAAGGTAATTTCACCTGTGGGTTTGATGACCCAAATATAGAGTTCTGATTCTTGAAATTGCAGTTTACCAGAAACTGTGAATTCTTCCCTAATTATGGAATACTGCACTAAGGTAGAATTTTGGATTTTGGCAATTTGTTTCATCTCCTCAATTGTGAGCGATCGCACAGGATTTACTGCGTTTTTATTATTATTAGATGAGCGCGATGCTAGTAGTTCAACAAAAACTCTAGCTCGACCTCGTTCTGATATTTCTAAGGCTGCATCGGTTTTATTTTGGGCAATTAAAACTTGCTGCAATAGGCCATAAGTATTTTTTTGCGTGTCAAAAAGAGAGACTTTATCTGTATTTTGTAACTTTGATTTAGGACTTCTGAGATTTTCCCAAATATTAATAGCTGCATACAGGTTTGTTTCGGCGGCGGAAAGATTACCAGATTTAAAGAAAGTCAGACCTAAATTATTCAGAGATTGACCTTCCCCCAGTTGGTCAGAAATTTTCTGCGCAATTGCTAAACTCTGCTGTTGATAATTGATGGCTTGGGGGTAGTCTCCTTGCAGCGAATAAGTTAGACCCAAGTTACCTAAAGCGTCTCCTTCACTGCGAGGGTCAACAATAGTACGAGCAATTGTCAGCCATTTTTGTTGATAATCAATAGCTTGAGAATATTGCCCTAAGAAATAATAGATACTACCTAAATTACCCAGAATTTTACCTTCAAGTTGTGGATTTTTTATTTCTTGGATAATAATTAAAGCTTGTTGGTAGTTTTGAATGGCGTTTGGATAATCACCAATTGCAGAGTAAGCCAGACCAAGATTATTGAGTAATGTGGCTTCACTTTGACGGTCTGCAAGGTTTCTAAAAATAGCTAAAGCTTGTGAATATTGTTTAATTGCTGTTGGCACATCACCTAAAAAATAGTATACAAGACCAATATTAGCGATGGCTTTTGCTTGACTTTGATTATCTTTGAGTTCTACTGCGATCGCTAAATTTTGTTGATGATAATCAATTGCCTGACCATAATCGCCTTTATCTTGATATATAATGCCAAAATTACCTAAATCTCTAGCTGCTCCTAAACGGTAGTTTATTTTTTTAGCAATTACTAAAGACCTCTAAAGATAATTAATTGCACTGTCATATTCTCCCTTAACTTGGTATGCTAGACCAATATTATTTAGTACCTTAACTTCACTTTCATAGTCTCGGATTTTTTGATAAATCACTAATGCTTGTTGCCAAGATTGTAATGCTGCATCAAATTGACTAGCTTGATATTGTTCTCTACCTTGTTGTAAAAGTTTTTCTGCTGTTTCTTTGCGGCTATTTGATGTTTGTGCCAATACCTGCGACATCTGTAATGCTCTTGGCAAAATGATAGTTAATGGCAAAAATCCAGCCATAATATAAGTGAGAGAAATCAAGTAAATTTTCTGCTGAAATATCATATTTGTTATTAATATTTTTGTTGTATAGGCATCCGGTTTGATTTGAAGGAAAAATCTATATGTAGGGTGTGTTAGGCGTAAGCCGTAACGCACCTAATACCAATTCAAAATTCAAAATTAAAAAAGTGAGACTCAGCGTACCTTTTAGCATTTGTACCTGTATCAAATTTTTTGTGAATTGATATGACTAAGACTCACCAATTAAAGTAAACGCTGCCCAATCAATCGGACTAGGGTGTTTTTTCATCGTTATCAGCATGGCATTTCTTAACGCCACAGCTTTATCAGAGTTTTTTTCCCATTGTTGATAAAACTCCGTCATTAATTCTGATGTAGGTGCATCAGGAACAGCCCATAACGATACAATTACACTCGATGCACCAGCCGTAATCAAAGCACGAGATAATCCAATTACCCCATCACCAGTAATTTTTCCTCTACCTGTATCACACGCACTTAAAACTACTAACTCGGCGTTGATTTTTAAATCAAGAATTTCTTTTGGAGTAAGTAAACCGTCGTCATTATTAGTAGGCGCAAGGGCTATAGCAGTAGGAATGTTTTGACTAGGATCATCTAATAATCCATGTGTCGCTAGATGAATAATTCTAGCAGTCGACAATCGTTGTTTTAATGCTGCTGTGGTTGCGTCTTTACCAGTGATAGCTTTAACATTGAATAAATTAGCAATATTTAATGCTTCTCTCTGTGCGCCTGGAAGCGGTTCAAGTTGAATAGGTGGATTTCCGACTTTGGGCATGATAGGATTACCCATCACTAAAACGTTTTTCCCTGTGACTTTTTGTCGTTGGTGACGAGTTAAATCGAGAACTTGAATTGCTGGTGCAGTGAGAATTGTATGTTTTTCGATTAAGTATTTCCCATTTTTATCTTGCAGTGCAGCAAAGGAAACTAGAAATAATGAATTATGGGGGATGAAAATAACTTTTTCTTCTGGGATAGTGGGCAGATAAGATGCTATGGGTGTAATTAATATCTCATGTAATTTCTGTAAAGTGGCTTGAGAATTAGGTACAGATTTTCTTTCGATTCTAATATTTCTACCACCACTGCCTATAGATAACCTACCTTCATTGACTAAATCTTCTAATGATATATTTAGTACATTAAGATTAACTTGCTTAAAACTAATTTCACCATTGGGTTTAATTACCCAAATATAAATTTCTGTAATATTTAGTTGCTGATTCTGATCTTGATTCTTCTGAATGCCAGAATCGGGTACTGTATATTGTACGATTGTGGCTTTTTGCTCTTGCGCTATTTTTTGAATATCTGTAATTGCTGGTGGTAATATGTTTAAGTCATCCAAATTGATTGTCAACTTATTTTGTGTTGTTACTCTTGATGTAAGTAAATTGATAAAAGCTCTAGCTCTACTCCTTTCTGCAACCGCTAAGGCTTCTTGGAATTTATTTTGTCTAATTAGGGTTTTTTGTAATAGATTGTAGACAAAAATTTGCGTTTCAAAAATGCTAATTTGATTAGGATCAGATAGATTATTACGAATTGATTCAAAAATATCTATTGCTCTATATAAAGCTGTAGTAGCCTGGGGTAGTTTATTGATAGTTAAGTTAGTTGTAGCTATCTGTCTCAAAACGTTGGCTTCTTGTAATTTGTCACCAGATTGTTTGGCAAATTCTCCAGATTGCTGATAATACTTCAATGCCACATCATATTGTTTTTGTTGTTCATAAAATACTCCAGCAGCTATAAAGATATATGGTTTAAATTGCAGAGTGTCAGTTGTTTGAATCAATGCTAAGGCTTTTTGCAAATATTCCTCAGCTAGTTTATATTCCTCTAAGTTAGAATAGGCTTCACCAGCTTGAGCTAATGCAAAAGCTATCAAGTCTGGACTGCCTAAAATTTGTGCCTGTTCTAATTTTTTTAGTGCATTATTTAATTTTTGGCGGGATTTAGCTATTTCTGAAGGTGATTTATGAGATTTTGTTGGTGAGATATTATTTTCAGAAATATTGCTAGCAGCCTGACAAAATCGTTTAGCTTTTTCATCTTGCCCGATAAATGTGTAGACTGTACATCTTTGGATATTAATCATCTGCATACCGCGAATGATACGTATCTCACTAATTTGTTTTTGCGGGTTAATAATTTTCTGGGAATCATTACGTGCAGTTTGCAAAATAGTGAATGCTTGTTGATATGTCTCTAATGCTTTTTCATACCGATTTGTATAGGCATAAATATTACCAATGTTTGCTAATATCCATCCTTGGTCTATATTTAATCTAAGTTTTTGTAAGGGTGAATAAAATCTTTCTGTTGTGATGATTTTTAAGGTTTCCTGATAAGATTTTAGTGCTTGTTCTTGTTTACTCCATCTAGTATATAAATCACCTAATTTGCTGTGTACTTCTCTTGATTGAGACTGCCAGTTTTGATTAGACTGTAAAATTTGCAAAGCTTCCTGAAATGTAGCTTCGGATTTAGAGTATTGACTTTGAAATTGATATATATCGCCTATACCTAATAATACTTTTGCTTGTTTAGGGCGATCGCCTATTTTTTGAGCAATTTTTAGAGCCTGCTGATAATCCTCTAAAGATTTAGTTAATAACTGCTCTCCAGTCGGATCTTTATTATAGAGTTTACCTACACCCAAACCATAATAAAGATTTCCCAGAGAAGTTAAAATACTGGTTTTGAGTTTATCTTGGCGGAGTTGATCGTCAGGAGAACCACTAGCTTTTTCTAACACCATCAAAGATTGTTCAATGAAATCAAGCCCTTTGGAGGTATCATTAATAATATAAATTGCTCCCAAACATTTGAGGGCAAGTGCCTCTGTTTCATAGTGCTGATTTTTACGTGCTAACGCTAAGGCTTGCTCACAATCTTCAATAGCAGACTGAGGATTGCCTAACTGAAATTTAGTCAACCCTAAATTACTTAAAGCTCTCACTTCTAAACTAGAATCATTATTTTGTCGCGCAATTTTTAAGGCTTGTTGATAGTAATTAATTGACTGATTATATTCATCTAACCCATCAGAGTAAATATTGCCCAGATAATTCAGTGCTTTACCTTCTCCCTGTTTATCTTTTACTTTCCGATAAATAGATAAAGCTTGCTGAACAGTTTTTAAAGCTGCTTGGGGTTGATGATTTTCGCTGAGTTGCTCACTTTGTTGGAGTAGTTTATCAGCTTCAATGTTGCGGGTGTCTTGGTTTTGTGCTGATACCTGTGATGCCAATAACGGTTTTAACTCCCATCCAGCAAAGCCAAATGTCAGATACAGTACCAAAGATAATATTGTGAAACTTCGCCAACGGTAGATCATACAATCCTCTAACCAGCTACTATTGCTACAACAAACCAATGAGGGTAAAACTAGCCCAATGCCTCGGATTTGGGTATTTTTTCTTAGTTTCTAGCATCGCATGGCGCAGGGCTGCTGCTTTATCTGGGTTTTTACTGAGTTGTTGATAAAACGCTGTCATCAAAAAAGCCGTCTCCCGATCTGATACAGTCCATAAAGAACCAATGACGCTGGAAACCCCAGCCGCAAAGAAAGAACGAGATAAGCCGATGACACCATCACTAGTGATTTTACCTAATGCTGTATCACCTGCACTCAGCACCACTAAATCGGCTTGGAGGTTTAAGTTTAGAATTTCTTCAGATGTGAGCCAACCGTTGTCTTGTGATGATGATGCAAAAGTTAACCCACACAGGCTTTTTGAGGAATCACGGCATCCGTTTTGGGTAGCTAAATGAATAATTTTGGCTTGGGACATTTTTGCTACTACGGCGGTTTCTGTGGCTGCATCACCTATGATTGCTTGGGTGTTAAATATATCAGCAATGTTTTTTGCTTCTTGTTCTGCACCAGGCATAGAATCTAAAGCAACATCAGGCATGATAGGATTACCAACAATCAGCACATTTTCAGGAAGTATTGTGCGTAAAGTCTGACGTTGATAGAGTAAGTCTAGTGCTTGAATTGAGGGTGCAGTGGCGATGGTATGTTGATCAATTAAATATTGACCTTTACTATCTTGCAAGGCGGCGAAAGGTACGAGAAATAATTCTCCTTGGGGAATAAAAATAATGTGTGCGTCTGGTTGTTTGGGTAATAATTCGGCGATGGGTGCAATTAATAATTGATGGAGTTTTTGTAGTTTTCTTTGAGGGTTAATAGTGTGTGTGGGAGATACTTTGATAATACCTTTTGTGTAATCACTAGTTACACCGAGAGACTGACGACCGCTATTAATTAATTGTGATAGAGATGTATTTTCTTGTTGAAAAAAAGGTTTTAATTCAATACTGCGAAAGGCAACTTCACCTGTAGGCTTAATCAACCAAATATAAATTTCTGATGCTTGAGTTTGCTTTTTACCTGCAATGGTAACTGCGTCATTAATAATAGTGTATTGCACCAGGGTGGCATTTTGTTGTTTCGCCACCTGTTGAATTTGCTGGGTACTAATTGGCTTAATTGCTGGTGTAGACAAGAGGTTAATTAATGAACGGTTGCGGCTGCGTTCAGAAATTTCTAAAGCTGATGGATAGTTGTTTTGTAAAATGAGTTGTCTTTGTAATGTTTGGATTGGTGAATCTATAGGTTGTGCTGTAACTTTGGTGAATAAACAGATATTTGTAAGCAGAATAAAGCCAGTTGATTTGATGTAATTGATTAATTTTTTAGACATATCATCATGCACAGACACAGAAAGTTGATTGAGTTAATTTCTTTCACCTTGATGGCGATGAAAATCACTAATGTTATTTTAGGGTAGTCGATTTTCCTCAACGTTCACCGATTTAAATAAAAATTTGTGCTGTTAACTGTTGACAGTTTATAGTTGTGCCGTCAACAGTTAAGGTAATAACTGAAAATTGTGCCATATTTTAACTAGCTTCTATCTCTTTAATGGCACTATCAGCTTTTTGTGCTAAATCTAGTTTGCCTTCTTTTTTAAAGAGTGCAGATGCTTGCCGAAAATCTGCGATCGCTGCTGTTTTATCTCTTAAATAATAGTTGCTAATACCTCGAAAATAGTAGGCTAAAGCAATATTAGGATTAATGGCTAAAGCCGCATCAAAATCTGTATTGGCAGCTTGATACTGCTCTATATATATCTTGGCAGCACCTCTACCAACGTAAGCATAAATATTATTGGGATCAACTTCTAAAACTTGGGTAAACTTTTCGATAGCTGCTTGATAGTTTTTCCCTTCTAGTAAATCAATACCTCGTTGTAAGTTAGCGTAAACTTCAGATTCGGTAGATTGTGCAGTGACTTGCGATGTGGGGATTTGCTGATGATTAAATAAGTTTTTAGCTTCAGCTTTGGGTGTAAAAGCTAATGTTGTGCATACAATTATAGTCGCGGCTAATTTTAAACTGTTCATGGCAATCTCTCCTAAAATATCCAAATTGCTTTCATAGGGATATATTTCTGGAGATTTGGAGGTTATGCAAAAATTGGCGTTGCATAAATGCGGGATGAATTAAGCTTTTCGAGCAAAGTAAACTAACGATTTTTTGCGGCTTTGCGCCTACCCTTCGGGAACGCCAAGGGCGAATGCGCGAAACATAAATCATCCCATTAATCAGCAACGCCCAAAAATCTACTGAGAAATCAAAAAACCCCGAATTTGTTTAATAATTCGGGGCTTTGAGGCTTTCCCAGTCATACATGATTCAGGTTGATAGTCTCTTACAACCCCATTACTTGGCGATAATGCGCCTCAATTTGCGCTACAGTTGGCGACTGACGTTGAGTAGTCCATTGGCTGCGGTTAAATAGTTCTTGTCGCAGTTCATCAACGTTAATCGTTGTCACCTTCCCATTAGCAATAATTTGCTTACCATTCACCCACGCACTGTCTACAACGTTGCTGGGACGACCTAAAACTAATAACCCAATGGGGTCTGTTCGTGGTAATAATGATAAATTAGTAAGGTCATAGAGTACCAAATCGGCTTGTTTGCCTACGGTAAGAGAACCCAATTGATCTGCCATATTTAACCCCTTTGCACCGCCTAAAGCAGCCATTTCTACGGCTTTTCGGGGTGTAATCCAATGGCGATAATCAAAATCTGTAACGTTGTGTAAAATAGAACCGATTTTGATGGCTTCTAATAAGTCTTGGGAGTCGTTACTAGAAGCACCATCACAACCAAAACTGACGTTTACCCCAGCTTGGCAATATTTTAGAATGGGGGCGATGCCGCTACCTAAGCGTAAATTACTCAAGGGGTTGTGAACTACTGTTGATTGAGTTTCTGCAAGGATAGCAATGTCTGCATCATCTAACCAAACACAATGGGCTAAGGAAGTGCGATCGCTCAAGTAACCAATTTGTTTAAGATGGGTAACAGCACTACAACCGTATTTTTCCTCGGCGAGTTTGGCTTGGGCTTTTGTTTCGAGTAAATGAGAGTGACGACAAATATTATAGCGATCGCTTAACTCAATACATCCCTCAAATAACCCATCTGTACATAATTGTATCCCCGTAGGTGCAACTAAAATATTCACCCCTGTTTCTGGATGGTGAAACTGTTTAATTGCTGTTTCCATCATTTCTAGCGTTGCGGCGGTACTACGGAAAAACGGTTCATGGGTTGGTGTCGATTCTCCGTTAGGTATTCCCGCAGTTAAAGATTCATCTTGAATTAAAGGCGCAACAAAAGCCCGAATTCCCACTTCTCTATAAGCACGCACCGCACAGGCTATGGTTTCTAATTCTTGTCCGGGAATTAACACCAGATGATCTACAACACTTGTACCACCAGACATCAGGGTTTCTACGGCTGTTCCTAAAGCACTCAGATACACCTGTTCGGTATCAAGGGGCGCGAAATCATATAATTCCGCTAACCATAATTCTAGGGGCAAAGCTGACATAATGCCCCGTTGCCACATTTCTGAGGAATGGGTGTGAGCATTGAAAAAACCAGGTAGCAACAGTTTATTGCTACCATCAATTACTGTACCGATGATATTTAAGTTGGGAGCGATCGCCGCAATTTTCCCTTCTATAATATGTACATCGGTGGTGGTGTAACTCTCGTCAGCCGCTATCAATACATTTTGGATAGTAAAATTCATCACCTATTTTTCCAGTGAACAGCCAACAAACCTAGAAAACAGTCAATCGATATCTACCACTTTGATTAGGCGTTTTGGAAGTTACCACTACATAGTAAGTGCCACCCGCCGGTAATTTAGCTCGATCAATTAAAGCACTATACCTACCTTCTCGATCATTATCTGAAGATACTACCCTTCCCTGAGCATCTAATAAAACGATAAAGGGAGAAAATTCTTCTAAGATACTATCTACACGGATACTGACAAGTTGACCTTTTTTCCCTTCCAATTTGGTGACATTGTAGGGACTACCATTATTCAGAGTCGGACTGCTAGCAGTTAATTCCGTAAAGTCATCTTCAATGTAGCTAGCGCGATCATTTCTCAAAGCTATCGTATAACGTCCTATATCTCCAGGATTTTGGCTAGTAACTGCTATCGTGTAAACGCCTTTTTTCGGTAATTTGGCAAATACGGAAGCATCCCTAATACTTTTACTATTGTCTGAACTACTCCGCCGCAAGATGACGTTATTATCGGGGTCAAACAAAAACATATAAGGTCTTAAACTCAGGTTATTGCTGCGACGTTGATCTACACTACCTGTCAACCTGAGTTGAATTACTTGATTTTCTTGTCCCTCAAATCTATAAAAATGCACATATCTACCTTCAGACTGAAAATCACCAGGAGATAGAATCCCAAAAGGAATATTGACAAAATCAATATCTCTATAAGTTGGCTGTCTCGATGTAGAATTAGTGGCAATTACTCGTTGACGATTTCGAGAATTACGTCTGTTATTAGCAGTGTTAGTATTTCTATTGTTGGTATTTGTATTATTACTGGACGCTTGATTGTTAATATTAGCTCGGTTGTTGGAGCTATTATTAGCATTGGTACTGTTAGCTATTGTCGGATTGGCTGGAGGGTTAGGTGCGATCGGTGGTTTAATGGGTGGTTGATTGGCTGTAGTTGTAGTAGTTTCAGGGACTTGAATCTCATTAATCCCTTCTTTTAAAGTTGGATCATCTATTGGTAGTGAAGCAATCACAAATTTCTCTCTGTTTTCTGCCAAAACTTCCCCATGAATTGGCTGAATCATACTGGAGATGAGCAAACTAGAACTCATACCATAAATGAAAAACAATTTTAATTTCGTGATGTTTTGTTGATTATGTAGCTTTCTCATTAGTCAATCCTCACATTTGGCACAAAAATTTATTTCTCGAAAATCTCCAGATATGTATAGTCAAAAATTTATTTTCTTGAACGATATAAATCTATTTTTGTCTTTTCTAGGAAAAGCAGAAAATTTTCACTCATAAAATAGATTTTTTGTCAAGTTCAATCAGGTAGAAATGTATTAAATTCAAGTTTTCATCCTGACTATATAATTATTGGATTCATCAAAGTCTTGAATCTTGTTTATACATTATCATAACTATGAGTACCTAAAATCACAGCCGATTAATTTGCAGCAATTTCTCCATTGAAATGCAAAATCAGGAAACTTTTATATCTAAAATATGTCTCTTGTATGATGCTCTGCTGTTTAAATCCAGATTGCCCTAGCCCTTTAAATAGTAAAGGTACGAAATACTGCCAAGCTTGCGGTACACCCATCACACCTTTACTGAGAAACCGCTATCGGATTATCAATCTCCTATCTGATGAAGGTGGATTTAGCAGAACTTATTTAGCAGAGGATGTAGATAAACTCAATGTTCAATGTGTCGTCAAGCAATTTGCTCCGCGAGTACAGGGGACTTGGGCGTTAAAAAAAGCGATTGAGTTATTTCAAGACGAAGCAGTCAGATTGCAACAGCTAGGAGAACATCCCCAAATTCCCCAGCTTTTTGCTTATTTTGAGCAAGATAATAACTTATATTTAGTGCAGGAATTTATCGCAGGTAAAAACTTATCTCAGGAATTAAATCAGCGTTCTCCTTATCAGGAAAATGAAATTTACGACTTATTAGTTGATTTATTACCTATTCTCAAATTTATCCATGAAAAGCAAGTAATTCATCGAGATATTAAGCCCCAAAATATTATTCGTCGTCAACAAGATGGGCGGTTAGTATTAATTGATTTTGGTGCTTCTAAGCAACTAAACGCCACAGTTAAAGCTCAAAAGGGGACAAATATTGGCTCACAAGGATATACTCCCATAGAGCAGATGCAGGGAGAAGCCTATCCGAGCAGTGATTTATATAGCTTAGGAATGACTGCCTTTTATATGCTCAGTGGAGTTTCTCCTTCCCAATTGTGGATACAATATGGCTATGGTTGGGTAACATCTTGGCGAAAACACTTATCAAACCCTATAAGTGAGCAATTTGCTCAAGTGCTAGAGAGATTGTTAAAGGTAGATTTCCATGAACGTTATCAGTCTGCGGATGCGGTGCTAGCAGACTTAAACCGATTACCATCACCAACATTAATTCCGTCTGTCTTCACGACAAAACTACAAGCAACTCAATTAACACTCATAAAATTCATCGCCAGTCAAACCCGAAAAACTACACTGTTGACTGCTGTGATTTGCTCATTAGTAATTGGTTCGGGAATATTATATTTCCAATCTCGTTTGATTTCAAAAGATATCCCCTCTCAACCCAAAGTTAATCTCAATTTACCCGTTAATCAGTATCTAATTAAGACCATCCCAGCCCATTCTGAGCAAATTAATAGTATTGCTATTAGTGCTGATGGTACAACACTTGCTACTGGTAGCAGTGACCATACTATTAAAGTATGGAATTGGCCACAGGAAAAAGTCATACATACCCTCAAAGGACATTCTGACTTTGTGTGGTCTGTGGCTATGAGTCCCGATGGTAAACTTTTGGCTAGTGGTAGTCGAGATCAAACTATTAGATTATGGAATATACAAACAGGTAAACAAATTGCTACCTTGGGCAAAGCACATTTAAAAGTGACCAGCCTAGCTATGAGTAGTGATGGTAAAATCCTAGCCACCGGACAAGGTAACATCATCAAACTTTGGAGTTTACAAACTCAAAAAGAAATTGCTACTTTAAGGGGTCACACTAATATAGTTAACTCTGTAACCTTCAGTCCAGATAATCAAATTCTTGTGAGTGGTAGTTGGGATAAAACGATTAAAGTGTGGAATCTCAATCAACGTCGCCTGAGTAAAACATTCACAGGACACACCAAAGAAATCATTGCTGTAGTATGCAGTCCTGATGGGGAAATCATCGCTAGTAGTGGAGTTGATCAGACAATCAGATTGTGGAACTTGAAAACAGGAAAAGCGATCGCAACTTTAAAAGGACATACAGCTGCTATAGTCTCCCTAGATTTTACACCTGATGGTCAAACCCTAGCTAGCGGTAGTTATGACGGTACTGTTAAACTTTGGGATTTATCAACAAATCAAGTCGCCAATACCTTCAAACAAGATATCAGCAGAGTCACTGCAATTAAATTTCATCCTAGTGGAAATACTCTGATAAGTGGCCGTACTAACTATATTGATATTTGGCGTACTCATCAATAAAAATCAGCAACTCTTCCCACCCGTGAGCAAAAATTAAATTAGTCTTATAGACTACACATCTAATCTGTTAATCCAAAATCTAAAATCTAAAATTGCTATTAAAGGGTGTGCAAAGGTACTCTTGTCGTATTGTCGATTCTGATATCCTCTTGTTAACCACACCAAATTTTCACGTAGGTTCATGACTCGAATTAATGGATTTATCGGTCGTCGTAATTTCTTGTGGTTAGCAGGTGGTAGCGGTTTAGGAGTAGTAGCTACTACTGTGGGTGGTAGTCTGATTAAAGATACACAAGAAGAAACTACCGTTGCTGATGTTAATTCAGCTAACCCAAACCCAGCCAATCCGCAACAAGCATTAACACGATTACTAGCTGGTAATCAAAGATTTGTAGAACGTAAACCCCAATATCCCAATCAATCACGAAAACGTTTGCAAGCTGTTACCCAAGGTCAATATCCTTTTGCAACTATATTGGGTTGTGCAGATTCCAGAGTCCCAACGGAAATTATTTTTGATCAAGGACTGGGGGATTTATTCGTGGTGCGAGTCGCTGGTAATGTAGCCAGTGAAACGGCTATTGGTAGTTTAGAATACGCTGCATCGGCACTAGGTTCACAGTTAATTGTAGTATTGGGGCATAAAAAATGTGGTGCTGTAGCCGCAGCCATCAAAAACGAACCCCTTCCCGGTAAGATTGGCGATGTGATTGAAGATATTAAACCCGCTTTAGCCGGAATAAATTTAAAATCTGAGAACATCCAAGAAACTGGAGTTATCGCTAATATTCAATACCAGGCTGAAAAATTATGGAAAAAGTCCTTGATATTAGCCAAATTGGTGCGTTTAGGTAAAATCAAAATTGTGGGAGCTATTTACGATATTGACACAGGTAAGGTGTCTATCATCAGGGAATAGGGAACAGGGAATAGGGAATGGGCTATATAGTATTATTTGCAAGCTTGTGTTCGTTAGCTGAAGCACTCAATTTCATTCCAGGTGATCTCGCTGCTGCTGACGTGCTTGGAGTTTGAGTAGAATTTCGGCGTGCATCTCACGAGTAATGGGGTAAAAATAGGTGAGGATTAAACCTATAATTAAGGCGATCGCAGGTATTGGGCCGATAGAAACACGAATCACCTCTAACACAGCATCTGGTTGTACTGGAATAGGAACATTTGGTTCGGGTGGAATATAGCCAGCCTTACCTAACCTTTGTAAAACTATATTCACCGCCAAGCCTAAACAAATTTTTTGGATAAAAACAATGAAACTATAAAAAATACCTTCCCTTCTTTGTCCAGTTTTGAGTTCGTCTAATTCAATCACATCAGGTAGCATTGACCAAGGTACAAGGTAAGCTGTAGAAACTCCAAAACCCGCCATGATGGCAAAAATATACATCAGGGTGACTTGTCCAGGCTGTAAAAAAAATAACCCGCCTTGGGCGATAATCCATATACTCACACCCATATAGTATACAGCTTGTTTACCAACGCGCTTACTGATGGCACTCCAGACAAAGAGCATTGACATTGCAGTACCTTGGACTGCCAATAATACTAAATTAAAATGCCAAGATGGTAATCGCATCCAACTGACAACAAAGTAAGGAATAATACTAGCCGTCAACTGTACACTCAACCAGGAACACAAATAAATCCCAACAACAAACAAAAAAGGGCGATTAGTAAAAACAATTTGGAGTTGCTTCCAGAGGGGAATTGATACCGTCTGTTCCATTTCGGGATGTAACTTAGCCATTGCTTTGGCGCGTTTTTTTGTTCCCCAAACACACCAATACAAAGGAAACACCGAGACAACTGCACAAATAGCCCCCAAGACTATGTATTGTAGTTGTTTATTTTGCGGAATGATTAAGGAAATCACCAACGCCAGCAAAACAGCAAAAATACTTCCACCGATAGAAAAGAAAAAGCGAAAACTGTTGAGGCTAGTGCGTTCGTCGTAGTCTTGTGTCAGTTCGGCGGTGAGGGCTGTATATGGTAAATTGACAATAGTATAGAAAGCATTAAACAAAACTGAAACGATAGTATAAAACCAAAACAAGCCCCACTCATTTACACTTTCATTACTACTAAACTGAGGGACAACCCAGTTTAAAAAAAAGAAAATTCCAAAAGGAACTGCACCCCAAATCATCCAAGGATATCGCCTTCCCTGACTACTCTGAGTGCGATCGCTTAATACCCCCACCATTGGATCATTAATAGCATCCCATACTTTGCCGATGAGTTGGGTGAGTCCAGCTAACCCTGCTCTTAAACCCGCTACATCTGTTAAAAAAGGTGATAGGTAAGAAATCCCAATCATAGCTGTGATAGCTGTTCCCAAATCCCCAGCACCGAAAGCGATTTTAGTTTTCAAGTCGAGTTTTTCACTGACTTGATGCTCTTGGGAATAGTCATCAGCAGTAGAATCGTTCATAATGTCTTGCACTCATACTAAAATATGAAATTTGCGATCGCTTTGTTTAGCGTCAGCATCGCTTTTAGTATCACCCATAAAATACCTACCTTATGCCAGACCTTTACGTTTCTTGGTCAGAGTATCATTATAAAATTGAGCAACTAGCGGCTCGTATTTATGACTCTGGTTGGGAATTTAATCAAATACTTTGTTTAGCCAGGGGCGGACTGCGTGTTGGTGATATCCTTTCTCGTATATATCAGCAGCCTTTGGCAATTTTAGCAACATCGTCTTACAGTGGTTCAGGCAAACAAGCCAGAGGTAACTTAATTTTCTCCCGTCATTTAACCATGACCACGGAAACATTAGGTTCACGCATTCTAGTAGTTGACGATTTGGTAGACTCAGGAATTACACTCAAAGAAACTATCCCGTGGCTATACGAAAACACTACTACACCCATCGAGGAAATTCGTACCGCCGTCATTTGGTACAAAGCTTGCTCTATTTTTGCACCTAACTACTACATTGATTATTTACCTGATAATCCCTGGATTCGCCAACCTTTTGAACATTACGAAAATATCAGTCCCGCAGATTTGGCGGCAAAAGTGGTATAAATTGGGCATTGGGCATTGGGCATTGGGCATTGGGTATTGGGCATTGGGTATTGGTATAAAATCTTGCCCCCTACACCCCCACACCCCTATTTCTCTTGGAAAGTCCAAACGCCTTCATCCCATTCGGTTGTTGTTGGTGGTGATTGTAACCAATGTTGACAACGCAAAAGGTGTAACATAGCGGCTTTATCTTGATTGTCAAAGGCTAAAACTTTGGCAAATTCAGATCTAGCAGTAGTGAATTCTTGTTGAAGATAATACTCTCGACCTTTGTGATAATGTTCGATCACTTGTAGCTTTTCACTGTTGATGGGGTCGGAACGTAAACCCACTAATTCATAGATAGCTACCGGCTCGTTTCTCCCTTTAACGCGAATATAGTCTAATTCTCGCGCCCAGATTTTTTCTTGACAGGGTTTAAAAGTATTATCACTGAGGATAATGTCACAGCCGTATTGTTTGCTCACACTTTCTAAACGTGAGCCTAAGTTGACACCATCACCGATCGCAGTGAATTCCATCCGCTTACTAGAACCGATGTTACCACTGATGACGGTATCGGAATTAATCCCAATGCCAATACTAATTCTGGGTTTATTAGCAGCGTAACGACGTTGATTAAATTCTTGTAAGCGATGGCGCATTTCTATCGATGTTTGTACCGCCATCCAAGCGTGTTCTTCTAAGGGGAGAGGCGAACCGAACACGGCCATAATCGCATCACCGATATATTTATCGAGAGTCCCTTTGTGTTTAAATACAGCCTCTACCATTGATTCAAAATATTCATTCAGCATACTCACCACTTCTTCTGCTTCTAGATTTTCTGTCAAAGTGGTGTAGCCCCGAATATCGGAGAATAAAATAGAAACTTCCTTGCGATCGCCTCCTAGTTTAGCATCATCTAGTTTCAGCAATTCCTCGGCTAATTCTTGCGTCATGTAGCGATACATTGTACTTTTGAGGCGTTTTTCATCGCTAATGTCTTCCATGACTACCAACGCGCCACCTACTTGGCTGGGGTCGTTGGCATTGGCGATCGTATTAATTGATAAGTTAATACTATGCTGTTCTGATTCTGCATCTATACTCAACAGGGTACGGTCAGGATAATATTGCTGACGATGCTTGGGATCAGCACCAAGTAACGCATCTTGACACCACCTACTAAAATCGCCTTCTTTAATGGCGATCGCTTCACTAACTAATTTACCTTCTATACGCTCTTCTTCGGCTAATCCCAATAACCGTTTCGCGCTTTCATTGGCTGCAATAATTGCACCTGATTTATCTGTGGAAATCACGCCATTGGAAAGACTCCGCAGAATATCCCGTTGTAATTGTTCTTGTTGTTTGACTTTGGCAAATAACTGAGCGTTTTGTAATGCTACCCCCGCTTGAATATTGAAAGCTTCCATAAATTCTTCGTCGTTGCGGTCAAAGCTAGCTTGGAAGCATTCCGGTGCTTTAGGCCAGTCAGCAGGGTTATAAGGCGGAAAATCCCCAGATTTCTTTTTATTGACTAATTGTGTCACCCCAATTAACTCTTGATCAGCATTAAATACGGGCATACACAGTAAACTACAAGTCCGGTAGCCATTTTGCTGATCCAGATATTTGGCGGTTTCTGAGTCTGAATGATCGTATAAATCAAAGGGAATATTGAGTTTTTGACCGGATGCGGCGACTATTCCCACAAAACCCTTACCAATGGTCACACGTAATTCTCTGGTTGAACCATTATCTTGGGTAATTTTTGTCCAGAGTTCATGGCGATCGCGGTCTATTAACCATAGTGTACTGCGATCGGCGTTCATTAATTCTTTGGCTTCATCCATCACCCTTTTGAGGGTGTCTTCTAAGTCCAGACTGCTTTGACTTAGGGATTTCACCGCCTTCATCATCGCAGCTGCGGCTCTTTGTTTTTGTGTAGCGATGTAAAAAGAGCGAGACGATTCTAAAATCAGGCGAATAGAAGGGGCAAATTCTTGAAATAATTGCTCATCAGCACCAGTGAAGCCTACAGGATCAACCCGTTCCGCCAGTGGCGCATCTGGCTGCTGTGTAGGTTTTAATTTATTGAGTAACTGTACTACCGCCACTAATTGCCCTTGTTCATTGAGTAGCGGTAAGGCCAGCATAGTGTAAGTGCGATAGCCCGTGATTTTCTCTTGTTTTTGGGCAAATATCGACCGTGGGTCACTATAAAAATCAAAGGGAATATTTACCACCTGCTTAAAAGTCGCCACTTCCCCCGCAATTCCTTTATCGGCGGGAATGCGAATTTCTAAAGAACGTTTACCCTCACCTTCCGCGACAATTGACCACAACTCTTGTTTTTCTTCATCCAACAAAAATATAGTTGTTCTGTCTGCTCCCAATAATTCCCCAGTTTTCAACGTAATCGAGTGCAACATTTCTTGCAGAATTGTCTCAAAACCCTGAGAATCCAACATGGACAGGGTTTGATGCACAATATGTAACTTCTGCTCAACTTCTGTAACAACTTGTTTAAAAGTGTCTTGAGTTAGGGGAGCTAGAAAGGTGGAAATAGTGCCTTTGCGTCGGGCTAGATTCCCGACAGGAGAAGCATTTACTGCTAAGGCCTGATTCTCCTGGTTGTGAACACCAATCATCAAATCAGCTGTCTCCCCAAAACTACGCTGTTGCGCTGACATAGGTAATTTTTGATATAGCAGGATTGTAACGTTAGAAAATTTTTTATGTGTTGCTTTAGCAACTAGTATTTGACATTACCCACAGTGTAATCTGTTGTGAATTCCTCGTCATCCTGCTTTTCTCCTGTTTTTTCAATATTACTAACAGCTTATTTTATGTTTCAAATTTAACATAGAAAAAAATTCTACACGACTGCAATTTTGAGCGTGTAGTTAATAAGTATACTTTAACATTCAAACTGTAGTTGACTTAAATAGTTATGGTGTTTATGGGTGTCAATATATGATTCCCTATCACCAAGCTAAACTAACATTTCTCGGCCAAACTTGTGGAATGATGTACTTAATTGCCTGCATCCTTTAAAAGATCAAGAGAGGTATCAATGAACTGGATTAAAGTTCTTCCCCAAGATGAACTGCCACCCAACGGACGCAAAGTGGTAAAAGTAGAACAACGCAACATCCTTTTACTTCACCACAATAACCAAGTTTTCGCCGTAGAAAATTCCTGTCCTCATCTCAAATTACCCATGCAAAAAGGGAAAATCACCGATGATGGGGCTATTGTCTGTCCTTTCCACCGCAGTGCTTTTGATTTATCCACCGGTAATCCCAAAGACTGGACACCTTTCCCCCCTGGTATCGGTAAAGTCATGGGTATGATTTCCAAAGAAAAAGCTCTGTCTGTTTTTCCTACCCGTGTGGAAGAAGGTAGTATCTGGGTGGGAGTCTGACGTTATTGGGGATTGGGGATTGGGGATTAGGGACTGGGGATTGGGGACTGGGGATTGGGCATTGGGCATTGGGGATTGGGCATTGGGCATTGGGCATTGGGGAATGTTCCCACCCTGAAAAGGCTCGTTAAAGTTGTAGAGACGTTGTATACAACGTCTCTACTAAACACCCACCACTCAAAACTCAGCACCGGCTAAACGCCGCGCTACCGCTAACAAAACTCAGCACTCATTACTCATTACTCATTACTCATTACTCCTTCCTTGACGGTAACAAGCAAACTCCATTGAGAATGTCGCCATTCCCGCAGTGAGCGATCGCAAGTCGGTAGAATAACCAAACATCTGCACTAATGGAACTTCCGCTTGAATTACGGAGTAAGTTTGCATGGTTTCTGAACCCAGCAATACACCGCGACGGGAAGACAAATCACCCTGGACTCTTCCCAAAAACTCGTTTGGTGTTTCCACTTCTACCAGCATGATGGGTTCGAGGATATAAGGTTTAGCTTGAGTTAAGGCTTCCTCTAAAGCTTGATGGGCTGCGGCTCTAAAAGCTAATTCCGAAGAATCTACTTTATGATAAGAACCACCATCTAGCACGACTTTTACTCCTGTGACTGGGTAGCCTTCTAGCTGTCCTGATTGGATGGCTTCACGGAAACCTTTCTCACAAGCGGGGATAAACTCTTTGGGAATTACACCGCCGACTACTTGATTTTCAAACACAAAGGGTTCTGTGGTGGGTTCAATCCAGCCTTTGACATGGGCGAATTGACCAGAACCACCGGATTGTTTTTTCAGTCGATAGTCAAAGTGAGCTTTTTGGCTGATGGTTTCCCGATAGGCTACCGCCGGTTGACCGACATAAACGTCGGTGTTGTATTCCCGTTGCAGGCGTTCTACGTAAATTTCCAGATGTAGTTCTCCCATCCCAGAAATTAAGGTTGTACCTAGTTCGGGGTCAATACTCAAGCGAAAAGTCGGGTCTTCCTTCTGGAAGCGGTGCAAGGCTTTGGCGAGGCGATCGCTATCTTCCTGTTTTTTGGGTGTAATCGCCAATGTAATCACTGGTTCGGGTACATACATCCCCTCAAGAGACACAAACGGTTCTCCACTACAGAAGGTATCACCGGAAGCACAATCTACACCCAAAAGGGCGATGATATCCCCCGCTACCGCCTCTTTGATTTCTTCCCGTTTATTGGCGTGCATTCTCACTAAACGCCCGATTTGCAGCCGTTGTTTGGTGCGGGAGTTGTAGACGGTATCACCAGTTTTCAACGTCCCGGAGTAAATGCGGGTGTAGGTCAATTGTCCAAAGGACTCGACTGTGAGTTTAAACGCCAACGCCACCAAGGAATCGTCAAGGTTAGGATAGACACTTACGCCCTCAGCAGTTTTGACTACTTCCCTATCAATAGGAGATGGGAGATAAAGAGCGATCGCATCTAATAAGTTCTGTACACCCTTATTTTTAAAGGCTGAACCTAATAGCACAGGTGTAAGTTGCAGACTGAGAGTAGCTTGGCGAATTGTTTCCCAAATCATTGCTTTAGGAACTTCCTCACCCGCCAATAATTTCTCTGTCATCGCCTCAGAGAATAGCGATAACGCATCTAGCATTTTTTCCCGTGCTTCCTGCGCTTCTGCAAGTAAATGCTCAGGAATAGGTTTTTGCAGCCAATTTTCCCCATTTTCCCCCTCAAAATAATGGGCGTTCATTTCCACAAGGTCAATCACCCCTTGGAATTGGTCTTCACTACCGATGGGGTACTGCAACAACACAGCATTTAATTGCAGTCTGTCGTGCATCGCCTGTACTACACGGAAAGGATTTGCACCCACCCGATCCATTTTGTTAATAAACGCCAATCGGGGAATCCGATAACGTTTCATCTGACGGTCTACAGTGATTGATTGGGACTGTACACCAGCTACAGCACACAACAACATCACAGCCCCATCCAACACCCGCAAAGCACGCTCAACTTCTATCGTAAAATCTACGTGTCCGGGTGTATCAATCAGATTAATTTGTGTATCGTGCCATTGACAGGTTGTAGCAGCAGAGGTGATGGTAATACCGTGTAACTTTTCCTCTGGCATAAAGTCCATTGTTGCACCTTTGCCGCCTCCCCGTACTTCCTCAATTGCATGGATTCTGCCCGTATAGAAGAGAATGCGCTCTGAAAGTGTAGTTTTACCAGAGTCGATGTGAGCAGATATACCAATATTTCGGATACGTGTTCGGGGAATCATAACGACTTCCTTTTTTTAAAGCGACAAATACTTACTGTCGATGCAGTAATATATTTTGTATTATATATGTAATATGTAAGAAAGACAAGACTGAGGACAGAGACTGACTTTTCACGGTATCTGGAAAACCCCTCTCCAAACCTCTCCCCTGCAAGGAGAGAGGCTTTGATTTCTCCCCCTTCCCTAGTAGGGAAGGGGGCTGGGGGGTTAGGTCTGGCGTTAAATTTTCCACATGACGTGAAAAGTCAGGAACAGATAACGCTATTGATTTACTCTAGTAGTCTGCCAAGAGAACTTTGTAAGGTTAATAGCAGCAAAAAAAATCTCTTTCTCCCCCTGCTTCCCCTGCTTCCCCTGCTCAAGAACAGCTTGCCTTAGCCTAGCAATTTTGGGGTTGGTGAACTACTAGCCGTACCATTTTGTACAAAAAAGGTTTGTCACTTAATTTTTGTGACTAAACTCCAAAAAATACTCGACAATAGAAAATAGTCATTTTATTATTAGGTAATTAGCTTGATGTTTGACAAATCAAAGCGGGGTCAAAAAGCCCAGGGATTCGTCAAAATCGCCAGAACCTTGACAACATAATAATTATAGCGTTTCGAGAATTCGGGAAGTTGAGAATTACTCGCAATAAGGTGGGCTGAAATCGACCTGATTTTGCGACTCGTCAAAA
This sequence comes from Aliinostoc sp. HNIBRCY26, assembly GCF_050235535.1. Lineage (GTDB taxonomy): Bacteria > Cyanobacteriota > Cyanobacteriia > Cyanobacteriales > Nostocaceae > Trichormus. Next base: position 4,212,480 of record NZ_CP189852.1, read on the forward strand.
TGCTTCCCAGGAAGCTTGCTCTATATAAGTTTCAGTACCGAGCAGTTTCCATTAACCATTTCCCCGCAAGGGGACTGAAACTTAAGAAGTTCCACGACATATACAACGAGGTTTTGAGTTTCCATTAACCATTTCCCCGCAAGGGGACTGAAACATGTGTTATTCGCCTAGTTCAAGGTAAGCTTCGTCAAGTTTCCATTAACCATTTCCCCGCAAGGGGACTGAAACGGTAAACACGCAGTTTTACAAAAGGTCAGATGTAGTGTTTCCATTAACCATTTCCCCGCAAGGGGACTGAAACCGGGATACTCGTGTCGGCTTCATCACTGTTCTAGGTTTCCATTAACCATTTCCCCGCAAGGGGACTGAAACCTGAATATGAATTCCAAAAAAGTTGAAGGCTATTATGAGTTTCCATTAACCATTTCCCCGCAAGGGGACTGAAACAAGCCTTATATGGCTTGACTCCACCTAAAGATAAAGTTTCCATTAACCATTTCCCCGCAAGGGGACTGAAACCTAGCAGGCTGACGACCGCCTGGGGTTGCTGTGCCATGTTTCCATTAACCATTTCCCCGCAAGGGGACTGAAACATGAAAATCAAAGGGTTTTAAAGAAGACATACAAAGAGTTTCCATTAACCATTTCCCCGCAAGGGGACTGAAACAAGGACTAGCGGCTTGGAGTTCCTGAAAAATTTTTCAAGAAGGTTTCCATTAACCATTTCCCCGCAAGGGGACTGAAACATTTGTTCGTTAGACATGAGAGTTGTTTCCTTGTTTTTGTTTCCATTAACCATTTCCCCGCAAGGGGACTGAAACAGGACAGACAATCTGACAACTATTACAACCATTAATATCAGGGTTTCCATTAACCATTTCCCCGCAAGGGGACTGAAACTTCAGAGAATGTAGAACTTTCACAATACATTGTTGAGTTTCCATTAACCATTTCCCCGCAAGGGGACTGAAACAAACCGTTGCTCGCGTCCTTGTCAAATTTAACGTTCTATACAGGTTTCCATTAACCATTTCCCCGCAAGGGGACTGAAACACTGCATTTATTGAACTCTACGAAAAACGGCAATTATGTTTCCATTAACCATTTCCCCGCAAGGGGACTGAAACATGCTCCATAGGTCTCTGTGTACCATCCAGGGGACTGTTTCCATTAACCATTTCCCCGCAAGGGGACTGAAACCTGAAGTGTTTGCTCCCTTCTTCCCAATCTTCTTGGGTTTCCATTAACCATTTCCCCGCAAGGGGACTGAAACTTGCCGCCTGCTGACTCGCCCAATACAACGAGTCTGACACGTTTCCATTAACCATTTCCCCGCAAGGGGACTGAAACAATTTCTTACTTTGTTTGATGCTACTGCAAAATATAAGTTTCCATTAACCATTTCCCCGCAAGGGGACTGAAACGGAACTGGTTAGATCAATGGGTGGTAGCTATTCCAAGGTTTCCATTAACCATTTCCCCGCAAGGGGACTGAAACCGGATATATAGACTTAAATGATAATTATAAAGTGGGTTTCCATTAACCATTTCCCCGCAAGGGGACTGAAACAAGGATATAGTTACCTACTAGCGATCGCGATCACCGGTTTCCATTAACCATTTCCCCGCAAGGGGACTGAAACTCCTCTTTTGCACGCTGGATATCAAATTTTAATACCCATGTTTCCATTAACCATTTCCCCGCAAGGGGACTGAAACTTTATTTCTGCAATTTTTTGAGATTGTGCTGTTATTGTTTCCATTAACCATTTCCCCGCAAGGGGACTGAAACGACGGTCAAGTTGTAGCCATTGAGTGATTCGGGTGAGTTTCCATTAACCATTTCCCCGCAAGGGGACTGAAACGAAGGTCGCACTGATTATCTGATGGATGGAGTGCCTTGTTTCCATTAACCATTTCCCCGCAAGGGGACTGAAACAATTTATTTGAGTCGGGGCAGCAGGGGGGAGTAGAGTTATGTTTCCATTAACCATTTCCCCGCAAGGGGACTGAAACACATCCATGTTTGTGCATTCAACCAGAACGCTTTGCTGTTTCCATTAACCATTTCCCCGCAAGGGGACTGAAACTCTAAAGGATATGTAGCAAATATTTGATTTGTATGTTTCCATTAACCATTTCCCCGCAAGGGGACTGAAACAACCATCCAGGTTCCCAAGACCCTTGGGCTACTAAGGTTTCCACTAACCATTTCCCCGCAAGGGGACTGAAACCGCCAATAAGGCTTCATATCGCTGACAAAGATTACTTGGTTTCCACTAACCATTTCCCCGCAAGGGGACTGAAACCATTTGTCAGGATGGATGGTGATGGTGTAGTGCCAGTCCAGTAGGGTGCGTCAGTACAAAGAATATCTAGGTGTAGCGAAGGTTGCTTACACTGACGCACCCTACAGATGGAATATTTTTTTAGTTGGAAGTTCCTTACGGAAGAAACATTTTTCTCCCCTACACCCCTACACCCTTACACCCCTAAACCCCTAAACTCACTAAGGCAGCATACCTGCAAATTGCTTTTCAACGGCTTTAGGGTCTTGTCGAACACCTGCAAATACTTGCCGAGAAACCGGATCAGGCTGCACATCTTCAACGCCCTGTTCTACTGCTTGCAATGTAGCTTGAGCAATCTGAATGGGGGGTACTTTATCAAGGGGGACATTTTCAGCCATTGCCGTATCAACAGGGCCAGGAAATACACCTACAACTAGTGTTCCTTGTTTGACTAATTCTGCTCGTACTCCCTGGGTTAAAGAATACAAAGCTGCTTTTGATGCACTATATGAACCAAAAACCGGAACATTCACCATCGATGCAATTGAGAGCAGATTGACGATCGCCCCACCGCCATTTTGTTTGAGGATAGGCGCGAAGACACGAATTATATTTAATACACCAAAGTAGTTGGTTTCCATTTCCCAACGAGCCGTTTCCAAACTCGCGGGAGCAAAAAAGCCGCCTGCACCGGACACTCCAGCATTATTAATTAGCAAATTCACATCTTGAGCAGTTTGAGCGATCGCGGCAATTTGCTCAGGGTTTGTCACATCCAATGCTAGAGGTACAATCCTATCGGGAGCAAGTGCCACTACATCTTTCAAACTATCCACATTACGTGCAGTTGCATAGATGCGGGTAGCACCTGCTTGCACCAATGCTTCCACAAAAGCCTGACCTATGCCGCGATTTGCACCCGTCACCAAAGCAATAGAACCATTAATATCCATAAGACCCTCCAGCGTTTGATGTGCCATTTATTGCTGATATCCTTATGATGATTGATGCTCAAATATTTGAGAAGACAGCAAAAAAGAATATGATTTATTCTTATTTGGAATAAATCGAGCTATGGATCGCATTGCTTGCATGAAAAGCTTTGTCAGGACGGTAGAAACTGGCAGTTTTTCCGCCGTCGCCCGTGAACTAGACACCACTCAACCCACTATCAGTAAACAGATTGCAGCATTAGAGGAATATTTAGACGTTCAGTTACTCGTTCGCTCGACGCGCACCTTGAGTTTAACTGATGAAGGTATCCGTTTTTACGAACACTGCCAACGAGTTTTAGAGGCAGTTACAGAGGCAGAATCGAGTGTGGGAAAACGAAAAAAGCCTACGGGTGTATTGCGGTTGAGTTGTCCCGTGGCTTTTGGTCAGTTGCAAATAATACCCCGATTAAAACTCTTTCTGGAACGCTACCCAGATATCAAAATTGATTTAATGATGGCAGATCAGTTTGTAGACTTGATAGAAGAAGGGGTAGATTTAGCAATTCGCATCGGTAACGTGCAGGATACTTCACTGATTACCCAACCCATAGGGACTACAAGGCGAATTACAATTGGACATCAATCTTACTTTGAGCAAGCAGGTGAACCGCAAACACCAGAAGAATTGGTAAAGCATAACTGTATTGTTTATACCCGCTTGGCTACAGGTAATGAATGGCAATTTCAAGGGAATCAGGGAGTGATCAAAGTCGCAGTCAATGGTAACTTTCAAGCAAATAACTCCACAGCCATTCGAGCAGCCGTATTTGCTGGGTTAGGGATTGCGGTTTCTCCCATTTGGTTATTTGGTGACGCGTTAGAAAATGGCAATCTGAAGATGATCCTCAAAGACTATCAACCTGTTCCACTACCTATTCAAGCTGTCTATCGTCGCAGTCGGTTTGTACCAGCTAAAGTGCGTTGTTTGATTGATTTCCTGTCTAATGAATTTAAGTTAGATCCCTGGGTTTCAGAGTACGGGCAATAATTCATATTTAATGAACATAAAAAATGACTGGACAAATTAGTGATTTATTAATACATGAAAATCAAAAATTCTGCATTGCTGGTGTTGAGGGTGCAGGATTATTTGAACCAACACAACACGGCTTTTATCCTCAGTGGGGTACAACCGCTTGTTATCGAGGTTATTGTTGCACTTATGAGGTAATAGAAGAAACATTTTACTTAAAAGAATTAATTATATCCCTGGTTTTAAAAGAAAAACTGCTTTTAAAACATGGTAAAGCCAGAGATTTTTTAGGTGTCTTTCCTTATGGACGAGATACGCCTGTGGGTCATCCTAGTGCTGTTTATGAACAACTAAACCATTTTGTGGAATTTACAGGCAGCTTATTAATAGCTAATAAGTTTATTCATAATCTATACGTTCATCTTGGCTTTCAACCAGCTTATAAATATGAGGAAGTTTATGAACTGACCTTTGATAAGGGTTATTTAACACAAAGTATTAAACGTTCCGAAGAAATGGCAGAGATTCGCCAAAAAATTAATCCCCAGTCTAAGTTTTATGAACAATGGTATCTGACATGGAAAGGTCAAAACGGTTCTTAAGTAAACTCAGTAGTAAGATATAGGACTAATATTTGATTCCAGAAATGTATGTAGTGGCGTGGCAAGGCTAAAGTAGTGCATTAGATTTGGATAAAAACGCAGATAAACGCTGATGAACACAGATAAAATCGATTTTTTAATGCAACATTTAAGGCTTGCCACGCCACTACTGGGTCATTTGGCACGCTTATAGCCATTGCTAAAACCAGGAAATTCCTATCCTGCAAAGGCTTTGTCGATTTTGGCGTAGCCTCATTTATGACATTTGACCCACTACTACTAATAATAGATTTACCCCAGATTTTTAATTAACAATTTTCACGCCCGCAATTATTGTATGGTATCCTGCTGGGGCGATCGCTCATCTTAAAACTATGCCAAATCAATACTTTTATCATCTTGGCTTTGGGCTAGATGATTTAGGTTCTACACCTCCTACGATGACGCTATTATCTGGCGACCCTGAAAGGGCGCGGTTAATTGCTCACACTTATTTACAGGATGTGCGGCTGCTGTCTGAAAATCGGGGACTCAATAGTTATCTCGGATATTTACCCAATGGTCGCTTGATTATATCTGCTACCAGTGGGATGGGCGCGCCTTCTTTAAGTATTGTGGTGAATGAGTTGGTGCAGCTAGGGATTAAACAAATCATTCGGATTGGGACTTGTGGTGCAATTCAAACCCATATTCCCGTCGGGAGTATTGTGATTAGTAGTGCGGCGTTATGTCGTCAAGGTGCAGCCAATGATATCGCACCAGTAGAATATCCAGCCGCAGCTGACCCATTTTTAACCGTGGCTTTGGTCAAAGCTGCACAAGCATTAGAAGTTGAATACTACATGGGAGTTACGGCTTCCGTCGATACCTTCTATGAAGGACAAGAACGCACCGATTCTGCTAATCCTTATTTAATGCGATCGCTCCAGGGGATTACAACAGAATATCGGCAGTTAAATATCCTCAACTATGAGATGGAATGCGGCACATTATTTAAAATGGCGGGAGTCTATGGTTTTGCGGCGGCGGCTGTGTGTGCAGTGGTAGCACAACGCACCATTACAGAAGCGGTGAATTTATCTCAGAAAGATATAGCGGTGAAAAATGCGATCGCTACGGCTATTCATGCTGCTACTAACTGTGAATAAACTAGCAAAGTAGCTGGATTTAGCAACACTTTATTCCTAGTCAGTAGTTTTATTTAGTCTTCACTTAAACTTTAATTTATTGATAAGTAAATCTATGTACTATATGAAATAGATTCAAAAGTAGTAAGTTAATTGTCTGAGTAAAACTTACTAAATAAACAATCAAATTCCTATGAAAACCCCTACAAAAAACATTATCAAATATATTAGTTCAGCCTTAATAACATCCTTACCAATACTGATGTTTTTCTCATTTTCCCATCAGACAAGGGCTGAAGACCTTGGGGAATGTTTCATGATTGATACTTCAGGGAGAACAATTAAATTAGAAAAACTTTGCGGTGCTAACAGTGAAAAAAGAATATCTCCACAGCCAGAAAAGAAAGTTTTTCGTGTCCCGATTAAACGGCGTTTGGGGAGAACTCCGGTAATTGATGTCACCTTTAATAACAACAAAACCTTTGAGATGATTGTTGACACAGGTGCAAACAACACTCTGATTACAATGGGAATCGCCAATGCTCTGCAAGTTGAACAAACAGGAGTGATGACAGCGCAAATTGCCGACGGAACACAAATTGAACTCCCCATAGGTACGGTGAAATCAATGGCGGCTGGTGGTGCGGCGGTGCAGAATGTAGACGTAGCGATCGCCCCTAAAGCCCCCATCGGGTTACTTGGTAATGATTTCTTTGGTCATTACGACATCAAAATTTTAGAAAAAACCGTAGAATTTCATGCCCGATGACTTTAGAGGGGCTGTTTTCCTACTTCTTTTGAGTTGAAAGTGGTAAGTGCTGTTAGCGATAGCGGGGCGTTGAGCAGCGTGCTGAGTAAACATACAGTCGCGCTTTCATGTTTGGCTTGTGAAATAAGTTTCATCGGGACTGCCTAAAATAACAGTATCAGAGTCTAACTAGGATAACTTTCAGACATGGTGCGTTTAAAAGTTTGGCAGTGGGTTGTCTTGGCAGTGCCGATCGCCTCTATAATGACTTTTTTGTTGGTATCCGCCGGAATGCAAATCCATGCTTGGGGGATAAATTGGATTTGGGGGGTATTTACATTAGTATTTGTGGGTTGGCGTTGGTTGTTGGTGAATTGGACGCAACCTGCAATTAAACAGGTAGAAGCGGCGATCGCGCAAGTTCAGGAAGAATTAAAATCTACTGTTGCAGATACCACTGCACCGATTAGCACTGATGCGACACAACAAGCAGAAGCAGCATTACAAGAGATTCTCAACGCCGCCCAAAGCGATCGCCCGATGTGGGAAGATTGGCAAACTTTTTGGCAACGCTGCCAAGATTTAGTCGTGGCTGTTGCCCATATCTACAATCCAGAGGTGCAGTATCCTTTATTAAATATCTACGTTCCTCAAGTGTATGGACTGATTCGGGGAACGGTGGATGATTTAGATCAGTGGATGCAAAAATTATCACCTGCACTCAATCAAGTAACCGTGGGGCAAGCTTACCAAGCCTATGAAGTTTACCGCAAGTTAGAACCATCGGCGCGGAAGGTTTTGCGGGCATGGAGTTGGGCGCAGTGGTTATTAAATCCTGTGGCGGCGGCGGCTAATCGGGCTACCAAAGGTTACTCTAATCAAGCAAATCAGCAATTATTGGTGAATTTAGGGCAATTATTGCGAGAAGCCGCCTTGAGGAACTTGTGCAGACAGGCGATCGCACTTTACAGTGGTAAAACCATCTCCATAGAAACACCTGCAACCACGCAAGCAAAAACCCAAACCCAAACCCTGCAAAACATCCTCGCCCAAGCCGAACCAGTCGAAAAAGTCGCACAAAAACCCCTCAGCATTTTACTTGTGGGTAGAACAGGTGCAGGGAAAAGCAGTTTGATTAATACGATATTCCAAGGAGACATGGCAGAAGTTGATGTTTTACCTAGCACCGACCAAATTCAAGACTATCATTGGCAAACCCAAGACGGCGAAACCCTGCATTTGTGGGATACACCAGGTTACGAACAAGTCAAGCGGGAAGATTTACGCCAACTAGTCTTAGACTACGCCACTAACGCCGATTTATTGTTGTTAGTTACACCTGTGCTTGATCCCGCCTTGCAAATGGATGTAGATTTTCTGCAAGCCATCAAAGCCACCGTTGCAGATATACCAGCGATCGCCGTTGTGACGCAAGTAGATAAGTTACGTCCGATTAGAGAGTGGCAACCGCCTTATAATTGGCAAGATGGCGATAAACCCAAAGAAATCACCATTCGTGAAGCTACAGCCTATCGTGCGGAATTATTGGGAGAATTTTGTAATTTAGTGTTACCTGTGGTGACTAGTGATGTAAATACTGGGCGGATGGCTTGGGGTATAGATGCTTTATCTTTAGGAATCATAGAAGCGATCGCACCAGCCAAGCAACTGCGACTCGCCAGATTTTTACGTAATCGTGAAGCCCGCACAGTAGCGGCTGCCAAAATTATCGACCATTACACCTTTCAAATGGCAACTACCCAAGGATTAACAGCACTGCTAAAAAGTCCGGTACTTCAGTTTATTGCCACATTATCAACAGGTTCTCCGACTTTGGCGTATATCCTGGCAGAACAAATCCCCGTGGAACAGTTACCGATAGTGATTGGTAAACTCCAGATGGCTTATGATTTATTTTCTTTATTAAAACCAGCAAAATTTGATTTGTTATCTCTGTGGCCATTACTGTTAGAAAACCCCACCACCCCAGAACGCAACGCCTGGGCATTTGGTCACGCCTTGGTAGAATACTGGACACAAAATTTAACTATAGAACAACTCCGCCAACGCTTTGATTACTACGTACAAGAGGCAGGAAGTAGGGCGACTTGAATCTAAAATCTAAAATCCAAAATCTAAAATTGATTGACTCTCCAGTTAGATGGATAGTTCAGAATTAAAGAACAATCCGTGATGGGGAATGAAGACTATGCAATTTATAAATTGGCAAAACAGCTTTTTGGCTTTTAGTTTGGCACTATTAACAGCCTGTTCAACAACTTCTCAAGCTCAAAATCGCAATTCTCAGACTGCTGATACTAGCAATCAGCACCACATGAATCATCATGACATGAATCATAATATGGCAATGGATTTGGGGCCAGCCGATGCTAACTATGACTTGCGATTTATTGATGCGATGATTCCCCATCATCAAGGGGCGTTGAACATGGCAAATGTTGCCAAACAAAAATCCACCCGTCCTGAAATTAAACAATTAGCAGATGAGATTATCAAAGCGCAGACACAAGAAATTAATCAGATGAAACGGTGGCGTAAAACTTGGTATCCCAAAGCAGGAAATCAACCGATGGCTTATGATGCCAAAATGGGTCATATGATGCCCATGTCCTCTGAGCAAATGCAGTCCATGATGATGGATGTGAATTTAGGCGAAGCTGATGCAGAATTTGATTTGCGTTTTATTAATGCGATGATTCCCCATCATGAAGCAGCTGTAGTGATGGCTAAAGATGCTTTGCAAAAATCCCAACGTCCAGAAATCAAAAATTTAGCGCAAGCCATTATCAAAGGGCAGAATACTGAAATTAATCAAATGCAACAGTGGCAAAAAACTTGGTATAAATCATCTGCCTCATAGCAATTTTGACTTTTTGGTTTTATTGCGAATTGCGAATTGCGTTAGCGTAGCGGGACGTTAGTCCATTGCGTTAGCGAAGCGGGGCGTTAGCCCATTGCGAATTAGTTTTATTGATGATATCAGTAGTCTCTGTAGTCTTGCTCTTCAACAATAGGTAACTCAATAGTAAACTCTGTTCCCAAGTCTGGCTCAGAGATCATATTAATTCGACCATTATGGCTCTCAATGATTTGGTAACTAATTGATAGTCCTAATCCTGTGCCTTTACCAATTGGCTTAGTGGTAAAGAAAGGATTAAATATTTGATGACGGATTTCACTAGGGATGCCTTTACCGTTGTCTCGGATGCGAATTGCGATGTAGCGATCGCTGATTTTCTCTGTCCGAATCCAGATACTACTAGGATGATTTTGTATTAGTTCTGACGATGATTTTTCGGTGAGAGAACCTTGTGATTTTTCATCTTCTTCTAAAGCATCAATCGAATTATTTAAAATATTCATAAACACTTGATTGAGTTGACAAGGAGAACAATAAATTAATTGTAATTTGCCATATTCTCTAATCACTTCAATTCGAGTGTGACTAATTGAATGCAGGCGACCTTGTAAAATCATCAATGTAGCCTCTAAACCTTCATGAATATCCACTAGTTTGAATTTTGCTTCGTCTAAGCGAGAAAAGTTTCGCAAAGATTGTACAATCTCAGCTACGCGCTTAGAACCTGTCTGCATTGACTGAAGTAATTTTGTGATATCCTCTTGCAAAAATTCAAGCTCCAAAGCTTCGATTTCCTGTTGAATTACTTGGCTCGGATGGGGATATTCTTGCTGATAGAGGTGAATTAATTTTAGTAAATCATCATAATATTGAGCAGCATAAGCAAGATTCCCATGAATAAAGCTAATTGGATTATTAATTTCATGGGCAATTCCTGCCACTAACTGTCCTAAACCAGACATCTTTTCTGTTTGGACAGATTCTAGAGCATTTTGCAGTTTGATTAAAGTTTGTTTTAAAGTTTCGTTAGATTGAACCAGTTCTGCTTCAATGCGTTGGCGTTGTTTAATCTCCTGACTCAGTGCATGAATTTTTTGGTTAAGCACTACAAATTCATTACTCGTTCTTTTTTCCAGGCGCAGTAAATTGATCGCTGGGCTTTGAGGCGATCGCGGTTGCACTACAGCACCTTGACTGCGACAAGAAATTTCTTCCCCTTGGGTTTGTTGAATAGTGAAAGCACCCAAAATCATCTGACGACTTTGGGCGCAAACTTGCAGATAGTTGTTGACTTTCTCTGGAGAATCATTAACCAACTCGCTGAAATTCAGACCAATCATCGCTTTACTAGTTTTACTAAATAATTTGGCAGCAGCTAGATTAGCTGCCAAAATTTCACCTGCACTGGTTACAAGTAGCATAGGTTCTGGTAAAACCTGGGCAAAAGCTAAAAATTGATCAGGTTTCATGATTTTGATGTATCACAGCAGTTTCTTTGCTGAGGTGTGAAAAACTAACAGACTAAAAGACTAAGCCATTGAGGAGTCAACTTCACCGAAAATATCTAGCAGAGAAATAGTGATAATCTGCGAATTTCCGCTTGATGCTGTTACTACAATTTGAAATATTCTTGCCCAATAAACTCTTCTGATGCTTCGCTAGGTTTTAAATGTATGACAACTTTGCACTCTTGTCCGCCTCTAGCGATGGTGTCTTCTAACTCGACCCTAGCGTAGCCGAGATTGTCTGCTGCGATCGCGCCAAAGATATTAGATGTCATGACACACATAGCTTCACGCCCTTCTACTTGTTCTGCAAAAGGGCATTTACGATTGCCTAAAACAATCTTTTCATCAGTTTCTTCAATTACGTAAAAGTCCCCTTGAATGCGGCGTTTCCAATCGACAAGGACGGCAGTTACCTGTTCACGAGAAAGATTAGAAAGTTGTAGCGCGTTATGGTATATCTGGTTGACGTGTTGCCCGGTGCGATACCCAACCACATTGAGAAACCCTGCTGCCTCTTCCACACCAACCACATCCTGTAACGTGCCAGCTAACTCTCGAATGACTGTACGCAAAAACTGATCGCGTTCAATTGGTAACTCTAGGGATTCTATTTCCTTGTCGAGCGAAGAGATTTGAGCCATAGTAGTATTGATTCCTAAATATCTACACAAAAAAGTTGTCAATAGGGTTTTGTTCGAGAAAAATCATTGACCAAAGTCAAAATATCTTCCTTAAGTAGCATTGACAGTCAACTAATATTAGTCTTCCCTTACTTGCTGCAAAACTAACATCCACTGAGAATAAGTGACAACTCAGTAGATCAGGTATCAGTCTCTTTCAGCCTCAAACCCGCTTGTTTGCTAGCATACTCATGCTAGATTGGTCATTTTTGCCGACAAGGTATTTGAATAATCAACTCTGTACCTCTTCCTGGTTCAGAAACACACTCTATCGTCCCTTGATGTTTATCGACGATAATTTGATAAGTGATGGATAATCCTAAACCAGTACCTTGTCCCACTGGTTTAGTAGTGAAGAACGGATCAAATATTTTCTGTTTGATACTATCTTCTATACCTACACCATGATCCTTAATACTAATGGCGACAAAATCAGGACTGACTACTTGGGTACGAATAGCGATCGCGCTAGAATTATGCTTAATTTCTTCTGTTGTTCTTTCCTGATTTCGCTTCTCCGTAGCATCAATTGCATTATTCAAGATATTCATAAATGCCTGATTAAGTTGACCTGCATAACATTCAACCTTTGGTAAGTTACCATAATCTTTGATAATTTCAATTGCAGGCTGACCAGGTTTTGGTTGCAGACGACTCTGTAAAATTAATAATGTACTTTCAATTCCCTCATGAATGTTGACTGGTTTCATGTCAGCCTCATCTAAGCGAGAGAAGTTACGCAGCGTCAACACAATTTCTCGGATGCGCTGTGTTCCAATTTTCATAGAAGATAAAATCTTCGGTATGTCTTTTCTAATAAACTCTATATCGACATCTTCTAAAAATTCTGCCACTTCTGGTGCAGTATCAGGATATGTGTCTTGATAAATGCTAATTAAAGTTAGTAAATCTTGGCTGTAACCGTCTATATGACCTAAATTACCATGAATAAAATTCACTGGATTATTAATTTCGTGAGCAATCCCTGCTACCATTTGACCCAAACTGGACATTTTTTCCGTTTGAATGAGTTGGGTTTGAGTAACTTTTAATTCTTGTAGAGTCTGGTTTAATTGGATATTTTTATCTTTTAATTCCCTAGTTCTTACCTGAATCTTTTCTTCTAACTCTGCATAAAAATGGGCATTTTCGATAGATATGGCAGCTTGAGACGAGAGAATTTTTAATATCTGTATTCTATTAGGAGTAAAAGCCCCTAATGTTAAATTATTTTCTAAGTAAAGTAACCCGATTAATTTACCCTGATTTACTATAGAAGTACACATCAGTGACTTAATTCGATTCTTATTAATGTAAGGATCTAGGGCAAAATTACCTTCATTACAAGCATTGCTAAGAACCACATCTTTTTTCGTTCTGGCTACATAATTAATTATAGATAAAGGCAGTAACTGATGATTATCTACTGGTACTGATTGACCAACAGTCAAATTTTGTGTGTCTACACAAGCTTGAGCCTCAATAAATAACTTACCATCTTTCTCTAGAATTAAAATACCAGTTTGCGCCCCGGCATTTTCAATAACAATCGTCATTAACTTCTCTAGAAGATTATCTAATAAAATGACTTCCGATAATGCTTGTGATGCTTTAATAACCGTAATTAAATCTAATTCGCTAGCTTTTGCACTGCCTGTAGAAGCAGTAATATTATTACTGGTAAATCCTACTTGATATTGTGTAGAAACTTTAGCAATCAATTCTGAGTGCTTCAATTCTAAGTCTCTAACTTTAGCAGTTGCACCCCAGTGACGATAACCATAGTGTGCTTTTGTCATATATAGGGAAGCAAATTCATTTCTTCCTAAACTCAGATAAAACTCTGCTGCGCGTTCATAAGCTAAGGCCTCTTCCTGACTATAGCCAGAGTTACTTGCACCCCTAACTGCACAATCATAGTATTCCATCGCCGCAAGAGTTTCGCCTAAAACTCTTGCTCTTTCTGCCGCTACTAGTTCATACTTATGCTGATGATTCACAGGTGCGTGATTTGCCCAAAATGCCAATTGTTGCTGATTTAAGTCTACTTTTTCTATGACAGATTGTAAGTTATATTCACTCTTGATATCTGCTGGTAAATTTGGCTCTAAATAAATAGCAAGTAGTGCTAGGGAATAGTAAAATTTATATTCTACTAAATATACAGTCCCTCCCACAGCGACCTCATATTCCTGAGCTGTTTGAGCATTCTTAATAGAATTTAGGTAGTCTCCAAACAAATAACTCAAAATACTTTTAGAAAGATAAGCATAGAAAATGGCTGTAATATTACCGGACATTTTCAGCATGATCGATTGATTAAAGCTTTCACCTTCTAAGTAGTGCTTATTGCTTACACCCTGCATTAACTCAACTATCATTTCCTTTAAGATTAATAAGCAGAAAGAAAAATGATCTTGTTTTATTTTGTGTGATAATTTAATATAATTTTCTAGTAATTGTTCAACTATTTCTAATTTTTCACCTGCTAGAAAAGGATGCCAGCAAGCCAACATACCGTTGTAACCAACATACTCAATATCGCCTGTTTCTAAACCACTTTCTACACCTTCTCTCAGTGGTTCTATGGTTGTCTGAATATGTTCTTTCCAATGTCTCACAAAAATATTAAACAGAGCGTATACTTTAGCTTTAATTTCTTTGGCATTGAACTTATCTAAAATCTGCAATGATAATTTACCAAATCTGTATCCTGATTCGATATCTTGCAGAGGGCCACATAAAATTAACCCGTAAAAACCATAGGCATAAGCTGCAAAAGATGAATTACCGTACTGCACACATAAATCAACCATTGTAAAAGCAATTAGCGGCAAAAGTGCAGGATCTGCTAAATAAGCAGGTGGCATTGCTGTCATGAGTATCCGCATAGCAGCTAGTTTATCAGGATCAGTCATGACTGGGAGATTTGCTAAGTCCTCAATAGTTAAGTCTGCTGGGGGAGTTTGAGATAAGCACACTCCCAACATCTGGAGAACTTGCAAATCTAAATCTAAGGCTTCCCTCATCTTATTTTGGGCAACATAAAATTTAATTTTCTTCTCATAGACTCTGACTGTATCTAAAAGATTCTTACTGTTGCTAATTACTAAATTAAATAACGGCTCTGCTTGTTCAAAATTGGTGTTTAAATATTCTGATTCAATAGTTTCCACATAAAGACTTAACGTTAATTGATAATGATTTTGCCAAGCATCATCTGCTAGGAATATCAGACCTTGATGAAAAAATTTCACAGCAGATTCATAAGCTGTGGAATCCTTAGCTTTACATCCAGCCATTAGATTGAATTTAGCTAGCTGATATCTTTCTTGAGGCTCTGTGATTAACTCAGCAGCTATATTTAAATGATTAACAATATCAAAAATTTTCTCTTCTAAACTATCCTCCTCTATGTTCTTGAAAAGCATTCGACCAATATTTAAATGAATCGCTTTTTTATCCTCATCAGGAATTAAGGCATAGGCTGCTTGTTGCACGCGATCGTGAAGAAATTTATAATCAATTACAAACGCATCAACATCTTCTAATAGTTGTGGTAATTTATAACTATCACTTAAAGGTACAATTAAACCTGCTTGTAAAGCTTCCCAAAGTTCTGATGCTGATTGAGTCGGTGATTTTTCCTGCACATAAGCCAGCATATTTAAATTAAATCGATTACCAATACAGGCTGCTAATTTTAAAATATACTGTGTACTTTCTTGGAGTTTTTGAATTTTACCAACCATCAATTCAACAACATTATCAGTAATACCTAAAGACTGAATCTGCTGAATTTTCCATTGCCATTGGTTAGCAATAAAATCAAACTTAATTAGATTCTCATGATGGATAAATTTAATTAACTGATTGATAAAGAAAGGATTACCAGCAGTTTTCTTATAAATGAGTTCTGCTAAATCTTTAGCTGCTGCTAGTTCACATTTTAGTGTTTCATGAATTAATACTTGAACATCAGTAATTTTTAAGGGGTGACATTTAATGGTCTGGATATTAACATTGTTTTTCGATATTTCCTGTAAAGTCAACATCAATGAATGATGAGCATTAACTTCATTATCTCGATATGCCCCAATAATTAATAAATATTGAATATCTGGGTCTGTGGCTAATAGTTGAATGAGTTTGAGAGAGGCTAAATCTGACCATTGTAAATCATCTAAAAATAAGACTAATGGATGCTCTTTCTGAGCAAAAACATTGATGAATCTTTGAAAGAGCAAGTTAAAACGATTTTGTGCTTCTGCTGAAGCTAATTGTGTAACTTCTGGTTGTTTACCAATAATCAGTTCTAATTCGGGAATAACATCAATAATCACTTGGGCATTAGTTCCTAATGCTTCTAGAAGTTTTTCTTTCCAATCGGCCAGTTGGGTTTCACTCTCTGCTAGTAATTGCTGGATTAACTCTTGAAATGCTTGAATCAATGAAGCATAGGGAATATTACGCTGAAATTGTTCAAATTTACCACTGATAAAATAACCACGGTTTTTGATAATAGGTTTATGGATTTCATTAACCAATGCTGATTTACCAATACCTGAATAACCAGAAACTAGGACTAATTCCTTAGTACCTTGATTAATGTTGTCAAAAGCAGTCATTAAAATATTTATTTCTGCTTCTCTACCATAAAGTTTTTCAGGAATATGTAATTGACTTGACTGATCATATTGACCAATATCAAAATCAGATATACAACCATCTTGTTGAAATTCATAGAGACACTTTTTCAAATCTGCTTGAATTCCAAAAGCACTTTGATATCTTTCCTCAGCAGTTTTGCTGAGTAATTTCATAATCATTGCAGAAATTACGGCAGGAATTTCGGGAGCTAATTGATTTACAGGTGGCGGCTGTTTAGCAATATGATAATGCACTAATTCCATAGGATCAATGACATTAAAAGGTAGCTGCCCCGTCAGCATTTCATAAAAAGTTACACCTAAAGAATAGAAATCTGTGCGGTAGTCAACTGACCGATTCATTCTTCCTGTTTGCTCTGGAGACATATAAGCCAAAGTCCCCTCTAGCAAATCAAGGTTATTGAGTTGGGGTTTTTCTTGCGATAATAGAGACGAAATAGAGAAGTCTATAATTTTAATTATCTGAGTTTCTTGATTGAGAATAATATTCTGCGGCTTAATATCTTTATGAATAATGTATTGCTGATGCAGTTCACCTAAAGCTTGAGTAATTTGAATACCGATGTTAATAAATTCTAATAGACTGATTTTGCGACTTTGAATTATTTTGTGGAGAGAGATACCATCAAAGTTCTCTAAAATAATAGCAAATCCATTACGATATTTTTCCAGTCCATGAGTGTGAATAACTCCTTGTATGTCTAAGTTTTTGATTAATTCATACTCATGTTTGAGTGCTGCTATATCTTTAAGTTCTGGGTATTCTGTCTTTAAAAGTTTAATAATTACTATCTGACCATCTTGATTTCGTCTTGCCCGGTAAACGGCTGTTTTTGTAGCATCATCAATTAACTCTATAATTTGATAGTTAGGTAATCGTATCATAGTAAATATTTGTTACCCAGAAGTTTTTTCAAGTAATAGTAGAGTAAGAATGTATTTTCAAAATAAAAAATACATTTTCAAAGTCAGCAGATAACCCAACGTTGAAAATGTATTGATTCTAACTCATGGATAAATTTCATCACACCCAATTCATACTGAATTATTGGCAAATAATAAACTTCAGTCAATGACACATTAACTGACATTTAAATCCAGTCATCCCATTCGCCAATAATTTTTTTACTGTATTTAATTTGGAAGCATTGTTGGAGAATGGCGCGTGTGGCTTGCATTGCAGACATGACTGTAGCTTCTACACAACCAGAATTGTAACCGTTGTTAATCCAATCACCAGCTAAATAAAGGTTTTTAAACCCAGATTCATCAGTTTTGAGACGATATTTGGTACTACCAGGAACAGAAAGTACATAGCGTTCTGAGGGATCGATGTTGACTCGCCAATATTGAGCTTGAAAACGTTCTACTCCTTGACGATTTTGAAAATCTATAAGTAAGTCCCAATTTAAACCTTGAGGATTTTTAGGCTGGGTAGCATCAGGCCAAAGATGTCCGATATAATTGTTGAGAAAATTCATTGCTTGTTCCTCAACCTTCTTTTTTACTTGAGCAGGAAAATCATATTCTGTTTGGGGAGGAATTCCAGGATCAGCAATGACACCAGTAAAATAGGCCAAATTATAAGGGTAATATTCTGCCGGCCAATTTTCTCGTTCTAACAACTCACTCATATCTGCATAGACATCGAGTGGTTCAACATAAGCTCCTAATACTGGACTAGATTTTTGCCATCCTAGTTGGGATAAAGTAGATTTAAGCCAAATCTGTCCCCCTTGGGTGGTGACTGTTTTAACTTGAGTTAACATATCACACCATTTTTGATGAACTGGATTCTTCTTAGCGTTGACTAGTTCACTACAAATTGAGGGTAAGGCGGCTAGAGGAATTCCTAACAGCACAATATCAAAATCATTCCCTTGTTTGAGGGTGATTTCTTCTACGTTTTCCCAAGGTGTCCAATATGACTCTAGGTTAATAGCTTTTGCTTGGAGTTTTTCAGCTTCTGCATCAACAATTTGATGATAAAGCGGTTCACTAGGCCAGCAAAGAATATCTTTCACTTTAATTAGTGGTTGATATTCTTGCTCTGGGTTTTTGAGATTGACTTGACGAGATACTGTAATACTGGCGATGCTTTGCTGGGTTTCATCTAAATGCAATTGTTTGACGACATGGAAGAATTGGAATTTCACGCCGCGACGTTTTAAGACTTCGTAGAGTGGAGTAATCACTACATCCGCCATTCCTGATTGCATCTTCCACATGATTGCACCGTTGTAGCGGAACAGGATAGTAGTAAGAATACGGATAGCTGTTCCGGCTGCTAGTTGTGGTTGATTTGTATTTCCTTCAGGAAATCCATACACTAAATCGTATAAAACACGAATAAATGTTGATTTGATGCTTGATTCTCTAGCTCCATGTTTTTTAAGCCAGTCTCCATAGTGATACTCATCTAATTTGTTGAGGGAAGAAAAGTGAAGTATCTCGTCAACAAATAAACCGCGAATGTTGGCTAATGCTAGATCAATGAGTGTTAATCGCCAAGAGATATCAGGATGATAAGCAATTTTTGCATCTATTTGATGTTGGATAATTTGTTGAAAACGGTCTATTAGTTTGAGAATTAGTTTGTGGTGTTCATATCTGTGAGTTTTAGGATTTTTGGGTAGTGATTGAATGAGGTTGTGAGCAATTTTTAAGAAGACTGTTTCAGAGGTCAAGTCTATGTCTTGTAAAAGATTGCCAATGTTTTGTTTGATGCTATCTAGCCATCCTCCCCAATGGTTTGGTTGTTGAATAAATAACTGTATTAACTGACTAGGAACTTGTAAGAAGCTAGAATCTGATAAGAATTCTATAATCTCCTTGCCCAGTAACATTTGTTTAGCCAAGAAGCTTGAAGAACTTTTACTCGACTTGGATTGGTGATAATCATCTATGTGTGCATAAGTCTGAATAACAAATTTAATAATCGTGCAGATATGTTCCCCAAGAGAAGATATTCCTCCACCTTCCCAGGGGACTAAAGAATTAGTGGGAAAATCAAAAGGCAGAGTGACCCATTTGTGGTTGATATATTCTTCCAGAACGATGAGATTGTGGGGTTTGAATGCGTCTTCGATGGTGCTGAAAGGCCCGTTACCGCCAAGTTCGTCGTAACATTGTTTGAGTAGACGAAAGGCATTTTCGTAGAACCCAAAAAAAATGTGCAGTCCGTGTTCTTCGATGCGGTAGTCTGGCTCATAATTAGGTGTGTGGGGTTTGATATTGCGTCCGGTGGCACATTTACCCCCTAAACGCCAACCCGTTTGATAGATAGTAATGTCGTAGAGGTTTTCCCATCCTGGTTGACTGGTTAATTCGTAGGCGGTGGTTAAGGATGCCATTCCACCGCCTAAGATAGCAATCTTTTTTGGTTGAAAGGTTTTGGACATAGTTATTTTTCCTTTGTTGGGGACTGGGGATTGGGGACTGGGGATTGGGGATTGGAATTTTTACTCAGCACTCATTACTCATTACTCATTACTCAGCACTCATCACTATTTCTGTTGTGCTTGCCAGACGGCTTTTCCGTCTTTGAGGGTGAAGTCAAAATGTAGGACAAATCCGAGTTTGACGGGGATATTGATGGATTCGCTACCTGGGGAATAACCTTTGTGTAAACCTAAGTCTTGGACGACTGGTTGACTGGCGAAGTTATTGATTTTGAGTTGGAATTGGTCGCCAAAGTTGTTGAATCCAAAGAGTTTTCCGCCGTAGAAAGTTTGTAACTGCATGGGGGATTCAATGAGAGCTTGATAGCAGGCTTTTTTACTGTTTTCTACGTCGCGGATTTGTTTGAGGGTGACAAGAGGGACGATTTTTTCGATGAGATATTCGAGGAGATTGAAGGGTAATTGTAGACCAGGGAGGACTATTTCGTTATTCTCGAATAGTATATTAGCGATCGCCTTTGCTGCATCTGTAAAGTTATCCCATGTTTTGAGGTTTTGGTGCTGTTCTCCTGTACCGATGCGGCGCACTTCCAAGAGGCGCGCATCTATTGATTGGCTATTAGGACTAAAGTCTTTAAATACTAAGGTGTCTACGGTGAATGAATCTGGTTCTTGATTTAAATCAGGAATCTGAAATACACCCAGTTGTTTAAAGAAGCCATAGACTTCTCTTCCAGACACGAGAATTGGCGAATTATTCACATACAAATAAGGCATGAACCAAGCTAGGCGTTCGGCAATGAACAAGGGGCCGACTTTTTTACCTACCACTGTTAACATCCAAAAGATGGCTTCTTCTTCATGGACAGTTCCTTTTTCATAGTCGGGGGGATAGATGGAACTTAAAGAGTCTATTTTGTTGAATGTCAAGATTAGATAATTCATGGCGGGGCGATATTCGATTTCCCCGTTGTTGGGATCGTTGAGATATTTATCACACACCTCTTGCAGTTTTGCCATTGAACCTTCCACGACAAAGCCATACATTTTTGTACCTTTGATTTCGTAGGGTTGGTTAAAGGCTTGTCCGTCGGCTCGTTCTATATATTTAGGGAAAGATGATTTATTACCACTGTCACAAAAGTAATTTTTCCAAAAACTATTCATATCTTGTTCCATGTTTTTGCCTTTTGTTGCTAAATCTTGGAACAGTTGGACAGGTGTTTGCTGAACTTGAGTCAAATAATTGGTGAATTTGTGTGGTGATTGAATGAGAGTAGTTAATTCACTAATAGCCCCTAAAGCTGCATGGTAACTAGTTTCTATCGTCTGCAAAGGATTGTGAGTGTTCATACTGTGTTTGTTATTAGACACGTGATATTTGCATTACTGAATCATGCGGCTTATGCTTACGAGTACATAAAAATATTAGATACCTGTAAGTTTCTGTACCATTGTGTCAAAGGAGTTGTAATTTGTCCCTAAATAAAGGCAAATTTTTTTTACAAGATATTTTTTTAGCTATCTCTTATGAATTACTGGTAATAAATTTTACGCTTTTATTAATTAAGTGCAGAAATCGCAATCTGTATAAAAATTACTCAATAAACATTGTATTGTTTACTCATAAACGAAAAGTATAGGTTTATTTTGAGTTTTGAATTCGGAGCGCAGCGACGTGACGGACAATAATGGAGTGTTATTTCTAGTTTGAGGAGTAAATTTGCTATGTTTCGTCTTTTGTCAACCGCTTGTACACAGCGAAGATTGTGGAATGTTGCTTGTGTTATCTTCTTTAGCGTGAGCAGTATTCTCCTATTTCCTGTGGCTACTTGGGCTAACTCTTCTGGCTTGGGAGTTCATTTAGGTCATCTGAGTGCTTGTCCGATGACGGATAATTGTGTAGTCAGTCAAGATGGTGATGCTAAACACGCCATTGATCCCATTGCTTATCACGTAGACCGTGATACAGCACGTAAAACCTTACTGAAAGTCCTCACAGTTGTTCCCCGCACAGAGATTTTAGAAGACAAAGAAAATTACATCTATGCAATTTCTAAAAGCCGCATCTTCAAATTTGTCGATGATGTGGAATTTTATTTCCCTCCCAATGAGTCAGTCATCCATATGCGTTCTGCTTCACGGGTAGGAGAATCGGATTTGGGTGTCAACCGCAGACGTTTAGAACAAATTCGTTTGGCGTTGCGTGATTTAAACGTTTAATCAAGAAGGAAACTTGACATTTCGAGGTTCAAGGTCACAGTAACCTTTACGTTCTCCAGGTTGGTCTTTGCGCCACAGCAAAGCACTAAGATGTTGACGCGGAACATCTGCGTTAACGTCTAATCCTATGCGGGATGTTTGATAACGGTGGTTTTGCTCTGCACCATTTGTTTGTGAGTCTTTGAGAGTTTGAGCAATTTGCTGTTCTATAAATGAAATGTCGGATTCATCTGCATCAAAGCAATTCTGCGCTAAGGTCAGGAGTGTAGGTTGAAAAGTCTGCAACCAATTTGCTGTTGTTTTCAAATTTTCTGGTGTAGTTTCATAGCTTAAACGCAAAGCTGCAACATGATTGGGGATACCACCTTCAGTAAAGGCGAACTGTTCCCCGTTTGGTAAAGGTCTACGCAATGGTTGTTCGGGTGCGGGAAGATTGCGTCCCAACATTAGTTTAAAGGTGTGAATGGGGAGATTTGGCTGATCCTCCTGTGAGTTTGTCATTTTCAATTCATATTCACGAGCTATACCCCATAACTGTGGCTTTGCGTCTGTGTCTATATCCGATTGACGAATAAATTGCCAAGCATTGAGTGATATTCCTGATGGATGATGAGATAACTGCTCAAATTCCTGCACTACTGAATGAGGGTAGTAAAGTTTGCTTTCTTGATGGTGTAGACGGAGTTGCACCAAGTTAATGAAAGATTCGCTGGTAGGAGCAGTAGGGTAGGGTTTAGCAGCAAACTTGACCACCCCAATAGCTGTAACATTTTTTTGATTGTAATCCTCTGCCTCATCAGGCGATCGCAAAGATTGTTTATTCCACGATGGAAAAACACTCACTAGAGTTCCGTCCTCAAGCACAATTTGTGACTTTATATACATCCCTTGAAAATCAGGAATTCCCGTAAATCTGGGGTCTGGTTTCCAAGCTTTTGAGGTGTAACGTCCAATGAGTTTGACTTTTTGACCATTGAAACGAATTAAATCAGCACGCTTTTTGACAATTTCCAACTTTTTTGCAGGAGATTTTGAATTACTCAACTGTGGTACTTGGCTTTGGGTAAGTTCAACTTCTGCAAATATACTGAAAATGGTAGAGATAGTTAGTCCCGAAATAATGGCAATAAAACGTAATAACATCGCGATTTTTTGCCAAAATCCTAACATAGCTCTATGTAAAAAAGTAATAAAACTCCCTATCTATCTCCCCACATACCTCCGCGACGCTTGGTGTGGAAATTCCCTTCAACTGCAAGAGCCTACACACTCTTTTTTTGATACTATAAAAACTCTAGCTTGAAAGTGCTGAGTGCTGAGTGGTGAGTGCTGAGTGGTGAGTGCTGAGTGATGAGTGGTGAGTGCTGAGTGCTGAGTAGTGAGTGCTGAGTAGTGAGTGCTGAGTAAAAATTTCAAATTTCAAATTCCAGTCCCCAGTCCCCAGTCCCCAGTCCCCAGTCCCCAATCCCAGTCCCCAATCCCCAATCCCCAGTCCCCAATCCCTCTTTCACGCTTGATGGTGAGATTTTCTCGTGATTAACTGACTTGTAACATAACCATTGACCTATGAGCAAAGGAACACTGTTTGATAAAGTTTGGGACTTACACACCGTCGGTAAACTTCCTTCGGGTCTGACACAATTATTTATTGGACTACACCTAATTCATGAAGTTACCAGTCCCCAAGCCTTTGCGATGTTACGGGAAAGAGGTCTAAAGGTTTTATTGCCCAACCGGACTGTCGCTACAGTAGATCATATTGTACCTACAGATAATCAAGCCCGTCCTTTTGGCGATCGCATGGCGGAAGACATGATCCAGGCGTTGGAAAACAACTGTCAGGAAAATGGGATTACTTTTTATAATATTGGCTCTGGTAATCAAGGCATAGTCCACGTTATCGCCCCAGAATTGGGACTCACCCAGCCAGGAATGACCATCGCCTGTGGAGATAGTCACACCTCTAGTCATGGTGCGTTTGGTGCGATCGCTTTTGGTATCGGTACAAGTCAAGTCCGCGACGTTCTCGCCTCCCAAACTCTAGCATTATCTAAACTCAAAGTCCGCCGCATAGAAGTAAACGGTACACTTAACCCTGGTGTCTACGCCAAAGACGTAATTTTACACATCATTCGCACCTTGGGCGTGAAAGGTGGCGTAGGTTATGCCTATGAATACGCCGGTACTACCTTTGAGCAGATGAGTATGGAAGAGAGAATGACAGTCTGCAACATGGCCATTGAAGGTGGTGCAAGATGCGGTTATGTCAATCCTGATCAAGTCACCTATGATTATCTCAAAGGTAGAGACTTTGCCCCCCAAGGTGCAGACTGGGATCAAGCCGTGGCTTGGTGGGAATCGATTAAAAGTGATGCGGATGCTGAATATGATGACGTTGTTGTCTTCAACGCCGCAGATATTCCCCCGACAGTAACTTGGGGAATTACCCCCGGACAAGGTATTGGCGTAGATCAATTTATCCCCAAACCCGAAGAATTAGCTGAAGAAGACCGTTTTGTTGCGGAAGAAGCCTACCGCTACATGGATTTATATCCCGGTCAACCAATTAAGGGAACTAAAATTGATGTCTGCTTTATTGGTAGCTGTACCAATGGTAGGATTAGCGACTTGAGAGAAGCCGCCAAAATTGCCAGAGGTCGCCGTGTAGCTGAGGGAATTAAAGCTTTTGTCGTTCCAGGTTCAGAAAGAGTTAAACAAGCCGCCGAAGCCGAAGGATTAGACAAAATCTTCCTAGAAGCTGGTTTTGAATGGCGTGAACCTGGTTGTTCGATGTGTTTAGCCATGAACCCCGACAAGTTAGAAGGGAGACAAATCAGTGCTTCTTCCTCCAACCGCAACTTTAAAGGCCGTCAAGGTTCAGCCTCTGGGCGTACATTGTTAATGAGTCCTGCAATGGTAGCAACGGCGGCGATTAAAGGCGAAGTCGCTGATGTCAGAGAACTTTTAGGGGTTTAGGGGAAAGAATTTTAGATTTTGGATTTTGGATTTTAGATTGAAATCCAATTCCCAATCCCCAGTCGCAGAAAAAGTAAAAAGTAAAAAGGCAAAATAATCTTTTCCTTTCTTTTTACTTTTACCTTTTGCTTTTATCCCCAATCCCCATCCTCAAATTTTGAATTTTGAATTTTGAATTTTGAATTGATATGGTAAGCGAAGTTAAACAAGTTTCTGGTCGTGGTATACCTTTAGTCGGTGATGATATCGACACAGACCGCATCATTCCCGCGCGGTTTTTGAAGGCGATTACCTTTGATGGTTTGGGTGAAGCCGCTTTTATTGACGATCGCACTGCTTTAAATGGTCAACATCCTTTTGATCAACCCCAATATCAAGGCGCGAATATATTAATTGTTAACCGTAATTTTGGCTGCGGTTCATCACGGGAACACGCACCCCAGGCTCTATCTAAATGGGGAATTCAAGCCTTAATTGGCGAAAGTTTTGCGGAGATTTTCTTTGGTAATTGTGTGGCGATCGGTGTACCTTGTTTGATAGCTGATGCAGCCACTGTAAAACAATTGCAAGAATTAGTTACTGTTAATCCTCAAGCTGCTGTAACAGTAGATTTGGAAAATTTACAGGTGCAAGTAGGGGACTTTATCGCCCCGATTACCATGAGTGAAGGGACAAGAACCACCTTCGTTTCCGGTGCTTGGGATGCTTGCGGTCAGTTAGTCGCCAATACTGAACAAATTCGGGCTGCTGCTGCTAAGTTACCTTACGTGGGTTGGGGTAAATTAGCTGCAAGTTAACACACCTTTTGCATCTGTAGCGGAATGATCATTTCTGATAGGGTGGGTATTGTTTGACAGTAGGTCAAATTTTGACTTTTACTTGGTCGGCAATGCCCACCCTAAACTAATTGAAAACAGTGCTGTAAGTTAAGCAGAATATTAGCTTGGGTGATATTTCTTGATTTGTAGACTGCACAACCAAAATCGAACTACTTGGTATAAATTCCTAGAAATTGAGTGATTCGAGCAACTGACTGATAGGAAAATCATACGGCAGTGTGAGGATGATTGTCTTTCTTGGTTGGTATTGCTATGATGGAAGAATATTAGTCTATACCTCAAGACAGTTGACAAAAGGCAATCTCATTCAAGTTAAATCTTTATAAAGAAAATTAACATAACTCAATTTTTTGCTTGAAAGCGATCGCAAAACATAGCTCATCCAGTCACAGGTAGACTTACTGAAAACTTATGTGGTGTAGTGCGTAAGTTTTGCCACACTAATTCACATTAAACATACATTTTATAGACAATTGACATAACAAATAAATACTAAATCTTTACCTATCTTGAGAAAAATTTTTTGTTCCATAACCAAACTATTGGGAACACTAAAATAAGTCAGACTAATCACATTAATATCTATGAGCCAGAAATGTCCTATCTCCAAAACTTGTGCCTGTCGCAATGTTAAACATTGCCAGACTGCGGAAGCAGGTAGGCTTTTCCTTTGGTTTCCCATGCCGCATACTTTGACAAAAGTTACTGCATATTTAAATAAGTTCGCTCTCAAGTATGACTCTATGAGTGAGCGGCCTGGTTTAAGTTTAGATTGTCAGCCTGGACAAGCTCAAGAAATTGCTCGTAATCTAGCTCAATTTCTCGCACCTAGAGAGTTAAAAGAAACGCAAGTCCTATTTATTCGGGGTACAGTTCAACCACAACTGCATGATTTTAGTGATATCGCCTCATTACAACGCTTTATTAAATTTAGCCAGTCAGATTGGCTAGTAGAAATGCTTTCTCAGCAGAGAGTTGTGAGTCACTTCCAACCAATCGTTTCTATCCAAGATACATCTAAGATTTATGGTTATGAATCTCTGTTACGGGGGTTAGATCAAGCAGGTAACTTAGTCATGCCAACTCCCATGTTCGAGTTAGCACATGAATCGGGATTGTTGCCTCAAATTGATCACCTTGGTCGTCTCAACGCTATTCATCAATTTAGCAATTATCAAGTAGAAGGACACCTGTTTATTAATTTCGCGCCAACCGCACTTTATGATCCAATTTTTTGTTTACGCTCTACAGTAGAGGCGATTGATGAAGCTGGTATTGACCATGAGCGAATTGTCTTTGAAGTTGTAGAATCAGATAATCCTCAAGATTTAGATCATCTCAAATCCATCCTCAAATACTATCGTGATGCAGGATTTTCTGTGGCTTTAGATGATTTGGGTTCTGGTTATTCTGGTTTAAACTTGCTGCATCAATTACGCCCTGACTTTATCAAATTAGATATGGGCTTGATTCGGGAAGTGCATCAAGACCTATACAAAGCTTCAATCACAGAGAAATTGCTAGAAATTGCTCAACAATTAAAGATTCAGACTGTAGCTGAGGGCATTGAGTGTATTGAAGAATTAACTTGGCTCAAAGAAAGAGGTGCAACCTTTGCTCAAGGTTATTTAATCGCTCAACCTCACGCTACGCCCATCCTCAACACACCGCAATTTCAGGAAATTTACTTAAATGCAAAACCCGCATCATCAGAACCAATTGAGCAATCTGTGCAACATCAAAGTGAGTCGGAACGCATTGTTGCATCTGTCACACAACGTATTCGCCAATCATTAGAACTCAATGATATTTTACAAGCCACTGCCGATGAGGTGCGGCAGCTGTTTGCGGTAGACAGGGTAGTTATCTATCAGTTTGTTGAGGACTGGAGTGGGTTTGTGGCTGTGGAATCTTTAGCCCCAGGATGTAACTCGCTTTTAGGATTTCATGTCATGGATACCTGTTTTCAATCAACGCGTGCGGCTTACTACCAACAGGGAAATACACGCGCAGTGGAAAACATTGTTACAGCAGGACTATCACCTTGTCATGTAGAATTACTCCAGAGTATGCAAATTCAAGCCAACTTAGTTGTACCTATCTTGCAAAAAGAACGTTTGTGGGGATTATTAATTGCTCATCAATGTACTCACACTAGAGAGTGGCAACAATCGGAAATTAACCTATTTAATCAACTAGCAACTCAAGCAGCGATCGCCATTTATCAATCGGAACTTTACCACAAATTACAACAAGCCAACCAAGAATTACAACGTCTAGCGGCTTCCGATGGGCTAACGCAAGTAGCAAATCGTCGTTGCTTCGATGATACACTCAACGCCGCATGGCAAAAATTAGCAAAAGAACAAGCTTCATTATCTTTAATTTTGTGTGATGTTGACTGTTTTAAGCTGTATAACGATACCTATGGACATCTAGCCGGTGATGATGTTCTTAGACAAGTTGCCATAGCCATCTCACAAGCCGTCAGTCCGGCTGATTTGGTGGCTAGATACGGCGGAGAAGAATTTGCTGTGATCCTACCAAATACAACAGCCCAAAGTGCGATCGCTATTGCCCAAAAGATTCAAGCTAATGTTAGTTCCTTGCAATTGCGACATTCACAATCCCACGTTCATCAATTCATCACCCTCAGTCTGGGAGTAGCAACCATCATTCCTCAACCAGATTCATCTCCAGCCATCTTAATTGCTACCGCCGACCGAGGACTCTATAGTGCAAAGGCAAAAGGCAGAAATTGTGTAGTGCAAATTAACTGTGAAGGATGTTAAGGATGGGAATGGGGAATGGGGACTGGGGATTGGGGACTGGGAAAATCTACCTTTTCTACCTTGTCTACCTTGCCTCCTCCGCCCTGTTCCCTGTTCCCTACAAATTACCAAGAATGTAAAGCGCGCAACTGTGGAGTTTTCTTGAGTTGATGGGTTTGCATTCTGGTTAATACGTCGTCTAAAATTCCCACTGCTTCAACGATATATGCACCTTTATTGAGCATCACACATTCTGCTCGTTCTGCCATTGCCGCATCGGTCATTTCTGCCCGTGATGGCATACCATTTTTCACAAGGTTTTCTAACACTTGGGTAGCCCAAATCACTGGGACATGGGCAGCTTCACACAACCAAAGAATTTCTTCTTGAATTTCTGCAAGGCGTTGGTAGCCGATTTCTACAGCTAAGTCTCCTCTGGCAATCATAATACCGAAGGGTTGTTTGCCGGCTGCCTGTACGATTAATTCTGGTAGGTTAGTAACCGCTAGGGGTGTTTCTATCTTGGCAACGATCGCCGGAATTTGCTCTGGATTGGGTATTCTGTCTGCTAGTTCTTGTTGTAAAACCTCGATATCTGCTGGTTTTTGAACAAAAGAATAGCCGATAATATCAATATTATCGGCGTGAGCAGCAATAAAATCTAAATCTTGTCTATCTTTATCAGTTAATGGACTAAGATTTAAATCTGTGTAAGGAAAGTTAATCCCTTTATCGGGGTGGAGTTTTTCGCCTTTGGGGCGAGTGTGGGTAATTCGCAACCATACACCCTCCGGTGCGATCGCTTCCACCACCGCACCTATATGACCATCATCAATCCAGACTTCAGCACCAATTTCCAAGCTATCTAAGACTTCTGGTAAGGTGCAGTTGGCTTGAAAGCAAGTTGAACTGATGGTAGTGGGTAAATCGCGGGTTAATAATAAAGATTCACCGCGATATATGCGTTGTTTAGCTTCGGGTGCAACTGCACATCCAATGCGGATTTTAGGGCCACTTAAATCCATCATGACTTGGCAAGAACGACCCATTTCTGCTTGTGCTAGGCGCACATGAGTAATCATGGCTAACCATTCTTTCGGAATATCATGGGCGCAGTTAATCCGCACACAATTTGTGCCTTGATGGATGAGATCCCGCACTAACTCATAACTGCCGGCGGCTTCTGTAGGCAACGTCACCATGATTCTGACTCGGCGATGGTTGAGGGTTTTGCCGAATAACTCTTCGGTATTGTGTTTCAACAAGCGATCGCCTTCAAAAAACGCTTCTATGGGGGGATGACTATAAGATGTTTCATGACAAACTGCTGCTAAAGTAGCAATCACGGCATCTAAATTAGGCATCACCCTCGCTTCTATTCTTCCCAAAGAAGACAAACCCCAAGGCATTAAGGCCGCTTGTAAGGGTCTTAAATCATGTCGCCGCAACGCTAAATAGTAAGAAAGGTTGATACTACTATCAATAAAAGCTGGTCGATGAATCTGCGATCGCCATTTTTGAAAAATTTCTTGCCCCTCTTGATAGACTGATTCCCGCAGTTGACGTAAAGTAGCTAGCAAAGTTTGTGGATTAGATAACTCTGCTGCTAAATATGGCTGCGATAAATGACTAGATGACATACAGTGATACCTATTTATAAGAGTTGATGGCATTGGTAACTATGTACAAATGCCGGACAGATGATTTGTATTCACAGGAATTTTTCCTTGGACTGTTAACACAGAACAGGAAGCATGATGTAATACATAATTGCTGACACTACCCAAAAAGAATTCACTCAATCCACTCAATCCCCGACGACCTAAAACAATTAAATCAGCCTGAGAATTTCTGGCAACTTCACAAATAATGCGGCTTGGTTCGCCTAATTCCTGAGTGAAATCAGAGGTTATACCTTTAGCGATCACTTGATTATTTAGTAGTGTTAAAAAATCTATTCCTTGTTGTTGTAAATGTTTCCATTGCCCCACATAATATTCCACACCATGAGTTTGAGAAGTACCGTAGGTGCTTTGTGTTTCCATTACTGAAGCATTGAGATAATCATCATCAAAAGGCGAGATAACGTGTAACAACAATAATTCAGCATTGTTAGTGATAGCTAAGGTCAAGGCGTGTTCAAAAACCTGTTCACCCATTTCATTATTATTCAGTGCGACTAAGATTTTTTTGAACATAGTTGAAAGTCCTTGGTCAATAGTCAACAGTCAACACTCAGCACTCAGCACTCATTACTCATTACTCATTACTCATTACTCATTACTCATTACTCCCCCTGCCCCCTTACCCTTCCTCTGCGGCAGCAATTTCTAACATTGTCTTGAGGACAGAATCAGGGTTGAGACTAATAGAATCAATGCCTAATTCTACTAAGAACCTGGCAAATTCTGGGTAATCGCTGGGTGCTTGACCGCAGATACCGATTTTGCGTCCGTATTCTTTGACAGTGGCGATCGCTTTGGCTATCATTCGCTTCACTGCTTCGTCACGTTCATCAAATAAATGGGCGACTAATTCGGAATCTCTATCTAGCCCTAATGTCAATTGTGTGAGGTCATTAGAACCGATAGAAAAACCATCAAAAACTTGAGCAAATTCGTCGGCTAACTGCACATTACTGGGTAACTCACACATAACATAGACTTGCAAGCCGTTTTCTCCCCGCACTAAGCCATGTTTTTCCATTTCCGCTAACACCCTGCGTCCTTCGTTGGGGGTACGACAGAAGGGAATCATTAAAATGACGTTGGTTAAACCCATTTCATCCCGTACCCGCTTCATGGCTTGACATTCGAGGGCAAAACCTTCGCGGTAACGAGGATCATAATAACGAGAAGCACCACGCCAGCCAATCATCGGGTTTTCTTCTATGGGTTCAAATTGTCTACCACCCAACAAATTGGCGTATTCATTACTCTTGAAGTCAGAGAGACGCACAATTACAGGCTTGGGATAGAAAGCGGCGGCGATGGTAGCAATCCCTTGAGCGAGTTGATCAACGAAAAATTGGGTTTTATCTTCGTACTGGGACGTTAACTCCGCGATTTTATATTTCGCGAGTTCATCTTCTAACTCATCAAAATGAATCAAGGCTAGGGGATGGGCTTTGATGTGGTTGTTAATGATAAATTCCATCCGCGCTAATCCCACACCATCGTTAGGAATGTTAGTTAAACCAAAGGCTTCTTCGGGATTACCCAAATTCATCATAATTTGGGTATGGGTGCGGGGTAATTTTTCTAGAGGAATTTCTTGAATTTCGTAAGGTAACAACCCAGGATAGACTTTACCTGTTTCACCTTCAGCACAGCTAACAGTGATTTCTTGCCCAGTTTTAATTACAGTAGTGGCGTTTCCACAACCCACGATCGCCGGAATCCCTAATTCTCTAGCAATGATCGCAGCGTGACAAGTTCTACCACCGGAGTTAGTGACAATTGCACTAGCGCGTTTCATAATGGGTTCCCAATCTGGGTCAGTGCGGTTTGTTACCAACACTTCCCCAGCTTGGAACTGACCAATTTGATGGACATCGAGAATCACTCTGGCTTTACCTTGTCCAATCATTTCCCCGACACTACGACCAATTACCACGGGTTTTGGTTGTTCTTCTGGTTTCCCTTGCAGGCGATAATTACGCAGTACGTTCTTGGTTTTCTGAGACTGCACTGTTTCAGGACGGGCTTGCACAATGAATAATTCCTCAGTCAAGCCGTCTTTAGCCCATTCAATATCCATTGGTGTATAGACACCACGTACTTGGGAATAGTGTTCCTCAATAATGCAAGCCCAGTTAGCTAGTTGTAATATTTCTTCGTCATTTAGGGCGAAAATATTGCGCTCTGAAGGTGCAACAGAGACATTTTTGGTTAATTTTGAACCGCCTAGATCATAGATCATTTTAATTTCTTTTGTACCCAGGCGTTTTTGAATAATAGAACGGTATCCCTGTTGTAGAGTTGGTTTAAAAACTAAATATTCGTCGGGGTTCACCGCACCTTGGACGACGTTTTCACCTAGTCCATAGGCGGCGGTAATTAAAGCTGCATCTTTAAAACCTGTTTCTGTATCGATGGAGAACATTACACCAGAAGCAGCCAAGTCAGAACGCACCATTTTTTGGACACCAACCGACAAGGCAATATTAAAGTGGTCAAAACCTTTAATTTGACGGTAGGAAATAGCACGGTCAGTAAAGATAGAAGCAAAGCACTTATGACACGATTCCAGAACAGCTTGCAAGCCGTGGACATTTAAATAGGTTTCTTGCTGACCGGCAAAGCTAGCATCCGGTAAATCTTCAGCCGTCGCACTAGAACGGACAGCCACATCAGTATCTGCACCATACTCTTGGCAGAGATTATTGTAAGCTGCTGCGATCGCATCCTGTAAATCTTGCGGAAATGGGGTTTGCAGCATCAACAATCTTGCTTGTTTCCCGCATTGGCGTAGATTATTAACATCCTCAACATCTAAATCTGCAAAAATCTCTCTGAGTTTAGCTTCTAACCCAGCCGCAGAAATGAAATATCTATAAGCATAAGCAGTTGTAGCAAATCCAGTGGGAACTTTTACACCTTTGCGTCTAAGTTGCTGAATCATTTCCCCCAAAGAGGCGTTTTTTCCCCCCACCAGAGGGATATCTGCAATACCCACTTGATTGAAAGGTAATACTAAAGCTTGTTCTCTAGGAGATGAATCAGCCGTAGGAGGATTTAGCAGTATATTTACCATGTTTGATATTCCTAACACCCTACACAGATACTTAAGAGAAAGGAGTATTTACATCAATAACTCTTAAGTCTTACACCTATGTTTATAGGGAGATAATTTGAGGATCTTGTGAGGATATTGGTTAATAGTCAATAGTCAATAGTCATTAGTCATTAGTCATTAGTCATTAGGTAAACACTCTACCTTGTCTACCTTGTCTACCTTGTCTCCCCAATCCCCAATCCCCAATCACAATGATTGAACACTTCAAATTTAATGTACAAAAGTTACAAAGTGTTAATGATTATATTTTTCCTCACACAAACCTCAGATTTGCTCATTATCTTCTAGATAGAAATACTTATTTTATGAAAGGCTCTATTCCTTCACTTTACGTTCATTATCAATCAATAACAATTTAATAAAAGGATTTACAGTTATGATTAGCTGTCCTTGTTGCTCGGATTTACTATTACCACATATCCGTGGTTCTGAAGTTCATTGGTTTTGTCGCCACTGCTGGCAAGATATGCCAGTATTTCAGAAGGAAAATACAGGTTCTTTTGTTGAGTTGATTGTTAGTAAACTATCTT
This sequence comes from Aliinostoc sp. HNIBRCY26, assembly GCF_050235535.1. Lineage (GTDB taxonomy): Bacteria > Cyanobacteriota > Cyanobacteriia > Cyanobacteriales > Nostocaceae > Trichormus. Next base: position 4,246,492 of record NZ_CP189852.1, read on the forward strand.
CTACTTTTGAGACGAAAGAAGCTGTTGCAACTGATAATCAGTCATTAGTCATTAGTCATTAGTCAAAAGTCAACAGTCAAAAGTCAACAGCCAATATTAATTAGTTAGAAGATTCTACCTTGTCTACCTTGTCTCTTTTTCCCAATCCCTAATCCCTAATCCCCAATCCCCAATCCCTATAACTTAGCCCTCAAAGGAATTTGAGGGCTTTAATTTATTGTTAATTTTGAGATTTGAATTTATCAAAAATGTTAACTCATGGGAATAAAAGTTTAATTGTCGCTTTAGTCTTCTTCCCATTTTTCATGACTTAACAAGTCAATAATTCTATCTCTGAGCAAAAATTCATTTTTTTCTAACTCTAGCTCAAAGAATGGCCAATCACGTTCTGTAATATATTTACTTAGCGTATAAATTGGCTGTTGACGGTTAACAAGTCCTTTAGAGACGAGGTGTCGTGCTTCATCCTTGATAACCTCAATATCGTATTTGACAGCAATATCCATAGCTTGTTCCTTCGCTATTGATCAAGGAGTTGGAAGTTAAAGCGGTAAATGCTTACACTCCACTATAAACCTACCAAAAAATCGTGTAGAATTTTTGATGACTCTAAAGATTAAACCCTATTTATTTTAGTTTGTTTTCATCCTTTAGATAGACTCGTCACCAAAAATTTTGTGATACTCTCTTCTTGTTATTAATTCACTACTATATTTCTTCTTCTTGTTCTAAAATAGTCTTGGCTTGCATCAATTCTTGTTGATGTGCTGTACTGACTGTAGGGTATTTTAGATTAAGTGATTCTAGCTTTTTGCAGATGATATCAGCTACTACTAAGCGGGTAAACCATTTGCGGTCTGCTGGGATAATATGCCAAGGGGCGTATTCGGTGCTAGTGTTTTGAAATACCGCTTCATATGCTTGCATATAATCATCCCAAAAAGCTCTTTCCCGCACGTCATTAACAGAAAATTTCCAATTCTTTTCGGGAAATGAAATTCTTTCTAGAAAACGTTTTTTCTGCTCTTTTTTAGAGACGTTGAGAAAGAATTTGAGAACTATCACACCATTATTAACTAAATATTTCTCAAAATTATTAATTTCCTCAAAACGTTGTTTCCATATATGATTACTGTGCAGAGTTTGAGGTAATTGTTGTTTGTAAAAAAGTTCTGGGTGAACACGCACTACTAATACTTCTTCATAGTATGAACGGTTAAATATCCCAATGCGTCCCCGTTCTGGTAGCGATTTACTAGTTCGCCATAAATAATCGTGGTCTAATTCCTCTGCACTGGGTGCTTTAAAATTAAACACTTGGAAGCCTTGGGGGTTTACTCCAGACATAACGTGTTTAATAGTGCTATCTTTACCCGCAGCATCCATTGCTTGAAAGATAACTAATAATGCGTATGTATTTTGAGCGTAAAGAATATCTTGATAGGCTGCTATTTTTTGAATATTTTCATGTAATTTCTGCACAGATTCAGCTTTGTCATGATAGCCATCATGATATGCGGGGTCATAATTTTTTAAAAAAGACTTTTTTGAATCTGGTGGAAAAATAAACGCATCATGTTTCATAAATCAAGTAGGATTCCTAGATCAATTTTATTAAATTGTAAAAGAGTTTTGACAAATATTTAGTGATAAATTAAAACCCCGACTTGTTTAAAAGTGCGGGGTTTTGAACACCACCGATTCTTGGAAAGTTTATATATGTTGCCTTATTTTTTCAGTAGAATAGATGTTTTTAATGAAAAATTAATTTTTATCTGGAAAAAAATTGATGAAGATATGTAATTAATGAAAATTAAAGCAGTTTGCAATAGACTAACGTCCCGCTTCTCTACGAGACGCTACGGGTAGCTTGTTTTCACAAAGTGCTACGAAGACAGCAATTACAATTTGTAACGAGAATTTAAACCCTTACATTTTATTGAGAGACTGCAATTTAAGGTTTTAGGGATTTCTGAACTTTGAATTGTTGAGAACGCATAGCTTCTCGACCTAAAACAAACATTCCAGTTACACCCAAGCAAACAAACCAGATGTATTGATACCAATACTGATGAACCTGTTGAATCTGATTCATCTCTGGGTGCAATGTATTGGAATAAAGCAATAACACTAAAATCATCAACGCGCTAAACCCAACACAGCTTAAACCTACGCGAATTCTGACTGGTTGAAGTTCAATGTCACTAATTGTTTCTAAGTCAATTTCTGCAAGTTCCTCTAAAGATTCATCAGCTAAAGTAGAGGCTACTTGTAAAGTGTTACTCAGCTTTGGTGGCAAAATAGGTGTAAGTGTGGCGATCGCAGGACGACGTAGTAAAGCTTCGGTATCACGCAACAACACCAACGGTTTACGGACTGTAGCAGTTTGAGTAGTGGCTTTGCTGTCAAAATCCATAGCACGCCAAAGAAATAACGAGATACAGGATAACAATAGCCTAGCGAATCAATGGAAAGGTTGCAATGGGGAGGGGTGTAATACCAATTTTGGATTTTGGATTAAAAGCCTAGATTCTTAGGCTATTTCAGAATCTCGAAACAATACTACCTCTCCCAATTCGGTGTAAGGGAGAAATCATAGGGATTTTTAGCCTCATACCCCTATTTCTGGAATACATCGCGATCATTTGGTAGTCAATGTTGCAAATGTTAGCGATCGCTAGCTATTTTTACAGTTAGCGTTAGTATGACTATGTATTTTTTCTAAAGTATAAATATGTTACAAAATCTTTACGTAAATCCAGCTATAGGCAGCAATACCAACCCTGGTACTCAACAAGCCCCCTTCAAAACTATTACTCAAGCCCTAAAAGTTGCATCACCTAACACTACTATTCAACTAGCAGAGGGAAAATACTCAGCCGAGAATGGTGAAACTTTCCCCCTAACAATTCCCTTCGGTGTCAAAGTGATTGGAAACGAAGCTAACAAAGGGAGTAACATTTTGGTAGAAGGTAGCGGTAACTACCTCAGCCGGACTTTTGCGAGACAAAATGTCACCTTTGTGATGTTAGATAGTGCAGAATTACGTGGGGTAACTGTTACTAATCCCGCTAGTCGTGGTAGTGGTGTCTGGGCGGAATCAACTACCCCTACCATTGCTAACTGTACCTTTATCAATTGCAAACGGGAAGGTGTATTTGCTACAGGTGATGCTAATCCCACAATTACTGGTAGTGTATTTACTGAAAATGCTGCCAATGGTATGGCGATCGCTAAAAATTCTCAGGGTAAAATCCAAGGGAATACCTGTTTTAAAACAGGCTTTGGTATAGCTGTTAGTGACACTGCATCACCCACACTTTTAGATAACAAAATTTACGAAAACCGTTCTGGGATAGTTGTTTCTGGTAGTAGTCGTCCTGTATTGCGTAATAACCTCATTGAAAATAATACAGATGACGGTTTGACTTTAATTGGCAATGCACTGGCTGATTTGGGAAATACCAACACTCCAGGCGGTAATACAGTACGCAATAACGCTAAATTTGAGATCCAAAATGCTAGTTCTAATAAGTTAGTTTCTGTTGGTAATCAGATAGATAAAACCAAGGTTAAGGGGAATATAGAGTTTGTAGATGTTCAAGTCGTAACGCCAACCCCAGCACCAACACCAACGCCAACACCAACTCCAGCACCAACGCCAACACCAACCCCAGTACCAACACCAACCCCAGCACCAACGCCAATACCAACACCAACACCAATACCAATACCTACCCCAATACCTGTTCCTACACCCACACCCGTACCAGAACCAGAAATAGAAATAGAACCAGAACCTATTCCAACACCAATACCAGCCCCAACACCAACGCCGACACCAACACCAACGCCGACACCAACACCAACACCAACGCCGACACCAACACCAACACCAACGCCGACACCAACACCAACGCCAAAGCCAACACCAACACCCGCACCAATTTCCGTAGATTTAAAAGATATCGCAAATCATTGGGCAGCACCATTTATTCGAGAATTAGTTAAACAGGGAATCATCAGTGGTTTCCCAGACGGTACATTTAAACCAGACGCGACGATGACACGCGCACAATACGCCGCATTGTTAGTGAAAGCATTCAACCCAGCACCAAACCGGGCTGTAGTTAGATTTAAAGATGTACCGGAAAACTTTTGGGCGTTCAAGGTAATTTTACAGGCATATCAAGGACTATTTCTTTCTGGTTATCCTGATGGTAGTTTCAAACCAAACCAGAATATTCAGCGTGTGCAAGTGATAGTCTCCTTAGTTAACGGACTAGGATTAGGACTACCTACTAACGCTGCTAACGCTATTAAAATATTCGATGATCAGGCTAAGATTCCTGAATATGGTAAAAATCAGGTAGCCAAAGCCATTGAAAAGAAAATTATCGTCAATTATCCCAATACTAAAATACTCAATCCTACCCGCGACGCAACACGCGCCGAGGTAGCTGCAATAGTCTATCAAACTCTAGTTGATGCTCGTCGTGTAGCGGCAATTAACTCACCTTACATTGTTGGTTAAGGCAAAGGGTAAAAGGCAAAAGTAAAAAAAATTAGAAATATACTTTTGCCTTTTTACTTTTTACCAGGCTGGGTAATGGTAAAAAAATCTCGTTATTTTCCTTTTTCCTTTTAATCCCTAATTTCTTACAATGATATGTTTTTTTGAATCAAAACTAATTAATCCTTGTTGTTGTAATTTGCCGATTAATCTTGTAATTGTAACTCTGGTAGTACCGCAAGCACTAGCGATATCTTCATGAGTTAAGCGAATATTTAAACGATATCCATCTGATACAAGTTCGCCAACTTCTTGTTTCAGAAATTGTAAAAAATAATTTAGCCTATCTTCTAATTTTCGCTTACCAGAAAGGAATAAGAGCGATTCTGTTTGCTTTAATCTCTGATTGATTTTGGGGCAGATAATATGACTAAGTGTGGAATTTAAAGATAATTCATTTAAATGAATCGATATTAACTCTACATCTGTTAAAGTTGTAGCTTGGTAAATAGCTAAAGATGTCATACTAGAGCCAAATACCATTTTGGGTGTTGCTAATCCTAGTAAAATTTCCTCTCCCGTTTCGCAAAAGGTATTTAACTTGACTAATCCTTGGCGAACATAGAAAATGCCTAAAGGGTTTAAGGGAATATCTTCACCTTTACTGTATATATGAATAGGACGATTCTGACACAAAAATTCGTCATGGTTAATTGCTGCTAGGTTATTAGATTCATGTTGATTCATGTGACGCAATAACCATCGCAACCCAATAGGTTTACCAGATTGGTTACGAACTACTGTTACTGTCAAACTAGCATCAAAAGCTTTATCTCTACCTGCTTGGACGCGTAATATTATTTCTTTATTGCTATCAGAATGCAATAGCTGGTTGAGTTCAAGGCGTAAATTGTCTCGTTCTTCAATAGAGATAAAGTTAAGCATTGATTGCCCAATTAACATCTGCTTAGAAACATTTAGCAATTTAACTGTGGCTAGATTTGCTTCTTGAATAATACCTTCAACATTAGTTACAAAATAGGCATCTGGTGCAAATTCAAATAAATCATAATAATGCAGTCTTTCTGCTTCTAATAGACTTCTGGTTTGTAAAAGTTCTGCATTATGCTGATAAAGTTGTTCAGCTGCTAACTGAACCATTTTAGAATTACTATAAAGTTCCTTAAAGGCTTGTGGTAGTAAATCTGGTGGAATCCAAGGTAGAACGCTAGCAGTTTGATATAAATCTGCTAACTGTTTGTGTAGTGCTTCAGCTCGTTGGATAAATAATTCTATATTCACTTTAAATTTTTATTACTTAATTGCAGCATTGATTTGGGATTCCAAATTTTAGATTTTATATGTTGAATAATGGGATTGTTTTTGATAGTTCTATCGAAACAGCAAGCTAAAGCCCCGTTCCTTTTGGGGTGAACAAGTCTAAAATACTCGTTGCACTGTGTCCGGTACGCTATCATAAATTGAAAATATTCCAGCTGCGTCACTTTGTGGGCGCAGTCAATCCCAACTTACATTCTCTAAAATCTAAAATTGTTCACAGTGGTGAAATTTAAAATCAACGGCAAATCTACATTTATCCTGAGATTTAGAGAATTGGAGTATTTAACGCAAAACAGTCAGCAATACCATTAAACCATTAAAAATCACTATTGAATTGAAACTAACTATATATTTTCTCCGGAAAACTGTTTAATGATTCTTGGAGTTGCTTATTTTGACAAGTCAGCCTATAATTATATATTTTTTCATTGTAAAATTCTTCTATCCTTAGTAGTAGATTTTGAATTTTCCGTGATTGAAAGGTGTAGCTCAGAATATTCCAAAAAAATGGCCGTATTAACTTGTCATTAACGATAACGAAAATCTCTAAGCTAGACTTCTGTCAGTAGCGTCAAATCTCTACTACTTTATATATAGATGTAACTTTATATTAGTTTGTATTCGGCAATACAGTGGTTTGTAATGTGAGTGCTGAGTGCTGTTAGCGGTAGCGCGGCGTTTAGCCGGTGTTGAGTAAAAATCTTAGTCGCTCTTTTATGCAAAACTTATAAAATAAGTTTTATCGGGACTGTCTAGCTTGATGGTAATGCTTTTGCAAACTGTTCTCTGTCTTTGTTTGATACAGTTTGATTCATTTTCTTCTTAAAAAGAATTGTTAAAAATTTTTATTTTTAGGCAGAAAAATAAGATTATATTAAACCCAGACTCATTGTTAATTCAATAGCCTTTTCAAAGGTAATACCTTGTTTAGTCGCGATATACAATAGGGCTATTACTGCTGAACGTATAGAATTGTCACAATGAATTAAAGCTGGCTTAGGTAATTCATTGATGATTTGTAGGACTTGCAGTGTAGTTTGACGGTTAATTTCTTCAACTTTGGTAGGTGTATTAAGATAACGCAAACCGAGAAATTCTAGTTTATCTTTCTCATCCTCTAGCCAGCCTTTTTCATCGGGCGATCGCAAATTCAATATAGACTTATAACCATCAACAAGAAGTTGGGGAAATTGCTCTGGAGTAATTTGCCCTGCGATGGATAATTCATGGTTAATTTTTCTGATAATATCCATATCACAGCTTTGCCATAAAAGTTAGTAGTAAGGTGGTTAGCCTTACTACGCCGATTAAAACTGTTTAAACTTGCAAGCATTTTAATTGAATTTTTCCGCTTAAATCCAATTGAAAACATGACTTGTACTTTGGAGTTTAGAAATCTTGTTTTTTGGGAATGTCACCATTAAAAGGCTGTACACCCGTTGCTGGATAATTGTCATCTCTGACGCTGAATATTCTAGAAACTGCGCCAGAAAGGTAGTTAATTAATTGTTGACCTAAGTTTTTCATATTTTGTAATAAGCTCTTAACAGTAAACATAAATTTCCTCCTTGTATATAGTAGTTAAATACCGATGGAATGGGAATCATTTCTGGCACTGTATTTATCTGATAACTCTGTTGCATGAATTTGCCAACATCTTTCAAAAAACTGAATTAGATCATAATTCCAACAATTCTCTAATATCTGTCGATTGTGATAAATGTGCCAGAAAATAACAGGATTCCAAACAGTATTGCGATGGATGATGGGTTGGTTCAAAAAGATGCCAATTGCTTTGATTAAGCTTTTGAGATGTTTTGGCTTGAACATTGAAAATAGCAACTTAAGATGTCAAGGTAATAAATTTTTAATGAGAAATAGTAGATAAATAAAGCCAGCATCGCTTTTCGATGAACCCATTAGCGAAGTTGGATACTCATAGCTAATTCCTCTCGTTGATGACAACCATGACTTCTGAATCAACTACCTAAAAAGATGACTGTAGAAGTGATAGTTGTAACCAGTATGTTTGGGAAACAAGCTATTGAGGCTGTCCAATTACTGCTGGCGGTTTCTACATTTTTAATTTATGGCAACAATTTGAGGAACTTGTGAGGAAATTGCTCACAGGGAAATTTTTTTTTAGTTCCAGGTTAAATCTTCTAGAAGTTAGTATTTGTACTTACTGTATTGTTAATTTCATTAATTATTTAATCGGAGAAAAATTATTCAATCACGCTGTAAAAACTGGCTCAACTGACACACGGAAAACTCTACAGCTATTTTTTCGTGATTGGGGGATTCTCCTCACAAGTTCCTCAAACTTTCATTTTAGTTTGAAAAGGGAATCTTCCCTAGACTTCTATTTGTACAGACAAGACTAATCAAGTCTATACACCAAAAATTACACATCTAAACAGTAAGAATTATTATCTCTTATTTTTGAGACACAACTATGAACAAAAAAAATTTTGCAACTATAGATGGTAATGAAGCTGTGGCTCAAGTTGTCTATCGACTCAATGAAGTTATAGCTATCTATCCTATCACCCCATCTTCACCGATGGCGGAATGGGCGGATGCTTGGGCTAGCGAAAATAAACCAAATATTTGGGGTACTGTACCAGCAGTAGTGCAGATGCAGAGTGAAGGCGGAGTTGCAGGTGCAGTACATGGGGCTTTACAAACGGGGTCACTAACAACTACATTCACTGCATCCCAGGGATTATTGCTGATGATCCCGAATATGTATAAGATTGCTGGGGAACTTACACCTACAGTATTTCATATTGCGGCGCGATCGCTAGCAGCCCAAGGACTATCAATTTTTGGCGACCACAGCGATGTGATGGCTTGTCGGGGTACGGGTTTTGCTATGTTGTGCGCTGCGTCCGTCCAAGAAGCCCTAGATTTTGCTTTCATTTCCACAAAAGCAACCTTAGCATCACGCATACCTTTCTTACACTTTTTTGACGGCTTCCGCACTTCCCATGAAGTCAACAAAGTTGAACTATTAACAGATGCAGATTTACAAGCCCTCATTCCCAATGAATTAATTTTGGCTCATCGTTCACGGTCATTAACGCCAGATAAACCCGTATTACGTGGTACAGCCCAAAATCCCGATGTCTATTTCCAAGCCAGAGAAACCGTTAACCCCTATTATCTAACCTGTCCTGACATCACCCAAAAAGTCATGGACGAATTCGCCCAACAAACTGGAAGACAATATCAACTATTTGAATATCACGGCGACCCCACAGCCGAACGCATCATTATTATTATGGGTTCTGGTTGTGAAACAGTACATGAGACAGTAGATTATCTCAACACCCAAGGCGAAAAAGTTGGTGTCATGAAAGTGCGCCTGTATCGCCCCTTTGATAACCAAAGATTCCTCGCCGCCTTACCCCCCACCACTCGCAGCATCGCCGTTTTAGACCGTACCAAAGAACCAGGAAGCATAGGCGAACCTTTATATCAAGATGTAGTCACAGCACTGAATGAAGCCAATCCAAAATCCCAAATCCAAAATCTAAAATTGGTTGTTGGTGGTCGCTACGGCTTATCATCCAAAGAATTTACACCCGCAATGGTCAAAGGGATTTTTGATAACTTAGCCCAACCTACACCAAAAAATCATTTCACTATCGGCATTAACGATGATGTCACCCACACCAGCTTAGACTATGATCCCAACTTCAACATTGAACCAGACAATATAGTTAGAGCTATCTTCTACGGTTTAGGTGCAGATGGGACAGTAGGCGCAAATAAAAACTCCATTAAAATTATTGGGGAAGAAACCGATAACTACGCCCAAGGCTACTTCGTTTACGACTCCAAAAAATCCGGTTCTGTCACCGTTTCACACCTGCGTTTTGGTTCGCAACCCATCCGTTCTACCTACTTAATTACCAAAGCCAACTTTGTCGCTTGCCATCAGTGGGAATTTTTAGAGAAGTTTCCCATCCTCCAAGACATTATACCAGGCGGCACTTTCTTAATCAACGCTCCTTTCGACAAAGAAGAAATTGGGCAACAACTCCCAGAGACTATCAAAGCCCAAATTCAAGAGAAACAACTGAAAGTTTATGCCATCAACGCCTACAAAGTAGCCCGTGAAGCAGGGATGGCTGGCAGAATTAACACCGTGATGCAAGTCTGTTTCTTTGCTTTATCTGGAGTATTGCCCAGAGCAGAAGCCATTGCAGAAATTAAAAAATCTATTCGCAAAACCTACGGTAAAAAAGGCGAACAAATCGTCCAAATGAATATCCAAGCTGTAGATACAACCCTAGATAATTTATATGAATTAGAAATTCAGCCTGAATCTTCCCAGTCCCCAGTCCCCAGCGAAGCACTGAGCTTGTCGAAGTGTCCCCAGTCCCCAGTCCCCGACACCGCCCCAGAATTTGTCCGCGATGTCTTAGGTAAAATTATCGCCCGTGCGGGGGATGAATTACCTGTAAGTGCTTTACCTGTAGATGGGACATATCCCACGGGAACAGCGAAATGGGAGAAACGCAATATTGCCCAAGAAATTCCGGTTTGGGACACTAATGTCTGCATTCAGTGTGGAAAATGTGTGATGGTGTGTCCCCACAGTGTAATTCGCAGTAAGGTGTATGAAGAGCAAGAATTAGAGAATGCGCCACTTACTTTTAAGAGTGCTAACGCTAAAGATCATGATTGGCATGGGTTAAAATTTACCATCCAAGTAGCAGCCGAAGATTGTACTGGTTGCGGTATCTGCGTGGATGTGTGTCCGGCTAAGAATAAAGCTGAACCACGCAAAAAAGCGATTAATATGCAGCCACAATTACCTCTACGGGAAGCAGAAAGGGAAAATTGGGATTTCTTCTTGAGTTTACCTAACCCCGATAGACGCAACTTAAAGTTGAATCATATTAATCAGCAACAGATGCAAGAACCGTTATTTGAATTTTCTGGGGCTTGTGCGGGTTGTGGCGAAACACCCTATATTAAGTTAGCCACACAATTGTTTGGCGATCGCATGATTGTTGCTAACGCCACCGGTTGTTCTTCTATTTACGGCGGTAATTTACCCACTACCCCTTGGACATATAACGCTGAAGGACGGGGGCCTGCTTGGTCAAATAGTTTGTTTGAAGATAACGCCGAATTTGGCTTAGGCTTCCGTATTTCTATTGATAAGCAAACGGAATTTGCTATTGAATTATTACAACAATTAGCTACTGAGGTAGGTACAGAATTAGTAGATGGGCTGCTAAATAATCAGCAAAAAGATGAGGCAGATATTTGGGAACAACGCGATCGCGTTAAAATTCTCAAGCAACGACTCACGGAAATAGCCAATCCCCAAGCGCAACAACTCCTGAGTCTGGCTGATTACCTAGTGAAAAAGAGCGTTTGGATGATAGGGGGCGATGGTTGGGCTTATGATATCGGCTACGGCGGCTTAGATCACGTTTTAGCTGGTGGACGCAATGTGAATATCCTCGTTCTCGACACAGAGGTATATTCCAACACAGGCGGACAAATGTCTAAATCTACACCGAAAGGGGCTGTAGCTAAATTTGCGGCTGGTGGTAAACCTGCGGCGAAAAAAGACTTGGGTTTAATTGCGATGACCTACGGTAATGTTTACGTAGCGAGTGTTGCAATGGGCGCAAAAGATGAACATACCCTCAAAGCCTTTTTAGAAGCTGAAGCCTATAACGGCCCTTCGCTAATTATTGCTTATAGCCATTGCATTGCCCACGGCATCAATTTAAGTACAGCGATGCAGAATCAAAAAGCCGTAGTCGATTCTGGGAGATGGTTGTTATATCGCTATCACCCCGATTTAACTCAACAAGGTAAGAATCCTCTACAACTTGACTCACGCTCACCGAAAATATCGGTAGAGAATTCCATGTATTTAGAAAATCGCTTCAAGATGTTAACAAAAATTAACCCTACCGTTGCTAGACAATTACTGCAAGAAGCGCAAAATGATGTGAATACAAGATGGCAAATGTACCAATACCTAGCAGCCAGACAAGTTGTTAATGCTAATCATCAGTCATCAAAAATCAATGATCAAAATGGCTCAAATGCAGAAGGAGTAGGAGTTTAATAGTTTAATGCTGTAAGTAATAAGACTTACAGCATATGTATATTTGTATAGCTTCTTAAAATTTTAATCTCATTAAATCAGCAGGAAAAATATCAACATGGATTTAACAACAACTTACATGGGGATGAGGTTGCGATCGCCGCTTGTGCCTTCAGCTTCTCCCTTGACAGGAGATATTGATAACATTGTGTGGATGGAAGATGCAGGCGCAGCCGCTATTGTCCTCCCATCACTGTTTGAAGAACAGTTAAGCATGGAAAGCCACGAACTCCATCATCATCTCACCTACGGCACAGAAAGTTTTCCTGAATCTTTGACTTATTTTCCCGAACCAGAAAATTTCCGTCTAGGCCCAGACGAATATTTAGAGTTAATTTACAAAGCCAAACAAAAAGTAAAAATCCCCTTAATTGCCAGTCTTAACGGTTCATCCTTAGATGGTTGGACAGATTACGCCAGAATGCTTGAGCAAGCAGGTGCAGCCGCCTTAGAGTTAAACATTTACTCTGTACAAACTGATCCAGACAAAACCAGCGACCAGATAGAACAAAGCTATATCAATATGTTCCAGGTCGTCAAAGCTGCCGTTGCCATTCCTGTCTCAGTAAAACTTAGTCCCTACTTTACCAACATGGCAAACATGGCCAAACGTTTTGATCACGCCGGAGTTGACGCTTTAGTATTATTTAATCGCTTTTACCAACCAGACATTAACCTAGAAACCCTAGAAGTACAACCCCACGTACTATTAAGCACACCCCAAGCCATGCGTTTACCTCTGCGCTGGATTGCCATTCTTTACGATCGCATCCATGCCGACTTAGCTGCCACAAGCGGGATTCACACTGCCCATGATGTCTTAAAAATGCTTATGGCTGGGGCAAACATTACAATGCTGTGCGCTGTTTTATTACGACATGGCATTAACCATTTACGATGTATAGAACAAGAAATGCGCGAATGGATGGAAAAACACGAATACGAATCCGTCCAACAACTACAAGGCAGCATGAGCCAGAAAAACTGCCCCAACCCCAGTGCCTTTGAACGCGCCCAATATATGCGCGCCTTGCAGACATATAAACCTGAATGGGGCAGAATTTACGAACCTTTTTATTATCACGGTTGATGTTGGGGACTGGGGACTGGGGACTGGGGACTGGGGACTGGGGATTGAGAATTAAAAATACAATTCTCCTTTGTCTCCCTTGTCTCCCTTGTCTTCCTTCTGACTTTTCACGTTATGTGGAAAAGTTAACGCAAAACCTAACCCCCTGGCCCCCTTCCCTACTAGGGAAGGGGGAAAAGTTAAAGCCTCTCCCCGACACGGGGAGAGGTTTGGAGAGGGGTCTTTCAGATCCCATGAAAAGTCAGGTCTCCCTTGTCTCCCTAATCCCCAATCCCTAATCCCCAATCCCTAGTCCCCAATCCCCAATCCCCAAATTAATATGCGAAAAAGAATAGGTATTCTCACCAGTGGCGGTGATTGTCCAGGCTTGAATTGTGTAATTCGTGCAGTTGTTAGCCATGCCACACTGACTTATGATTGGGAAATTTTAGGTATTCCCTATGCCACTCAGGGGTTATTAGAACGGCAAGCGATCGCTCTCAATCTCCACGGTTGGGATTTGCGCGGTATTGACCCCTTACTCAATATGGGCGGCACAATTTTAGGCACAATAAATAAGGGTGACACCCTAACTCATGTAGATGACATCCTTGCTGGCTATAAAGCATTGGCTTTAGATGCTCTAATTGCTATTGGTGGTGATGGTAGTTTGGGAATTATTAATCAACTGGCAAACCAAGGTAATTGGAATTTAGTGGCTATCCCCAAAACCATAGATAATGATGTCGCCATGACAGAACGCGCTATTGGCTTTGATACCGCAGTCAATACCATTGTGGACGCTTTAAATCGTCTCACCTTTACTGCCGCTAGTCACGATCGCGTGATGATTGTTGAAGTTATGGGACGCACAGCCGGACATTTAGCCCTACACGCTGGTATTGCTGGGGGTGCAGACGTAATTTTGATCCCAGAAGTCAATTACACAATTAAAGGATTATGTCAACATATAGCCGAATTGCGCGATCGCTGGAAACGAAAATTTGCGATCGTTGTAGTAGCTGAGGGTGCAAAGTTGTGCATGGAAGATATGTGTAACACCACAGACACTACATCCCCAATTCCTATTTCCTCCCCCAAATGCGGTATAGGACAATATGTTGCAGAGCGAATTGCCCTATTGAATGACGATATAATTGATACTAGAGTTTCTGTATTAGGACATATTCAACGAGGTGGTATTCCCTCAGCACTAGACCGCTTAACAGCAACTGTTTTCGGCAAAGCAGCCGTAGATTTAGTAGCTCAAGGTCAGTTCGGTAAAATGTTAGCATGGCAATATGGGGAAGTAGTCCCCGTTCCCATCTCCGAAGCCGTAGCCCAAAGTCCTTTACACGTTGATCCTCAAGGTTACTTAGTCCAAAGTGCGCGTTCTTTAGGAATCTATGTCGGCGAGTAGAGAAAGGCAAAAGGTAAAAGGCAAAAAATTGAACCTGGAAGACTAAATGTTTGAACCTAAAGGCTTAACGTTTGAACCTAAAGGCTTAATGCTTGAACCTAAAGACTTAACGTTTGAACTTAAAGGCTTAATGTTTGAACCTAAAGGCTTAATGCTTGAATCTAAAGCCTTAATGTTTGAACCTAAAGGCTTAATGCTTGAACCTAAAGCCTTAATGCTTAAACCTAAAGCCTTAATATTCAAGCTAATCGTCACTTAACCTTGTTTTTTTTCTTCCGAGCAACATCTTGCCAAGTTCAACGGTGTACAGCTATTAGCGCAAGGGAGTTTAGAAAAAATTGAACCATACACTTTGGGGTCAAGTTTGCTCAAAATTAGGTAAATCAACACAACCTACCGCGATCGCCCTTTTTACTCGACAATTTGTGTTCAGAAGTCGAACGATCGCCCTTTTTACTCGATAATTCGTGTTCTAAGCTCCAAGTTCCGAGTTCAAAAGTAGAGCGATCGCCCTTTTTACTCGACAATTTATGTTCAGAGGTCGAAGCATCGCCTTTTTTGCTCAACAATTCTTTTTCCAAAGTGGAAGTTTCGTGTTCAGAGGTGGAATGATCGCTTTTTTTGCTCGACAATTCGTGTTACAAGCTGCAAGTTCTGAGTTCACAACTTGAATTATAAGGCTTTGAAGTCAAGCGATACCTTCGGCACACTTCGTGAACACATCCTCAACAACAAGTGAGCGCACACCCTTAAGATGAATAAAACTGCAAATATTCTATCAACTAAACAAACGCCCCCAAAAGCCCTTTTTCTGATGATTTCTCATAGTCTCTAAGTTTTCACGAAACAGAGCATTAGTAGGTTCGAGATGAACAGCTATTTCTAATTCGGCGATCGCTGCTTCTAGCTTTCCTTGATTGTATAGTGCTAACCCCAAGTTATTGTGAGCGTATGCGTAATTTGGGTCGAGACTCAGGGCTTTTTGGTAAGCCTTGATCGCAGGTTCCAACTTCCCTTGATCTTCCAGTGCAACCCCTAAAGCATTGTGAGCTTTTACAAAGTTTGGGTCAATTTGCAAGGCCTTTTGACAGGCGGCGATTGCAGCTTCTAGCTTCCCTTGCTGCCACAGCACAATCCCCAAGTTATTGTGAGCGAGTGCATAGTTCGGGTCGAGGCGCAGGGCTGTTTGATAGCTGGCGATCGCTTCTTCTAGCTTCCCTTGCTTTTTCAGTGCTAACCCAAGGTTATTGTGAGCAGTTGCAAAGTTTGGGTCGAGGTGCAGGGCTGTTTGGTAGTGGGCGATCGCTTCTTCTAGCTTCCCTTGATCGTGCAGTGCCAACCCCAAGTTATTGTGAGGGTAGGAATCTTTTGGGTCGAGACGCATGGCTGTTTGGTAGTGGGCGATCGCTTCTTCTAGCTTCCCTTGCTTGGACAGTGCTAACCCCAAGTTATTGTGAGCGATTGCAAAGTTTGGGTCGAGGCGCAGGGCTGTTTGGTAACAGGCGATCGCTTCTTCTAGCCTACCTAGCTTGTCCAGAACAAACCCCAGACAATGGTGAGCATACACAGAATTCGGGTCAAGACGCAGAGCTGCTTTGTATTTGAGGGCTGATTCCTCAAACTTTTTATGTTCGCGTAAACGATCTGCTTCGTTAATCAGACTTGTAACTTGATATTTGCGCTTTTCTTGCTCTTGTGCTGTGACTTGCTCCTCAAGCTGAGTTACATCCTCATCCCTGAGTTTTAGCATCTGCTGATAATTTTTTAGTTCTTCACGGCTGTGTTCGCTGAGTGGATACTCCCGTTGCAGGACTTTGATTAATTCTTGCTCGTATCGTCGCAATTTTTGCTGATAGTCCTCCAGTGATACTTCTACTTTTTGAATACTGACAACCTTGAGATACAAATCTCCCCGTTGATGAGTTATCGGGTTAAGTTTACCTTTACCTCGAACCCGCAGTTTTTTACCAGGACTAAAACCAGATGGAACAGTCACAGTAATTGAGCCATCTTCCAATGCAATCTTCTTTTCTGTACCGTAGGTCAATTCAGCGATGCTCAGAGGAAGTTCTAGCGTTAAGTCAGTTTCAATTTGATTACCAGGCTGAGATGGAGCATTATCTGCTGCGGGTTTGAGAGCCAGGGGTTTTTGGTTTGCTGTACTGTCTTTAGGTGGTGAGTAATTCGCGCTAGCAACTAATCGCGCCACTTCTTGCCGAATTCCCTTGACAACTTCTAAGAAAGCTTCATCTCGGTCACTCCAACTTTTTATCGGTTTGCGATTACTTGGCAGGGGTGACAATTTATCAATGGGAGGATTGTCCCAATCAGCATGGCGTAGCAATACGGGAATCACACGAGCCTTACCTGCGGCATTTTGTTCTAAGGCGCGTGTAACTTCAACTGTCCAGTGATAGTCTGAAGCAATAAAATCTGGACTCACCAACAGTAAAATTAACCCAGCCCGTTTGAGGTATTTATTAATTTCCGCTTGAAACTCTTGCCCAGCGATAATTTCACGATTGTGCCAACTAGTAATAAGTTGTTCCCGCAGCAAGCTTGCTAGATGCGTCTCTAACTCTTCCCGCAGTTCTTCATCTTTTTGGTGATAAGAAATAAAAACTTCAATAGACTTCATAAAGGATATGGCAAGAGGTTAGCTAGTTTCAAAGAAAATTACGAAAGTTTTTGCTCGATTTCCTCAAGTTGCTGGTCTCATCTATTTTGTTCTGTTGGGACTTCCTGAGCTTGCACTTCTAGCTTCAGCTTTAGTGAAAGTCCCAGGTGTAGTAGTTCCAGCAGCAGTTCAAGAGGAGGATTTTGATTTAGCAATATCTTCAACTACTCTGCAAATCCCTTGAGCAATATTTAAAAAAGCCTCATTTTGGTCTTGCCAAGTGGTGACAGGTTTGGCATTTTTGGGCAGTGCTTGCAGTTTTCCAAAAGGCTTACCATTCCAGTCTGTTGGCTTGAGAATAATAGGAATTACACAAGCTTCCCTGGTTTCATGTTGCTCCATAGCCCGTGTCATTTCTTTGTCATAGCAGTAATCTGAAGCCAGAAAGTTATCACTTACCAGCAGCAGAATTATATCTGCAACTTCCAGATTTTCATCAATAGCATTTGCCCATTCACTCCCAGCAGTGATTTCGCTGTCATGCCAAGTTTCAATAACTCCCTGACGTTTCATCATGGTCAGATGAGTTGCCAATTCATCACGTAAGGCTTCATCTTTGTGGGAGTACGCAAAAAAGACTTTAACCGCATTAGGCATCTTCGTTAAATTTACTCAATTAAATGGCTTTATACAATTATATAAATCAAATTTGCCTAAATAATCTCCCCAAATATAAAGCTCAAACAGGAAATTATTAATCATCCTCTGTGAGCCAACAGTGGTTTATTACTGAGAGATATCCATTATATTTATCAGGTTGTAAACTAAAACACCATGCGATTCGAGTTATTTTTCTACTTGCATCGTACAAGTGCAAAGGTAGATGTAACATAAGTAAATATGGGTTTGTCCATTGATGAATTTTTAAAGTAATGGTTTACGCCTTGCTTTATAGCGATCGCATCTTAATAATTATGAAAAGCTAGGGGAAACTTCCCATCATGACTGCAAATAAAAATCACAAAAAAGGTAAATCTTTACCTCCTAAACTAATTATCGGTATGGGTAAGTTTGTCTGGACAACCCTGTGGCAGATCATGATGTCAAAAATTGCTCCCCGAAATCAATCAGGTGAGTATATTCGTCCCAATAGCGAGTTAAGAAATTGGGTTAAAAGTGAAAAAGATAGTCCCTATCCACCAGCAAGCGGACGTTATACCTTATATGTGGGGATGGGTTGTCCGTGGGCGCATCGTACCTTAGTGGTGCGCGCATTAAAAGGATTAGAATCAGCCATAGATGTATCCGTCGTTTCACCTTCGGCTGAGTCTGGGGGTTGGGTGTTCGATTCCCCAGAATTAGGTTGTTCTACACTTGCTGAATTATACGCCCTTGCCCAACCTGGATACAATGGACGCTCTACAGTGCCAGTGTTGTGGGATAAGGAAACAAAAACTATTGTAAATAATGAGAGTGCAGAGATTATTGTGATGCTCAACTCTGAATTTAATGAGTTTGCTGCCAATTCTGCACTCAATCTTTACCCACAGGAACTAAAAGAACAGATTGACCAATGGAATGAGAAAATATACACATACGTAAATAATGGTGTATACCGTTGTGGGTTTGCTCAAACGCAACCTGCTTACAATCAAGCTTGTGAACAACTATTTACAACCTTAGATGAAATTGAGGCGGCTTTAGCTAACAGTCAATATCTCTGCGGAAATCAAGTGACATTAGCCGATGTGCGCCTGTTTACAACGCTGTTTCGGTTTGATATTGTCTATTACGGTTTATTTAAATGTAATCTGCGCCGCATCCAAGACTATCCAAATTTAAGCATTTATTTACGTAATTTATATCAGTTACCTGGTGTTGCAGATACTTGTGATTTAGAGAGTGTGAAACGTGATTACTATGGTAATCTTTTCCCTTTGAACCCTGGGGGAATTATTCCTCTTGGCCCTGATATATCATATTTGCAAGTTAAGAATTAATACTAAATTGAAATAATTAGTATTATATTGTTTCTCTAAAATAAGTTACGAATCTGGATTATCAATTTAAAATTCAAAATCCAAAATCCAAAATCCAAAATTGTGATGAGGATGGGATTTTAAATCTATAAGTTAAGATTAATCCCATCCACAGAAAATTATCACTGCATTGCGATCGCCGACACCCTCTTTCGTTGAAGTGTCTCAAATTCCTGGCTCTTTGTCTGAGAAAATTACTCTTGTAGTAAATTTCCTTTCAAAAGTTGGGCAATCATAGCTGTTCTGGATGTGACACCAAGCTTGACAAATATACGGCGAATGTGTGTAGCCACCGTCCAAGGGCTAATGTGAAGGCGGATACCAATTAATTTATTAGGAAGACCTTGGGCAACTAATTGCGCGATCGCCTGTTCGCGAGGACTCAAACTAACCTTTTCTTGAGATTTAGGAATAGAACGTACTAGATAATAACGTACCCCATCGACATCAGATTCAAAAATTACTTCATTAAGCATCTGTTCTTGTTCTGTGAGTTTAAGTAGCTTGCAGGGTGTAGAATCAGAAATTTGTGTCAATAAATCCTTCAGCAAGGATTGTTTCTCAAACGCCAATTTAGTTTCATTATCGGATACATTAATCAGCCTTTCTTTATTTGAGGGTTTCATTTCCTATATTCATCCTTCAGCTTTTAATTAAGAATTTATTCAGAATGTGAAGTAAAAATTATGCAACTCATACACAAAAATTTTGAATTGCTTAAACCATTAAACCTATCTCAAACGATTAATACAATTACTTTAGAGATTACTATTTAGTCTGCCCATTAAGACATTTTCATTTAAGTTTTTTAACTTTCTATACAACACATAGCAATATTTTTTGGTCAGAATATTTAGTAAAAAAAACTACAATAAATTGCTTTATTATGCTTATACTTGCTTGATATCAGCAGAAGATAGAGAAATCTTCCTAAGACGATATGTATCAATTACTACTATTTATTGGTATAATGTAACTCATATGAGTCACACTTAAATTAGCTACCAACAATATGCTTCCCCAGAATGTGTCTCATGGGAAAAAGTGACTGGTGCTAACCTTCGCAACAAAGATATATCTAGATGCTGTAAGCATTCTCATCCAAGGAGGCACATATGCTGGACGGAGAAACTTTGCAGCATGAGTTCGAGAGTGAATTTGAAAGTGAATTTGAAGGCGAATTTGAAAACGAGTATGAAGGTGAGTACGAAGGCGAGGAGTTTTTAGGTGGTCTGCTCCGAGGCGTTGGCAGTGCCTTGGGTCTGGGAGAAGGCGAGTACGAAGACGAATACGAGTATGAAAATGAATATGAAAGCGAAGCTTTCTTTGGGAGATTGCGTGGGATTGCCAGAAAATTAGCTCCCGTACTCAAAAAAATTGCACCAATAGCTGCACGCGCTGTAGGAACAGCAATTGGTGGGCCAGCAGTTGGTGGCGCATTAGGCACAATTGCTGGTCAACTATCCCGTGAAGGAGAATTTGAGTACGAATTTGAAAGTGAATTAGAGGGCGAATTTGAAAGCGAGTACGAATACGAAGCTTTACCACAACCAGAAGCTTTAGCCGAAGTCCTAGCAACTATGGCCAGCCGAGCGCAAAGTGAGGCGGAAGCCGAGGCTTATACAGGTGCTTTCACAGCCAGAATTATTCCCATCAAAAATCATTCCATGCGGCAAGTTTCACCCAAACTCATTAAAGGTGCAGCCACATTAACACGCACACTGCGTAAATCTCCCTCAACCCGTCCCCTGGTGAAAGCAGTACCGACTATTGTTGCTAGAGCCAGTAACACCTTAGCACGGCAGGCAGCACAAGGAAAAACCATCTCCAGTCAAACAGCTGCTCGTGTCATGGCAAATGAAACCCAAAAAGTTTTAGCCAATCCTATGACCTGTGCCAAAACTTTAGTACGTTCTACCCAAGCAGCACAAAAGGTTACTAAACCCGCACCCCGGCGTAGAAGAGAGCCAGTTTACGAATAATAGCGGTTTGGGTTGCGCTTGTATACGACTCCAATCAAGGCGTAGCCCATTACAAACTACGTGAACTAAGCCAGGGGAAAATCCTGGCAAATTGGCATCAGCAAAAACGTTGACGAGAATCACAAAAATCAACGGGAGGCAAAACAAATGTTTGAATACGAACTAGAAACAGGATTTGATAGAGAATCTGAGTGTGAATTTGCCAATGAATACGAAAGTGAACAATTCTTGCCACTTTTAGCCCCTTTACTAGCTAAAGCCGCACCAATGGCAATTCAAGCTATTGGCGGCTTGATTGGGCGTGCTTCTAGAAGACGACAACGAGAATTTGAATTTGAGTATGAAGGCGAGGAAGAATATGAGGGAGATCCTTTTATCAACAACCTACTAAAAAGTTCTAACAATGGACTAGGTGAAGGTGAAGGTGAATATGAATATGAGTATGAGTTTGAGTTAGCAACTAGCTCTATGAGCGAGTATGAAATGGTGATGGAAAATCTCGCATACAGAGCAGCTCACAGCGAGAGTGAAGCAGAAGCAGAAGCTTTCTTGGGGGCATTAATTCCATTAGCCACGCGATTAATCCCACAAGCCGCACAAGTATTGACTACTGTAGCTCCATCCTTAATTCAAGGTGTATCTAGAATGGGTCAAACTTGGTATAGAAGTCCCAGAACTCGCCCGTTATTGCAAACTGTGCCGCAAATTGTTAAAAGAACTGTCACCACAATAGCTAATCAAGCACAGCAAGGTAAACCTGTGTCGCCTAAAACCGCAGTCAGGACATTAGCAGGAAACACAGCTAGAGTTTTGAACAATCCCAAAAATGTTGCCCAGGTAATGAAAAATTCCCATAAAGCGCAGCATCGAGTAGCAAAGACAAATGGAAATGGTAAGCGTCGCCCTTAGAGGTGTTCATTGGTCAATCTAGCTGTTGCAAGGATGATAAAAAATTATGAACGGACTATTAGAAACACTGACATCTCTGGGCGCAGAGAATGATTTTGGCAATCGCAATTCCAGTGCGCTGGAGAGTTGGGAATTAGGAAGTAATGGCAATGCCAGATCCAGAAAACTGCCTAGTTTTAAACCTTGGCTGAGGGTGCAAGCCTTAAATGTTGTCAGACACGCAGCTGCTTTGCGTCCTTTTCGTCATGATGAATTTGGCACAGATGCTGCTAGTCCTTCAGATGCCCACATTGATGCAGTGAATGAGCTAATTAGTTCGCTCAGAGTCCAGCTATTGGATATGTCGAAGCGCGTGGGCAGAACTGCGGAAACTGCAATGAACAAGCCGGATACTAGTCATTTGCAACAGCTAATGAAGGAAAAAGACCAAGCACACGATTGGGTGAGAACCATTGAACAGATTTGGGATTTTTACTTTGAGTTGTTTGGGCAAAGACAAACTCAATTTGGTAATTGGTTGTTAGGTTGCGATCGCATTGCCCTGGATTGCTATCAAGATATTTACATGGGTTTGGGAATGGCTAAATCAATTCCTGCACCTGCGCCGTTTTCGTACATGAGAACAGGCTTTTCCCCAGCCACCTTTCGCCGTGGTATTCCCTTAACTAAACTAGGGAAGCAAATCAATCCTTTTCCGTTGATTCAGTTACCTTATCACCGCTTGGTCAATCCCTGGACATTAGGGGCAATTTTGCATGAGGTTTCCCATAACTTACAAACTGATTTAAATCTCCGTCAAGCTGTTCCCCGTGCGATCGCCCAACGGCTATTAAAAGCGGGAATGAGCCGCAATGTCGCTACAATTTGGACTAATTGGCACAGCGAAACCTTTGCTGATTTATCTGGTTTGTTGCTTGGAGGCCCGGCGATTGTGGCTTCTTTAATGGATATTGCCGCGCGATCGCCTGAATCTACCCAATATTTTCACCCCGGCGCGCCTCATCCCATCCCTTACTTGCGCGTCTTTATTAGTGTCGAATTATTACGCCGCATGGGATTTCCCCAAGCTGCCGAGAGATATCGTCAAATGTGGATGCGTATTTATCCTGATACTCGTGCTGGCAATATTCCATCTGAAGTTCTGGAAACTTTCGATAAAGCAAATAAGCTGGTTGTAGATACTATTTGCTACACTCCTTATCAAGAACTAGGAAACAAGACCCTAGCGGAAGTAACGGGATTTAAACCCCAGCACCAACGCATGATTGAGGAAGCCGGCGAACGTTTGGCATCTGGCAACGATCCTGGGATTATTCCTGAACGGTTTTTAATTCCAGCGTCGCGTTTGGCACTTGATAAACGGTTAGCAGAACCCAAAATAATTACCAAGAACTTTTACAGTGCTTTAGCAAGGAGATAAGCCATGATCATAAGCGACGAAGGTAATGGCAATAGAAAAGTCACTATAGATGTTTTACCAACAGCAAAACAAGTTTCCGATGTCAGTGTGCGTCAAGGTGCAAATTCCATAGAACCTCAACATGGAACACTACAAGAAATTGTCAATAGTGCGATCGGTGAAGTCTTAGGCAGAAATGTCAATGCCAACGATGGAAAAAACATCTTGACTTCCTTAACGCAATCTTTTGCTCCTCAAGAAAGTAATGGACGTATCACTTATGTTTGGAATCCTTACACCTATGCTGTACAAACAGAAAGAGGAGGTGCGCTGACAGGAGCGCAAGCCAGTCTCTACCATCGAGCAAAAGCGGCATTGGAGAGTATCTTACCTCTACTCAACGGTTTGATGCCGCTAAATCCAGCCGCAGATATCCAAAATATGGAGGCTGTGCGGTCAATTGTTCGCACCGAAATCAGCGAATTAGTCAATGAAATTCGTTTTGAAGGAGGGCCTCGCATCTTAAAAGTTGACAATTTATTTGCCTTACTTTTAGGAGCAGATTTGTCTGGTGTAGAGGTTGGTCAACTCAAAAATATGGCTAACATATTTGGATTTGAACGCAATTTCATTAACACCGTTGCAGAAGAGCAGAACTATACCAACTACCTTACTATTTTGGATTATGTGATTTCTTTAAATCAAAGTTGGGCGCGCTATAAGCAAGAAACCAGAGACGAAAAATATTTAGGTACACAACTAGTGAAGTTGTCTCGCGCTTTAGGTGTTGTAGCGGAATCTGTCAATGAAGTTTACAGAATCATGGATTCTGTTTTTTTAGGTTTTGCCGAACGCCAAACTGTGATTATTAAATTTAGGAAAACGAATACATCCACCAGAGAAGGATCTTTCTCCGAAAATCAGGACATAGAGTTGTCTTTAGAAGAATTGCTTTCTTGGGTTAAAGAGTTTGCCACTTTTGAAGGTCAAGCACTGGCTAAAGGCGGAGGAAAATTAGCGATCGCCGAGGTTGTGAAAGAAACTGCCAAACAATTAGCAGATTTAGTCACGGCAACTTCTGATGCACCAATTAGTCACTCTGCATTTAAACGGGCAGGCGTTATCGACTCCCTCAAAGATTTAGCCGATCAACTGCGTGAGGTCAGCACTTTAGCAGGGCAAGTCAAGCGCGAGCAAAATATCAATGTATCTAGCCCTCCAATACTAAATCCCCCATCTCAACCATTTCCTCCCCAATAAGATTAGCTAAATCAGCAGCACTCTATATTCACACCAGTGTCACCTGACCAATTCAATTAGGAGACCAAATTATGGCAACGGCAGGAGAAAATCAAAGTTTATACGATCGCATTGCGGCACTGCGAGAAACCCTCACCGATAAACTTGCACCGCAACTGATTCAAAATCCCCAATTAGCTGATGCTTTAACTCAGCAAATTGAAAGCATGGTATCTCAGCTGGTAGCAGCCCAAACCCAAACCCCAGCACCACCCGATGGCGGCTTGGCTGAGTTAATCGGTCTTGGTAACGAAGCTGCGGCTAAAATCAGTGCCACCCGCTTACCCGAAGGTGTTCAAGATTACGACGAGCAAGTTTCCTCGGAACGGATTCTAGCAGTGGCTGACCTTTATTATCTCTATCAGCATGAGAAATTAGGCGTGTTTCGCGCTGTCAGAAAACTGCAAGAACTATTCAATGCTGGGGCGGTGAGATTATCCACTGGTGATGGTGCTTACGGTTTATATCGTTTTGATCGTCGTAGCCTGTTGCGCTACACCGAAAAAGACCGAATGCAGGCTTACCGTCGAGTATTAGGTTACACCACAATTAAACCGGCACCTAGTGCCAAACCGAATACACAATTTCACACTTTGTTCACTCATTTTATTAATAATGTTGCTGATTTCTGGCGCGATAAACGCATTTCTGATGTGATTCGTGAAAGAGCTTTTGACCCTAGTTTTGGTAGTATTGCCACAATTAGACGTTCTGGTTTGGATCTGCGTAATAACTTGAAATGGGCTTCTTACGGTCATGTCAATGTTTTACGGATTGAAGTATTACAGCTATTGGAAGAAGCTTTTAAAATTCTCGGTGCAGATGATATACGCAAACTTTTTGGAGCTGATAACGCTTGGGACGTAGTTGAAGAAGTGATGTTACGCTACTTCAATGAAAATGTTGATGCTTCCCAGCGTCACCGCATGGCAGTTGCGGGTAGGAGTGTCATCCGTTGGTTAGCTCAAAAATACCTCCTCAATACTTCCCGTGCTGAGTTTGAAGCATTACTCAGAGAAATCGCAGATGTGGCAGAAGAGTGGCTTACCAGTGCTGAAACTTTGGGTATTGCTTATCGCGGTCATACACAACAAGTTGTGACGCTTGATCCTCGTCAGAATGGCCACAATGGATACAACGGACACCAGAGAAGCAGAAAACTCAGAGGTGTAGAACAAATCTAAAGTAAGAGTTCAAATTACACCTAGAAAAATACTTATCCCAATTGAGTACCATACATATCTTTGGGATTTTGACTCAATCAAAATTGCAGAGGAAAAATCATCATGTCTATTTTCGTATGGAAAGGTTCCACACCAGATGGATACACTTTGTTATTATCTCGTGATGGACTCGTGAAAATCACCGCTAACTTAAAACAAACAGGGTTAGAAAGTTTAGTTAAAAGCAATATGAACGGCACTCTTGAAGGTAGTGTTACTCGGTCTATTGCGCTAATTGTTAATAATGCCAAACGTTCAGGCACTTTATCTAGTCATACATTTGGTAACAATCTCAGAGTTTTTGCTGCTGTTGGTAAAACTGGAAACTATCAGATTTTAACTGAACCCATTGATGAGAAAACAAGTTTAATTATTTTTGTCAAACGACAACCAAAATTAGTTGACAGAGAATTTGAGATGGAATTGGAAACTAATTTAGAAAGCGATTATGAACACATAAGTGAGGGAGAGTTAGAAGAAGTTTGGCGAGAAATTGAATACATGGCCCAAGGCAAAAAAGGTAAGAATAAAAATCAGAGTCCATCAAACCAAGGAGTTAAGGGAGGCCACAATACAAACAGGAGTCCATCAAAAAGACAAAAGCATCAAATAGGAGAAGCACGCAGAAACAAGGATCAGAATGTCAACCCTGGATGGCGTGAATATAAGAAGCGTGGTGGTAAGTTAGGCCCAGATGCTTGGGTTAAGGCAGGAAAGCCGAGAAGATAGGTAAAAAGCAATTTATCTTATCGGTTTGGATGGATGGTTAGGGGGTTTAATTGCTAACTCTTGTGCCTGAGAATTTCCTCATTTATATGCTTACGTTCTCCTGTGCCATTTTCGATAAAACCCCTACTTCCAGCACAAAATTATACTAAATTTTAATCAGATTATTGATATTGTTACTGACAGAAAGTTAGCCTAAATAAGCTTTTTTCACCCTTTCATCATTAATTAAATCTGAAGCTGCGCCGGTTAAAGTGATAGTACCAGCTTCTAAAACATAGCCTCTATCAGCTATTTGTAGAGCCAGGTTAGCATTTTGTTCTACTAGTAAAATTGTGACTCCTGTAGCACGTAAATTTTCAATAATAGTAAATATTTCTCTGACAATTGCTGGTGCTAAACCTAAACTTGGCTCATCTAATAATAATAATTGTGGTCTACTCATTAAAGCACGGGCGATCGCTAACATTTGTTGTTCTCCGCCACTGAGAGTTCCTGCTAGTTGATTGCGTCTTTGTGCTAATCGGGGAAATAATTCAAATTGCTTTTGAATATCGGCTTTAATTTCGGCTTGATTTGACCGAATATAAGCACCTAAAAGTAAATTATCTAACACTGTTTGTTTAGCTAAAACTCGTCTCCCTTCTGGACAATGGGCAATTCCTAGTTTTACGACTTCATGGGGTTGGCGGCGAGTAATATTCCGTCCACTGTAAATAATTTGTCCGTTGTAAGGATTTACTATTTTAGATATGGCACGTAGTGTTGTAGTTTTACCTGCACCATTAGCACCAATTAAAGTAACTACTTCACCTTTTTTAATATTTAAATTTATTTTTTTCAGGGCTTGAATACCGCCATAATTAACATCAAGGTCTTGCACCTCTAATATGACAAAATCTTCAATATTTTCAGTTTGGTGTTCATCAGTATTCATTGGCGGTTTCAGAAAAATCGATTAATCAGACAAATTTTACATATAGGAATCATATTTGATTTTTGAAAAAAATCAAATATGATTCCTTCTTTCCTGTTCCCCGTTCCCTGTTCCCTGTTCCCTTACTACGCAAATAATTTCAGGAATCAAAGCAGATTCCCATAATATCAATATAAGGTTTTTGCAGTGCGTTTAAAATAGGAAAATATCAAGAGTCTTGGGGAGGAATCAAGCATCATGACTATGATTACCGCTAAGTGGTCAATTGAAGAATATCATCGCATGATTGAGGCGGGAATTTTAAGCGATCGCAAAGTTGAACTACTCCAAGGAGAAATCATCGAAATGTCCCCAGAAGGCGAACCCCATGCTTATTGTAGCCATGAAGCTGCAAACTATCTCATAAAGTTGTTAGGTGACTCAGCTACGATACGCCAAGCCAAGCCTATCACTTTACCTAACGAATCTGAGCCTGAGCCTGATATTGCTATCGTCCAAAATTTAGGACGGGAGTATTTACTGCATCATCCTTATCCAGAGAATATTTTCTGGGTGATTGAGTATGCTAACTCTAGTTTAGAGAAAGATTTAGAAACAAAAAGTAAAATTTATGCCCAAGCCGGAATTTTAGAATATTGGGTTGTGAATTTACGTAAGCTCAACTTAGTTATATTTCGAGATATCTTAGATGGAGAGTATGCAACTAAACAAACATTCACAACAGGAATAATTCAACCAGTTGCATTTCCAGATATTGCCGTCGAAGTAGAAAAAATTATTAATAAGTAAATAATCATCATACTCCCGATTGTTTGCAGCAGTCGGGGGTATATTTAATCATTCATTCCCTAAATAAGCATCAATTACAGCCGGATCATTTCTAATTACTGATGGTTCACCCAAGGCGATTAATTGACCAAAATCTAACACAGCGATGCGGTCACATAATCCCATGACTAAGGGGACATGATGCTCAATAATAATGATAGTTAAATTGAAGCGATCGCGGATATCCCGAATAAAATCACTAAGTTGCGCCTTTTCACTAGGATTCATCCCCGCCGCCGGTTCATCTAGCAGTAATATTTGCGGTTCTAAAGCTAACGCGCGCGCAATTTCTAAGCGACGCTGATCACCATAGGCAAAGTTTCGGGACTTTTCTTGGGCGCGATCGCTTAATCCCACCATCTCTAATAATTCTAAAGCCTTCTGTCTACTTTTATTCTCTTCTTGAGGTGCTGGTGGTAAACCTAAAACCCCTGTAATTAAACTACTATTAGTATGTAAATGTCGAGCAATAATTACATTTTCTAAAGCCGATAATTCCCCAAACAAGCGAATATTCTGGAATGTTCTAGCAATTCCTAAATTAGCAATTTGATGAGAACGCAGTTGTGAAATTGCTTGCCCTTTATAATTTAACTCACCACTAGAAAGAGGAATTAACCCTGTAATTAAATTAAATAAAGTGGTTTTACCCGCACCATTAGGGCCAATTAGCCCAAAAATCTCATATTGATTAACACTAAAAGAAACATTATTTACCGCCACTAACCCACCAAAACGGCGAGTAAGTGCATTAGCGGCTAAAATGGTTTGCTTGTTCTCTGTCATTGTTGACTATTGACTGTTGACTGTTGACTATTGACCATTGACTATTGACTAATGACTATTCCCCCGTTTACCCCTTTTAAAACTATCAGGAGTAATCAAACCTTGAGGAAAGAAAATTGTACCTATCACTATCAATAAACCAAAAATAATTAGCCTACCATCTCGGAGAAATTGCGCTAACCACACAGGAAAACCACCTGTATCAGCTAAACTTCGCAAAACCTCTGGTAAAGCTGTAAATACCATACCACCTACAACTGAACCTAAGAAACTTCTTGAGCCACCAATTAACACAAAAGTTAAATAAATAATACTTGCATCAAATGTCCCTTGTCGTGCATTCCAAGTGTTAAGAAAATGCGCGCTAATTGCACCAACTATCCCTGCTAGAATTGCTCCTAAAGTAAAGGCTAAAACCTTATAATAAGTGGGATTAATTCCCATTGCGCCTGCGGCTAATTCATCTTCTCTAATTGCAGTAAACGCCCTACCAACTCGCACTCGTTCTAAGCGATAAAATAGAACCATACTAATTAATAGTAATGGTAAGGCAATCCATAAATATTCTATTTGAGTTTGGAAGGGTTGAGGGATAGCAAAAATCCCCACAGCACCACCAGTAATTTCTAAATTCAGGGAAAAAACGCGCAAAACTTCTACAAATGCAATAGTGGCGATCGCTAAATAAATTCCCCGTAATCTTAAAGCAGGAATTCCTATAACTATACCCAATAAACCAGAAACTAACCCAGCAATTAACATCTCCAATAACAACAAGTGAATCGGGAATAAATTACTATTAGATGTAAAAACTTTAGTCGATAAAATTGCTGCTATATAACCACCTAAAGCATAAAATCCTGGACTAGCTAAAGATAATTGTCCAGCCATCAATGGTAAATAAAGTGAGAGTCCGAGTAACGCCCCTAATACCATTGAAACAATGAGTGAGCCATAAGTCGAGAAAAATTCAGCCATTGCTTAAGTTGTTTGTCTAAAATTATCAACTATGAATAGTTATGTAACTTACTTTCCACCTTTACCCTAGTGCTGATTCCAGTAAAAACCACTAATTCCTCAGCACTCATTACTCAGCACTCTCTAAACTTTCTGGATGAACCGACGACCTAGCAAACCTTGGGGTCTAACTAATAGCATGACAAATAAAATGCCAAAAGCTACAGCGTCTTTATAGCCAGAAAAGTCCGCCGGGACGAGTGCTTCCACGACACCAATGAGTAAACCCCCCAAAACCGCACCAGGGATACTTCCTAAACCACCCAGAACAATCACCGCTAAACCCCGTAAACCAAAGGCGATACCAAAATAGGGGCCTGCAATACTGACGCTAGAGGCCACCAAAGTCCCGGCTAACCCTGCTAAAAAACTGCTGAGGAAAAATGTCAAGATGATAAAGCGATCGCTATCAATTCCTAATAAACTAGAAGTCACTGGATCTTCTGCGATCGCCTGCATAGCTTTACCGTATTTAGTACGATTAATAAAATAGGTGAGGATAGCGACAATTACCATCGACACCCCAAAAATAATCACCTGTACACTCCGAATGGGGATTGGTTTTTCTGCACTCCCAAAATTAATGGCTGCTGGCAAATTACCAAAAGTATTAGCAGGAAAAGTATAACTTTCTGCACCTACTAAATACTGAATTAGATTTACAATTACTACTGCTACCCCTAAGCTAGAAACTACTGTTAGTAAAGGGTCAGAACCTTTATTACGCAAAGGTTTGAATGCAATGCGTTCCATCCCAACCCCCACCAATCCAGCCAAACCACTGCCTATAATTAAAGCCATAGCAAATGGTAATTTTACTGGTAGCATCAAATTAGCAAATAAGCCATTAAATCCAAAACTACCACCCATGAGTGCATAAGTAAAATATGCCCCCAGAGTAAAAATTGCCCCATGCGCTAAGTTAATAATCCCTAAAATGGAATAAACCAACGTATAACCCAAAGCAAAAATTGCATAGACACTACCAATAGATAGGCCATTTAACAATTGTTGAATAAATAAACTAATGTCCATAGTAATTTATGAGGGATTGGGGATTGGGGATTGGGGATTAGGGACTGGGTACTAGGAATTTTAAATCAAGTTCGTAGTAAGGACTTTAGTCCTTTTTTAACTAAAGTTCTCACTACAAACTATTCCCCAATCTCTATTTCAAGAATGCAAACTTACCCTGACTACCATCTTTTTCCATTTTAATTTGAGCCACATAAAAATCTTTCTGTACAACCTCACCTACAGGAGTAAAACTAATTTCTCCTAAAATGGTGTTGTACTTACCTGCCAAGATTTGCTTGTTTAATTCTGTTCTTAACTGTGGTAGTTGTAACTGAGCAACTTTACTTTTTTTATCTAACTCTTTGAGCGCATCTACATATACTTGCACTGCGGTAAAAGCCTGCGCGCTAAATTGAGGCGGTTCTTTCTTAAATTGATCGATGTAAGCTTTACGAAAAGCCGCGTTAATCTCGCCAGGATGTTCTGGACTGTAAGCTTGAGCTATCAATACACCATCGCACAAAGCTTTACACACTGGAAAAATATTTGATGTATTTAATCCATTTCCACCAATAATTAAGCCTTTATAACCTAGTTCCCTCAATTGTCTAACTAAGTTACCACCATCAGCCGCTAATCCTGAAATAATCACTAAATCTGGTTTTAAATTAATAGCGTTGGTAGCTTGGCTTTGAAAGTCAGTGTCAGTTGTTTGAAACTTTTGGACTGTGACTAATTCTAAACCTTGGTCTTTAACAGTCTTTTGAAAAATCTCTGTTTCTGATTTGCTAAAAGCATCATTTTGAGCAAAGAAAACAGCAACCTTTTTAATATTAGGATTTTGTTTAAGAGCCGCTTTGACAGCATTAGGTGCAACTACAGAAACCGGAACAGAAACACGAGCCACATAATCACCAATTTCAGGTATACCTTTCGCTGTATTTGATGGGCCGATGACTGGTACTTTAGCACGTTCAGCTACAGGGTCAGCACTAAAAGCTTGCTGCGACAAAGTAGGGCCGACAATCCCGACTACTTTATCTCTATTAATTAAAGTTTGAAAAGCATTAATCGCGCCTGCTTCATCTCCAGCAGTGTCTTGCAATACTAACTTAATAGGTGTACCGTTAATACCACCCTTATCATTAAAATACTTTTCGGCAATTTTCACTCCAGCTACTTGTTCTTGACCTAGCAAAGCGACATTACTAGTTTGAGCGATCGCAATACCAATAGGAATTGTTGTAGATTGATTTGAGCTACTGGGTGTCTCACTTGTAGAATTATTTGCGGTATTGCTTCCACAAGCTGTTATGAGTAGCACACAGGCAGATGTTAATATACTTTGGTGAGATAATATTTTTTTCATTGGTAAATAGTTATTTAGTTATTAAAAAAGTTGTAAAATGTCACAATATATGCCTGCACAAGAAAATGTAGACATACATTTACAAGAATTTTATTAAATCATTTTTCCTGACTAAAAAACAGTCAAGTATTAGTCAATAGTCAATAGTCAATAGTCATTAGTCATTAGTCATTAGTCATTAGTCATTAGTCATTAGTCAATGAGATACTTGTCTCCCAGTTCCCAATCCCCAGTTCCCAATCCCCAGTCCCCAATCCCCAATCCCCAGTCCCCAACAACTAAATCTCGTAATACCAAATCTCTTCCTCTCGGAGAATAATTCTATTGAGCGATCGCCTGTCAATCAATCCCTCCTGCTCAAACTGTCCCAAAATGCGAGTTACTGTCACCCTTGTCGAACCGATCATATCAGCTAAGTCTTCGTGAGTCAGACGCATATCAATCAAGCGTCCTTTCTCTACTTCTGAGCCAAACCTGTGAGATAACCACGCCAACAACTTCAGCAGCATAGTCTCTACTTTCTTGTAGCTGCGAATCACTGCTAACTCTTCAGCTTGTTGGATGTGCGCCAATAAAGTTTCTGTCGGATAAGACCATTCGTCTAAGGGTAAAATTCTTGCCTCAACCTTAGTCAAACACTCCATTTGATAAGGTTCTAATTTCGACAGAGCCTTACCAATAACATCTCCAGCACCCCATAACCCCAAGGCTACAGTTGTACCATTTTCCAGATATGTAAAGGTTCTAACAAAACCCGTGTCAATCTGCCAGAGGCTATTTTGATACTCCGGTAAAAATGACCGTCGTGTAAACAACAGCTTAGTATTGTGACTAGCTGAGTTAATAAAGCTTGATTTTAGTGACACCACTGGATATTACACTTAACCGATTAATTAACCGTAGTATATCTATAGTAGGCGATCGGATACAAGGGGGGATTGGGGACGGAACAATTCAAAATTCAAAATTCAAAATTCAAAATTAAAGATTCTGTTCCCTGTTCTCTCATGACTAATGACTAATGACTAATGACTAATGACCAAAATCAAATTCCCGCACCATCTAAGAATTCTTCAATCATTGAATCAGACTCAGTTTGCTGAGAGTTGTAAAGTTGCTCTAGCGTTATGTAAGTGGGGACTGGGGTTGATTTAGTTTCTAGCTGTTCTAGTTGTTTCTCTAAATTTTTGACTCTCTCAAACAACGCTCGAATCACTTCCGCTTCTACGTCGCGCAGTTTTCCATGCGCCAAAAAATCTGTATTGGAGTTATTTTCACGGGTAACACGCCCTGGAATTCCTACTACTGTGGTGTTGCTGGGAACGTCTCGTAGAACAACTGAGCCTGCGCCAATACGGACGCGATCGCCAATGGTAATATTACCCAATACCTTCGCACCCGCACCTACAACCACATGACTACCTATTGTCGGGTGACGTTTACCTGTCTCTTTCCCCGTACCCCCCAAGGTGACACCTTGATAAATTAGAGCATAATCACCGATAATGGCTGTCTCACCAATAACTGCACCCATACCGTGATCAATAAATACGCCCTTGCCAATAACTGCCCCTGGGTGAATCTCAATCCCAGTTAAGAACCGACTAATATGAGATATAAACCTTGGTATAAACGGCACATTTAGTTTATACAGCCAGTGTGACAAGCGATGAAACAATAACGCTTGCAACCCCGGATAACAAAACAACACCTCCAGCCAATTCCGGGCTGCTGGGTCACGCTCATAGATGGTTCGTAAATCAGTTAGTAGCATGATCTTCCTGAGTAAATGGATGGATTTAGGGTTATAGAAGTATGAAGATATGAGGTTTAGGGCTATAAGGACTCGATAAGTGCCTGAAATCACCGCAAAGTGATTTTCAAACAATCTTTTACGCCCTCATACCCTTACACCCCCACACCCTTACACCCCTTGTTGTTGTGTCCTCACCAAGAACAGTTGAAGCAATCGGGTAAAATTGTGTAAGATAATCTACGGTAAGTCGATAGATTTATGTTTTTACTTTATAAGTCGGATGTTATCACATCTAAGACTGAGAAAAAATTAAATTCGCATAAATTGCGTTAAATCAATCAACTAACCGTATTATCTTGAGTACACACTTGAATAGCCAAAACTACGCTCTTTTAGATTTATCTGCCAAAGTTGAATACGCACTGCTGGCACTATTAGAATTGGCAACTCACCACGGACAGAAAGTTCTGACTGTGGGCGAAATTACTGCCAAACAACCCATACCTGAGCGATATCTAGAACAAATTTTGACCACCTTGCGGCGTGCTGGCGTGGTACAAAGTCAACGTGGTGCCAAAGGAGGGTTTGTTTTAGTACGTGAACCTTGGCAAATTACCCTATTAGAAATCATCACTTTGGTAGAAGGTGAGCGCAAAGACAAAGATATTTCCGAATCTCCATCTTTAGAAAAAACTTTAGTTCATGAAATTTGGGATCAAGCTAATGCAGCCTCGACGGAGGTTTTGAATCGCTATACACTCCAAGATTTGTGTCAAGAAAGAGAGGCACGTACTCAGCAGAGTCCCATGTATTACATTTAGTAGGGAGAGATGAGATAATTAACTCTGATATTCAACAACGCATTTATAGTCATCCTAAATCATTTCTGATGATTTGGGATAGGAGCCTGGATAGGAGACTTCCAGAAAATAAATTATTTTTTTAGCTGGCAGTCTCTCGTGTAGAGGTGTAGCTTTTCTAGCTATCACTTTCTTGCTTTCGTTCTTCTGAACTTCTGGTAAAAGCTTTCCTAGTTTGCTGTGTCAGTTTTGGATGAGCAAGTTAAGTTAATAGGTGATATGTTGCCAAAATATTGGCACTTGGTATAAAGCTCACTTGCACACAACTTATGAAAGATTTAGAACAAAGAAAAAGTTGGTATAGCCAAGTAGCAAATATCTACACTTCGCAACAGAGAAAAAACTGGTATAGCGAAGTAGCTGATGCCTATAACAAAACTAGACCACGCTATCCTCAGCAACTAATTCACCGTGCTGTAGAGTTAGCTGAACTTCCAAAAGACGCAGTGATTTTAGAAATCGGCTGCGGCCCTGGAAATGCTACAGTTGCCTTTGCTCAGTTAGGTTTCACAATGGTCTGTCTAGAGCCAAGCCAGAAACTTTGCCACATAGTAAAGCAAAATTGTATACAATATCCTGCGGTAGAAATTACTAATACATCTTTTGAAGAATGGCCGCTAGAGTCTGAAAAATATCATGCTGTTTTAGCGGCGACATCTTTTCATTGGGTTTCACCAGAAATTGGCTATGCAAAAGCAGCTGATGCTTTAAAAGCAGATGGTCGTTTGATTTTGCTGTGGAATATGACACCCCAACCCCAGTATGAAGTTTACGCAGCTTTTGAGGAGGTTTATCAGCATCAAGCCCCGGCTTTAGCAAGATACGAAGAACGAGAAACACAGCACAAGCAAATACTCAGATTCGGACAGAGTGTGATTGATTCTGGTCTGTTTAAGTGTTTTGTCTCGGAAGAATTCCCTTGTGAGTTCACTTATAGTATTGATGACTACTTAACACTTTTAAGTACCCTGTCGCCATACATAGCTTTAGATCCTCAACAAAGAAATGCTTTATTTGCTGGCTTAAAAGCTGTGTTAGTCAAAAACTCTATTACTAATATTTCTGTGTCGTTTCTATCAGCCCTGCAAATAGCCCAAAAGATGTGAGTGGGGTTTGTTGTGGAGGCAGGGGGCAGGGAGCAGGGAGCAGGGAGCAGGGAGCAGGGAGCAGGGAGCAGGGAGCAGGGAGCAGCTGACAGGTGTAGGTTTTTGATGTGGGCATGAGTGGACACTCTCAAACAGAGTTCTAAACGTGGTTCAAATAACGAAATTTCGTTCTTAG
The DNA here is from genome assembly GCF_050235535.1 of Aliinostoc sp. HNIBRCY26. GTDB lineage: Bacteria > Cyanobacteriota > Cyanobacteriia > Cyanobacteriales > Nostocaceae > Trichormus. The sequence continues at coordinate 4,283,022 of NZ_CP189852.1, forward strand.
GTAAAAAATCAAAGACTAAAATTTGAGTTTTCAACTAACGGAAAAACCCCATTTCAGCCACGTTTGTAAAATACCTACACCTGTCAGGCAGGGAGCAGGGGGGAAGAATCCAATGATCATATTTTGGTCTGCAATGCCCAGTCTCCAATGCTCAATACCCAATCCCCAGTCCCCAGTCCCCAGTCCCCAGTCCCCAGTCCCCAATCCCCAATCCCCATTACCCCAAAATCTGTTTCAGTGTATTAGTGAAATTAGGATAAGAAATAGCGGCGGCTTCGGCGCGGTGAATTGTAGTTACGCCACTGGCGTTTAAAGCGGCGATCGCTAAACTCATGGCGATGCGATGATCGGTATGGCTATCAACGTCTGTGCCTCTTAAGGGAGTTCCGCCTGTAATTTCCATTCCGTCTGGTAATTCCGTCACTTGCGCGCCGAGTTTATTGAGTTGTTGCGCCATGACTGTAATGCGATCGCTTTCTTTGACTCTCAACTCTTCTGCATCCCGAATTACGGTAGTACCTTCGGCAAACACCGCCGCCACAGCTAAAATTGGGATTTCATCAATCATGCGCGGTACAATATCCCCAGCAATGGTGCAACTGCGTAAACGACTGTAACGCACTCGCACATCCGCCACAGGTTCACCGGCGACTTCACGCTGATTTTCCAATTGGATATTCGCCCCCATCATTTCCAAGGCTTCTAAAATCCCTGTGCGGGTGGGATTCACGCCGACGTTTTCCACCACCAGTTCTGAACCAGGAACAATCGCCCCAGCCACTAACCAAAAGGCCGCGGAACTAATATCCCCTGGGACAATGACTTTTTGACCGTACAATTGCGCCTGGCCTGTGACAGTAACACTTTTGGTTTCAGGGTCTACACTGACATCTGCACCAAACGCCCGTAGCATCCGTTCGCTGTGGTCACGGGATAGGGCTGGTTCTGTCACCGTAGTCTTACCTTCAGTGAATAAAGCCGCCAGCATAATACAGGATTTTACCTGGGCAGAGGCGATGGGTGAATGATAGTGAATGGGTTTGAGGATTTGTCCTTGTACTGCCAAAGGTGCTAAAGAATTATCCTTCCGTCCCCAGATTTGCGCCCCCATTTGTTGCAGGGGTTTGACGACACGAGACATGGGACGCGATCGCAAAGAACTATCACCGGTGACTGTAAAAAAGCGTCCTGGATGAGATGCTAACAGTCCCAACATCAAGCGCAGTGTTGTCCCGGAGTTACCCGCATTCAACACATCTACAGGTTCTTGTAAATTACCTAAACCAATACCTTTGACTCGCACCAATTCAGTATTCAACGGTGAAATCTCTGCACCCATTGCTTGAAAACAGCTAGCAGTGCTACGGGGGTCTTCACCCAAAAGTAACCCTTGGATTTCCGTTTCACCTTGGGCGATCGCACCCAACATCAAAGCCCGATGGGAAATTGATTTATCCCCTGGTATCTGGATACGACCCTGTAAGGATACCCCAGCAGTAGGTGTTTGAATAATTAACTTGTGGGAAAGGTCTTCTTGAGATTCTAATGTTATGGCAGCAGCTAACATCACAATATACTTTCTGAAAATTAGAGATTGGGGACTGGGAATTTGAAATTTTGCGAAAAGTTCTATAGCCGGGTTTCCCACCTACAGAACTTTTCAAGACGGATTTTAGATGAAACTCTCTTCAAAATAGTCAATCCAAAACCCAAACTTGAACAATTAGCAACAGGGAAACAGCAGAAGCATTGTAAGCAGGTGGAGAAAAATACAACCCCCATGCCCCATGCCCTATACCCTATGCCCATTATTGATAGAGACTGCCTAGTATAGTATCGCTTTTTGCTCTCTCAAAATTGCTAATCAGCTAAGTTGGGGTGAATTTCGATAGAATTTTGAGAAAACTAAGTGTAGCTGAAACAAGCTGCTTTTCATTGCGCTTAATTATCTATTCCCTATCTTGCTAACTATAGGAATCGTATTTGATTTTTGCGAAACTAGGTACACTTTTATAGGAAAAAGCTAGGTTCAAAACCGGACTTGCGTCCAAGAATCCTTATTTCCCAAGGTAGGTAGAAACCCCACCCCTTGTGGGTGGCTGTCTTTAATTTTGAATTTTGAATTTTGAATTGATTCATTTCTTCTTCCCTGTTCTCTGTTCCCGTTCGGCTGACGCTCACGGCGGAAGACTGTTCCCTGTTCCCTACCTACGCAAACAATTTCACCGAATCAAAGCGGATTCATATAGCAACTTGGGTTAGTATAGATTTATTTTTTAGTTATTGCTACTTCACTCTTATGTGGGATACTCAGTAAGTATTCTGATGGTAACTCTTAGTTGTCTTTTTTCATAAAAGTATAACTTTTCACATAGTTTACTTAATAAATTTCATTATTCTTACATGAACTTTTGAGATTCATATTCAACTTATTTTGATGTTTGTTTATATAGCTTACTAAAAAAGCATCTTCAGTTAATATTAAGCAAGTTTTACTATGTTTTATTCTTTAGTTGCTTACCCAATCAACTGAAGTATCTGGTATTAATTTCATCTTGTTCAATAGCTTTTAGCCTTCAACGCTCCCATGCTCACTCATCACCGCAAGCCCGTGTGCTTATCACATATTTCCACAGACCTGCCATTCTGGTCAGTGGTAGAAACTGCTGGCACGCTGTATCAGAAAGACACTGATAGATTCCATCTACTATTAACTGCACCACCTCTAATCACCTGTGAAGTGGCATTTCCCAACCAAATAGAAGATACAGCGACCCCACACAAAACTAAAGCTTATACTCCCACTAGCCCTAGAGTGCTGTGGTTGGAAATTTCTCCTTATCGGATCATTATGACCATGCAAGGTAACGAACAGGTGAGTTACCGTCACTTTTGGGAACAGGGTGTTTATGGGGTGAGCCGATATTGGCTACCTACAGAATCAATACAGCCTCATGATCCCATCCGCTTACGCAACTTTACCAAAAATCTCACCCTCAGTGGCAGTCCCCTGCCAGAGCATCTACGTATAGAGTACGAACTTTGGGCAGAAAATGTCCAATTAGGACACTATATTCTCAATTTGGAAATTAAACATTAATTGGGAATGGGGCATAGGGCATAGGGCAGGAGTCAAATCCACCTTGTCCCCAGTCCCCAGTCCCCAATCCTTCTTTAATTTTGAATTTTGAATTTTGAATTTTGAATTGATAAGTCCCCAACCCCTACCCAAAATAACTGGGTTCATTCCCCGCTTTCCATTTGATATTGCAACCAATGCTAGGCTTTTGCTCAATAGTTACAGGTTGATCAGCTAAAGCCGCATCAATAGCAGCACGTAAATCTGCACCTGTGACTGGTTTACCGTTACTGGGACGACTATCGTCTAACTGTCCGCGATACACAAGTTTGCGTTCTGCATTAAACACGAAAAAGTCCGGTGTACAAGCGGCTGTGTAGGCTTTGGCTATTGCCTGGGTTTCGTCGTAGCATACCGGAAATTGCCATCCCTTTTCTATGGCTAATGCTTTGAGGGAATCAGGCGCGTCATCTGGATATTTTTCGGCATCGTTAGCACTGATAGCGGCGATCGCTAAATCACTCGTGCGATAATCTTCACCTAGCTTGGTAATTTCGTCTTGAATATGCTTCACAAATGGGCAATGACGACAAATAAACATCACTAACAAAACTTTTTGCTCGGCAAAACTATCTAGGGAAATTATTTTGCCAGACACTACTTCAGGTAGATGAAAATCTGGTGCTTTTGTGCCTAATGACAACATGGTAGAAGCAGTTAAAACCATAATTTGTGAAAGGTGACAGACTATAGGTTATACCAATTTTGGATGCCCTCGGCCACTGTCAAAATATCACAAAAGTCTCAATACATTAAGAGACAGGAAATTTCCTGTCTCTGATTTTGTTAATTTACTATTTTTACGAAACTTAAGACTTTATTATTTTTATAGATTTGAGAAGAAACCAAAAATACCATGTCCTGTAAATACTTCTAAAGCAATCAGAGAAATAAACCCAATCATGGCTAAACGACCATTGAGTAATTCTGCATAGGGAGTGAAGCCGGTGCGATCGCCTTGTTCATCTACATACACCTTTGGCTCAATCGCAAAGTTGTTCATCAAACCTTGATCGTCAACGATGGCATTATTTGTACGCATTTTGTTTTTTCCAGTTATTTATGATGTAACAAACTGTAACAAATATATAAATTTTTGTAAAGCATCTTAATCTGTCCAAAGAGATATGATTGTGAGTCGGGTTGAAAACCACCCTCCCAGAACAAGTACAAATCAACCGTTCAAAAGCCAATGGATCGATTCCGAGTAGAAGTTATAGCTAAAACACCAAACCCCCAGCAGGTGATTTATGCAGCCATGCACCAAGACTATACAGATGGGTTCGTGTTTGACGAACGTGACTCTTGGCCTTCGGAGTCAGAATGCGGCGAAATTATTGTTAAACGACTATTAGCAGGCGAAAGAGGACATTACGGGCCGCTAGAACATCCTCAAATTGTCTTCAACTGTGGTTATTTTCCTCATAGTGTGATGCAGCAAGCACGTACTCATAGGGTAGCAGTATCCTTTGATGTGCAATCTTTTAGGTATACGGGCAAACAGTTTATTGATGTAGTCGAAGGTAGAAAAGACATTGAAGACGTTTTTTATCTACGTCCAGTTGGGTATTATACAGATAGACAGGGTAAAAAATATTACTATTCACCTGAACAGCGATCTGCTGACTTAGAGTGGTGTTTGGAAGCTGCTAAACGATATAAAGCTGATTTTGAAGGGGGAATGTCAGAAGAACACGCCAGAGGTAAAGTTCCCTTTGATTATCGTCAACATTTTGTAGTCAGCTTTAATTTGCGTTCATTTTTGCATTTTTGCGACTTGAGAAATAAGAAAGATGCTCAATTAGAAATCCAGAAATTGTGCGAACTGATGTGGCCGCATTTTGAACAATGGACTCCAGCACTCGCTCAGTGGTATGAAAAAACTCGTTTAGGCAAAGGCAGATTAGCACCTTAGAGCTAGATTAACATCTAGATGATGTCTAAATCCCAGATGCAAGACGATGGATATTCAAAAAGTGCTGTGCGATCGCTAAAATTTTGATGAGGTAGGGTAACTCCTTTCTCATCTTATTGATCATCAAAACAACTGCTTATTGTCAAAAACACTGTAACTTTAAGAAATGTCTGCAAGGGATATCTTTCATAATTTAGTTAAGTTGGCTTTGCAAAAAGACGGATGGACAATTACACATGATCCGTTATCTATTGACTTAGTAGATGGACAACTACAAATTGATATAGGTGCAGAACGGTTAATTGCTGCCCAAAAGGAAGGTGAACAAATAGCCGTAGAAATCAAAAGTTTTGTTGCTCCTTCCGCAGTTTCTGAGTTTCATACAGCATTGGGACAATATTTAAATTACCGCGTAGCCCTAAAACTTAAGGAACCGAAGCGCATTCTGTATTTAGCAGTACCATTAGTAACATATACAGATTTTTTTTCCCGACAATTGCCACAACTAAGTATTCAAGAATATCAATTAAAACTGCTAGTATTCGACCCTGAAAATGAGGTAATTGCACAATGGATAAATTAGCTGAATATAGACAAATTATCCAAAAAATTTTAGAGCATCATGCTCAAATTAAGCCTGCCTATGGTGAAATTGAACGGCAAACTATTTTTGATATTCAACAAGACCACTATCAAGTTGTCAACGCAGGATGGGAAAATCGTCGTCGAGTATATGGCTGTTTAATTCATATAGATATTCGAGAACATAAAATTTGGATTCAGTATGATGGTACTGAATTTGGTGTAGCTAATGAACTAGTTGAATATGGTATCCCCAAGCAAGATATAGTGCTGGCATATCAACCGCCCTATATGCGAAAGTTGACTGAATTTGCTGTGGGGTAAAACATTAGCTAATTGTGAGATTAAACCTTAGCCAGTGTGACTATCTCTAACTGATCTTGGTATTTACCTTGTCGTGTTTCGTAACTAATGGCACATGGTTCACCTTCTAGAAATAGTAACTGCACCACGCCTTCGTTAGCATAAATGCGACAATCAGCACTAGAAGAATTAGAAAATTCTAGAGTTAAATGACCGCGCCATGCAGCCTCAGCAGGAGTTAAGTTTGCAATTATACCGCATCTTGCATACGTACTTTTACCTATACAAATTACTGTAATATTATCTGGAACTTCTAACCTTTCTAAAGCCACTCCCAAACCGTAAGAATGAGCTGGCAAAATAAAATAACTACCATTTTCATCTGTATGTAATGGTGTCTGCTCTAGATTATGGGGATTAAAGTTTTTGGGATCAACTACAGTTCCAGGAATGTGGCGAAAGATGCGGAACTCAGCCGGAGATAAACGAATGTCATAGCCATAGGAAGATAAACCATAGCTAATTACAGATTGAGGTTCGCAAGCCAGGTCTTTCTGCACTTTACGGATTAAACTTGGCTCAAAAGGAGCAATTAGACCTTTTTGAGCCATCTCAGTAATCCAAATATCGTTTTTAATCACAAGTTCACAATCAATACAAACCGAAATACTAGGATATCGTGAACTGTGGATTTTGTTTAGGGTCTGTGACTACGGCGAATCTCTGTAATTTGATCAGCTACATCGAGAATAGATGAGAGCATTTCTGTACCAGTAAGAATAATATCTACATGAGAAGGGCGTTGCGAGAGAAAAGCCAAAACCTCTGATTCAGCAATTAATCCAAAGTGAATCGCCAAACTTAACTCATCGAGGACAACCAGAGAATATTTGCCCTCATTTACTACCTGCTGTGTGTGTTGCCATAATTTTTGTAAAGCTTGGTGTTCAGATTCATCTAGGTGTGGTGTATCAATGCAACGGGGTAAGTCACAGCGTAACCAATCTAAATTTTGTCCTAACTGAATCGGGCGATCGTGTCCTTGTTTAATGCCACCTTTGAGAAACTGTACTATCAAAACTGGTGTACCTTGTCCAGCAATTCTGAGTGCTTGTCCCATGACGCTGGTGAAAAAGTTGCGGTGAGTGCTGGTGAAGACTTGCACCAGACCTTCAATTGGATGCAGTAGGCTAGGAGTGGAATTCGCACTGGGAGTTTCTAACTGGGCAACCATAGGATAAATTTCAAAAAATCACAATAAATTCATCAGATTAAGCAGAGATTCCTTTGAGAAAATCACCTGTATAATCAATTTGTTTTTGCTCAGTTTGATCAACCTGGCAATCTGCTCTATAAGTCAAACACTAGGTTGTGCGGAAGTCAAGAGTGATATGAGGGACTGGGGATTGGGGATTGCTTGGTGTTTTCCTCTTTTCCTAGTTGCTGTTGCTTTGAACCAGAAGGTACAACAGTATGACTCTTGGGTTAAATGTGGGATTTTCTACACGGTTGGGCAAAACAAACTTATTATGTGGTAAATGTGACGGGTTGAGGAGTGGATAGTTGTGAGACTAGTAATTCTAGGAGGCTCAGGATCAGGGAAGAGTACACAAGCGCAAAGATTAGCGAGATATTTTGAAGTACCAGAGATTTCTACAGGGGAGATGTTACGGGAAGCAATATCCGGCGGTAAGACCTTGGAAAGTGTCTATGCTAATCTGGGTGAACTTGGCCGCTATGCACAACCCTATGTATCTAAGGGGGAACTAGTACCGGATGAAATGATTATTGAATTAATTCGGTTGCGACTAAAAAAACCTGATGTCATTGGTGGTTGGATTTTGGAAGGTTATCCCCGAACTGCGTTTCAGGCGGAAGAATTAGATTTTTTGTTGGATGAGTTGGGACAAAAGTTAGATTGGGCAATTTACTTACAAGTCCCAGAAGCGGTGATGGTGAGTCGCTCTTTGGGTCGCTCTCTACCAGATGACCAACCAGAGATTGTACAGCGTCGGGTAGAAATTTTTTATGACCGTACTGTGCCTATTTTAGAGTATTATGACCGCCGCCGCCGTTTGTTAACGATTAATGGTGATCAATTGCCGGAGCTAGTTTTGCAAAATATTTTAACGTTGTTGGAAGCTTCCTAAATCAGTCTTTAGTTATCCTAAAATTTTTCGGGATTAGTGATTGTTTATTTCACAATAAAACTTATACTTTAATTTCAATCTTATGACTTTGTCTTCAGCTAGAGATGCTGACCTCAAGATACAGACTCGGTATGAGTGGCGATACTAAAGTTAACTTTAACAGTGAACTGTGAACTGTGTTGGGTAAAATCACACCTGCGAAACACCACACCAATTGGTGAAAAGCATTGGTGTCCTTTATAACCCTCCACCGTATACCTGATAACTGTTCTAAAGTACAGTTTTACAAACAAGATATGAGGCATCTCTGATGGCTTGGCAGCGTCCCGACGGTCGAAAACCCTATGAACTCCGTTCTGTAACCTTTGAATCTGAATTTACTCGCTTTGCACCTGGTTCTGTGTTGACAGTATGTGGTGATACTAAAGTATTGTGTACTGTCAGCGTTGCTGAAGGTGTTCCCAGGTTTTTGTTAGGAACAGGTCAAGGGTGGTTAACTGCTGAGTACCGGATGTTACCCTCAGCGACACAACAACGTCAGGAAAGAGAATTATTGAAGTTGTCTGGTAGAACACAAGAAATTCAAAGATTGATTGGACGTAGTTTGCGGGCTGCGATAGATTTTGAGTTGTTGGGAGAGAGGACTTTAACGGTAGATGCAGATGTGCTGCAAGCTGATGCAGGTACGAGAACAGCAGCGATTACGGGTGGATTTGTGGCGTTAGCTCATGCTATTTCCCAATTATTACAGAAAGGAGTGTTAGAGCGATCGCCCTTGTGTGGACAGGTAGCAGCTGTTTCCGTCGGCTTATTAGAACAAGAGCCGTTTTTAGACTTGAATTATATAGAAGATGTCGCCGCTACAGTAGACTTTAACGTAGTTATGAATCAAAATTTAGGCTTCATCGAGACTCAAGGTACAGCCGAAAAAGACAGTTTTACCCGCGCTCAATTAAACCAGCTACTAGATTACGCTGAAAAAGGCATCCAACAATTATTAATTGCCCAAAGAGACGCAATTCCAAATTGGGAAAATTTATTTTAATGACCTACCTGGAGGAGAAGCAAGCTACTCGTTAGCGTCTCAAAGAGAAGTCTGGGTACAGGAATTGCTCCCCCTGTTCCCTGTTCCCTTTTACTAATTTTTCTGCCTTCCACGCCCCTACATTCCTACCTTCTACCTTTGAGAAGAACCGACTTTTGTGCTAACAACTATACTGGATTTAGTTATCCGAACAAAAGGTGGTGTGAGCAATGTGCGGCATAGTAGGGTATATTGGCACTCAAGCGGCGACAGAGATTTTATTGTCTGGGCTAGAAAAACTGGAATATCGGGGGTATGATTCCGCCGGAGTTGCCACTGTTTGGGAAGGAGAGGTGAATTGTGTTAGAGCTAAAGGTAAACTCCATAACCTGCGTTCTAAACTAGAACTGTTAGCAACTCCAGCCCAAATAGGTATCGGTCATACACGCTGGGCAACACACGGCAAACCAGAAGAATATAATGCTCATCCCCACATGGATACAGCCATGCGAATTGCTGTAGTCCAAAATGGGATCATTGAAAATTACCGTGAGTTACGCGAAGAACTCAAAAGTAAAGGTCATCAATTCCGTTCTGAGACGGATACAGAAGTAATTCCCCATCTGATTGCCGAATATTTAACAAATCTCCCATCACCGACTGTTCCCCTTTCTCCTTCCCTGTTTTTAGAAGCAGTACGTCAAGCAGCTAATCATTTAGAAGGGGCATTTGCGATCGCAGTCATTTCGGCTGATTATCCTGATGAGTTAGTTGTGGTGCGCCAACAAGCACCTTTAGTTATTGGATTTGGCCAGGGTGAATTTTTCTGCGCTTCCGATACCCCGGCGATCGTTGCTTATACTCGTGCAGTTCTCCCCCTCGAAAATGGTGAAATAGCCCGTCTCACACCTTTGGGCGTGGAAATTTATAACTTTGCTGGCGATAGGCTGAAAAAACAGCCCCGAATGCTCAACTTGAGTCCCACAATGGTAGAGAAGCAGGGATTCAAACACTTCATGCTCAAGGAAATTTACGAACAGCCTGGAGTAGTGAGAGCAAGTTTAGAGGCATACTTTGATCATGAGCGTGTAAATTTGGGTTTACCAGAGGAATTTTATGCAGATTTAACCCAAATTCATATCGTTGCCTGCGGTACAAGTTGGCACGCCGCCTTAGTCGGTAAATACTTACTCGAACAATTAGCCGGAATTCCCACTCAGGTGCATTATGCCTCTGAGTATCGCTATGCACCATCACCTCTAACACCCAATACCCTAATTATTGGTGTTACCCAATCTGGGGAAACCGCCGACACCTTAGCGGCTTTAGCAATGGAAAAAGAACGCCGCCAAGGACTAACACCTGAATATAAAGCTAGACTATTAGGCATTACCAATCGCCCAGAAAGCAGCCTTGGTTTGATGGTGTCTCATATCATCAACACCCTAGCAGGGATTGAAATTGGTGTAGCCGCTACCAAAACCTTTACCGCCCAACTGATGGCATTTTACGCCCTAGCTTTGGATTTAGGCGATCGCCGCCAGACATTACCAGCAGAAAAACTTGCAGAGATCATCCAAGGTTTGCGTCAAATTCCCCAAGCCATCGAAGACACATTAGAAAGTCAAGAACAATTAACCGAACATCTAGCCCATGACTTTGCAGACACCAAAGATTTCATCTTTTTGGGTAGAGGGATTAACTTCCCCATTGCTTTAGAGGGGGCTTTGAAATTAAAAGAAATCAGCTACATTCACGCTGAAGGTTATCCGGCTGGGGAAATGAAACATGGCCCCATTGCTTTATTAGATGCCAAAGTTCCGGTAGTGGCGATCGCTGTTCCTGGTAATGTGTATGAAAAGGTAATTTCCAACGCCCAAGAAGCCAAAGCCAGAGATTCGCGGTTAATTGGTGTAACACCTGTAAAAGATGGCGAAGCGGCGGAAATCTTTGATGATTTACTTCCCGTTTCATCAGTCGATGAATTACTATCGCCAATACTTACAGTAGTACCTTTGCAACTATTGGCTTATCACATCGCCGCCCGTCGCGGTTTGGACGTTGACCAGCCCAGAAATTTAGCAAAATCAGTAACAGTAGAATAAGTAAATACGAATATTTAAATAAATATTTGTAGAGTAGATAAGATAATTTCTAGATGTGGCTATTATGTCACATCTAGAAATGTTTTTTGGTCATTGTCTACAGTAATGCTGTGTCTATCTGGCTAGCACTGATTTGTTAGGTCGTAATATCAGCTTGTCTAGCCACATACCAAGTCCCATAGCAAATCGATTCCATCTCCTATATATTCAGAATCTTGGTTTTCATTAATCCATTGAGAAAGATTAATAACTACACTATGAGTTTTTTCGTCGATTTTACTCAGCGCACCTGCGGCACTAGAACGCACAATAGAGTTTGAGTCTTTAAGGAGTTCTAGTAAATGAAAAATTGCTACTTCTGCACCCACCTTACCTAACGCATCTGCGGCACCAAAACGAACAATAAAATCTGAGTCTTTGAGGAGTTCCAGTAAGTGAGGAATTGCTGCTTCTGAACCTATTTGACCTAACGCAAATACAGCACTAAAACGCACAATAGATTTTGAGTCTTTAAGGAGTTGTAGTAAGTCAATAATTGCTACTTCTGCACCTATTTGACCTAACGCAAATGCAGCACTAAAACGCACAATAAATTCTGAATCTTTGAGGAGTTGTAGTAAGTCAGGAATTGCTACTTCTCCATTTATGTGACCTAACGCAAATACGGCACTAGAACGCACATTAGATTCTGAGTCTTTGAGGAGTTGTAGTAAGTCAGGAATTACTGCTCCTGAACCTATTTGACCTAACGCAAATGCAGAACTAGAACGCACATTATATTCTGAGTCTTTGAGGAGTTGTAGTAAGTTAGGAATTGCTACTTCTGCACCTATTTTACCTAACGCATCTGCGGCACTAGAACGCACATTAGATTCTGAGTCTTTGAGGAGTTGTAGTAAGTCAGGAATTGCTACTTCTGCACCTATTTTACCTAACGCATCTGCGGCACTAGAACGCACATTAGATTCTGAGTCTTTGAGGAGTTGTAGTAAGTCAGGAATTGCTACTTCTGCACCTATTTTACCTAACGCATTTGCGGCACTAGAACGCACACGATCATCCGAATCTTTGAATAGTTGTAGTAAGTCAGGAATTGCTACTTCTGAACCTATTTGATCTAACACGTTTGCGGCACTAGAACGTACACGATCATCTGAATCTTTGAATAGTTGTAGTAAGTCAGGAATTGCTACTTCTGCACCTATTTTACCTAACGCAAATGCGGCACTAGAACGCACATTAGGTTCTGAATTTTTGAGGAGTTTTAGTAAGCCATTAATTGCTGCCTCTTCCTCTCCTAATGCAGCACAATATACTTGAAATCGTACTTGATCTATTTTTTGTTCTTTCTCTTTTAACAATTGCAAAGCTTGAGTTTGAAAAGCTGTTTCGTTCAAGCTACATAAAATTTGAAATACTTGTGATTTAATTTGAGAACTAACTTGCAACGAATCGCTGACCTCAAGATTTACTAAATATTGTAAAATTTCTATAGCTGGAGAACCTTTTGCTGTTTTTAAATTTTTGATATCCTCAGCAAGGCAATTCCCGGCAAACAATAAATCACGATGCAACCATTGTTCATATTCGCTATTCCTGCTGAGAATTCTTCTAATAGCTGTAGCTGCTTTGTTTGGTGCTTGCTGAGTAATCAATAACAGTAAGACCTCTCGCCAATGAGGATCATGAAGATGCTGATCAATATACTGTAAAACAATATCAAAATCGTCTTGATCATCTGCTTGATAATTAATTTCTCTAGCACATAGATATTCTTGAAAAGTTTTATGCACAAAAGCATAGCAATCTTGACCTTGTTCATTCAGCAGTCCAGTACGTTCCTGAATCAAACTTAAAAACCGTTTCGCTTTTTCCTCGGCTTTATAAAGCTCAATACATTTCAGAGATTTGATTTCTCTTCTTAATTGGTCAAGCAAATCTTCACAAGCAATGAGTGTTCCCCCTTCTTTATCTGCTGTACTACCTTGTCCATGAATCCAAAAAGCTAATTTTTGCATTAAAAATAGCAAGTCTTCAATATCCATATCTTGCAAGAAATGGTTAACGCTAATTTCCTTATTAGCATCCCAAGAAGTTAAGAGAGTTTCTACAGCTTTCTCATAAAGTTTGTGACGACCTTTAGGTAAAACTGCTTGATAGCGATGAATCAGAGCAATAATAGTCAACAACAAAGGGTTACGCGCTAGCAATTTGAGACGCTCATTTTCATTTATTGCTTCCCGTAAAGTTGTTTTACGTCGCTCCGCCTCTGACTTATCCTGAATACGACTGTCATACCAACAGTTAATAAACTTTTCTATTTTCTCATCATCAAAAGATAAAAGCTCGTAATGGGCAAACTCTTGAGTATTGAAAAAATCACGTTTATAGCCAGCAGGACGAGAAGTAATAACTGCACAATTTTTCGGAAACTGCCCTAAAAAATTCTCGATTTTCCGTACTACATCATATCGTTTACTTTCTTGAGCAATTTCATCCAAGCCATCGAAAAATATAAAAGTGTGTCCATCTTCTAACCAATATTCAAAAAAACCTACAGGCAAAGTTTTAACAGATAGATTTTTTTCAACAAATTGCTTAACATATTCAATAATGCTAGTGTTTTCTTGTCTAGCAAAATCTCGTATAGGAATTATAATAGGTAAATAGTCTGCTTCTGCTTTTATATTCAATTGCTCAATCTGCTTCTGAGCTATCATCACCACAAAATAACTCAGTAAAGTCGTTTTTCCAGAGCCAGGCGCACCTAAAAGCACAAACTTTTGGCAGTTTGTTTGATTTAAAATTTGGGAAGCTAACAATTTTCTCCCAGAAGAGTTGCGTAAAGCACGCTGTCTCTGTTCCCAAAGTAATTGTTGCGGACTTTGGCTCAAATTAGATGAAAAAAACTCTGTTTCGATGCTAGAGGTTAGAGAATTTAAATTATTTTGGTTATCCTCCTGCACTTCTGGTAACACAAAAATATTGACTAGTTTCTCTGATTTGTCTACTTCTTGTCCTGGTACAGCAATCCCAACAAACTTAACATCATCAAACCAATTGACTAATTGCTGACAATAGTTCTCTTTGGCAATCTGAAATCTGATACAATTCTCTGTATTTTCAAAATAAATTTTAACAAAAACCTCCATCCATGAACGAACATAATTAGTTTGAATTTCCTTCATTTTTGAGTCAGCTAAAGCTGCTTTTTTAAACACTTCAACTAAAAACTCTAAATCAGGCTTTCCTTCATTTTTTAAAGGCTTCTGTAGCTCTGATAATCCTTGTTCTTTAAAAAAATTACATAAAAATTTTGATATAAAGTCCGGTGGACAAGAATAAAATAATTGAGTTTCTTGCTTACAAGCTTCTATAGTTGCAGTTTTAATCGCCTTATCTAAATCACTAGGGTTAAGTTTGCTCGTAACACCACTCAGCAAAGCTTTAGAAACTTCTACTGTGACTAATTCTCCTACCCATGCACCAATCATTGCACCAATCATTATTATGATCTCCAGATAATTGATTTAAATGAATAAGTATAGATTCCAGGTTGATACTAATGATACCAGTATATTTACTATATTAGTTAAACTTACGTAAATTTTTGCTGATTTTTGGCTGTTTTAAGTCTTTTATCATCTAATTTTAGACAGCGATCGCACTGACAATCAAAAGCCCAGTTTAATTTCTCAGTCTGGTTCTGTAATTGTAACTGGCGATCGCACTATCGGGAAACTTCCAAAGCAATCATTTTAATCCTGGTATTGAATATGCAACGAATTTGGAATTAAACATATTCAAGCGATGTGATTAAAAAGAATATTAACAACAATTATCGCAGTGTCCACAACGCCAATTAGCGGCTTCTCTCTCAAAGCCAAAAGCAGTTAATAAAAATTGCCAACGACATTTTTTTGTATTTAGATATTGAGTCATCTGTTGAGCAGCGTGTAATTGCGTTAATGGCTGACTTTTGGCTTTATGTTCTATTTTGTAATGGAAGGGGTCAAGCCAATGTAACTGCCCACTACTATGAAATAGAGCTAAAGCGATCGCACTATCGGGAAATTCTTTATTTATCGTGTTAACTTCTCCCTGTTGTGGTAGTTTTTTAATTAGCTGCTGGGCTTTTTGCTGCTGCGATCGCATTTGTTCTTGAAAAAATTCCTGTCTTTGTTTATCCTCTGGATCTAGCCACCCTGTAGGTTCACTTATTAAGGTTAAAGCCTCCGCAGGTTTACCATCCCTACCAGCACGCCCAATTTCCTGCACATATTCAGATAATAGATGGGGTGCGTGATAATGTATAACCCAACGAACATTAGGCTTATTTATCCCCATTCCAAAGGCACAGGTACACACCACAAAGGGAATTTTACCACCCAGCCAACTAGCTTCCACTTCTCGGCGTTCTGTTGCACCTAAACCCGCATGATAACTAGCGGTTTTATAACCCATCTCTGCTAACCAAGCAGCTAAATTTTCACTATCTCGCCGAGTCCGCACATAAATTAAGCCGGCTTGTTGTGGTCGATTTTGAATAAATTTGATTAATTGTTGTTTCCTCCCCCTTGGTGTCCAAGCGATGCGGACTGTGGGATGCAAATTCGGACGGTAAGGATTAAGGCGAAATATTTCCGGTTGTTGTAATTGTAAAACGGTTTGAATAGTTTTTTGGGCTGAGGGGTCAGCTGTGGCAGTAAAGGCAGCTATACTGATTTTTGTGCCTGGTGGTTTATGTTTGAGTAATGCAGGTCTAACAGCCCCTAATCTGCGATAAGCTGGGCGAAAGGTTTCACCCCACTGCACTAAACAATGGGCTTCATCTAAAATCAGACCATTAATTTGTAGTTGTGGCTGAGATAATCTTTCCCAAACTGGTGGACTTAATAAAGTTTCTGGTGATAAATATAATAATCTTAGTTGCTGTTTTTCTAATGCTTGCAATGTGGCACGCCGTTGAAATGATGGTAATTCACTATGCAGTAATGCCGCTTTTTGCTGACGTTCTAGTAGTTCCTGGACTTGATTTTCCATCAGTGCAACTAATGGCGATATTACCAAAGTTAAACCAGTTTGTAGCAGTGCAGGTAGTTGAAAACAAATAGATTTTCCGCCACCTGTGGGCATAATGATTAGTGCATCTTTTTGCGTTAATAAACTGTTGACAATTTCACCTTGTGGCGGACGAAAATCTTCATAACCCCAAATTTTTTGAAAAGCTGTACGAACTTCTTCCCAAGATTTTGTTTTGTGATTATTCATAAATGGTAGTAGATGCCCATGTTTTGAATTTACACGCTACTACCTAAATACTGGTTCAGTAATTTTATCAAATGTCGGTAAATAATTCCTGTGATAATTCTCCTTGAGCAACTTTTGTAACAGCACCAGTCATAGAGATATTAAAATCATCTTTAATTTGAATCAGGATTTCTCCACCAGGCATTTTTACGGTAATTTCAGAATCACACAAACCAAGTTTATGTGCAGTAGCCGCCGCCGCACTGCTACTACTACCTGACGCTAAAGTGTAACCTGCTCCTCTTTCCCAAATTTCAATTTGAATAGTATTTCTATCTAATACTTTCATAAACTGCACATTAGTACGATTAGGGAAAAGAGGAAAAAATTCAAATATGGGGCCGAAATTTCTGGCGACATCGGAATTGATGTCATCTAAAAGAATTACACAGTGTGGATTACCTATTGTGGCTGCACAAAATGTAAAAATGCCCTCATCAAGAAAGATTTTTTCTTGAATTACTTCTCTATCATCGCCAACAACAGGTATATCACGACTCCAAAAGCTGACTTTCCCCATCTCGACTTGGACTGTTTTACCTGCATCTTTGATTACAGATTGCACTATTCCACCCGCAGTTTCAATTGAGAATGGCTCTTCATTTACCCATCCCATATCCCAAAGATAACGGGAGAAAATCCGCAGTCCATTACCGCTTTTTTCGGCTTCGCTTCCATCGGGGTTGAAGATGCGTAAGGCGAATTTTGCTGTGTTTGATGGTAGCGGCCCCAACAAAATACCATCAGAGCCGATACCGAAATTGCGATCGCAAATTATTTTAATTTTCTCAGGGGTTAAATCACAAGATAAATCTTGGGGATTGATCACTAAATAATCATTACCCAAAGCATGGTATTTATAAAATTTCCACATTTGAAGCTATCTCTGAGACTGTCTTTAGTCGCTACTGATTTTTGCTGCTTCTAACTGTTGACGAATTGCGGCTTGAATTTTTTCATCAAAATCAGGATCGTCTGGACTAGCAATAATTTTGTGTGGTTGCTGATTAAGTCTATCTAGGTATGCTTGAAAAGCAGCTTTATCCTGGCGATTCCTGAGAAAGTATTGTTTTAATTCTGCATCTGACATTGCACTATAATTAACTTGGCTCATCAAAATACCTCTCCATTGGGTAGTATTTGAAACTCAAGCTCTTCGTTATGTCCGGCTAGAATATAAATGTTCAAAGTTCGGTTATCTAAGCATATAAGATGTACTGGCTGAAGCATAGTATAAGTCAGTTGATAACCAACGCGATATAAACTTTTTAATTGAGCGTCGGTAGCCTCTCTAGTCAATCAATCCACCTGCTATTTATTTTCACACTCATCACGTAAAACGGACTTTCATTATTTTGGGGCAAGGTTGAAGAAAAAAATACTGACAACAACCTTGACCCTAAAACGTTTACACTTTTTCAGCAGTTACTTCTGTTTGCTTCTCTTGGGTTTGCAATGCTGCATATAAACGATTGAGCGCATTAACATAAGCTTGTGCAGATGCTACTATAATATCCGTATTGGCTGCATGACCGGAAAATACTCGCGATTCATATCTCAAACGGATAGTTACTTCGCCAATTGCATCGATACCGGCTGTTACTGACTGCACAGAGAACTCAATCAACTGGTTAGGAACATTCACCACCCGGTTAATAGCTTTGTAAACCGCGTCTACTGGCCCTGTGCCAATGGCTGCATCGGTGAGTTCTTCGCCTGTGGGGGTGCGGAGGGTAACTGTAGCTGTGGGTTGGGCATTACTACCGCAGGAAACCTGGACTAATTCTACCCGGAATAAATCAGGAGCCTGTTGAATTTCATCGTTGACAATGGCTTCTAAATCCCAATCAGAAATTTCTTTCTTTTTGTCAGCGACTTCTTTGAATCTGACAAAGGCTTTATTGAGTTCGGTTTCTGATAATTCAAAGCCCAATTCTTTCAACCGTGTCCTAAAAGCATTCCGCCCAGAATGTTTACCTAAGACGATTTGATTGTCTGTTAAGCCAATCAATTGAGCGTCCATAATTTCGTAGGTGAGTTTATTTTTCAAAACTCCATCCTGGTGAATTCCTGACTCGTGAGCAAAAGCATTTGCACCGACAATTGCTTTATTTGGTTGGACTAACATTCCCGTCAAATTGGACACCAGGCGAGATGTTTTGTAAATTTGTTTGGTGTCAATATTGGTGAGGGATTCTTCAGAATTTTCCGGTCTACCCAAGAAGGGATTAAAATATTGCCTGCGGACGTGTAACGCCATGACTAATTCTTCTAAGGCGGCGTTTCCTGCCCGTTCACCAATACCATTGATGGTACATTCTAACTGTCTAGCACCATTTTTGACAGCTTCTAAGAAGTTAGCAACTGCCAAACCTAAATCATTGTGTCCGTGAACAGAAATAATTGCTTGGTCGATGTTGGGGACATTTTCTTTAATCCCCTTAATTAATGCCCCAAATTCGTTGGGTGTGGTGTAACCAACTGTATCGGGAATATTAACTGTTGTCGCCCCGGCTGCGATCGCTCTTTCTAAGACTTGATACAAAAATTCAGGATCAGAACGTCCTGCATCTTCAGGGGAAAATTCCACATCATCGGTGAAACTCTTGGCATAAGCTACCATTTCCTCGGCGATCGCAATTACTTCAGAGCGAGTTTTTTTGAGCTTATATTGCAGGTGAATATCAGAAGTAGCAATAAAGGTGTGAATTCTCCCTTTTGCTGCTGGTTTAATTGCCTCGGCTGCGGCTTTAATATCATCATGTTTGGCTCTTGCCAAGCTACAAATTACCGGGCCATTTTCTGTCCCTACAGCTTGAGCAATTTTGCTTACTGCTTCAAAATCTCCAGGACTTGCAAAAGCAAAACCCGCCTCAATAATATCCACACCCAACCGCGCCAACTGTTTAGCGATTACAAGCTTTTCGTCTATATTTAACGTTGCTCCTGGACATTGTTCGCCATCGCGGAGGGTCGTATCGAAGATAATGATTCTCTCTGATTTACTTGTCATTTTGGCTCGTCGTTTTAGTTTTACTTTTAATATCGCTTACATTAGTTTTTCGTGTCTTAACTTTGTAAATAATTGCTAAGAGTATTAACCTTCTGCTTTTTCTATTTGGTCTCTAATATCATTTAAATCTATATATCTATCAGTGGCGTTACGTAACTCTCTCGCAATCATTCCTTCCGTGGAAACTACTGTAATGTGAGTATTTTTGGATCTTAATAATTCAATTGCCCTTTCAAAATCGCCATCACCACTAAATAAAACTACTCGGTCATACTGATCTACTGTATTAAACATATCAACAACAATTTCAATATCTAAATTAGCTTTTTGCGAGTAGCGACCGGAGGAATCATCATAATATTCTTTGAGAATTTTCGTTCGGACTGTATATCCTAAGCTGATGAGCGCGTCTCGAAAACCTCGTTGATCTTGCGGATCTTTTAAGCCAGTGTACCAAAAAGCATTGATTAACGTTGTTTCTGACTGCTCATGTTTAAAGTATTCTAATACTCGTCGGGGATCAAAAAACCAACCATTTTTTTGTTGAGCATAGAACATATTATTTCCGTCTACAAAAATAGACAGACGATTCATTGGGGAACCCATAGAAAAATACACCTAACAATAGTAAAGAATTTAGATTGAACAATAGATTATAGCAATTCTCATTTGATCAATATGCTAATGCCTCAAGGATAACGTGCTATGTATAGCTTTTATCTTACCTCTTGCAAAGCATAAATTTATCTGTACCCTAGTATTTTATGTGTTGAGCATTGAACCTTTTAACTCCCTATACTATAAGAGATGTCCTGTAATCAAAATCTACCAATAAAATTGACTGAGCAACAGGAAGATTTACTCTTGAGTCATTCAGTTTACTTCTAAAGACGTAAGACATAGGTTTGAGATTAGGATAAGGACTAATGAAGGTCTATAAGATTGTGCAGTCAATAATATTTGCATCCGCACTCAGCTATAGAAGTTTTACAAAAGCTATACCCTGTGAATGAGGGTATAAGCTAGCCACAAGCCGAATCAGAGCCGGTGTATTTCCGGCTCAAATCACGGAGAAACCCTGCTTTAGTCTCACTCACAAACAAACTGTGGCCATAGTTGGCGGCTAATTTGCCTGGCGAGTAAAGTTTTATGAAAAATAAAAGTTATATTACAAATGTCTAAGCTGCTCATTTAAGTATTATTTCAATGTGATTGTAGTATTAGGTGATCACTATAAATCAAAACAGTTGTACGTAAATTATTAACATGATATGGCAGAAGAACCTACATCAACATCTAATAAGAAATATGTCTCTACTGCCAATATAGCGTCAAGTAAACCAACAAAAGCAAATATTACAGCTTCATTACGCCAGTCACAACAGATGATGAGACTGGGAAATCTCCTCAACATTGTGTCCGCAGTAGGTGCAGCTATGGTAGCAACTTCTGGCGGAACTACAGCCGAATGGTTAGAGAACCAAGCGGTATCTGCATTTTGGCAAATTCGAGGGCCACTAGCACCGCCAGAAGATATCGTGATTTTAGCAATTGATGATCAGTCCATATCATTACCCGAACAGTACTATAGAACAGATCCACACAACAACGCCTACCTAGAACCACTGAGAGCATTTCCTTTTAAGCGTGCTGCTTATGCTCAGGTGGTGACAAAGTTAATGCAGGCGGGAGCGCGGGCTGTAGCTTTAGATATAGTTTTCGATACACCTGGTAGTTACGGTGCAGCAGACGATCGCCAACTGCAAGACGCATTACAAAAATACGGTAGCAAAGTTACCTTAGCAGCGCAATATGATACCTCGTCATCCCATCAAGGGACATTGATTCAGCAGAGGTTGCCCTACGAAAAATTCCGTAAATATCCAGTTAATATCGGTACAGTTAATTTCCCTGTGGAAGTAGACGGGAAGATTCATCGCTTTGCTGGGGAATATACCAAAATTTTGGCTAACAATGGTTTACTCACGGAAAAAGTACCGGCATTTGAGGAAGCAGTGTTAAGGGCGGCATCGTTTCCCTTTCCCCCCAACTCCACCAGAGGTGAACGGATTCATTTTTGGGGGCCATCTGGAACATTTGAGACGATTCCCTTGTGGTACGTCCTTGATCCGCAAAATTGGAATACTTACCTAAAACAAGGTGAAGTATTTCGCAACAAAATTGTGATTGTGGGAGCAACAGCCCAATTAGCGAACGATTATCATGCAGTCGCCATTAGTAGCAGTTGGTTAACCCCAGAAAAGATGGCAGGAGTAGAGATTCATGCTAACGCCATCGCTACTCTCATGCAAGGCAAAGCGATCGCACCAGCAATTAATAGTCCCCTACTGCGGGGTTTGTTTGTCCTGGCTTTAGTCGGTGGTGCATCATTGGTGATGAACACCAGCAAAAGTGGAGTCAATCGATTTTTTATTAGTCTGGCTTTGGCCAGTATTTGGGGTGGTATTGGCTACATGAGTTTTATTCATACACAGTTAATATTACCGACGACTTTACCCCTATTAGCGATGGTGTTTAGTGGTACATCATATCTAGGGGCGGAATTGGCCAAAGAAAAAATCAGAACCCACCAATTAGTTGCTATCTTCCAAAAATATAAAACTTCCCCCGTAGTCCAGGAAATTATCAGTCAACAACATGATCTACAAGACCTGATTCAAAAACGAGATTTAGAACTAGCCGGAAAAATCCTCGGCGGACGGTATCAAATTATCAAAGTCCTGGGTGCTGGAGGATTTAGTGAAACATATATCGCCGAAGATATACAGCGTCCTGGTAATCCACAATGTGTAGTCAAGCAACTAAAACCAGCTAAAACTGAAACTAAGGCTGTGGAATTAGCTAGACGTTTATTTGCCTCAGAGGCACAAACTTTAGAAAAATTGGGTAAATATCCCCAAATACCCCAACTTTTAGCTTATTTTGAACAAGAAGCCGAATTTTATCTAGTCTTAGAATATATTATTGGTCATCCTCTCTCTCAAGAATTAGCCGCAGGTAGAGGGATTTTAGAGCCGAAAGTAATTCACATTGTCAAGGAACTACTACAAATATTAGTATTTGTTCATGAAAATCAAGTCATTCACCGAGACATTAAACCCAGTAATATTATTCGCCGTCGTACAGATAACCAGTTAATATTAATTGACTTTGGCGCAGTCAAAGAAATCACCACACAACACGTAGAAGATCAATCACAAGTTCCTTTCACTATTGGGATAGGGACTAAAGGTTACGCACCTAGCGAACAATGTTTTGGTCGTCCCCAGTACAATAGCGACATCTATGCAGTGGGAATGATTGGAATTAAAGCCTTAACCGGTATCGCCCCCCATGAACTTCCTAGAGATAGCGATGACGAGTTGAAATGGATTGATAAAGCATTAGTTAGTGATGGTTTCGCCAAAATTTTAACTAAAATGGTGCGGGATGATTATAAAGAGCGATATCAGTCTGTTTTAGAAGTCTTAGCAGATATTCATGAGTTAGAAAATACTCATACTCCAAAACCTTTGAAAACTGAAATCAACCTAGTCTCCCCAGATGATTCTGATCTACCCACCGCACCTTGGCCAGATGATTTTCCTTAATAGCAATTCGCAATGGGCTAACGCCCCGCTCCGCTAACGCAATTCGCAATTCGCAATTCGCAATTAAGGAAGTGATAGCAAATTGGGATAGGTCTTATTGTTTCAAAATTCTGGAATAGGCTATGAATATAGGCTTTTAATCCAAAATCCAAAACTTGTACTGAGCTTGCCGAAGTATCTAAAATCCCAAATTGGTATCAGATTCTTCTCGTGGTTTATCGCTAAATAAACCCAATAAAGGAGCAAGAATTGCGCCAAAGATAAAACCGCCGGCGTGCGCCCAGTAAGCAATCCCGCCGCTTTCCATACCGATGTTAGTGCGTGTTTCTAAGCTGGCTAGTCCGTAAAAAGACTGTTGTAAAAACCAAAATCCCAAAAAGAAATAGGCGGGGACGCGGAAAGTCGGGAAGAACAAGCCTAGAGGGACGACAGCGAGAATTTCAGCTTTAGGGAAGCGGAGAATATATGCACCCATTACGCCTGCGATCGCCCCACTCGCACCCAAAGAGGGAATGTTAGAATCTTGGGAGAAAAACCACTGTGTCAAGGCTGCTAAAACACCGCAAGACAGATAAAACAGTAAATACTTGGCGTGACCTAATTTATCTTCTACATTGTTACCAAAAATCCACAAAAACAACATATTCCCCCCCAGGTGTAACAAACCGCCGTGGAGAAATTGCGAAGTGATTAAGGTTGTCCACTCTGGTACAGGTTGATGCACATCAACACCAGCAAAACTTAAACTCAGTTCATGAGGAACTACAGCCGCTAAATGTAGAAACCCGTCTAATGCTTGGGGAGGAAGACTTGCTTCATAAAGAAACACTAAGACGTTGACGGCAATCAGTCCAAAGGTTACGTAAGGTGTAATTTCTGTTGGATTATTATCTCTAATGGGTACCACGGCTTTGAGTTGATTTTTGAGACACCAAGTTTACAATACTGAATCATGTTAGTAGTTTCTTCTACCTCATGTATGATTTGTACCCATTGAGGTTGAGCAACCGATTTGGCTAGTAAGAAATTATTGCAGTGTGTTTCTTAATACGTGGAGAGAAAGTTAGATTTTTCATGGATCATGAGAGGTTCAACTGCACATTTCTATTATGCGATCGCGGTTTGGGAAGTGATTCTACAAGCTAATACTGAGCAAGCTGATTGCTTGGTATTGGCTACTTTTAATTAATTTACGTAAATTTACGGTTAGCAATAAAGTTTTTATATATGAAACAGAAAATTTACGTAAATTAAGTAAAAACTGATTACTTTAATGGCAATATATCTACTTAAGTATTTTTGGATGTTTAGTGAAAAGTCACTTCGCTTTTCCTACCCGCAATTTTAAGCCTGCCAGTTAATTTCACATGGGGTTAATCTGTGGCTAGATAGCATAACAAGTAATAAATATCCTAAAAATTCTTGCTAAATTTAATTAAAGGAGCATAACTGTGAAAATTTTTAAATCTGTTGGCTTACTAATTAGCTCTAGCATTATAGTTTCGGGCTGTACAATTCTCTTGCCAAATTCTTCAGAAGCAATAGTTATTAAATCCAATGCCACTAATAAAGGAAATACGCTTATTAACTTGACTAAGCCGGAATTTTCTTCTAATCAAATAACAGACCTTAAACCACGTTCTTCATCAATAACTGACTTGAATGTGGGTGGTTACTTCATTGCAAGTAATTTATCACGAGTAAGAAATGGTGTACGTGGTGCTGAGAGTCTCTATGAGAATTATCAGCAGGGTACTTTATTTCAGAATTTATTGCAAGGTGGTGTAATTGTGGGGGTTGGTTTTGGCGTTTTTTGGTTTTTTGGGTCTTTGCTTGAGAAGCGACGCTAATATTCAAGAGACATCTCCGAAAAAGAAGCTCAAACCCTTATGCTGTCTAAATGAAAACCTCATCTTTGGAGATGTCTAATGGGTGGTAAGTGAGCTAAAGTTCTGCATATATAGGAATCATATTTGATTTCTGAAAAAATCAGTACACCTCTGTTACTTCTTTTCCTGTTCCCTGTTCCCTATCTACGCAAATCATGTCAATAATCAAGTCGGATTCCTGTATGTCCGTTTTAATTCCTCTGTTATTCTGGACACTCAAACAAGGCTATGCCCCAAAATTGTCTCTGGGTATAGCTTGTGGACTAGTTGCATTTATTGTGATTTGGAAACCCTTGATTGCATCGCCCTTACCAAATGAAAAGCGATCGCCATACTTTGTTTAACAAAAGTTACTAATTACCTGAATCAATTCTGTTGCTGGGCAATTTGTCTCACTGCTTCAACATTCAGGCCTAACTGTTGAGCTATTTCTTCTACACTGATACCTGCTTTTAAGAGCAATGGTACTGCTGCTAGTTTCCCTTCTTGTCTCCCTTCTTGTCTCCCTTCTTGTCTCCCTTCTTCCCTACCTTCGTTTAAGGCTTCTTGATAAACTCTAGTTTGTTTGAGGGCGTTCAGTTTCAACATATCTTCTATCTCTTGGCGGCTTAATAGAGGAAACTTGTAAACTATGATCGTTTCAATTAAATCTATGATGGCTTGGGTAGAAAGACGATCTGTGATTTCCTGTCTAGTTTTGTTAATCAGTTCTACAGCCAGGTTTGGTGCTGTTGCTTCTGGTTCTACCACTAATTTTATGATATCGATACCCAAGGTTTGGGAGTTAGGTTCGATTTCATCAAGAGACACTCTTTGAACTTTGGCACTGGCTAATAATATTTCATGTAGTCGGCTGTTATTTGGTTCTAAAGAACTTTTGGGGTAGATAATCACCACATACCAGTCATAAATAGCTGGATTTTGCTCTATAAAAAGAAATAACTCTGCAAATACCCTATGATATAGCAGTTCATCCTTTTGGAATTGCACCTCACAAAAATAGACGGTTTGATCAGAACTGTTGTCTGTTGGTAGAAACACTCCATCAATGCGAAAGGCTGTTTGTTTGATTTCTACCGAACGGAATTGATAACCTTGGGCATAATCGGCAGAGTACCCGATTAACTCAAAGAAAATGCCAGGAAACTCTGCAAATAATTGATAAAAAATACTATCAGTCTTCACTCTGAGTGCTGAATTTATATATAAAAAAGGCGTTATGTTGATTCTAAGTGCATAGTGGGTTGAAATAAAATGAATCTTGACTTTCCTGATACCGCTTTATCTGTAGCAGGAATCACCGAATATCTCCAAGTCTTGTTAGAAGAAAATCCCATTCTGCGACAAGTTTGGGTAACTGGTGAGGTATCTAGCGCAAATCAACATCGCAGTGGCTTATTTTTCACACTGCAAGATCCGAATGGAACAGCCGCAATTAAGTGTGTAGTCTGGAATAGTCAAGTTAATAAACTGATGCAACTACCTGCTGTTGGGGAACAAATGATGATTTTAGGTAGTATTCGCGTCTATCCCCAAAGAGGAGAGTATCAATTAACAGTATGGCAAGCTTTAGGTGCTGGTGAGGGCTTGCAAGCACTGCGTTATCAGCAATTACGTAATCGCTTATTAGAAGAATGTTTATTTGATACAGCAAGAAAGCG
The DNA here is from genome assembly GCF_050235535.1 of Aliinostoc sp. HNIBRCY26. Taxonomy (GTDB): domain Bacteria; phylum Cyanobacteriota; class Cyanobacteriia; order Cyanobacteriales; family Nostocaceae; genus Trichormus. The sequence goes on from NZ_CP189852.1 coordinate 4,309,724, forward strand.
ATCGCTCCCACCCCATCCCCACACCATCGCTGTAGTTACATCCCCAACGGCGGCGGCTTGGGGAGATATTCAACGCACTCTCAAGCAGAGGTATCCAGGGTTACGGGTGTTATTTTCACCTGCGACTGTTCAAGGTGAACAAGCCCCCGAATCTATTGTGAAGGCGATCGCCAGAGTAGAACAAGATGGCCGCGCCGAGGTATTAATTTTAGCGCGGGGTGGTGGAGCAGTGGAGGAATTAGCTTGTTTTAATGATGAACGCGTAGTGAGGGCGGTAGCTGAATGTTCCATCCCCGTAATTACAGGAATTGGCCATCAACGGGATGAATCGTTAACGGATTTAGTAGCGGATATGTGCGTACATACACCCACGGCGGCGGCGGAAATTGTTGTTCCGGCTCTGGCACAGTTATATACTCAACATCGCCAGCGAGTTGATGCTTTGTATGATGCCCTGCTGGCTTCTCAGAGTCAAGCCGCCTATAAACTGCAAAGCTTACGCCATCGCCTCCGCAACCTGCGTTTAGATAGACAAGTACAGCAAGAAGCCAACAAACTCACTTGGCAACGGCAAAGATTACTGCAACTGATGCAAGGGCGATCGCAACAAGCACAACAACATCTAGAATTATTAAAGCAAAAACTAGCTACTCTCGACCCCAAAGCCGTGTTACAGCGTGGTTATGCCGTAGTTAGACAAGAAAATGGCGCGATTGTGCGTGTTGCTAATGAACTCACCGTCGGCCAAGAATTAGGGCTGCAATTGGCACAGGGTAAAGTGAAGGTAAAAGTCATCACAGTAGAGAAATAGCGCAAGGAAGAGGAATTGGGGCAGGGTGCAAGGGGGAGAAAAATTGCTCCATTTCTCCCTGCACCCTGCCCCCCTGCCTAATTTATGGTTTAATGTGGGTGAAAACTGATAAATTTATTTTCTAAAAAACAAAGACACAATCAATGGTAAAGCGGAAAACATCCCCTAATTCTGATGATTTAAGTAATTGGAATTATGAGGAAAAAGTAGCAGCAATAGAAAAAATTATCACTCAGATCGAATCAGGTAATTTAGAGTTAGAAGCTGTATTTGATCAGTTTGCTAATGCTGTTGAATACCTACAAGAATGTGAAAATTTCCTCAGTCAGCGTCAAAAACAAGTTAATTTGTTAATTGAAACCTTAAGCGATGAGTAGAATAGTTTGACACTCTATTAGGTTGGGCTTCCTTACGTCAAAAGCCACTCACCCCAAGCCGATGGACTCCCAACCTACAATTTCTTTATTATTTTGTATTGCAACATTTAAGGCTTGACACGCCACTATATATACTGAGATTTTTTCTGCAAATCAAATACTAGTCCTATATTTTCAAACTTGTTGCTAAAAAAGATTAATATCAAACAGCGAAAAAGTCTTATTACGGAAATATACTGATATCATTTTTGCTGCTAAGACATAAAATTTAAAGCTTAGAATGGCTGACTCATAAATTTTGTTAACTATAAGTGAAAGTAACATTGCTTACTCGTTAAGTTTGTGAACTGCAATGTTAAAGTCTTCATATTTATGGGAAAGCTAGGCTTAATGATTTATGAAATTTCTCTGTGGTTATGGTAAATCTCCCAGTATTAGGCATTGCTCAGTCTAGCTTGCTACTCCCAAGAGGTGTGAATAAGTATCCACACGACTCGCATTTTCGATGTTCACAGGAGTCGAACTGCAAAAGATTTGAGATTTGACAGTTGAAATCACATCCTGATGCTATTCCCAAGAATAGTAGAGCATTTTCCTGCGATCGCCTACGGTATGTCCGGCAAAACCTAAACCAGTTTGATACCTCATCCTGATTCTCATCAGTGGGTGGCTGCAAAGTCAGAAAGTATTGACAACATTAGTGCAGTGAGATGAATCGTTCATTACCATCAGTTTTTAGACGAGGTGTGTCATGTATTCAGTTAACCTCAGAAAAATTTTTCAGAAAAAAGAACTACTCTCTCTCCTGCAAGAGTTAGTGAACCCGCTCAACATCGGACTTGATGTGGAAACGGTAGACGGTACAACACTCCTGAGTATTGGTGAGCAAATTGGCAAACAGCGACATCCGATTGAGGTATCAGGAGAAACTATTGGTTGGGTATTAGGAGCAGAACAAGCAAAGGTAGTGGCAATTTTGCTTTCATTTTTAGCCAAACAAGAAGCAGAGAAGAAAGAACTGGCTAAAGAATTACTAGAGCGATATCAAGAAATCGATTTGTTTGAGGGGATTTCAACACAACTGACAACCAGTCTAGATAAGCATCAGATAGCTGAGTTAGTGCTTCAAGAAATGAGTCAATTAGTTGAATCTTCTGCGGGAATGATTCTGCTATTGAATCCCCATACAGGTACTTTTGAAGTTATCGGTGAATATGGACAGTTGTTTGATCACCACCAACCACTAATAGATACAGGAATTGTGGGACATATTGTCAAATCTGGTCGAGCAGAACTAATCAACGATGTCCCAGCCGATTTGCGATCGCAAGGACAAGAAAACGTCAAAGCTCTGATTTGCGTACCCTTGCGAGACAAGGAGCGAGTTACAGGCGTAATTGCTATCGGCACAACCAAAACTGACGCATACAAAGCTGAACATCTCAAACTGGTGAGCATTTTTGCCTCACAAACTGCGATCGCGATTGAAAAAGCTTTAATGTATGAGCAAAGCACCAAAGCCACAGCTCAAGCTCAAGCTCAAACCGAAAAACTCCAGCAGGCTCTGCATAATTTACAGCTAGCACAAACTCAGCTGATTCAAAGCGAAAAAATGTCAAGTTTAGGGCAACTAATCGCTGGTGTTGCCCATGAAATTAATAATCCAGTTAACTTTATTTGCGGCAACTTAAGACACGTTGCTGAGTATGCCCAAGATTTATTACACCTACTGCAATATTATCAACAACTCTCACCTGTAGCTCCTGAACAACTGCAATTAGACCTAGAAAATATCGATGTGGAATTTATCATGGAGGATCTGCCCAAACTCCTAGATTCCATGAAATTAGGGACAGATCGCATCGTCGAAATCGTCAAATCCCTAAAAAACTTCTCTCGCCATGATGAAGCCCAAATGAAAACCGTCAATATCCATGATGGTATTGACGGAACACTGATGATTTTGCGCCATCGTCTCAAAGCCTCTATCAATCGTCCAGAGATTGTCATTGTTAAAGATTATGCCGACTTGCCCCAGGTGGAATGCTACCCCGGCAAATTAAATCAAGTGTTCATGAATATCTTGGCCAATGCTGTTGACGCTTTAGAAGACTCCTTAGAAAAAAGTCCTGAAACATTCACTAAACCCCAAATCAATATTCGTACCCACACCCTAGAAAACGGTGCGATAGTGATTCGCATTGCCGATAACGGCCCAGGTATGCCCGAAGAGGTGATTCAACGAATTTACGATCCTTTCTTTACTACAAAAGAAGTTGGTAAAGGAACTGGGTTAGGTATGTCCATCAGCTACCAAATTATTGTGGAAGCACACCAAGGCATTCTCAAGTGTCGTTCCCAACCAGGCAAAGGTACAGAATTTTGGATTCAGATTCCCGTCAAATGTGGGCTAGAGGAGGTTAGAGATACGAGTAGTATCCGTATTGACCCCAAAAATCAATTGATGCAGTCCGCCGCAGTTGGCGATAGCGAAGGCTTTATCTCATCAGCCACACCCAGCCTCAAACCTACCCAACTGCTTGCCTACCACACTCAACTGATTCGCCGACTGTCAAAGCAAAATCCAGACGTAAATGGAGCATCCCCTGATCAAATGGTTGAAATATTCCAACGTCACCCAATTTCGTTAAAACTTTACGCCACCTTGTTGTCTTGCTTTTGTTGTCCTACGTAATAGGGCTTTTTCAATGGGTGTGGGGAAGAGATAAGGGAGACAAGGTAGACAAGGTAGACAAGGTAGCAATGAGAAAATTTTTCTCCCCAATGCCCAATTCCCCATGCCCCATTATCGTCACAGCCACCTCAAAAAATCTGAAATATGCCTACCCAAATTGAAGAATTTAGTCGTTACCTTTTAGAACATTGTCCTGTCGGGCTGGTGCTGTATCACCCAGATGGCAGGCTGATCGACATTAACCCCACTTTTGCTGAAATTTTGGGGCGTACTGTCACAGAAACTCTGCACCTCAACTACTGGGAAATTAGTGGGGACACATCTTTAGTTGCCGAACAGGCTCTGCTCAAGAGTATAAAACCAAGCGATCGCCTGAATGCTTACGAAAAGGAATTCATTCACAAAGATGGACATTTAGTCCCCGTTCGAGTCTCGGCACAGATGATTGAAAAAGCTGGGGAATGGCTGATTTGGTCAAGTGTGGAAAATATTAGTGATCTGAGAAAGGCGCAACAAGAACATCAAGAAGCGGCAAAAATTTTAAAGCAGAACGAAGCCCGCTACCGTTCTTTGATTAAAACTAACACGCAAATTATTTGGGTCAGTTCCCCAGAAGGCATTTGCTTTGAACTGGCAGACTGGATTGCTTACACAGGTCAAAGCCTAGCTGAAGCCGCAAATGGCGGGTGGATTGAGGCTGTGCATCCTGACGATCGCGGTTATACAGGAGAAGCTTGGGGTCATGCTGTAGCCAACCTCAGCCAATATCAAATTGAGTACCGCATTCGGGGTAAAGATGGCAACTATCGCTACTTTTGGGTTTGGGGCGCACCTGTGGTTGAAGATGATGGTAGTGTGCGCGAGTGGATTGGTACTTGCACAGATATTCATGACCGCAAACTAGCAGAAGCCGAAAATCAACGTTTAAAAGAACGATATCGCTCTTTAGTTACAGCCTCCTCTCAGATTGTTTGGGGTGCAACTCCAGAAGGTATGGCAATCAGCCGGGAAATGCCGACTTGGATGGCTTATACAGGTCAAACAGAAACGGAAGTAGAGGGTTGGGGATGGCTGGAAGCAGTCCACCCGGATGACCGCGATCGCTCGGCTCAAGTTTGGAATGCAGCCGTAGCTAGTCGATGTCTCTATCAAACTGAATATTGCCTACGTGGTAAGGACGGTAACTATCGCTACTTCTCGGTTTGTGGCGCACCCGTCAAAGATGCAGACGATAACGTCCGGGAATGGATTGGCACTTGTATTGACATTCACGATCGCAAACTAGCAGAAGCTGAAAATCAACATTTATTGGATATGCTCAATCATTCCAGTGATGCGATTATCATGCGCGATATGACTGATAAAATCTCTTATTGGAATCAGGGTGCAGAAAATCTCTACAATTTGAAGCGCGAACAAGTCAAAGACCATTGTATTCAAACTTTTCTCACCAAAACCTTTCCTAAACCCAAAGCAGAAGTGATTGCAGACTTACTAGAAAAAGGTAATTGGGAAGGAGAAGTACAACACCTGACCAGTGAAGGCAAGATGCTCATAGTTCAAAGTCGCTGGACACTGCAACGAGACATCACTGGTAAACCCTGCGCCATACTGGAAATCAATACTGATATTACGGCACGGAAACAAGCAGAAATCGCCCTCAGACAACTCAATCAAGAACTAGAAGCTAGAGTGATTGAGCGAACAGCCGCATTGCAAGATACCCTAGCACAAGCCCAAGGGTTAAACGCCATTTTAAATAATTTAGTGGATGGTCTGTTGGTAGTAGACACCGCCGGACACATCACCCACTGTAATCCGGCCTTTATCGCCATGCACGAATTGCTAACTACTCCAGTCGGTAAATATTATCAGGAACTGCCGATCGCCGGTTTAGCAGATGTGATTGAAAAAACTCTGTCCCATCCCCAGGAAATATTTGCAGCCGAAATTACCTTAGCTAAAGAACACATTGGTCAGGCTGTAGCTACTGCTATCTTTAAACAAACTACTGCTTGTGAACCTGCAATTTGTTTTGGTTCGGCTGTGTTAATTCGGGATATCACAGCCGAAAAAGAAATCGACAAAATGAAGACCGATTTCATCTCTACGGTGTCTCATGAACTACGGACACCTTTAACTTCGGTACTGGGTTTTGCTTCCATTATTCAAGAAAAGTTGGAAACGGATGTATTCCCCCTTCTAACCACCGAAGACCGTAAGCTACAAAAAACTATCAAGCGGGTAGGTGATAATCTTAACATTATCGTATCGGAAGCCGAACGACTGACATCTTTAATTAACGATGTCTTAGATATTGCCAAGATGGAAGCAGGTAAAGTGGAATGGCAAATGCAGCCTCTTGACCCCGATGAGTTAGTAACTTGGGCTACCAATTCCACAGCCGCATTATTTGAAACCAATGGCTTGAATTTAATTACTGAGATTGCACCTGGTATACCTCAAATTGTGGGCGATCGCCATCGTCTATTGCAAGTTTTAATTAACTTAATTTCTAATGCTGTGAAATTCACGCAATCTGGTAATGTCACCTGTCGTGTACAGCAAGCAAATGACGGTGTGTGTATTAGTGTCATTGATACAGGTATTGGCATTGCACCCGAAGACCAGCCGAAAGTATTTGAGAAATTCCGCCAAGTCGGCGATACCCTCACAGACAAACCCAAAGGTACAGGGTTAGGACTGCCCATTTGCAAACAAATTATCGACCATCACGGTGGTAAAATCTGGGTAGAAAGTGAATTTGGTCAAGGTAGTACATTTTCATTCGTTATTCCCACTTATAAAAGTGACAATAAAATCACTGCCAAGCTGAATCTAGATGCACTAGTTAAGCAACTCAAAGAACACGTGATTACTACCAATGCGGTACGTAACCACCAGCGAAAAACTATTTTGGTGGTTGATGATGATACTAATATTAGAGAACTCCTACGCCAACAATTAGAAAATGAAGGCTACAATGTCCGAGAAGCAAAAGACGGCATGGATGCAATTCAGCAGATTAAAATAGCCCGTCCCGATTTGATTGTTCTAGATGTGATGATGCCGCAAATCAATGGTTTTGATGTGGCGGCTGTCCTCAAAAATGATCCGCAGACAGCAGACATTCCTATCATCATTCTTTCAATTGTTGAAAATAAGGAAAGGGGTTTTCATATTGGCATTGACCGCTATTTAACTAAGCCCATCGACTCCGAAAAACTGTTGCGTGAAATTGGATTACTACTTTCTCAAGGAACTTCCAGTAAGAAAGTATTAGTTGTTGATCAAAACGCCTCCACTTTAAAAATAATGTCTGATGTTTTACAAACTCAAGGATATAACGTCATTGAAGCAGCAGATTCACAAGATTGTATTCACAAGGCTCTCTCAGTTAAACCTGACATGATTATCATAGATTCTATCTTGTCTGAAGAAGCTGAATTAGTGAAAACTCTCAGGTTTGAAAAAGAGTTAGAGAATGTATGTTTTATTTTGTTGTCGGATAGTCATTAGTCATTAGTCATTAGTCATTAGTCATTAGTCATTTCATTAGTTAAATATTCTCTTTTTAAAACACCAAATAATATGACCCACAAAATCCTTATTGTTGATGATGAACCGAACATTGTAATTTTAATGGAACAAGCTTTAGAATCATTGGAAGATGAGGGAGTGGAATTGATTACTGCGAAAAATGGAGAGGAAGCACTAGCAGCTATTAAAGCCGAAAAGCCAAATTTAGTTTTTCTAGATGTAATGATGCCCAAAATGAGTGGTTTGGAAGTTTGCCAAATTGTTAAACAAGACTTACAAATGACCGATGTTTACATTGTCATGTTAACAGCTAAAGGACAAGAATTCGATAAGCAAAAAGGTATGGATGTGGGTGCAGATTTATATCTCACTAAGCCATTTCGCCCGAAAGAAGTGCTAGAAAAATCAATGGAGGTTTTGGGTTTATAACACAATACGGTTCAGCTAAGGCTAAAATTTGGGTTCTGTGAAGTAAAGAAAAGTTCGTAGTAAGGACTTCAGTCCTTATAAGAGGACTAAAGTCCTCACTACAAACTATTTTCTTAACTGAACTGTATTGCCCTATCCCCTATGCCCCATTCCCTACCCCAAAAGAGTTTGTGAAACTATTAATCTAAAAATCATCATCTACCACCTCATCAACCCAATCAGATGTAGTAATTTCTGATAATTCCTCTCCATCATCCGTAAAGCGGATCACTTTCCCATCAAAAAATTGTGCCAAACGTTGGGCAGCGATCGCTACTTCATCTGTTTCCCAATTAGCTATCGGTGGTTCACTGACTGGGGGATCTGGTGTTTTGGCTTTACTGGCTGGGGGTTCGGGTTTGGCTGGTGTGGGTGTTACTGGGGGTGGCTGTGGTGTGGTTGGTTGGTGGTTATTGTAACTGGGTGCAGGGGACTGCTTGACAGTGGGTGAACTATGAGCAGTACCATTACCGTTAACTGGCGGCGTTTTCTTGGCTGTGGAGGGAGTTGATGTAGTGGCTTTTTCTAGACTGACTTGCACTTCCCGATTCACGGTCTGTTGAAAAGCTGCGGTAATCATCGGTATATCAGATTTTACTTTATCAAACCACACAGGTTTGACACCTAAACGGGCAATATTCCCCTCAAATTCAATCAAATGGCACATTTGACCCAATAAAGCCCGTCTGGGTATTTGCTGAATATTATTCAATACCTGTTGCCAAATTTGCCCTAAATCTAACTGCGTTGTAGCAACAGGTTCTGGTGTGGGTGGCGGAGAGGAATTGGGTGTTACAGGCTGTGCTTCTGGAGTCGGGGAAGGTGAGGGTGATGAAGCAACAGGGGCTACTTTTTCCTCTGGGATGGGTGGATGAGGTGGCGTAACTGGGGGAGGTGGTGGTGGTGTTGGGGTGACTCTGGGAGTTGGTATTTGTGGCGGAGTTGATAAACGCTGGTCGCTGGGTGAAATAATGGGTAATACGCCTGTAGCCACCGATGGCATATTAGCACTCGGTAAGAGTCCTAGTAATGTTACCTCTAACCATAGTCTGGGCTGGGTGGTGTTTTTAATTTGTACTTCGGCGGTTTGTAAGTGCTTTTGACCAAGCAAAATATTACTGACGGGTAAAGATTGGGCGCAATCAACTAGTGCTTTCCACGTTTGCTGGGTGCAGGCGACTAAATCTTGGCGGTTGGGTGCGGTTTTTGCTATCAGTAAATCACGGTAGAAACCTGCTAGATTTTGCAAAATTGTCAGTGGTTCTCGACCCCGATCTAAAATTTGGCGAGTTTGTTCTAAGACTAGTTCGGCGTGATCTTGGGCGATCGCCGTTAATAATCCCAACAAATCCCGTTCGCTGACTGAACCCACTAAATCCCAAACTCTTTCCGGTATGACTTCCCCTGGCAATAAAGCCAACTGGTCAAGGAGGCTTTCCGCATCTCGCAATCCCCCTTGGGAAAGTTGAGCTACTAAAGTTACAGCTTCCTGTGAAATAGTAATATTTTCCTTAGCGGCGATCGCACTTAAATGCTTAACCATCGCCCCTAACTCAATACGTCTAAAATCGAACCTCTGACAGCGAGAAATAATTGTGGGTAATACCCTCTGTGGGTCGGTTGTCGCCAGTACGAAGACTACGTGCTTAGGTGGTTCTTCTAATGTCTTTAGTAGCGCATTGAACGCCGCACTACTGAGCATATGGCATTCATCAATAACATAAACTTTATAACGGCACTGCACTGGAGCAAATTGGGCTTTTTCAATCAATTCGCGGATATTATCAACACCAGTATTACTAGCCGCATCAATTTCAATTACATCTAGGGAGTAACCTTTGGTGATTCCTTGACAAACATCACAAATTCCGCAGGGTTCAGCCGTAGGTTGAGGACTTTGGAGACAATTGAGCGATTTAGCCAGAATCCTCGCACTAGAAGTTTTACCTGTCCCTCTAGGGCCAGTGAACAAATAAGCCGGTGCGATTTTCGCTGAACGGATAGCATTAATCAGAGTGGTAGCGATCGCCTCTTGCCCCACCAGTTCAGCAAAACTCTTTGGGCGATACTTGTGGTGCAGGGGTTCGTAAGACATTGGGCTAACGGACTTCCAACTAAAAAATATACAGTCGCTTTGGTGGGCAGGAGGAGCAGGGGGGGTAGAGGGAGCAGGGGAGGAAAAATGCAATGAAAATATTTGTTTTGACTTAATTGACTAGTTTATTTTCTGGAAGTCCCTAAAAAAAATGCAATGCCTTTGGTGATTGAAAGACCAAAAACCTGATCAGTATACCAGTTTTATTCTTTGACCTTGAACTCTTGTTACTAAAAAGGGGGCTGGGGATTGGGGATTGGGGATTGGGGATTGGGGACTGGGGATTGGGGATTGGGGATTGGAAGGTAGACAGGGTAGACAAGGTAGACAAGGTAGAATTTATTTCCCAACTCACCACTCATTACTCACCACTCATTACTCATTACTCATTACTCATTACTCAGCACTCACTCCCCCCCAGGGTTAAAGCATTTTAAACTTTACCTCCCATCTTGGCGACAGTGACATAACCTAGAAAAGACAATTAAATAAACTCGCTCATATATATTTTGTTGATCAGAATCAAGGGACACTATAGTCGATAGCGTCAGCGTCTACAGTAGTTAATCGCTACAATCTTCAGGTAAACATATTAAATGGTACATCAAATGCTCAGGCGGCTTATTGAATGGATTAAAGGGTTTTTTCAAGGCTTATTCGGCAAAAAATCAACTGCGGCAAAAGTTAATAGGGAAATTTCCACAGAACCTGCACCCCCACTTACCGACACAGATTTAGAATTTCTGTTTACTGAACTCCTCGAAGGAGTACATCAGGCGCGTGGAGAAACATGGGCTTTACGGTGGCTGCAAAATATTGAGCATCGCATTACAACAGAACGCTGGATACAGTGGTTAAAGCAATTTGGTGAGAAATTGCTAGCCTCCTCTTCGCCAAATAATGAATTAGCCTCTCGATTAGTACAACTAGGTGAGTTGAACATCGGAGAAATCGGTGATGTTGCCTATGATATCGGTATGCAGATCCTCACCCGCAATCAAGGTGAACCCATCTGGGAATATGATGGCCCTGATGCTGATAGTACAAATATACCACAAAATCCAGACGCATCAACTCCTGAAGAACTTCCCGAAGGAGAATTTCAAACCGTCACCTTGGACGAATTGTTTGTGATGTTGCAACAAGATGAAAACCTCCGAAAACAAATGGCTGCCCAACTAGCCATTGAAACAGATGATCCGCAAGTCATTGTTGAGACTTTAGTCAATCAGTATTATGCTGCGAGTCAATCGGCGACGGAGTGAATTGGGGATTGGGGACTTATCAATTCAAAATTCAAAATTCAAAATTCAAAATTAAAGAAGGATTGGGGACTGGGGACTGGGAAAAGGAGACAAGGGAAGGAGGACAAGGTAAGAGATGAGAAAACTATTGACTATTGACTATTGACTGTTGACTATTGACTATTGACTATTGACCAATAAAGAAGTTTTGTATATTTTTTATAAAAACTTAACGGAAAACTCGGAGAATTTCAGTATATTTCGCATAAATCATGCTAGGCTACGATTTTTCAGCACAACGATGGCTACAATCTAGGTTAAACAAAATCCAAGAGTATGGCAGATGCTCACTCGGCTATTGCAGTGGTTTAAAACGGTAGACACACACCCAGTTCTTAGTAACCAAACTGGCTCTTTTAAATCTATCAGGGAAGAACAGATGGCGGAAATGCCACCTGAGTTAACTAATGCGGATCTGGAACTCTTGTTTACTCAGCTTTTAGAAGGTGTACATCAAGGGAAAGGACAACAATGGGCAATCAAGTTCTTCCAAAGGATGGAAGACAGGATTAGTGTTGATCGTTGGATAGATTGGCTGTTGATTTTTGGTGAAAAGTTGCTTCTTTCGCCTGCACCTAATCATCTGGTAGCTACGCAAATGATCCAATTAGGTGAGTTGGATATCGGTAAGGTCGGTGAACTAGCTTATGAAATTGGTGTCCAGTTGTTAAATAAGGATGCTGATGATTTGTCTTTGGAGGAGCAAGAGCCAGAAATATCAGATTCTGCCGATGATGTTACTGATCCAGCCCTAGATTCCCCAGGACAGGAGTTGATTCGCAATTTCGGTGATCTGTTATGGGAGTCGGAAGAACCAGAACTTGCATCTACTAGTGATGAGGAAGGCCAATTTTTCGCCAGTAGTCCGCAATTAGAGACAGAAACATTTACAGACGGTGACTCAGGAAATCCACAAGAATTAATTTGGCAAGAACAGCCCCAAGAAATTGAGTTTGTCGCACCAATTGAGTCTCTGGTGGCGACAACTATCGAAAACTTGGCTGAATTGAGTTGGGATGATCACTCGGAAGCAGTGATTGTCACTACTCCGGTGGAAATTATGCCAGATCAAGCAGATACCATCACTAGCTTAAGTGAAGTGGTATTTGATACATCAGCCTTAGATATCGGAGCAGTAGTTTTAGCGAATCAAGGTGGATGGGAGCAGTCGATAGATAATTTAGAGTCGAATGTTGCCTATACGATAGATGAATTGTTAGTGCGGCTGGATCAAAGTGCTAGTTTAGTTCAGCAGTTAGCGGCTAATCTTGCTGTGCAACCGCAACAACTTCCGGCTATTAAAGGTGAATTTTCCAGCGTGGTGCAGGCGCAAGCGTTGTTTTATCAAGGTTTGCAGCAAGCAAAAAGTGGTGATTTAACAGCCGCGATCGCGTCCTATGAACAAGCGATTCAACTTAATCCCCATTCTCATGAGTATTGGTTTAATCGGGGTTTAACGTTATTTCACTTAGAAAGATTTACGGAAGCACTCGCCTCCTATGACCAAGCCATTCAACTCAAGTCTGATTATTACAAAGCTTGGTACAATCGGGGCGGCACTCTGGGACAATTAGGATTATTTGAAGAAGCGATCGCCTCGTTTCAAGAAGCCATTCATATTCATGCGGATAACTCAGAAGTTTGGGCTAGTAAAGCTTGGGCAGAATTAAAATTAGGGCAAATTCCCGAAGCTATAGCTAGTTATGAGCAAGCACTGCAATTAGAACCCCAAGACGCAGAAAACTGGTATTACCGAGGTATTGCTTTAAGTATCGATGAACAACATCAAGCGGCGATCGCTTCCTATGACAACGCCTTAGAAATTCAACCAGATTTCCATGAGGCTTGGATTGACCGAGGTGTTGTCTTATTTAATTTAAAACAATGGCCAGAGGCGATCGCGGCTTGGGATAAAGCTTTAGCTATTCAACCGGATTTCTACTTAGCTTGGTATAATAGGGGTATCGCTTTAGACAACTTAGGTCGCAAAGAAGAAGCGATCGCCTCCTATAGTCAGGCGATCGCTATTAAGCCAGATTTTCACCTGGCTTGGTACAATCAAGCCGTTGCCTTATTTTATTTGGAACGGTATTTAGAGGCCATATCCGCCTACGACAACGCCTTAAAAATTAAACTCGACTATTGGGAAGCCTGGATTGGTCGAGGTACGGCCGTAGGTCAAATTGATACTGATAATTTAAATCTCTTAACTACTATTGCTTTAAATCATCCTGGCTTAAATCAGGGTAGTTACGCAGGTAAAATCGCCAGTTATGAAGAAGGTTTAAAACAAGTCCGCGCTGACACCCACCCTGAAGGCTGGGGTAGACTACATCTAGCGATCGGTAATACTTACTACGAACAAGGTAAAAAACAGCAGACATCGCGCAACTCCTGGCGCAAAGCTGTAACTGAGTATAATCAAGCACTATTAACTCTTACATATCAAGATTTCCCCCAGTGGCATTTAGAAGTTCTACAATCTCTGATTAAAACACTGTTAGGACTAGGACAATTAGCTCAAGCACAAGATTTATTACAACGTGCTACTAACTTATTACAACAATTGCTCAGTGATAGCAATCGTACTGAAGAAAGTAAACAACAGTTAGCCCTCAAATTTGCTGGTATAGAGCAAATGACAGTTGATGTGACTGTAGAGTACGGTGATTTAGTAGAAGCATGGGAACTTGCCGAATATCACAAAAATGCTTGTTTAAATAGGCTGTTGTTTACCAGAAATACAGATATTTCCTGCCTCAATTATCGCGCCACCCAAACATTACTCAATCCCCATACCGCCATTATTTACTGGCATTTTAGCCCCGCAGCCATACATACATTTATCATTAAAGACCAAGCCCCGTCACCAATTCTGGTCTTTACACCCATGCAAGATGCCGAGAAAACCGGTATATCACTGCAAGATGTATCTTTACCGGAAGCCACAAGACGACTAATTGCTTTTGAAAATTGGTTAGAAAGTTGGCAGCGAGATTATCAAGAATATCGCCTCCAAGCCCAAGATGAAACTAGTAGAAATAATCATCCTTGGCGATTAGAAATGGAGGCAAAATTACAACAATTAAAAGATATTCTAGAAATTGATACCATCACTCAAGAACTGGAAGATATCCAGCAATTAATTTTAGTGCCGCATCGAGATTTACAAAGATTGCCACTTCATGTCTTATTCCAGATGAATGAGGCTGGAGAATATAGTCCCGAATTAAACTTAAGCGTTACTTATTTACCTAGCATTCAAACAGGGTTATCTCTGCGGAATGCCAATATGGGGGATTTAACAGAACAAGCATTATTAAGTATTGAATATCCTATCAATAGTTATCATTCAAGCTTTAAATTTGCCAATCTGGAAGCAGAAATTGTGAGCCAAATGTTTAATAATCCCCAACGCATCCAGGCACAAGCAGCAACTAAAGAGAATGTTGAAAATAATTTATTTGATCGTTATTTTAATCAGTATAGTCTTTTCCACTTTGCCGGACAGGTAATTAATTACATAACTGAACCTACTGCCTCAGCATTAGCACTCACGGGTGAAGATAAACTGACTTTAGCCGAAATCATCCAAGGTAATTTAGCTACTTATAATTTAGTCACCCTTTCTAGCTGTGAGACGACATTTACTAGTCACCAAACCATTACTAGTGAATATGTCAGTTTAGTGAACGGATTTTTAAGTGGGGGTGTACCGCATATCTTGAGTAGCCTATGGACTGTAGAATCATCAGCTAGTGCGTTAGTAATTATAGAATTTTACCGCCAGCTAAAGTTGGTGCGATCGCCTGATCAAGCCTTAAACACAGCCACCCAATGGCTACGAGAATTAACAGCCTTAGAGTTACAACAATGGTATGAAGACTTACTCAATCAATTACATCCAGAAGAATTGAAATTACGCGCCTATTTAGCCACACAGCTTTATAGAATCAGTAAAATGGATGGGGATAAAAAGCTATACTCCCACCCTTATTATTGGTCAGCTTTTATTCTCACAGGTAAGCCTCTAAGTAATTCGTAATCCTAAATTTTTATCCCATACTTGGGTATAGGGCAATACGGTTCAGATAAGAAAAATAAATTTCAACCAAGGGAGCAAATGATCACTCAACAAAAAACGAAAAAATGATTTTGGAGGGGGTTTGGGGGACGCAACCGTCCCCCAATCGGGGGCTTGGGGGAGAATCCCCCAAATCTTGCTCATTGTCTCATAGGCAGAGCAAAAATTGAGAAATTAACTCTCACCACCTTAACTGAACCGTATTGGGGTATAGGGGTGTAATTACTCAATAAATTACGAATTACGAATTACGAATTACGGATTAGTAATTATGCCACCAAACCGGAACGCAAAGCACGTACAGCCGCCTGGGTACGGTCATCAGCACAGAGTTTGTTAAGAATATTACGGACGTGGGTTTTAACTGTGCCGACGGTAATATAAAGTTTCTCAGCAATTTGTCCGTTACTGCAACCAGCAACGATTAATTCTAGAATTTCTAACTCTCTTTGGGTGAGGGGGTATGTTTCTAAAACTTGCTCGTATTCTGAAGGTAAGGCTTCAATTTTGACTGTTTTTGGCTTATCTGCGGATTGAGTTTCTACAGGGATACCTTGCCGCATTTTCTGTAATACTACATTCGCGATCGCTGGATCAATCCAAGAGTTGCCGGCGAAGGTAGCTTGTATCGCCTCTGTCAACTTACTGATACTCGTCTCTTTCATGTAATAAGAGTCTGCACCTGCTGCGAAGGCTGCTAGCACCGCATCCTCTGTGTGATCCATTGTCAGGATCAAAATTTTCGTGTTTGTTTGTCCACTTTCGGCTTGATAGCGTTTAAACTTACGGGTGAGTTCGATTCCATCCATGTCGGGTAAGCCAATGTCTACCACCGCAACATCTGGCTTGGCTGTTTCCAAAAGTTTTAGTCCTTGGGTAGCATTAGCAGCTTCACCAATTACTTTCAATCCGCCGTGGGACTGCAATGCAGCTCTTAGCCCCATCCTTGTCAGGTCATGGTCTTCAATTAAAATAATGCTGATATCGTTCATTGCTTCACCCACTCTTCTCCCTCTACAACTGACAAACTAAACTGACAAATTAAATTGTTTTAGTTGTTTTTAATTTGCTTTTTATGAGTTTTCCAAACCAAAGATAGATGTTATTTGCATAGGTTTGCATCCACCGATAGAAATAATCACTGTGATGTCTTTTGAGTCTGAACTGAGCTAAAAATCCTGCTAGGGATATATTAATTTTTGACTGAATGTGATGAATTGATTGCTCAGTCATCCTGAGAGGAGGTGAAAATAATTATTTTAATGGGTGAAGCAAAATTCTAACTAAATTAAACTACCTTTTTGGCTAATATTATGCTCTTCTAGTCTAGCGCAGGCTGGATGAATACCACAATTTGACCTTGACAGATGATCTGACTTTGGGATCTACGGAGCCTCCATCTATCGTTAATTGTGAATTTTGTCAACTTTCATAGCTAGCGATCGCATCATCAATACAGGCGTAGATGTGACGATCACCACTCATGGATCTGAGTCTCAAAGGTATCATCAGATTTAGCTGTGGCGGAATTTTTACACAAGAGGCGTTTCCTGACTCCAATACAAGCGATCGCGACCTTGAAACGGCTCAAACCAACGGTAAATAATGTTCCTTCCCAACTCTCACCAATGGGTGAGGACGGGTCTTCACTCATTCTTTTAGAATTGTAATTAAGTTTAATAAAGTATTTTATTTTACTTGGTAATGCTGCTAGCTTTTTTTGGCAGTTATTTACTCTTAATTAAGAGAGTATCGTTTACTCACGGGTAGTTAAACATGAAATAAAATAGCTAACTGGGAAATTTATATCTTGAAGTATGTTCATACAATTGTAGCAAAAAAATAGAACCTAATACCTTTAGTTATTAAACTGACTCTAATTTAGATTCAGAATTGGTTTTCAGTTTAAATAGTCTCATCTGAAGTCTAAAATTTAGCATTTTGTGGAAACAACCAACTCAACATTTAACATCATTTAGTTTGATCCTTTACACCAGATATGTTTGATACCACCCTGTATTTAACAGCGAAAATCAAGACCAATGAACGAAACGTTGAGAATTTTGGTCGCCGACGATGATGAATTAGACCGCCAAACAGTTTATTTAGCTCTCACCCAAGCAGGCGTAAACATAGAAATGTCTGAGGTAAGTGATGCCAAAACCACTATATCTATCTTAAGAAATACTACTTTTGACTGCATTTTTTTGAATGCTCGCTTACCAGACCAAGATAGTATAAGCTTAATTAAAAAGCTCCGTGATGCGGAAATTAAAGTACCTATAGTAGTCATCACAGAACAAGGAGATGCACAAATCGCCGTTGAATTAATGCAATCAGGTGCTACAGATTATCTTGATAAATCTAGATTATCTTCAGCAACATTAACTCAGGTTTTGCGCCATGCAATCCGCATCCACCAAGTGGAAATGCAAGCAGCTTCCGCACATCAAAAACTCAAGGAAAGTCATGAACAACTACTACGGAAAAATCAAGAACTAGAAAAGCAAAGACAACAAATACAGCTACAAAATTTAAAACTGCTAGAAGTTTCTCAGCTAAAATCACAGTTTTTAGCTACCATGTCTCATGAGTTGCGAACCCCCATGAATGCTATTATCGGGTTTGCTCAAATCCTATTGCGCCCTAAATTTGGTAAACTCACATACCAACAAGCAGATATGGTAGAACGTATCCTCAATAATGGTAAGCATTTACTACTGCTGGTGAATGAAGTCCTCGATTTTGCTAAATTAGAGGAAGGAAGATTAGCTCTACAACCAGAATTTTTTGATTTAGCTAACTTGACTAAAAAAGTAGTTGGTGAAGTGCGTTCTCTAGCAGAGACAAAAAAGTTATCTTTGATAGTCAAAATCAATATAGATAACCCTGTAGTGTTCAATGACCCCATCAGAGTCAAACAGATATTATTGAACTTATTATCTAATGCGATTAAGTTTACTGAGTCTGGTAGTATTTGGGTGGAAGTAAAAAACCTACAAGAAAATCGCATCGCGATCGCAGTTCGCGATACAGGTATAGGTATATCATCCCAAGATTTTCAGCATATTTTTGAAGCTTTTCGACAGCTTGATCAAACTATTACCCGCAAATATCCAGGGACAGGTTTGGGTTTAGCTATTATCAACTCTCTAGTACAAATGATGGGAGGTAAAATTTTTCTGGAAAGTCAAATAGGAGTAGGTTCAATGTTCAAAATAGAACTACCAAGACAAATATCATTATCTACCACAAATAAAACCTCTGAAGGTGTACAATTTGATGGTTCAGGAATTTTATCTACGGTGCAGAAAAGCAGAAATCAGAATTCAGAATCGCGCACTTAGAATTTCTGCCACCTTAGTCTGAAAATTGCGAAAAGGTTTAAAAAATTTCTTAAACAAAAAAAATTCTTAACCAGTTGATTATCATGTCTGTTGTGGAAAACTCTCAAACTGATCGCATTTTAGCTGTTGATGATACTAGAGATAATCTCATTTTAGTTCAGACAATTCTGGAAAGTGAAGGCTATGAGATTGATTTAGTCTCAGATGGGATTTCAGCCTTAGCAAAAATCGCTCAATCTCCACCTGATTTAATTCTCTTAGATGTGATGATGCCAGGAATGGATGGTTATGAAGTAACTCGACGCATTCGCAATAATCCCCATCTCAACTACATACCGATTTTGTTAATTACGGCTTTTCACGAATCTAGTGTGGTAGAAGGTTTAGATGCTGGTGCTGATGATTTTATTCGCAAACCATTTGATACAGATGAACTTTTAGCTAGAGTGCGATCGCTTCTCCGTCTCAAGCACAGTCTAGACGAACAACGCAAAATGGCGCGTCAACGGGAAGACTTTGTATCTCGTCTGACTCACGATTTACGCACACCCTTAGTAGCAGCTGATCGAATGCTGGGGTTATTTGAACAAGAAACCTTTTGCAAAATTTCCCCCGAAATGAAACAAGCGATCGCTGTGATGATTCGCAGTAATAAAAATCTCATGCAAATGGTTAATACCCTCCTAGAAGTCTATCGCTTTGAGGCAGGTAAAAAAACCTTAAACTATGAAAGCTGCAACTTACCAGAAATCGCCACCGAAGTAGTCAGCGAACTCAATCCGTTAGCTGATGAAAAACATATCAGTCTCAAACTCGATACCAGTCAACTAGACACTTCAGGAGAAAACCCTGCTTTCGTCATGGGTGATGCTTTAGAGTTAAGGCGCGTTCTACATAATTTAGTAGGTAACGCCATCAAATTCACCGACACAGGCGGCGTAAGCATTAAAATTTGGGAAACTAATCAGCACTGGGTAAATATCGCAGTAGCAGATACAGGTTATGGAATTGCGCCTGAAGACCAAGTTACTATTTTCGAGCGATTTCGCCAAGGTAGAAATAAAAGATCAGGTAGCGGCTTAGGATTACACTTATCTAGCCGTATTGTTGAAGCCCATCAAGGTAAAATCGGACTAACATCCGAACTCGGCCGGGGTAGTACATTCACAATCCAACTACCCAAAAAGTAGATTAATCTATAGCCAATAACTCACCCTTGATCCTGTTCCCTATTCCCTATTCTTGACATAACTGATAGGGGGAGAAAAACTTAAATTTACTCCAGAGTAATCGGCGAATTACTAACTCTAACTCTTCTATCATGTAGGGTTTGCACAGATATCCCGCAAATCCTGCCTGCATAATCCGTTCTTGATCCTCTCTATCCGCTAAAGCGGTGACAGCAACCACAGGAATTTTGCAAGTGAGGGGTTCTTGTTTTAAGTACCCCATCACATCAATTCCATTAATACTGGGTAACAAAATATCCAACATAATTAAGTCTGGCTGATACTCTTTAGCTACTAGTAAAGTAGTTGCACTATCTTTTTGACAAATAAATCTACAGCCAAGTGATTCCAGAGCATAACTAATCAGTAGTAGACTGTCATCGTGGTCTTCCACTGCTAAAATTAACGGCTGCTGAGGGTTATGCTGCTTATGCTCACTCATGAATGATTGTGCCAGATACATTTTAGAAGATTCCACGAAAATTTACGTTCACGATTCCTATACACAGATAAAGTCTCTTATTAGTAAAAATTAAACGATTCACACTGCAAAAAGTCGATTTAAGATAGCGGATATTTCCCTCTGAATACGCCAGAAATCCTCATTAACGGAAAGTTTTCTCTGGAGAAAAATAATTCCTACACAAATATCATACATTTGCTGATTATCAGCAACATTACGGAATATTTTTTGCATAGATTCATAATAGCTTAATATATCTTTTCTTGTAAGACCGTATAATCTCTGGTTTAAATTCTCTCAGTAACCTAAAATATACAGTTTTGTAAACAAATTTTCTGAATGGTTGTGTATTAAATAATTGAGATTTATTTAATTAAATATAACAATTTGTAAAAATATATATAGTTCTTATTTGTGTAGTATTTGTAGTATATAATATATTTGCAGCTAAACATAGCAGTCTTCAATCATTGATGACAACGTATCTGCTCAAAAATCAACTAGAAATCCTATAGGACTGCCATAACAAATATTATTTATTAGCTAAAATTCATAAATTCGTTAGTGGTCATACTCCATACCAAAGTTAGTAAGCAGCATAATCTTCAATTCCATATCATCAATGAAAGATAAATATCAAACAGTTGAGGAAATCGTATATATTATTGAATCTTTCCACAACTGCACCTTACCCTGTCACCATTGGGATCATCATGCCCATTTAACTGTTGCTCTATGGTATCTTACCCATTATCCGCAAGCAGAAGCTATCCACTTAATTCGTGAGGGTATAAAAAAATATAATAAATCTCTGAATATTCCCACCACAAATAATCGTGGTTATCATGAAACTATGACGTTATTTTGGATCTATCTAGTGAGTAGATATTTAAAACAGATTCACATTAATACTAGGTTATTAACCATGACTAATCAATTGATTCATCATTATGGTAACAAATATTTAATATTTGACTACTATAGTAAAGAATTAATCATGTCTGGGAATGCTAGGCAAAACTGGGTAAATCCAGATTTGCAAGAAATAGATGTTGAATATTGACTAAATGATTACTACTCTACTTGAGAGAGTTTGACAGGCTACGATTGCTGATATACCCGAATTCTTCAAAAAATCGAGATTCTATCACCTCTCATAATTTGTTTATAGACTACTACCTTTAAGTAAATATAAGATATGGAATTTGAATATTTTAGCCGCTACGATAGTACACCAAAAAATCAAAACCGCCAAAGCTTACTGGCTAGTGGCTGGCGACCATTACAACGAGAAATAAATTGGCAATTTTTATGGGAACTTTTTAATCAAGACACCAAAGAATTGACGCAGAAAACCTTGAATTTAGCAAGTGGGATGGCGGAAATTCTAGGTAGAAATAATTATACATGGTGGGCAAATATCTTAAGTTTAGCCTCAGAAAATACTCGCTACGAAATAGAAAAGTTTTGGCACTATATTACACCAGAACCACAATCCCCAGATTATCGTTACAAAGATGTCTTAAATACGGAAACTCCTATATTGCAATTTGTGAGTCGCAATAGTATTCCCATTGACTATGTGTTAAATCGCCTACAAGAAATCACAGTTTTACGTGTTTTAAACGTCTTAGGTCGGCCTGATATCATTACTCAGCATTATCTAGAAAGAGATTTTTATTATCCTGTAGAAAAATTTGTGAACTGGGAAAGAATAGATGTGGTCAATACAGTATATGCTTATTGGTCACAGCAGGATGTGTGGCTACAAATTGAAGCTTACGATCGCGGACGGCGACAATATACCCTCATGTCTAGAGATATGTCGCCACTCATCAACAAAGCCACATATGACCTAGCCGTGATGTTGAGTGGTTATCAAAGCCGTGTGGGTAAGGT
Source organism: Aliinostoc sp. HNIBRCY26 (assembly GCF_050235535.1). Classification (GTDB taxonomy): domain Bacteria; phylum Cyanobacteriota; class Cyanobacteriia; order Cyanobacteriales; family Nostocaceae; genus Trichormus. Next base: position 4,332,036 of record NZ_CP189852.1, read on the forward strand.
TCACAGCCAATTCCCCATTCGCACTTTCCCTACAGATATTCAAAGCTTCACAGATACAGTCCAGCAAGCCATCCTCAATCAAAAGCAGCTAGCGGTGGTAGTTCATGGCGAACCAGGTACGGGAAAAACAGCTTGGACACAAGCAGTAGCACAAGAAATTCTTGTACCGTTAGGATTCGTCATTTTTATTTTGGATCATGATGCGATCGCTAACTTTGTTCCACCCACATATTTAGAGCGAATTTGCATCATTATTAATGAAGCTGACAACCTAGCGCAAAATCGTGCGTCCGAAGTAGCCCAATATAACAACAAAACAGAACACATTTTGAGTCTATTGGATGGAACCTTATATCAAAGCGTGATTGACGACACAGGAATTCACAGCAAGCAGCGATTAGTAGTATTAATGACTTGTAACACCACTGAAAGACTAGATCCAGCAATGCTGAGAAAAGGTAGAGTTGATTTAATGTATGAATTTGCTCAACGATTTGTCTAACTCAAAATCAAGCAAGTTCCCATCCCCAAAGGGAAAGATATCTTTCCCTACATCCCTATACCCTTTAATACTCAGTTTCGTTGGTTCACTGAGGGCAATTTTCTGAGGATACGCTTATCATAAGCTCAAGTATAAATTTGTCTTAGTTGATTTGAGTGCCGAAGAAAACGTTTGCTCAACCAATATGAAAAATATAATTTTAGCCACATCCGTATTATTAACTACCCTTAGCCTGACTAATACGGCTCAAGCAGTCAATCCTGAACATTTAAAACAGCTAATAGCGACTAAGCAATGTCAAAATTGTGACCTATCTAATGCAAGTTTAGTGATGGCAGATTTATCAGGAGCAAACCTTAGTGGTGCTAACCTGACAGGTGCTAATCTTAGCCGTGCTAACTTAAGCAGTGCGGACTTACGGGGTGCAAATTTGAGTGGTGCAGGTTTATTTGGTGCTAACTTAAATGCAGCAAAACTAGGTGGTGCAAATCTAGCAAATGCAGACTTGCGGAGTAGCTATCTAGGAAATACAGAATTTACTGGTGCTTACGTAACTGGTGCTAACTTTCAAGGAGCTGTCGGGATACCATTACAAATTGCTACCGCCGATGAATTTTATGCGTTAGGAGTAGCAGAAGGTCAAAAAGGTAATCAACGTCAAGCTATTACTTATTTTAATCAAGCGATCGCCATCAAACCAGAATACGCAGGTGCATACTTAGCTCGTGGTGTCGCCAAATATCAAATGTTAGACAGAGAAGGAGCATTTCAAGACGCTCAAACAGCAGAAAAACTCTTTACCAGCCAGCAAAACACCACCGGAATCCAAACATCACAAGCCTTTATCAAAGAAGTGCAAACCCCCTACACAGAAAAAGTCACCGCAGGTAAACCCACCTTGACTGACTTCATAGGTAGCCTTGGTTCAGTATTACTACAATTCCTACCCTTCTAAATGCTGACACCAAACTCACGACTAACGACTAATAACTAATGACTAATGACTAATGACTAATGACTAATGACTAACAACTAATGACTAACAACTAATGACCCTATCTACTCAATTATGGGAAGCAAATCAAGACTTAGCACAAGCCTGTCTACAACATCCCTTCGTCCAAGGTATTGGTGACGGTTCGTTAGCACAGCACAAATTTGCTTACTATGTAGGACAAGACGCATTTTTTCTAGAATCTTTCGCTCGTGCTTATAGTGTGGCGGCGGCTAAAGCACCAAACTGGCATGGTTTTGCAACATTTCACGCCTTAGCTGGAGGAGTTTTAGCAGAACTACAACTGCATCAAAATTATGCTCATCAATGGGGTGTTGATTTAACCACTGTAGAACCTGGAATGGCTACCCGTCGCTACACTGACTTTTTACTAGCCACAGCTTGGAGTGCAGATGTAGGGTTAACTGCGGCAGCTATGTCTCCTTGTATGCGACTGTATGCTTATTTAGGAGAACAATTAGCCAGCAATGGTATTCCCAATCATAGATATACTAACTGGATTGAGACTTACAGCAGTGCAGACTTCGCTCCATTGGCACAGCAATTAGAAAATGTCGTCAATAATTACGCCAAAGCTGACAATTCAACTCACACCACATATCGCTACGCTATGTTATGCGAATACGATTTTTTCCAAGCTGCGTGGATGATTTAAACAACATTTACTTGATATCATCCCAAGACAGGCGTGCTAAAACTATGACATTAGTAAATATGTCAAATACACTACCAAATTAACGCCAAAATCAGTATTTTTGTTTTCTTTTAACCACAATCTTAACTATCAAAAAATACCAAGTCAAATGTCTATACAACAGAATTTGCAGCCATCAGCATCTCAAAATATCAAAGTCCAACTTCTTTTAGCTGGAGGACATCAGTATACTGTTTACTTAAATTCAGATACAACTATCCTCCATAGCCTCTTAACAATAATAGCTGCTCGTGCTTATAAACAAGAATCAGCTAGTTCAAAATTATTCCAAATTCCTATTAACGAAGGTCATGCAGTCTTATGTTTCTCTAGTGATCAACTGGTTGGTGTAGTAACAGAACCTCCTGTTTGGCTACAACAAGTAGACAATACTAACAATAATAACTCTATAGATTCTAATATTTTAAATTCTCATTACATCCAAATAGATAATTTCCTATCATCAAGTGAGCATGAACAGCTAATTCAGTACGTATTAGCTAGAAAATCTCATTTTATTCCTACTAGCACTTCTACTAGTGATGAAAACTATCGGCGATCAATGGTACTTTACTCATTTCCTGAATTTCATGAATTAATCATCAATAAAATTAAAAATATAGTTCCCGACATTACAAGCAAGTTAAACATACCATCTTTTAATATATCTCAAATAGAAGGTCAAATCACAGCACATAATGACGGCAATTATTACAAAATTCATAACGACAATGGCAGTCCAGATACTGCTAAAAGAGAACTAACATATGTTTATTACTTTTACCAAGAACCAAAACGATTTTCGGGTGGAGAACTATTAATCTACGATAGTAAGATTGAAAATAACTACTATGTGCAAGCTGAGTCTTACAAAACTGTTGAACCTCGTAATAACAGCATCGTCTTTTTCCTCAGCCGATATATGCACGAAGTTCTACCTGTAAGTTGCCCATCTCAAGATTTTGCTGATAGTCGTTTTACTGTCAACGGTTGGGTTCATCGTTGATATTAAAAAGCATAAATACTGACTACTAAGTAGAATGGTGTAGATAATTCAAGGTTTGTAGTAAGGACTTTAGTCCTCTAATAAGGACTGAAGTCCTTACTACGAACTTCCCAAATTTTAGCCTTAACTGAACTGTATCACTATATAAAATCTTTAGTCTGAAATCAGAAATAATACTGAAAATAAAATCGCTATAAAGTCTCTTTTAAAAATGGGAACTTATGAGGATTTTCGACGTTTAAATTTCACTAGCTGAATCGCATTAAATTCTAGCGACTTGACAAGCCTAAAGTGTATTAAATGTAGGTTAGATTGAGCAAAGCGAAACCCAACATAAATCTCGAAGACTCAACATAGATGTTGGTGTTGGGTTTCCTTACATCAACCCAACCTTACAATTTTTTTACAACATTTTAGTCTAGACACGCCGCTAGCGTCTTTCTTTGCGTTGCGTTTTTGCCTTGTAGTTGCTTCTACTGTGCGTATTTCTAATGTGTGCAGCAAAAAAAGATTTATGCAAGATGGATCAAAAATGATGTTTGATTTAGTAATTTGTTAGATTTACATAAATATTTTCTTGAATGTTGATTGAAAATCTACGTGTTTTTTCTATATTTAACGCAAATTCATATTTAAATTACTTTAAATATATAAATCAAAAGTCTGTTATGTAGAATCAACTGATAAAAAATTTTAAAATAGATTCAATCGGCGCAAAAACATCAGTATTTTTTCTTGGTTTGGCAGAGAAATTAAAACATTAGATAGCTGTGTTTAATGCCATATTATTGGCTTTTTTATTAGCCATTAAAACTTTGATAAAGCGGAGTGCTAAAACTTCCAAAAATCTTTGGTTTATGCCAAATTGTATTGAGAATTTTCTAAGAAATCTGCAAGTGTTTTGTTAATTTCAGCGTCATTCTAAAAGAAGCAGCGAAGATGTCAAAATATTTAAACTCAAAATTAAGCTATATAGCAGTCGGTATCATCACCTTCGCTGTGATAGGTTCAGCGAAGGTTACTCCTGCATATGCCGCTACCATTGGCGGCACTTCTTCAAGCACCTCGACAACTACTTCAGCCACTACCGTACGTCTTAAATTTGATAACATCACCACCAATAATCTTGCTAACGTTGCAATAGGTGAAAGTCAACTATTTTTAGATGTGACTAAGGGCAGTAAATCAGACCAGGTTCTATTCAAGTTCAGCAATATTGGTGCAGCAGCCTCTTCCATCACCCAAATTTATTTTGACCAAACACAAAACCTGTTAAAAGGTATCAGATCAATTACCGATAGCGGCAGTGGCGTGGACTTTAGTGGATATACAAAGAACACTGGTGGATATCAAAGCCAGGTTGGTACGTATGTAAAAAGTGTTGGCACATTACCAGGAGGAAAGGATGATAACTTTACCCCTGAATTTGCCGTAACGGCAAACTCAAAGGGGGGAGGAGTTTCCAATAATGGTGTGAATCCTGGGGAATGGGTTAGTGTGCTGTTTGATTTGGACTGTGATGTAATTTTTGATGACATCGTTAAAAGTTTAACAAATGGAAGTTTGAGTATAGGTTTACATGTTCAATCAATAGGTACGGTTAATAGTGGTAGTGAATCTTTCATAAATCTCAAACCCCCAACACCAACCCCAACCCCAACACCGACTCCAACTCCAACCCCAACACCGACTCCAACTCCAACCCCAACACCGACACCAACTCCAACCCCAACTCCAACACCAACTCCAACCCCGACTCCAACCCCAACCCCAACACCAACCCCAACACCAACACCGACTCCAACACCGACTCCAACCCCAACCCCAACACCAACCCCGACTCCAACCCCAACCCCAACACCGACTCCTACACCAACTCCGACTCCAACCCCAACCCCAACACCAACCCCAACACCAACCCCAACACCAACACCAACTCCAACTCCTACACTTACACCTCCTTCAACGACTTACTATCAACCACCTGCTCCTCCACCAAGGAAAGTACCTGAGCCTGGTACGATCGCAGCTCTAAGTCTATTTGGTTTAAGTGCTTTAAGGCTGACAAAGAAAAAGCAGGACGATGACTCGCAAGAGTAAATAACACTGTTCAATTTTCAAACTAGTTGAGATATGGGTTCAGAAGTTTAAAAACACTTCTGAACCTATTTTTTTGAGGGTTTTCGGACTTGGATCTGTTTCAAAATTTTCGTGAATTGGTATAACCAATGATATTAATAACAGCCTCAATTCCCAGATTTATGTAAATATACGTTTTGATTACCAAAAAAGGCTACAGTCACTAGAACAGATAAAAAAGTTCTAGAATTAAGTTCTAGAATTAAAAAGTGTGAAATAAAATTGAGGATTTTATGGCTGCTAAGGTAGAAATTTACACTTGGGCGACTTGTCCATTCTGCATCCGCGCCAAAAGTTTGCTGAAGCGTAAGGGTGTTGACTTTATCGAATACGGTATTGATGGCGACGAAGCAGCAAGAGATCAGATGTCTGAAAGAGCCAATGGTAGACGTTCCTTACCACAAATTTTTATCAACGATCGCCATGTAGGTGGTTGTGATGATATCCACGCTTTAGAGGCTAAAGGTAAGCTAGATGAGCTACTAGCAGAATAATCAGATTTTACTGGAGATGGGACTTTTCCACTACCCAAAATCGTCAATCAATCAGATCATCAAAAGATAATGTAAATTAAATATCCTGGGAATGTTCTGGCAATTGAGGCAAAAAGTGTGAAACTGGCTTTTATTATTGACCCCATCCATCAGCTTGACGCTTGTCATGATACCAGTGTTGCATTGATGGAAGCAGCACAAATTTTAGGTCATGAAGTCTGGGTAACTCAAGCCAATTGGCTGAGTGTAGTAGAAAGCAAAGCTTGGGCGATTTTGCAGCAGGTGGAATTAGTTCCCATCCAGTTGGTAGAAGGACGCTGGATAGCAGCAAATCCTTGGTATAAGTTAGGCCAGCGTTCTTTGATCTCTCTAGAAACGATGGATGCTGTATTTATGCGGACAGATCCACCGGTAAATGATCCTTACCTTTACGCTACCTACATTTTGGATTACATTGACCAAACTAAAACTTTGGTAATTAATAATCCCAGTGGTATCCGCAGTGCCAACGAAAAAATGTATGCTCTCCAGTTTACCAATGCTATTCCCGAAACTATTGTGAGTGCTGATAAGCAGTTCATTCGGCAATTTGTGGAAGCAAAAGGCGCAGCAATTCTTAAACCATTGGGTAACAAAGCTGGGGAAGGAATTTTATTTTTACAATCAGGCGATCGCAATTTTAACTCCATTGTCGAACTCAGCACCCAACAGGGGCGATTAGCTGTCATGGTACAAACCTATCTTCCTGAAGCGAAAGACGGCGATAAGCGGATTATTCTGCTGAATGGAGAGCCTATTGGCGCACTCAATCGATTATCGAGTGGTAACGATTTTCGCAATAATATGGCAACTGGTGGTACAGTCGCATCCACAGCAATTACTCCCAGGGAGTATGACATTTGTCAGCAAGTGGCTAATAAGTTACGCCAAGACGGCTTAATTTTTGTCGGTATTGATGTGATTGGTGGTTACTTAACAGAAGTCAATGTCACTAGTCCTACCGGAGTACGCGAAATCGACAGACTTGATGGTACTCGACTAGGACAGCAAGTCATTCAATGGATTGCAGAAACTTTGGAAAAATAAAAAACTAAAATAATTGACATTTATGCTTATGCTTTTGACTTGATCTACCTTTGGTGTTGCAAAAGCTGTACTTCACCTTGATCAATCAAGATTCAACATCAATCTAAATTTTTTGATTGATGTTGAATTTTGCATTAATTTTCTACTGTGAGTTATACACATCAAAAAGGTAGATACACAACTGCGCCTGTCTTGTAGATTGTAACTGTGCGGATGATTCTGTTTACTGCTAGCACAGTCTCAGAATCAATGCTTGCCATTCCCAATTGGTGCAGAGTGCTAATCAAAATATATTGCGGCAGAGTAGTCAATAGCACTCAGCCTGACCTAAGACTATAAATTTTAATAATCTCAAATCTAAGAACCCCCTAGTTTTTTGTCGGTCGTCGTCTTTGGAGAAATTCAGGAATATCCAAACCCGTTTTTTCTTTAGGTTCTGGAGTGGTGGCGGGAGGGGTAGTAGGCGGTGGCTGGGGAGAAGTCCGTTTTGCCATTGGTGTAACGCGTGTATTAGCAGTAGTTTGTTGAGGTGCTGCTTGTACTTCCCCAGTAAAACCGGTGGCGATGACAGTAATTCTCACCTCACCTTGTAACCTGTCATCAATCACTGCACCAAAAATAATATTAGCGTTGGGATCAACTACTTCATAGATAGTTTCGGCGGCGGCGTTAACTTCATGGAGAGTTAAATCACTACCTCCAGTGATGTTAAATACAACACCTCTGGCACCTTCAATAGAGCATTCTAACAGTGGTGAAGAAATAGCTGCGATCGCAGCTTCTCTCGCCCTCGATTTTCCAGAACTCACACCAATTCCCATCAACGCCGAGCCAGCATCAGCCATTACAGCCCGCACATCAGCAAAGTCTACGTTAACTAACCCAGGAATAGTAATGATATCGGAAATCCCCTGTACACCTTGACGCAATACATCGTCTGCATAGCGGAAAGCTTCTTGTACTGGTGTTTGTTCTGGAATCACTTCCAAAAGTTTATTGTTAGGGATAATAATCAATGTGTCCACCCGACTTTTGAGTCCTTCAATCCCTTGTTCTGCCTGAGTAGTACGGCGACGACCTTCAAACACGAAAGGACGTGTCACCACACCCACAGTCAAAGCCCCCATTTCCTTGGCTATTTCTGCAACAATGGGAGCCGCACCAGTACCCGTACCGCCTCCCATTCCCGCCGTAATAAACACTAAATCAGCCCCTTCTAAGGCGGTAGCAATTTCATCTCTAGATTCTTCCGCCGCCTTTTGACCAATAGCAGGATTCCCACCTGCACCTAATCCTCGTGTGAGTTTTTGTCCAATTTGTAAGCGACTAGGCGCGCCTGCTAGAGTTAAAGCTTGAGCATCGGTGTTAATTGACCAAAACTCTACCCCAGAAACATCAGATTCAATCATGCGGTTAACCGCATTACCACCACCACCACCTACGCCTATGACTTTAATATTGGCGACTCGCCCTGGAACAATCTCTCCGATTCTGCTAGCTTCTGTGATAATCTTCTTGCTGTCGTGGTTTTGTCCAAAATTCAGCCCAGAGTGATTAAAGGGGTTAGAGGAGTTAACGGCTAGAGATAAACCCGGTTGCCCTAACGATTGGGAGTTTTTATAGGTAAGCTCTTGGTTATTATCAAGTGTCATTGGATTCAGAAAGGTAGATAAACGACTTTATGCAGATGTTATTTGTCTAGAAATCAACTATAGTGACACACTGCCTAAATTTACGGCAATGCTATTAGATTGTTGTCTCTACTGCTCACCTTCACAGGATTGTCAGTGCTGCATTTTGCTATGGGATAAGCAATGAAGGCAGCTGCTCACACAGCTAATTATTCTAGAGAAGTATACCTATATTTACCTAAAATTGATCTGTATAACTTCCACAAGACATCAAGATTTTTGCCACATTGCTGATTTTGCATAGTATATCCTTGGCATAGACGATACACTTCCTTTGTTAAGGATTGATCATCAATATTACTATTCACTTTATTGGTTTTAATCTGAATTGCCGTATCATGTACGGTTTTTAGGCTGTGCTTTTTTTGATGATTTACTAAAATTAAGCACTGAGAATAAATGGCTGTCATCCCCTGATGATTAGTTTTAGGGGTTAAATCTAGGCAATTCAACATACACTTAATAAAAATACAAATAATCCATCCGTCAGGTTTTTAGATGATCACATAGCTGCCAAATAGCAGATACAGAACTTTTGATCTGACTTAATAATATAGTTGATAGGTTTCGCAATTGGGTATATTTCCCGATTTCGTCAATAATTTAGTTCTATAACTGTTGTTTATCCAGAAATTTCGCGATCAGGGATTATATGTAGATCAGTTATAGAACAATGAATGACTAACTACATCAAGGATTAGTAGAATTAGCAGATTCATCTGCCTTTTTTTGGATCATATGTACTAAGGGTGATTCAGGATTGGTCAAGTCAATATATTCTATGTCACTCGGATTAACTTTTTTAGGTAAGTTTCTAATTCTATTTAGTAAACTAATTTGCTCAGGTAACTGGGGACTAAAAGCACCTAGATAAACATTGCCTATTTCTGTTTTCAACTTGATGTTTGTGGGATCTTGGCAATCAATTTCCGTAATTTTAACGGAGCTTTGACTAACGTAAGTATATAGTTGACTCCAGTATTGGGCGTATTGTTCCGGTAATCCAATCACTTTGAGACTAGGTAAAGTCTCATTCGGATTCATCAGAGTGTATTTTTCTAAAGGTATCCACATCCCTTTAGTGTCGATTAAACCCGTATTTTCTTTTTGATTATTTGCTTGATTTTTAGTTTTTTGTGCTAAAGCTACGGGAACTCTTTCTTCTATCTCAATAATTAATCCTGGAGGAAAAAGACGACGATTGACGGTTGCTTGTGCAATAGTTGGTTGTTTCTTCAAAGATTCAGCAATCACTGAAGGCTGAATTCGCCACAAAGATTGGGGATAAGACAAGGGTAGAAGTGTTTGAACTGCTTCTGGTGACAGTGATTGCTCACCAGAGCGCATCAATACTTGTTTAGGTGTTTTTAGTACCCATATGGGTTGAACAGCCACCCACAGCAAACCGCCAGCTAATCCACTGATAGCAACAGTCCGCCAAATTGTTTGCAAAATTTGGACTCGGCGTTGTCGGCGGAATTTTTGACGGCGTTGAGCTAAATCTTTCTGAGAAACAGATACGATGTCAGGCATTCATACCTCATTGTTGATTGCAGTCTAAATGGATTATCAGACGGGGATGATTGATGTACTTCAGTATAAATACTGCCATGAAATAGTTGCTCCCTGGAAGACTAGTGTGATTGCTAGTAACACTTTACAGCAACCCTTATAAAATGCAGGTACTGCGCGGTTGAGTGATGCGATCGCTCTAGTCAGTTGAGACTGCAAATGTTGATTAATTTGTTTTGGCATCAAACATCTGCTAAGTAGCTTCTAGTTAGACAAAACAATCATTTATTGTCAATGTTTTTGTAAGAAAAATCTTGTTAACCGCCAGCTACTTCCGAGTCAGAACAAAACTTGTAGCTATAACTTTTATGACAAATAAACAATAAAATACGCATAAATACATAGAAATAGAGGCTGAAATTTGGCGATAATAAGAATCCAGGAAGTCGAAAAATAGCATCTACCTTTTCAAAATGGGAAATAAACTAAATCTGTCACGCTTCTATAAAGCCTGTAATCCTAGTTACACCTTAAACATGGGTGTAACATTAGATCGGCAATACTATATAGACTTTTCTGATGTGCGTGGATGCAAGATTGTCGAAGAACTACAACGTACCATCAGCCGTATTTCTCCTGATGAGCCTACTTGTCAATTATTTACAGGTCACATAGGCTGTGGCAAATCAACAGAATTACAACGCCTCAAAGCAGAGCTAGAATTAGCAGGATTTCATGTAGTTTATTTTGAGTCTAGCCAAGACTTAGATATGGCAGATATTGACATCAGTGACATCTTACTAAGTGTCGCTCGTCAAGTTAGTGTCAGCTTAGAAGCCATCGGAGTCAAGCCGAAAGCTGGTTACTTCACCAATTTATTCAAAGAAATAGGGGATTTTTTACAAACACCCATAGAATTATCTGGAGAAGCCGAATTTTCCTTGGGTATTGCGAAAATTACCGCCAAAACCAAAGACAGCACTCAACTACGCAATCAACTCCGACAATATCTCGAACCTCGTACCAACAGCATTTTGCAAGCAATTAACGAAGAGATATTAGAAAAAGCTACCGAACAGCTGAAGTTACGGGGACAAAAAGGACTAGTAGTCATTGTAGACAACTTAGATCGAGTCGATATGCGTCCTATGGCCTCTGGACGCACACAACCAGAATATCTCTTCATTGATAGAGGCGAACAACTCAGAAGGCTTAAATGTCACGTAGTTTACACGATTCCACTAGCGTTAATTTTCTCCAATGAATACGAAGCACTAAAAAATCGTCTAGGTGGAGGTATCGCACCCAAAGTTTTACCGATGGTATTAGTGCGACAAAGAGATGGTAGTGATTATGACCCAGGAATGTCCTTGCTACGTCAATTAGTTCTAGCCAGAGCCTTCCCAGAATTCCCCTCTGAGCAAAGAGAAACATTCATTACAGAGTTATTTGATGCTTCTGAAACTTTAGATCGTTTATGTCGCGTCAGTGGTGGACACATACGTAACTTACTAGGTTTACTTTACAGTTGCTTGCAAAGACAAGATCCACCATTTTCTAGAGACTGCTTAGAAGCTGTGATTAAAGACTATCGTGATGATTTGCTTTTAGCTATTGATGAATGTCAATGGGAATTATTATTTGAAGTCGTACAACAGCAGAGCGTTAAAGGTGAATCAGACTACCAAAGCTTACTCAGAAGTATGTACTTATTTGAATATCGCGACCCTAGAGGCCGTTGGTTTGGCATTAGTCCAGCCTTAGCAGAAACAGAAAAAGTCGTCGCTTGGCAACAACTTAAGTAAGCCAACAATATCTTCAGTAATTCAACAATAAAAGTTCAAACTTATAAGTTTAAACTTTATTAATGTTTGAATTATCATGTTTTTGAAATAGTTAGAAATATTCCGCAAAATAATTTATTTTTTGATATACCTATTTTCGTGGACATATCATTTAGTAAATATATTTTGTGTTTTTTTCATTATCTATAATTTTAAAAAAAATATGCTTTCCACATCATATCAGTTGACAACAGAAATTACACCTAATAATTTGAACTCTCTACAGAGATTAATTAGAGCTATTAATCTCTCTCAAGGTCACTTCGCTTTAATTTTAGTACGGTGTAATTATAGTCATCTCCGAGAGCAAATGCTTGCCGAGTTACGCTCTCACACTCAAGACATTAATCTCAGAGAAATTTATCTTTCATCTTCTACTAACTCCTTACATACAACCATATCATCAGAATTATTTTTAGATCATCCTGCTGTGGGTACAGATTCCTTACCATCAGCCGTGATGGTTTTTGGTTTAGAATCAGTTATCGCCCTAGATGATTTAATTATTGGGATTAATCAAGCAAGAGATATCTATGCGGCCAGTTTTTCTTTTCCTCTAATTTTGTGGTTACAGGATGAAGTTGCATCAGTGCTTTCTAAATTAGCACCTGACTTTAAAAGTTGGGCAGCAACTACAATTAAATTTGAAATGGCTAAGGAAGATTTAGTTGCCTTGATCCGACAAGAAACAGAATCTTTATTTGCCAAAATTTTAGAAACTGGGGCTGAGAAATTCATCTCCAATGCCGCTTTAAATTTAGATCCTAAATCTCAGCATCGCCACGAAATTGAATCTGCCCGAAATGATTTACTACGGTTGTACAGTGTAAAACTAGAACCTGGATTAGAAGCTAGTTTAGAATTCGTCCTTGGCAGAGATAAATATGCTAACGACCAAATCAATAGTAGTTTATCTCACTATCAAAGAAGTTTAGCTTTATGGCAACAAGAATTAAGGAAGGTCAAAGATTTAAATGCTCTGAAGTGTAATCATGTCCATGAATTGTGGCAGGCAACTATATCATTTCATTTAGGTCTTTGCTATCGCCGCATGGCAGATTTACACAGAGGGAATAAAACTAGTTATTGGCAAAGAGCTTTATCGTGGTTTCAACAGTGTTTGGAGATATTGACAGAAGTACAAAGGGAAGATTTAACTGCCAAATTTATTATTGCTGCTTGTGAAATTCTGCAAAATTTACAAGCTTGGACAGAACTAAAAGAACTAGCGCAAAAAGCCTTAAAATTACATAAAAAATATGGTAATGCCGCCCAAATTGCCCAAGATTATAGTTTTTTAGCTACAGTAGCGATTACAGAATCGAATTGGGTATTAGCGCATGAATTAGCTAATACATCCTTAGCGATCGCAGAAAAAGCCACAGATATTTCTCAGCCCCAAGAAAGTAGATATCTATTAATCTTAGCCAAGACACAATGGCATTTAGGTAATTGGGAAGAAGCCATTAGCAATCTCGAATGGGCGAAGGTAGTTTGTGAATTACAGTATGAGCCTGCATTGTATTTAGAAATTTTAGAAGAATTGCGATCGCTTTATTGCATCGAACGTCATGATTATCTAGAAGCCTTTAAACTCAAGCAAGAAAAAATTCAAATCGAACATCAATATGGATTTCGCGCTTTCATCGGTGCTAGTCAGTTACAACCGCAACGCTACAGAATCAATCAAGCACTAGCTGCACAAAAAATTGAATCCATTCCTGAAGAAATAGCCCAGGAAATATCTGTATCTGGTAGACAGCAAGATATTAATAGATTAATTGAAAGACTGACACGGGCTGATTATAAACTGACAGTTATTCATGGCCCGTCAGGAGTGGGTAAAAGTTCCCTTCTGAAAGCAGGTTTACTACCCTTTCTCAGAGGAAAAGCGATTGGTGAACGGATTCCTTTACCAATTTTTATATCTGGATACACAGATTGGCTAACAACTTTAGGTCACTTGATCAATCAAGCTATTGCCCAAATAGATATTCCCATCGCTATTGAATTTACGCCCAGTATTCTGATAGAAAAAATCCGCTTGGCTGTTGAGCGCAATTGTACAATCATTCTCATATTTGATCAGTTTGAAGAATTCTTCTTTATGAATAGTGCTGATCAAAGAATTAACTTTTATTGTTTTTTCAGTGAATGCTTAAATATCCCCTATGTTAAAACTCTTATTTCTTTAAGAGAAGATTATATACATTGTTTATTAGAATTTGAGCGATTTAGCAAAAATAATGAGGAAAAATTATATGACTTGGGTGTCATCAATAAAAATATCCTCGACAAAGATATTCGTTATTATTTAGGCAATTTTTCTATTGAAGATGCTTTGGGCATCATTTGCAGCTTCAGACAAAACTCTCATTATGAAATGAGTGCTGAATTAATCAACAAATTAGTCCAAGATTTAGCAGGAGAGACAGGAGAAGTTCATCCCATTGAACTGCAAATAGTGGGAGCGCAATTACAGACAGAGAATATTACCACCTTACAACAGTACAACCTGTGTGGAGGTTCCAAAAAATTAGTAGGGCGGTGGTTAGAGGAAGTTATTAAAGATTGCGGTGCTGAGAATGAAAATTTAAGTTGGCAATTATTATTTGAATTAACAGACGAAAAAGGGACACGTCCACTCAAAACTGACATAGATTTGGCGAAAGTTCTGAGAAATCATAGTGAGCCAACAACAGAACCTTATTCGCCTGGGGAATTAATCTTAGAAATTTTAGTGGGTTCTGGATTGGTATTACGTTGGCGAGACGAAACAGGCGATCGCTACCAATTAGTACATGATTATCTAGTAGAACCTATCCGCCAAAAAAATAATCACGGCATAGTAGCGGAACTAGCAAAAGTCAAGTCTGAAAAAAAGCAAGCTGAAGTCGCTCAACAGGTATCTCAAGAACAGTTAAATTTAGTTTTACGAAGGCGGTTAAGGGAAGCACGGATTGCGGGGGTGTTGTTAGCCGTCATGGGTAGTACAATAGCTGCCCTGTGGTGGCAAGCTGATATCCAAAGAAGAACCGCAGAACTGCAAACAATCCGCGCTGAACGCAGTGAAACCAACTTGCAAATTAGTGCGATCGCCTCATCTAGTGAAGCCCTCTACACTTCCAATCAGCAATTTGATGCTTTGCTAGAAAGTATGCGGGCTTGGCGAAAACTCAAACATTCACAAGGTATTCTTCCAGAAACTCAAATGCGCGTTGTCGCCGCCTTGCAACAGGCAGTTTATGGAGTCACAGAGTTAAATCGCCTGGAAGGACACTCTGATATTGTCTGGGGCGTGACATTTAGCCCTGATGGCAAATTATTAGCATCAGGTAGCACCGACCAAACAGTCAAATTATGGCAACCCGATGGAACTCTACGCCAAACTCTTGCCGGTCATAGCAGTCCGGTAACTAGTGTGAGCTTTAGCCCAGATGGTCAAAGTCTAGCTTCTTCTAGCCTGGATAAAACTGTTCTCATCTGGCGCAAAGACCCAATTACAGAGCAATTTGACCCCACACCCGCTATCACCTTATCCAATGTGGGAGATTGGGTGTATAACGTCACCTTCAGCCCTGATGGTGAGTTAATCGCTACAGCCAGTAAAGACAAAACTGTCAAACTCTGGCGACGAGATGGTAGCTTAGTCACGACCCTCAAGGGACACAACAAAAAAGTTAATTGGGTGAGTTTTAGTCCTGACAGTCAATTCATAGCCTCAGCCAGTGAAGATCAGACAGTGAAAATCTGGCGCAGAGATGGCAGTCTGGTGAAAACCTTACCAGCCCATGAATCGGGCGTAACAGTTGTAGTTTTTAGCCCTAATGGTGAACTATTAGCTTCAGCTAGTCGAGACCAAACCATCAAACTTTGGCAAATTGAACGCGCCAATCAAGAGATTAAGGATATTCAACCATATAAAACTTTAACCCAACATAACAGCACAGTTTGGAGTCTAAGTTTTAGCAGTGACAGTACCAAGCTAGCCTCCGCCAGCGATGACAATACCATCAACCTTTGGAGTCAAGCAGGAACTCTCATCAAAACCTTGAAAGGTCATAGTGATGCGGTTGTTAGTGTCGCCTTTAGCCCAGATAACAAAACCCTAGCATCCAGCAGCTATGACAAAAGTGTCAGACTATGGAGTCTGGAATCACCAACCTTACCAGTTCTTCGAGGTCATGAAGGGCGAGTTTTGAGCGTTGCTTGGAGTCCTGACGGTCAAATGTTGGCTTCTGGTAGCCGCGATCGCACTGTCAAACTGTGGCGGCGAGAAGTAGTGAATGGTCAAACTGAAACAAATATTTACAAAACTTTGGTAGGTCACACAGACATAGTTAATAGCGTCAGCATTGACCCCAAAGGCGAAATTATTGCTTCTGGCAGTTATGACAACACAGTCAAGCTGTGGCGGCGTGATGGCACCTTATTGAAAACCCTACTAGGACACAGTGACGGCATACTCAGTGTAAATTTTAGTCCCGACGGTGAGTTGTTAGTTTCAGCTAGTAGAGACAAAACCATCAAACTTTGGACTCGTGACGGTATTTTACTCAAAACCCTAGAAGGTCATCAGGCTAGAATCAACAGCGTCAGCTTCAGTCCCGATGGTCAGGTAATAGCTTCTGCTAGCGATGACAAAACCGTTAAACTCTGGCAGCGCAACGGCACTTTCATCAAAACTTTCGCCCCCCACGATAGTTGGGTTTTAGGCGTGAATTTTAGCCCAAATAACCAATTACTAGCTTCCGCCGGTTGGGACAACACAATCCGCCTCTGGCGACGGGATGGGACGCTATTACAGACCTTATTGAAGGGATATGGTGATAGCGTCAATGCCGTTACTTTTAGCCCCAATGGAGAAATTCTGGCTTCTGCGAATTGGGATAGTACAGTCAAGCTGTGGAGCCGTGAGGGTAAATTAATTAAGACCCTCAACGGACATCAATCCCCCGTCTTAAGCGTTAGTTTTAGCCCCGATGGTCAAACATTAGCATCGGCTAGTGACGACAATACGATCATTCTCTGGAATTTGCATATGGATGATCTACTATCTCGTAGTTGTCATTGGCTCAATGATTATCTCAAACACAACAACAATGTCGCACCAAGCGATCGCTCTCTTTGTGATGGCGTTCCCGAAAATTACTGAATGCTGATAATTTTCGGGGCTTATAAGCTAATCGTCATTTAAATTGCATTTCATGTTGGCAAAAGATGTCAACCCTCTCCCTTACACCCTGCACAGACCTGCCCCTCTGCGGCCTCAATGTGTAAATTAAATGCTTAACAGCTGATTAGGGGCGATCGCTATCTAAAATTTCATCAAAGGGTTCTAACTCACTCGTGTGATCATTCTCCTCCGGTAACAAATTTTGTAAAAAGGCTTGCAGCCTCATCCGTTCGATATAAGGCCAACCACCTTCTGACTCAATATCCTTGAGCAGTGCATAGAGTTGCTGACGGTTGTTCGGTAAACTCTCCTGAAAAGAACTATCTCTAACTTCTCTATGCAACTGTTCCAGCTGACGTAACAATTTCAACAAAGCTGTTACATTTCCTTGACAACTTTGCGCCACATCATGTACCACAATTGCTATTTTTTGTAGTTGTGCGGATAATTCTTCTGAGTCAGAACTACTGTTTTTGCTCATCCCACCCTCTTCATTACAACTAAATCTACTTCAATTTACCGAAGATTATTGGCTTTCATTCCGTGAGCAGTAACGTTTTACAAGGACTTTATCGTACCTAGATGCGATCCAAGCGAATTATTTGAGATCAGAGTGCTTTGATTTTGAGTTAAAAAAAATCGTATGATCTGGCTGATTTACTTATAAAGCAATGGGCTGTATGTAATAGTAATACATACATATTACAGAACGACTTGGGCGACATCGCAAATGTTCATAGCATTTGCCACGCGCGAAGCTAAAGCCAATCTTCGTGCCATTGAAGCACTATGCCCCGATCTGAAGGTGTATTCACCCATGCACCCAAACCCTTTAGATACTAATTTTTGACATTGAGGTTGACCATGAGGTATCGAGCTTTAATTGCTGCATTCTTAGCTGTATGCTTGGGGCTACTCACCGCTTGTAGTGACGCGCCTGCTGCTAGCAGTAGGGATATACTGACTTACGAACAAATTCGAGGCACTGGCTTGGCTAACAAATGCCCTCAACTTACAGAAACCAGCCGTGGTTCAATTCCCTTGGATTCTAGCCAGTCCTACGCCATCAAAGAACTCTGCTTAGAACCCACCAATTTCTTTGTCAAAGAAGAGCCTGCTAACAAACGTCAATCAGCAGAATTCGTAGCTGGCAAATTGTTGACTAG
Source organism: Aliinostoc sp. HNIBRCY26 (assembly GCF_050235535.1). Classification (GTDB taxonomy): domain Bacteria; phylum Cyanobacteriota; class Cyanobacteriia; order Cyanobacteriales; family Nostocaceae; genus Trichormus. The sequence goes on from NZ_CP189852.1 coordinate 4,350,361, forward strand.
ATATACTTCCACCATTGATCAAGTTTCCGGTGCGCTGAAAATCAACACTGATAACAGCTTGACCTTTGAGGAACAAGATGGTCTTGACTTCCAAGCCATTACCGTACAATTACCTGGTGGTGAGCGAGTTCCCTTCCTATTCACTATTAAGAACCTAGTTGCTCAAACTCAACCTGGTTTAACTAGTGTAAATACTTCCACAGACTTTGAAGGAACTTTTAAAGTACCTTCCTATCGTGGTGCTGCTTTCCTTGACCCCAAAGGTCGTGGTATCGTCACTGGCTATGACAATGCTGTTGCTTTACCAGCACAAGCTGACGATGAAGAATTAACCCGCGCCAACGTCAAGCGTGCAGAAATTCTCAAAGGTAAAATTTCCTTACAAGTAGCTAAAGTGGATAGCTCTAGTGGTGAAATCGCCGGTACTTTCGAGAGTGAACAGCCATCTGATACCGATTTAGGCTCTGCTGAACCCAAGGAAGTCAAAATTCGTGGTCTGTTTTACGCCAGAGTTGAACCCAATCGCGGCTAAAAGCTTTTGATTGCTCAAATCTTGTCAAAACTGAGGACAAAATTTTGTCTAGCTTACCTCCTGTAGAGGTTTAACTAATGCCCCTAACTTATTAGGGGTTCATTAGTTAAATGATTTCAGATCAAATGAGCATAAAATTCATATTTACTTTAAAGGGCTAATAGCCCTTTTTTGTTGGTCTTCACACTTTTAATTTAGGGACTTGCAGAAAATAAACTCTTCCACACAGTCTTCCTCTGTAATACCGAATTGGCATAGGCGATGAATCTGGGCTTGGAATCCAAAAGCCAGAATGGGGATGAGTATTCCTGACGCACCTCTACTGCGGCTGTCTGACCTTTGATGATCAACAACTATCTTACCCAAGAGACGAAAAGTAAAGTTTTCTTAATCTAATTGAAGACTACGGCTCCTTTATAAGTACCCAATAATACCCCTTAAATGTGGCTCTTCAGCATGATAACTATGTTGATTTACGAGCCAGAAAATTTTCCAGTTTAAAGTTCAGATAAATAAGTCTGCGATGCTTTCGTAACCTTACTGAAAATTAAACTTCAGTAACTACCCAAGTCTCTGCAAGAGCCACAATTATTGTTAAGTAGCTAAATTAAGTACAATTTCGGTTTTAAATGTAACCGAAAATTATATATTTTGTCTGTATGTAGATGCAACAAACCTACATCAAAAACGCCAAATCAATATACAAAACAAAAAAACTCAGAATTCAGGATCCCTAATTCAGAATTAACCATGCTTGTAGCTATAGAAGTCATGGGAGAAAAAGTTTCTAGGCGATGAATCTATTACTCACAAGTATTGTCAGTTCTGAGCTTTGAGTTCTCAATACAAAAGAATTTTCACTCCTTTTAATTTTGCTGGATTGTTAATTTCATTGCATTCAAAAAATAATATCTGTAAACAATTATTTATTTGTCCTCTCATTAATAGCAGGACATTTGCTTTGATATCACCCAATCACAGCCAAATTTAAAAGTGAGTTCTGGTTGTCTCTTGATTAAATTAATCACTGCGGTGTTATGCCTACCTCAACTACCAATGAACTAAAGTGCGAAATTTGGCAGTTGTTGCGAGAATATCAGCTATCTCGCTCCGAAACTGTTCGCAATCAACTGGTGCAGCTAAATTTTGGGCTAGTGAGAAAGGAAGCTCACTATTGGATGAATCAATGTCGTGAAAATTATGATGATTTGGTTCAAGTTGGTTGTTTGGGTTTAATTCGGGCGATTGAAAGATTTGAAATTAGCAAAGGTCACGCTTTTAGTTCCTTTGCTATTCCCTATATTCGTGGTGAAATTCAACACTATCTCAGAGATAAAGGCGTTACAGTTAGAATCCCTCGACGGTACTTGGCATTACAACAACGTGCCATAGGCATTTCCCGTTCTTTACGCGTAAAGTACAATCGCCAACCAACTGACGCGGAATTAGCGGACGCATTGGAAATTTCCCTAGAAGAATGGCAAGATATTAAACTGGCTTGGGTGAATCGTGCGCCGTTGAGTTTAGATGTTCCTGTACAAGATGGGGAAGAAGGATCTACTAGTTTAGGAGAATTAGTTCCTGATCATCACTATCGTAGTTTTCAATTAGCACAAGAAGATCAAATTCGTCTTCAACAAGCTTTATTTCAATTAGAACAGCGCACCCGTGAAGTTTTAGAGTGTGTGTTTCTCCACGATTTGACACAAAAACAAGTAGCAGAACATTTAGGCATTAGTGTGGTTACTGTTTCTCGCAGAGTCAAGAAAGGACTGGATTTGTTAAAGCATCTGATGTGTACAGCTGATGATTAATCTAGGTGGGATTAAACAGTATTTCCACTGAGAAAATAATGTAAAAAAAATCCTGAAAATCCAAAAGTTAGGTTATAAAGATAACGATACTTTGTCTGAAATATCAGCAGAGTTAGTGTTTATCAGTTTTCCTATAGCGTTTGAGAACAGCTAATGGACATAAGATCAAAAATTGTAGTTGCAGCTATGATGTCTGTAGCGATCGCAGGGTGCGCTTCAGAACAAACACCACAAGCTGTTAATCCAACTCCGAGTGCAGCACCAGCTCCTGTTGCTAAATCTCCACCAGCAGCTGAATCTTTTAATAATCCTGTAATTCCTGGTCAGCCACAAACAAAGCCAGCTGCGGGGAATTCTAATCTTATTCAACCCACGAATGCCACAGAAAGAATAGTTGTATTTTCTAAAGGACGAATTGACCCATTTGCTCAAATTGTTGGGTCAACAACTCCTGTTGAAAGTTCACAAACCACAACTCCCAAAGCAGTACCTTCTTTACCTCCATTACCCAATGGTGTAAAGCCACAAAAAGCGACCGGCAGCAGTACGACCAACAAAAATCAGCCCAAGCCCAATAATCAAAACAAATTAGCACGGGCTGTTAAACCGCCTAGCTTAACTCCTGTGTTACCGAAAGTGCTGCCACAGGTAGTTCCCAATTCCACTTTAGTTTCCGTTCTACCACCAAAAGCACAACCTGACTTAGCTAGGGCTGTGATGGTGACTGGAGTTGTGATTGTGGGTAAAGTCCCCCAAGCCATCATCAAAATCCCCAATGAAATAGCAAGTCGTTATGTGGAAGCGGGACAAAGACTGGCGAACGGGGTTTTGGTCAAACGAATTGAAATGAATGAGGGTTCCAATCCGATTGTAATTCTGGAACAATACGGTATTGAGGTAGCTAGAACAGTAGGTGAAGCCCCAACAGGTACAGTATCATCAACTACAAATCCTGTTTCTTTCACCACACCTACCTCAAATACAGTCAGTGTTGGAGCTTCATAAAGGATGGAGACTAAAGAGAAAGTAGAGTTTGCTGGTTTACCATTAGCCGTATATCGAGAGATAGCGGCGCATATTTGTCAAGTTACGGGAGTAGAAGTGAGTTTAATCCCTCAGTCTGCTGATCAATTTGACTACCATCAAAGTCAAATTGCTGGCTTGTGCATTTCGTGGTCAGCAAACTCGCATCAGGAAAGTCGGCAACGTGTACAGCAAATATTAGCCTACTACCAAAAACGCTACGCTATTTGATGCTGTGAGTTAAAGCCGTCTTGTGGAAAAAATCGGGATTGGCTAAATCTGAGCAATCCTGATAATTTTTATTTGGCTCAGATACATGAGCCTAATTTTATACATATTAATTGACTATTGTCTTTTGATGACTGAGTATATTTAAATCAATTTTTACTATTCAAACTCAATACTATTACTATCTAAAGCAAAAAATTACATTTGAGTGATGCAATTAAAAGTTGCTGAGGTAAACTGGCTAGCAATATAATGCAAAAAATTTCTCAGCTGCTCTTTGGTCTGGGCATCACTCACAATGGAAAACTGGCAATTTCTGATTCAGAAACAGGGCGATCGCTCATGGCAAGCTCTAGAATCGCCAAGCACGGATATTTTGGAAGGTAGGTATAGAGTTTTGGCTCTATCACAACTGCCAAATACAGATGTGGAAGTGCGCGTCACTTTCTTTTCTCGTCAGGAAAAACCTCCTAGACGACGTGTACAGAAGCGGCTAAGGCGCACTAACGCCGATGGTTTAATGGCGGTGATTCCTTTTACGTACCTCAAGCCAGGAATCTGGGAATTGCGCTGTTTTGGGGATTTGATGTCAGATATGTTAGGGCAATCCTGGGAATGTGGTGTTTATTTACAGGTATTGTCTGAGGAAGTCCACACCGCAAACGTTACGCCAGTCACAGAATCACCTCATGCTCTGGAATCTTTACCAAATATCAATTTAGAAACGCATGGGTTAACAGAAATAACCGTTACCAACCCCAGCACTCTGATAGCGACGAGTGTTGAACAAGAAGTGCTAATTGATGAACCGGTTAGCCCTGTCTGGGTAAAGGGTGAAACAGCAGAACAGATTTTACAGAATTTAATTGATTTAGCATTACCAACTTCTGATCCGTTAGCAGAAGAGGTCAAACATGATGCTTTACTTCTAGAAAAGCCGAAATGTCCTTTGGCTCTCACTTTAGATCGGGAAACTTATGTGACGCGTTGGGGACACGTCCTGACAATTCATGGGCGTGTGGAGGTAGCAGAAAACTACCCCACAAATCAAAAATCCTTGCCCAATCGTCTTTATGGTTTGGAGTTGAGGACAGAATTGCGATCGCCCCAAAGTCTAGAAATCTTGACCCAAATCCGGCAATCTTTGGCTGATCAATTGCTACCTTTGACTTTACGTTCTGCGATTGATATCCCGGCTAAGTGCGAATCACAACTGATACTAGCTGATATTAGTTTGTATGGCTCTCTTACAGATGGTGGGGAGGTAATTCTCTTAGCTAGCCAATCTTTTACCATTACGGCGGATGTCACTCAATTGCTGACTGTTACCATTCCTTCACCCAAGGTTGAGGCTAGCACACCACCCACGCCTACACCTGAACCCTCAATTAGCCTGGATTTAGAACTGTTCAACTTGGTGAAATCGTCACCCACAGAACAATCTCTAGTGACTTCTCCACTACCAAGTACACCCATACCACAATCAGTTGCACCCACATCTACCAAAAAAACAGCTGATGTTCGGGGATTACAGTTACCCAAATTGCCTGAGCCAGTAAATACTGCGATCGCAGTAGATCAGATGCAGCCTGTTACTGAGACAGCAATAGTATCTGTTCCTGAAACCCCTGAGTTAACTGAGGATGAAATTACAGTCCCCACGAATCCGGCTCCGATTAACTTGGAACAACTGGTGATCAAAAATCGGCGATCGCGGTTAATGGGCAGTAGCTTTCCTTACCTGAAACCCCTGCAATCTTCTCCTACTCCCAGCGTCACCGAAAATAACGAAATTGCTGATATATCTGAACATCAAATAGCTCATAATCTATTACCAGCAGAGTTAAATATACTAGAAAATACTCAAGAAGATATTAATGAAGATACTAAATATACAGAGGAAAACTTATCAACGGAGGAATTAGTCTCTGATCCTAATTCTGAGCCGGAACCGGTATCTACATCAGAAACCGACGATGATTTTAGAGATCATGCACCAGAAGTCACAATTGCTCATTCATCACCTCTAATTAGAAAGTGGATGCAAAGCCAGGGCTATTCCCTACCCGAACCTGTTGATTTACCATATCCCCATCAAGATGTGCTGGATGAGGAAGGTGGATATGATGAGCCACCTGTCACCACTGTGGAAGACACCACTGAGATTTCACTAATGAGTGGGGATACTGTCAGTGAAGTGACTTTGATAGATACTGTAGCTGTCCCAGAGATAGAGAATCCAGCTGATGAACCAGAATCTACAGATTTAGTAACTGTGACGCAGTTCGAGCCGACAGTAGCTATTGACACACCTGTTAATTGGATAGACCAAGAAATTGTGGTTGACGATATTTTCAGTGAAAACGTAGTCAATTTCAGTAACGCTTCTAGTTCGATCATCGAAAATTCCACAAATGCGAGCTTATCAATTTTTACGTCTTTGAGTGACGAACCGATTAAACCCTTACCAGTACCGAAACTCCACGTACCAGAAGGCGAGTTGATTGCTGGTAATTCCGTGAGGGTAAGAGTGGAATTACCTAAAGTTCCGCCACAAGTTGTGGTGAAGCTATGGGTAGAAGACTGTCAAACTCGCTGGTTGCTGGATGGCCCTCACTTACTGACAGATTTACTACCTAATTCCTCTGGGGGAATGGAAGTAATGATTCCCTTAAATATTCCCTTTGGCTGCTTAGAGATCCGTATAGAAGCGATCGCCCTCAATCGAGCTACTCAACAAGAAAGTCACAAAGTTACGGTATTAAGAACCGTAATTCCCCCAGATTTGCGGAATATTCCACTAGACGAACTGCTCGGTTTATGATCAGTTCTGGCGAAAATCTGTGTTAAAAATCTTTAGAATTTGCAAAAATCCGGTTAGATTTGCAGTAAGCTCTTTTTGAATTGTTGTGTAATTTAACAGGACTATTTACTATGGCAGCTTCATTTTTGCCCTCTATCTTTGTTCCTTTGACTGGTTTAGTTTTCTCAGCCGCAACAATGGCGTTTATGTTCTTGTACATCGAACGCGATGATATTGGTTAATTGATTAATTAGGCACAAAGTAGTTAATTTTGGATTGTGGATTGTTTTGCTCATCTTGTCTTAAGAGCAAGCTCAAAGCTCCTGCTATTTGGCAGTATGGCTCGAAAATTATGGATCTAAAATCCAAAGTTGATTATTTTTTACCCGTGATTAATCAGCAATTAACTGGATTTTGCTGCTAATCAGTCAATTAAAATACCGCCTGTCTTTTTGAAGATAGGCGGCTTTTTATTGATGCTTTTTAAACAACTGCTAGATGAATTGGTTCAATATGTTCCAATTAGATTGAAGAACCAAGTCCAGCGTAGGCTCCATAGAAGAAAATACCTACAACAGTAATTACACCTAATCCTGCGATCGTAGCGACGACCCACAGGGGAATTCTCCCAGTTCCAGCAGACACAGCTTTTCCTCCTCTCTGAATAAATTAAATCAACACAGATGTCAAACAAGAGTTCCAGTTAGTTAAAGAAGTAACTGGAAAAGAGAATACCTAGAACGAAAATTAGTAGTAGTCCCAGGTAAAGAGAAGTCCGGTTTAGTTCAACCGGTTGATTATTAGGATTGGGCGTTCTTTCCATGATTAACTCCTAGTAGTTAACTAGCGTTGAATAAACTGCATCGAGGCGATCGCGCCCAAAAAGAAGACGGTAGGCACAGCTAGTGTGTGAACTGCCAGCCATCTCACTGTAAAAATAGGATAGGTAACTGGTTGGTTAACGTTGTTGCCGCTAGTCATGATTTCAAATTACTTAATAAACTGTTCAACTTGTTTTTTCGCTTCAAAACGATTATTCACAATTGGCAGCTCTTGCCGTGTTTGTGTGTAATACTCGTCAGGACGAGGAGTACCAAACACGTCATAAGCTAGACCGGTGCTGACAAACAACCAACCAGCGATGAATAATGCTGGAATGGTGATACTGTGGATTACCCAGTAACGAATACTGGTAACAATATCGGAAAACGGACGTTCTCCAGTAGTCCCTGACATTGAGATTCCCTACCTTTATAAAGACGTTATTGAGTTTATTATCCTACAAAGTTTAGAAACAGTTACAAGTTGCAACTTGCTTCTCATAAAACTGGCAGATACTGAAAACTTAGATTATCACTAAGCTGACGCTGCTGTTTTGTCGGATTTCGCGACATCGGGTTGATATTTGAGTAACACGCCGCGATCGCCAATGATAAATCCTTGTTCTGGGCTAAAAAAGACGATCTTGTAAAAATTAGCCGCTACTCCTTCGACATCACGGTCTTTTGACCAGGTTAGACCGCCATCGGTACTGAGCAACAAGTTACCGCTACCGCCACCAATCCAGATTTCTTCAGGTGTGCGATAAGCCAAATCCAATAAACCCCAACTAGTGGAAAATTCAGGACTTTGAGATTCTTGCCATGCTTCTGGCTCATTGGGGTCGCTAAACTGGACTTGACCACCTCTTGCTAGTAACCACAATTGCCCGTCTTCAGAGAATCCCATATTTTCTACACGGCGGGAACTGTTACGGTTATGGGGAACCCAAGCATTTTGTCCAGGTTCCCAAGTGGAGTAAAAGCTGCCCTTAGCAGAAACAGCTACATATTTACCATCAGTAGCACGTTCTAGGTTACGCACTACCCCAACGGCTGCTTCTACTTGCGCCTTCCAGTTTCTACCGCCATCAGTGGTTTTGTAGATTGCGCCGACATCGGTAGCCATTTCAGCTGTATTTTCACCCAAAGCATGAACAGAGATGGGATTGCCTGGTAGTTTGGAACTAAGGGGGATACGTGACCAAGAGTGACCTTCATCAGTGGTGTGTAGCAACAAAGAAGGCTCACCAGCAATCCAACCTTCTTTACCAGCAAAACTGACTGCATCAAAACGATAGCGATCGTCATCCAAAGCCAATTCCAGTGGTTTCCAAGTATCACCACCATCATTGGTTTCTAAAAGAGTGGTATTGCTACCAACCAAAAAACCATGCTGGGGATTTCCCGTAAAAGCAATATCTAAAAGTTTGGCCTCAGTTGGTACAGAAATAACTGCCCAAGGATTGTAGCTGCTAGACGGCACTTTACTACAACCCAGACACAAAAAGACGACCATTAACAAAGCAAAGATTTTCTGCCAACTTTTCACAATAACCATCGATCGCATGAGATTTTTTGTATTTGTATTCTAAATTTGTGTAAGGTCGCTCTCAACGGGTTACTTAATGCAGTTGAGTGCTGAGTGGTGAGTGGTGAGTGCTGAGTCATGAGTTTCTCTCCTCTGCCCTCTGCCCCCTGCCCCCTGCCTCCTGCTGCCTCACTGCAATCCATAGAGACTCATAAAAAACAAAAATGCCACCACTAAAGCACCGAAAATGAGGATATTTTTCTGACCAGGGGTGAGAGTGTTTACACCTAAACCATAGCTAAGGTTTTCTTTAAACCCCGATGCTGTACCGGCTGGGCCAACATTAGTAAAAGCAACTTTTTTGGCCGTGCAAACAGGACAACGCCAATTCACAGGCAATTCTGCAAAAGGTGTCCCTGGAGCAATGTCATGCTTATCGTCACCCTTTTCAGGTTCGTAAACATAACCGCAGGCGCGACACTCGTAGCGGTCTAACACTGTAGTTTCAACAGCTGGTTCGCTCATGACTTAGGTCTCGCAGAGAAGAATTCTTAAATATACGTTAAAAATTATGACATATTCGTTAGACTTTTCTATCACTTCTACAAACGAATCAAATACCTGAAATCCGTTTGTTTCACAGATTTCAGAAAAACTAAACAGATATAATGTAAAAGAAAGTTACGCAATTCTAGGGGTTGGGTACTGGGTATTGGGTATTGGGTATTAAGAGTTGGGCATTGGGCATTGGGATAAATTCTCCCCAGTCCGCAGTCCCCAGTCCCCAGTCCCCCCTTCGGGGTTCGCCAGTCGCTCATGGGGGAAACCCCCAAGACCGCGCTGGCTCACCAGTCCCCAGTCCCCAGCCTCCACCCAAAATACTCCATAAGCGGTAGATTCATTGTGTTTGTCCTTAGCGGTTACGAGTACCTTCTAGGCTTTCTCATTATCTGTAGCCTAGTACCTGCCTTAGCACTTTCAGCGTCCAAGCTCCTTAGACCCACGGGTAATAGCCTGGAACGTCGCACCACCTATGAATCTGGGATGGAACCCATCGGCGGTGCGTGGATTCAGTTCAACATCCGGTACTATATGTTTGCGCTGGTCTTCGTAGTTTTCGATGTGGAGACGGTGTTCCTTTATCCTTGGGCGGTAGCTTTTCATCGTTTAGGGTTATTGGCGTTTATTGAGGCACTGATTTTCATTGCAATTCTTGTAGTTGCCCTAGTTTACGCATGGCGTAAAGGAGCTTTGGAATGGTCTTGAATTCTAATTTAACCACCCAGGACAAAGAACGAATCATTAACCCAGTTGAGCGTCCGACAGTCACTCAAGACTTGTCAGAAAACGTAATTTTGACCACGGTTGATGACCTTTATAACTGGGCTAGGCTTTCTAGTTTGTGGCCTTTGCTGTTTGGTACAGCTTGCTGCTTTATTGAATTTGCAGCTTTAATTGGCTCACGTTTTGACTTCGATCGCTTTGGATTAATTCCCCGTTCTAGTCCCCGTCAAGCGGATTTGATTATTACAGCCGGGACAATCACCATGAAGATGGCTCCTCAATTGGTGCGTCTTTATGAACAAATGCCCGAACCCAAATATGTAATTGCTATGGGGGCTTGTACAATTACAGGCGGGATGTTTAGCGTTGATTCTCCCACAGCTGTACGTGGTGTAGATAAGCTGATTCCTGTGGATGTCTACTTACCTGGTTGTCCTCCCCGTCCAGAAGCAATTATTGACGCAATTATCAAGCTGCGGAAAAAAATTGCTAATGATTCGATGCAAGAACGGGGTCAAATTAAGCAAACCCACCGTTTCTACAGCACTACGCATAATTTGAAACCAGTACCAGAAATTTTAACTGGCAAATATATGCAGTCGGAAACTCGCTTTACACCACCTAAAGAATTGACAGAAGCAATTGGTTTACCAGTTCCACCTGCATTGTTGACAGCAAAGACTCAGACGGAGGAACAAAAACGTGGCTGATGAAGAAGTAAAACCAGTACCAGCCCAGACAGAAGCTATAGTCCAAGCTGGCCCCATTTCTAGCTGGTTGTCAGAAAATGGCTTTGCTCATGAGTCTTTAGCCCCCGATAAAAATGGGGTAGAAATTATTAAAGTCGAGCCAGATTTCTTGTTACCCATCGCTACAGCCTTGTATGCTTATGGGTTTAACTATCTTCAGTTTCAATCAGGTATCGACCTCGGCCCTGGTGAAGATTTAGTCAGTGTTTATCACTTAGTCAAGGTGGGTGATAATGCTGATCAACCTGAAGAAGTGCGGGTAAAGGTATTCTTGCCCAGGGAAAATCCCAGAATTCCTTCGGTTTACTGGATTTGGAAAACCGCAGACTGGCAAGAACGTGAATCCTATGATATGTTCGGCATTATCTATGAAGGACACCCCAACTTGAAGCGCATTCTCATGCCTGAAGATTGGGTGGGTTGGCCTTTACGCAAGGATTACGTTTCACCTGATTTCTACGAGTTGCAAGATGCTTATTAGGTAGTGCGGAAATCCTAAGTGCTGAGTATCAGCTTGTGAGAATTTTGTTATCTCATCTTTAACCCCTTTCCGGCGGCGGAGAGGGGCTGATCAATTTAAAATTCAAAATTCAAAATTTAAAATTTAACTTTAAGTTGATTTACTACTTGATTCTGACAAATCCTGTCTTCTCAAGTAGTTGTTGACCTTGGGGTGTCAAGAGCCAATTAGCATAAGCTTCCCCAGCTTGTTGGTCTATTTGATTATTTTGTTTGACAATGACAAATAAATTCCGGGTAATGGGATATTCACCACTACGGAACATCTCAGCATTTAACTGGTTAAGTTTAGCAGGACACTCTGAACGAGAAACTTGGGGTTCTTTGTAGGGAGGTATAAACTTTGTATTTGTTCTGCCAATTGGTAGAGATTTAACAGTACATTGAGGTACTACCTCTGGTGCAGAAGCGTAATAAATACTACCAGGGTTGGCATCTACTTTTCTGAGTGCTTCAGTAGTAGTGCCAATATATTGAACATTTTTACCAAAACTTTCTTTCTCAAGTACATTCTCTAGAAAAAATTCTACTGTGCCACCCGCTTCTTTGGGACGGGTGAGGGGTGTGATGGGTAAGTTAACACCTCCAACTTGTTGCCAGTTGGTAATTTTACCAGTGTAGATATCTTTGATTTGGGCAACAGTTAAACCAGGAATATTGAGGTTATGGTTAACTGCGATCGCAATGCCATCAATAGCGACGGGAATTTCTTTCAGGCTAAACCCTTTTTGTTGAGCTTGTTGATTCTCTTCTGGTTTAAAGGAACGTGAAGATTGGGAAAATGCCAATTGATTAGCAATCAACATTTTGATCCCAGTTCCAGAGCCAGGTTTCCCTGATGGGGGGTCAAGATATCTTAAAACAAACTTAGGGCATTTTTGTTGTAATACCGGGTCTATGTCTCTCCGAATAGTAGCCCAAGTAGTGCTACCACCATAATTAAATATGCCTTCTGGGAGGTTAGTTACATCACATTTATTACTGGAATTCAACTGTTGAGTGGTGGGCTGGGAAATTGATCCGCCTTTGCCAAAAACAAACCATAATCCACCCAAAACTAAACCGATGGGAATAATACTGGCTAAAAAAAGTACCAGTGTTTCGTTTTTCTCTGACATGGGTAGACTTGAACGCCAGAACTGTTTTAAATGATTCGAGACAGTAATTTATAAATCAAACGAAACAGGGCTGTGGCTGAGATAGCCACTAAAGCTGCTGCAACAGATAGAACTACAAGTCGTTCTCTAATGATTCCAGGAATGAAAAACACAATAGTCAAACTAATTATGGCAATTATTAGTAAGTCAAATTTTTCAATCCATCGTTTTGTTTGAGCAAATATCAATAAACCCAAAATGATAGCAGCTACAACCAAAGTCAGGATTGGGGATTGAGTGAAAGAAAAAAGCGCGATCGCCATTAATCCTCCCTCAAAACCACTAAATGCAGCACCAACCAATAATTCCCAGGTGGAAAAATTTGCTTTCGGTGGTGCTTGTGGTGAAATTTTTCGCTGTGTCGGAGACGGCGAAATAGCTGTTAGCACTTCGTTAGCCGATTGAAAACGCTCATGAACAGCAGGCAAAAGCATTTTATCTAAAATATCAGCTAGGTGAGTGCTAATATTTACTTTTTCTCGCCATATCCACCTATTCATATAGGAATCAAACAATTTTGTGATTTCCTGATTTGTCAATAAATTCAGTACAGTTGCAGCTAAGGCGTACAAATCTGTAGCAGGAAAGACTTGATTCCCCGCCATTTGTTCAGGAGCAGCAAATCCTAGAGTATAAATACCAGTGGAAGTACCATTCACAACGCCTGAGACGTTAGTAACTTGTTTAACTGCACCGAAATCTAAAAGAAAGAGTTTGCCATCCTGACGGCGCATAATGTTGGAAGGTTTTATATCTCGGTGAATTATATTCTTATAATGGATAAATTGCAGGATTTTGAGAATTTCTTGTAATATCTCTAGAGCTTTATCTTCAGAGAATTGACCAGATTGAGCTAATTCGGCTTCTAGGGTTTGTCCATCAATATATTCTTGCACTAGATAAAAAAATTGGTCTTCTGATGCGCCTTGCCAACTGGGAACGATCATCGGAAAAAAGGCATAGAGTTCTGTTATTTGCTCATGTTCTCTACCGATTTCGGCTAATACTTCTGCCTCTCTTTCAAAAAGTTTAGCGGCAATCTCTAGTTGTTGAGGTGTTAAGTTACCAGCAGGTTGAAACTGTTTGACTACACAAGGACGCATCCCTGGAATTCGGCGATCGCCTGCCAAAAAAGCAGATCCAAAGCCCCCTTTTCCTAATAACTTTTTTGGGACATATCTCCCATCTAGCATTAAAGGCATCCCACAACTAACGCAGTATATTTGCTGTGCTGTTTTGAGTTTAGTTGTGTCATCCAAATCTGGAAAATAGTTTTGCGGGCGTGGGCAATTAGGACGAGTGCAGTAGACTTCCATTTGATTTTGTTAGTCAATCGTCATGTCATTAGTTTGATAGCCAATAGTTAACAGTTTTTAATCATAACTACTGAAGCTATAATTTCACCAATTGCTCATGAGTATTTTACCCATGAGCAACTGACATATTAATAACTCATGACTAATAATTTAGAGATTAACCTTCATTACTAGAACTTGGTAACACTGCATCTAATGGGGGTAGCATGAGTTTTTTTTGTGACAGGTTAAAAATCTCCTGATGCCATTCAGGAGTTGCAAACTGGGGTAATATCTCTTGACTGAAGGCTTCTGCGGCTTTGGAGCGATAGCGATTGGGATTAACTATCAGCCATAGTGTTCTTTTCACCACAACGCCATCAATCGGGGTGCAGTGGAGTACACCCATCTGCAATTCTTTAGCGATCGCACTAGTGGAGACAAATGCTGCACCTAAACCAGACTGCACAGCATTTTTAATGGCTTCGATGGAATTGAGTTCCATCTCGATTTTAAACCGCCTAGTATCAATTTCACAGCGCGCTAGTACCTGATCAATAACTTTGCGAATTGTTGATTGGGAGTCTAGGGTGATGAATTGTAATTTGTATAAATCTTCTTTTTGAATGGATTCTTGTTTAGCAAAAGGGTGGAATGCAGGTAAGATTAACGCCAGCTCATCTTCAGCATAGGGATGAATTTCTAGCGATTCTGCGAGTTCTGCGGGGATTTCGCCGCCAATGATTGCTAAATCTACTTGTCCATTAGCTACACTCCAAGCGGTGCGGCGAGTGGAATGGACATGAAGTTGTACCGCGACATCAGGATATTTCTGGCGGAACATCCCAATCATTTTGGGCAGAAGATAAGTACCCGTGGTTTGAGAAGCACCCACAATTAACGTTCCACCTTGGAGATTTTGTAAATCTTCGATGGCACGACAGGTTTCTTGACATAAACTGAGAATTTTTTCCCCGTAGCTCAATAGTAGATGCCCTGCTTCGGTTAATTGAGCGCGCCGTCCTCCACGGTCGAATAGAGGGACATCTAGCTGTCTCTCTAGGTTCTGCACTTGCAAACTCACGGCCGGTTGGGAGACATAGAGACTATCAGCAGCACGCTTGAAGCTCCCTTCTACAGCGATCGCTTTGAGAATACGTAACTGATCTAAAGTGAATGGAAGGTCAGACATAAGGCTCAACCCACAAACTTTGAAAGGAGCGAATTTAGTAACTAATCATCAATAGACGTGATTAATTACATTGAAGATTCGGAGGCTTGACTCGAACACGACAGTACCACAACATTTTGATGCAAGTCTCCTGTTGAATACTTTGTGGTATTGGTTGTATATAGTTAACGTTTCTTAAAATTACTTTACTTGTTGATTATGATGCTCAATCCTGGGTTAGCTCCGAGTCATTTGGTGATGCTGGGGTTATTGTTAATTTTTGCGATCGCCCACAGTGGGGGAGCTGCTTTGAGACCTTGGGCAGAGAAGCACATCGGGCCAAGGCTTTATCGCATAGTTTTTGCATTAATTAGTTTACCTTTGGCTGTCGTAGTAATTACCTATTTTTTTAATCACCGTTATGATGGCTGGCAATTGTGGCAGGTACAGGATGTACCAGGCATAAAAGCAGTGGTTTGGGTGTTGTCAGCGATTTCATTTTTATTTTTGTATCCTGCCACCTTCAATCTACTAGAAATTGCTGCTATTCAAAAGCCCCAAGTGCATCTGTATGAGACAGGGATTATCAGGATTACCCGTCACCCACAAATGGTGGGGCAAATTATTTGGTGTATTGCCCATACCCTGTGGTTGGGGACAAGTTTTACCCTAGTGACATCTATAGGGTTAGTATTGCATCATTTATTTGGGGTTTGGCATGGCGATCGCCGCTTACACCATCGCTATGGAGAAGCCTTTGAAATTGTGAAACAGCGCACTTCGATTATCCCCTTTCTCGCAGTTATTGATGGTCGTCAATCTCTTCACTGGCAAGAATTTCTTCGTCCTGCCTACTTGGGTGTGGCGATTTTTGTTGGGCTACTGTGGTGGGCGCATCCCTTGTTAATCGTGGCCACCAGTAGCGTCAGTTGGTAGTTTTGAGTGATCCCCAAAACCCAAAAAAATACTAACCTAGTAAAAGATTCTACTGATCAAATGCTACCAAATCAATGTAGGATAAATAGAAATAGCTGTTAGTCAGGGTGAGGTCATAGGTTTTCATACCTGTAAATTTTGTAAATCAATCAACAATTACTTTTGTGGGGGATTATACAGCGCAGCACTTAAAACAACTATTAGGCAAACCATTGCCAGGACTTGAATAACCCAAATTTTGTCGTTAAAATCATGCTGACTTTTGTGTCAGATCCCACAATAACCTTTGAAAAATAACTGCAATAAAGCTTTGACTAGCTTGCTAAATTCTTTCGCTGATAGCTAGTTTGATATTAAAAACCTATAATTCTAGAGGCATCATGGTGTTGTCGGTTAGTGAGCGGACATTTACTCAAGAAGTTTTAGAATCGCCAATTCCGGTTTTAGTAAATTTTGAAGCACCTTGGTGTGGCCTATGTCGCATTATTCACCCTTTGCTGCTGCAATTTCAAGGTCAGTGTGAAGACCAAATTAAGCTAGTTGGGATTAATGCAGATGAGAACTTCAAGCTATCTAACACGTATCGCCTCAAGTCCTTGCCCACTTTACTGCTAATTGAAAATGGCGTGGTTCGGCATCGTCTTGAAGGTTTTCGTGGTAGAGATGACCTCCGTCTGGCTTTAGAAGAGATCCAACTCAACTACACTCACCGTCCTAAAGCTTACAGTGGCTCTAAAAAATCAGACCTAGAATTGCACCTGGCATAACTTGGGAATTGGGAATTGGGCATCGGGCATTGAGCATTGGGCATTGGGCATTGGAAGTAAAAAATCTCTCCAGTCCCCATTACCCCTTATCCCCAGAGGGGGCCCCGAGTTCCCCAGTCCCCAATCCCCATTGCCAAATCTAAAACCATGCTTAACGACCCTGCTCAAAAGTGTTCGAGTGGGGTATTTTATCATCTAGGGTGTGTGTCACAATTGTTAACAGTTACGACATGGATAGTTGCTGACGGCGAAAACTGTACAGTAAAGTCCAAAGATAGTCAAAAATCCTAAAAGTACGCGTCAGTGATGGAAGTAATCTATCAGTACGCCTGGCTAATTCCCGTATTGCCGCTTTTGGGGGCAATGCTAGTTGGTCTAGGCTTAATTTCGTTAAATCAAACGACAAACCGCCTGCGGCAGCTTAATGCTGTGTTGATCATTTCCCTAATGGGCGCAGCGATGGGTTTGTCGTTTGCCTTACTTTGGAGTCAACTCCAAGGACACCCAACCTATCTACGTACCCTGGAATGGGCAGCAGCAGGTAATTTCCATCTGAGCATGGGTTACACCATCGACAATCTCACAGCCCTCATGCTGGTGATTGTCACAACGGTAGCCTTCTTAGTCATGGTTTACACTGATGGCTACATGGCTCATGACCCAGGGTACGTGAGGTTTTACGCTTATTTGAGCTTATTTGGCTCTTCAATGTTGGGTCTAGTTGTCAGCCCTAACCTAGTCCAGATTTATATTTTCTGGGAATTGGTGGGGATGTGTTCCTACTTGCTGGTGGGCTTTTGGTACGATCGCAAATCAGCAGCAGATGCTTGTCAAAAAGCATTTGTGACTAACCGGGTGGGTGACTTCGGTCTACTCCTGGGGATTCTGGGGCTATTTTGGGCAACAGGCAGCTTCGATTTCACTGTGATGGGTGAACGCTTAGGAGAACTGGTACAAACAGGCTCCCTGAGCAATTTCCTGGCAGTTCTGTTTGCAATTTTAGTCTTCCTCGGCCCCGTCGCTAAGTCAGCCCAATTTCCTCTCCACGTCTGGCTACCAGATGCGATGGAAGGCCCGACTCCTATTTCTGCTTTAATTCACGCCGCCACAATGGTGGCAGCCGGGGTATTTTTAATTGCCCGGATGTACCCTGTCTTTGAACACGTCCCAGCTGCGATGAATGTCATTGCTTTTACTGGGGCGTTCACAGCGTTTTTGGGGGCAACCATTGCCATTACCCAAAACGACATCAAAAAGGGTTTGGCTTACTCCACCATCTCCCAGTTAGGTTACATGGTGATGGCGATGGGAGTGGGTGCTTACAGTGCGGGTTTATTTCACCTGATGACCCACGCCTACTTCAAGGCGATGCTGTTCCTCGGTTCTGGTTCAGTGATTCACGGGATGGAAGGCGTAGTTGGTCATGACCCAGTTTTAGCGCAGGATATGCGCTTAATGGGCGGACTACGGAAATATATGCCCGCTACCGGACTCACCTTTTTGATTGGGTGCTTGGCGATTTCGGGGATTCCTCCCTTTGCTGGCTTCTGGTCAAAAGACGAAATTCTTGGTGCAGCCTATGAGGCTAACCCGCTTCTCTGGTTTATTGGCTGGATGACTGCTGGGATTACTGCCTTTTATATGTTCAGAATGTATTTCTCGACATTTGAAGGTAAATTCCGAGGAAATGACGAGAAAATCAAAGACAAGCTCAAAAAAGCAGCAGCAACTGTTCTGGAACTAGAATCAGCCGCACCCGCCGTTAATTTTGGCCCTGGGGCAATGAAGAAAGGTGAACTAGCGGCTACAGGTGGTCATCATGATAGTCACGGACATCATAGCCATTCGCCCCATGAATCTCCGTGGACAATGACCTTACCATTGCTAGTATTAGCCGTACCTTCAATATTGATTGGTTTAGTAGGTACACCCTACAACAACTACTTTGAGAGATTTATTTTCTCACCAAACGAAAGTTTGGCGGAAATTCTCGAAAAAGCCGCCGAGTTTGACCCCAATGAGTTTTACATCATGGCGGGTGGTTCAGTAGGTGTGTCCTTAATTGGGATTACCTTGGCTTCTTTGATGTACTGGCAGCGTAAAATCGACCCAGCTGCGATCGCTGCTAAAATCAAACCACTCTACGAACTCTCCCTCAACAAGTGGTACTTCGATGACATTTACCACCGTGTCTTTGTTCTCGGCTTACGCCGCCTAGCTAGACAAGTCATGGAAGTAGACTTCCGCGTTGTTGATGGTGCAGTTAACCTTACAGGCTTTTTCACCCTCGTCAGTGGTGAAGGTCTTAAATACCTAGAAAATGGTCGCGCTCAATTTTACGCCCTCATCGTCTTTGGGGCCGTTTTGGGCTTAGTCATATTCTTCGGTGTCACCTGATTGTTATAGGGGTGGACACAAGTGTCTGCCCCTAAATTTTTCAGGGTTTCATAAATAAATTCAAAATTCCAGGCAGCCACCCATAGGTAGTATTTTTACCGTCATAATGAATGATGAGGCTCAGACAAAAATCCTAGTTTTTTAGCTAATAATTCTATCCATGCTGGTAAAACTAACTTCGTTCTTGGTAATAACGATCTAAAAAACTTTGGATTAGGGCAGAAGAAGCACGAAAGGTGGTTAATTGCAATCGAGAGATGGCATTAGGGAAATTGATGACATCTTGAGTACCTGCACGATAAAGAACACCGAGTAAGCCTGTTACATTCAGACCGTAAGCGATCGCTGCCTGTCGAGCATCCATATCATCTAAAATGATTAGGGATGCGTCAAGTTGGACAGCTAGAGAAATGGCTTCTTGCTCACCTATACCTAGTTTGCTGGATAAGTTGGGTAAAAGAGGCGTGTTAGAGTGAATTTCTAACCAGCTTGGAGGTTGGGCAATCAATTTTTGAACCTGGATGTAAGAGCCTTCAGCAAGGAGTTCTGTGCAGACAGCATTGGGGATGATAATGCGACCAAAAAGTTGAGGCAAAACTTCAACTTCATCAATTAAAATGAGGTAGCACAAGGGTGAAGTGTCGCAAACAATGGTCATCACTGGGTAATTGCTTTGTCAATAGCTTTTAAGTCTTCCTCTAAGTCTGCTGCGGTATAAGGCAGATAAGCTTCATAAGTTTTAAGAAAAGCATCCGTAGCTAGTCGAGAAGAGAGATTTAACAGACGCTGAACTTGGGCTGTCGAGATTTGCTGATGGCGATAAGCTTCAACCACCAAAGATTCTAGAGCGCGCCGAGAAAGTTGGTCAGGGGTATTAGCGAGTTGATGAGCAATATCATCAGGGATTTCGATGGTAATTTGCATTTTATGTGTCCTTTTAAATTTGAGTGACTGCGTTTAGCCAGAAATTTGATACCAAACAAGTCAAAAAAGACTCCCAAGCGAAAAATCGGGGGTTGCTGATTTGATTAAATCAAACTAACAATAAATGCCAAATCGTCAAAAAGCTGTTAGTTAATAACTAGTGGCTTTTTGGCAAACATGATTTTGATAGCAGACAAATTGTAATGAATACAGCTAATTTCCCGTGGCTGACGACGATTATCTTGTTACCGATCGCAGCGTCGCTACTAATCCCCATTATCCCAGATAAAGACGGCAAAACCGTGCGCTGGTATTCCCTGGTTGTCGGGTTGATAGACTTTGCGCTGATTGTCTACGCTTTTTATACTGGGTACGACTTTTCTAACCCCGATTTACAACTTGTAGAAAGTTATCCCTGGGTTCCCCAGTTAGATTTGAATTGGTCAGTCGGGGCTGATGGCTTGTCTATGCCCCTAATTATTTTGACTGGATTCATTACCACCCTAGCAACTTTAGCAGCCTGGCCTGTGACTCTCAAGCCCAAGCTATTTTACTTTTTACTGTTGGCGATGTACGGCGGACAAATCGCTGTCTTCGCTGTGCAGGATATGCTGCTGTTTTTCCTGGTGTGGGAACTGGAATTAATTCCCGTTTACCTGTTGCTGGCGATTTGGGGCGGTAAAAAGCGTCAGTATGCAGCCACCAAGTTTATTTTGTACACCGCAGGCGGTTCGCTGTTTATTTTAATCGCAGCGTTGACAATGGCCTTTTATGGCGATAATGTCACCTTTGATATGCGATCGCTCGGTCTTAAAGATTACGCCCTCAATTTCCAATTATTACTTTACGGTGGCTTCCTGATTGCTTACGCTGTCAAATTGCCCATCATTCCCCTGCATACTTGGCTACCAGATGCCCACGGTGAAGCTACAGCCCCCGTGCATATGTTACTGGCTGGGATTCTGCTGAAAATGGGTGGTTACGCTCTAATTCGCATGAATGCCCAGATGCTACCCGATGCCCATGCTTACTTTGCCCCAGCTTTAGTAATTCTGGGGGTAGTTAACATCATCTATGCAGCCTTAACGTCTTTTGCCCAGCGCAACCTCAAACGCAAAATTGCTTACTCCTCAATTTCGCACATGGGGTTTGTGATTATCGGGTTTGCTTCCTTTACCGATTTAGGGTTAAGTGGCGCAGTCTTGCAAATGGTATCCCACGGTTTAATCGGGGCGAGTTTATTCTTCCTCGTGGGTGCAACCTATGACCGGACACATACCCTGATGTTAGATGAAATGGGTGGTGTTGGTAAGCGGATGCAAAAGATTTTCGCCATGTTCACTGCTTGTTCAATGGCTTCCTTAGCACTACCAGGGATGAGTGGTTTCGTGGCAGAGTTGATGGTATTCGTCGGCTTTGCTACCAGTGACGCTTATAGCTCTACTTTTAAAGTCATCGTAGTATTTTTGATGGCAGTGGGAGTGATTTTAACTCCTATTTATCTGTTGTCAATGTTGCGCGAAATTTTCTACGGACAGGAAAACGAAGAATTAGTTTCTCATCAAGCTTTGATTGATGCTGAACCCCGCGAAGTCTTTATCATTGCTTGTCTTTTGGTGCCAATTATTGGTATTGGTTTCTATCCCAAGTTACTAACTCAGATGTACGACGCTACAACCGTACAACTAACAGCTAGATTGCGTGATTCCGTTCCTACTTTAGCGGATCAAAAAACAGAAACTACAGAAGTTTCTTTCAATGCACCAGCAATTGGCAATTAATTGGGATTCGTGAGCATTGTGAGACGATAGAACCCCGCTTTCTTGAAGAAGGTGGGGTTCTCTGCTAATTAGACAAGCTAGGAAAAAATAATTTGATTACTCCGGCTTTCAAGGCTAAGACAAAGCCAACCACCACAAAACGATTAATACACTCTTGAGTGTCCAACCGCTTACAGATTCCTTTCACCTCCGTGTCTAAAGCCTTAATTTCTCCCTTGAGTTCCGCTTTTAAGGCTTTAATATCTCCTTTAAATTCCGTTTCCAGAGATTTAATATCTCCCTTGAGTTCAGCTTCTAGCTTGACTTGTCCGATTTTAATTTCTGTAACGTCTTTTTGTAGGGTATCTAGCTTCTGATTGATTTGTCCTAAGATTTCCTCTAAAGAATAAGTGACGTTAACAGGGGTTTGACTCATAAATTACAATCATATTAAGAAAATATAAATCTTCTTGCTGCCCATTAACTTTATTATCCTGTGATAGAGTCTACTAGCGATTGATATCAGACAACTTGAACAGAAGTATATTTATCTTGATCAATTTCTCTATCTAAAACTAGAGTCAGAGAAAACCTCTCATGTTAAACTACAACTCGTTACACTGTTTACCATCTTCCGAAGAGCTACCGAACTCCGAGGACACGCCTGTGGATAATGAAATACAAGAATTAATTCCAAGTTTACTAAAAGCGACACTGGCTTTAGTTTGGTTAGACCGATGGGATTGGTACTTTGGTGTAAATATGGGTATTCATTATGACCCAAAAAAGCCAGCGATCGTCCCTGATGGTTTCTTAAGTGTCGGAGTTAAGCGTTTTGTGCATGGGGATTTACGCCTCAGCTATGTGCTGTGGGAAGAAGAAAATCCGCCAATGTTAGCTATAGAAGTGGCCTCTCCCAAACATTTAGGCGAATACAGTACCAAAAAAGATATTTATGCTGAAATGGGAGTTTTGTATTACGTTGTATACAATCCTTTCCGGCGCAAAAAGTCACCTTTGGAAGTCTATCGCCTAGAAGATGGGGAATATTTCCTATTATCAGGAAATCCCATTTGGCTACCAGAAATTGGTTTAGGAATTGGTAAGGAAAGAGGTCTTTATCAAGGAATAGCAAGAGAATGGTTGTACTGGTATGATGAGCAGAAACGCCGATTGCTCACGCCAGAAGAACGGATGATGGAAGCAGAAGCACGGTTAAGTATAGAAGAACAACTGCGTTTAGAAGCAGAAGATAGGGTACAGAAATTAGAAAGCAGGTTAAAGGCTTTGGGTTATGAACCGGAAACTATAGTTTGAATTTAATCTGCGTGAGTACCTCACTTCATGGCTGAGATTTTAGCTGGAAGTGGGGTTTTATTTTTTAACGCAGAGGGGCGCGGAGGGTTTATTGGTGTGTTTTAAGTGTTAATTAGCTTGATGGTTGGGGAATTATATCTATTAAAGAGATTCAGCAATTAAAGTTATCAGGCTATTTTATGGATGTTAAATTAGGGTTCGGCTCTATCCCCAAGCCTCAGTATGTTTTTGTGAGTAAAGAAATTGATCACTGTTGGTATATGCTCTCGGATGATACTAAACCAATTCCGATTTATGATAGGGCTTTGACTGGAGTAATTACAGGGATTGAAGTTAATAAGAAAGTTGAAACATCACACGGTGAGGCTGAAAAAACTGATTTGCATATTTTGGCGGATAAGCCTTATGTAGTTCGCTCAGGTAGTGAATCTTATTTTTCTAAAAGTTTGTTACTTTCACTAGATGTTTTGACACATGAACAGTTATGTCAGCCTCTCACAATTTCTGTTAGTCCTGGTGATAAAACAATTGTCTTTTGTACTATCTATAATCCAGTAACTTATCGTGCTGTAGGTGTTAGCTGGGATGGGCATAAGGAAATAGATTGGCAAGCTCTAGGGCAGAAAGTTAGCGTTAAAATTAACAATATTCAAAATTACAATCAAGAGTTAATTTCGTCTGATAATCGTGCAGGTTTTATAGCTGAAACTGATAATTATCTATCACAATTAAATTGGAGTCCAGAGCAGGGAAGAGAGTTTTTACAGCAAAAATATGGCAAGCGATCGCGCCATCAACTCTCTGATAATGAACTGTTAGATTTTATCGATTATCTCAAGCTACAACTAACCCATAGCTAAAAAAATTGGCTATATCTAATGCAAGCCAAAATATCTTCTTGCGTTAAATAAGGAAAATCATCGAGTATTTCCTGATAGGTCATACCAGCAGCAAGATATGATATTACATCATACACAGTTATTCGCATTCCTCGAATACATGGTTTACCGCCTCTTTTTCCTGGTTCAATGGTAATAATATTGTGGTAATTTACAGCCATGATCACAAACTAGCGTTAAAAATTTGTTGTGCAGTTAAATTCAAATCAGGGAAGGTTACAGATTGAATAAGGTTGTCACATCTAAATTTTCTCACAGTATACTCACCCTCTTCTAAACAACACACTAAAATGGTAGGTTGTTTAGGATTACCTATGAACTCTCTACCTCCCAATCCTGCATAATCTACAATCCAGTATTCAGGAATCCCCATTACTTCATAATCAGCATATTTTTTCAAATAATCATCACGCCAATTTGTACTTACAACTTCAATAATTAATGGGATTGATATTCCTTGAATGGCAGTAGATTCTTTTTTCCATAGAGGTTCATTGCCTAAATTGGGGCGATTTAATAACAGCACATCCGGTGAGTAAGCTGATTCATTTTCAGGTGGTTTGACTAATGCTGTCTTGGGGATGAAATAGGGGAGATTTAACCGGATACACTCTCTAGTAATTTCAAAGGCTAAAAATCCAGTGACTTCTTCATGTTCTCCTGTTGGTTGTGGCATTTCAACTACTACTCCATCATGGAGTTCATAACGTTTCCCTGTTTCATCTGGATATTTAGCAACAAACTCATCAAATGTAGTCAGCTTGCGTATGGCTTGAGTCATAGTAAGTCACAGATAACTTAGTTGTATATCTCTTGAGCAGTGCTAGGTATGATTTAAGCTCCTGCTTGTTATTTTAACTGTCATTAAACTGAGTGCGTAGACGCGTTCGCGTAGCGTCTCGTAGAGAAGCGGCTTGTCTCTGACATCGCTTTACACCGAACTTAGGCGATCGCTAGAAATATGACTTATTCTGTATGATCAGGACAAAGCAATTTATATTGGGTTACTAAATGAACTCAAAAGTTGAATTATTAACACCTATAATACAATCGCCCTATTGGGTAGATATATCTGAGTGTGAATTAGGCTCATCTAATTCAGCAAAAGCTATCTTTAGAAAAGTACGAACACCTTTCCAATCACGTTCTGACAAGTGACCAATTAAAACCACATTAGCTGATGCTGGTAGTGTGACAATGAAACTACGAAAAATGGATGCAACTCGCAAGCCTGCTTCCACCCAATCTTGAAGTGCGTAGTCTGTTACTCCCAATGAGGTTGTCTGTGTTGTTATCAGTCCAATAATGATATCTGGACGAACTCTTTGATAAGTAACAGAGGATATAACTACAGCAGGGCGACGCTTAACACCAGTTACACCAGGAAAATCAACTGTAACTACATCAGCAGGGTTAAACGACACTAAGCAATCTCCTCACTTTCAGGAAAATTTGTAGATGCGTACTGTAAAGAGAATGATGTTAAGTCTATTTGGTCTTGCTCAGTCCATGTATCGCTTTCGTCGATGATAGCCAAATTATTCTGCACTAAATCATTAAGAATTAAGTTTGCCAAGCGTAGTCTTTCATTTGGTGGTAAGTCACGAATCACTTGGTTGTATATTTCCTGAGCAGTATTAGACATGATTCAGCCTCCTGCGCGTTATTTTAACAGTCATTAAACTGTATTGAAGTGTATTTTTAATGAGTGCGTAGACGCAAAGCGGCTTGTCTCTGACATCGCTTGACACCGAACTTAGGCGATCGCTAAAAATATGACTTATTCTGTATGATCAGAACAAAGCAATTTACTCTATATTTTTTGCCCTTCACTAGCAACTTCTAGCCAGCCTTGAATCGCATCTTGTAGCATTTCTAATAGATGTTCGTAGCTATCTCCCCAAGTGTGACATCCTGGTAAAGCTGGTACAGAACCACACCATACATCATCTTCTTGCCAGATAACTGCTTTAATTTTCATTACTCATCATTTTTACAAGACTACGCTCCATTATTTTAGCTTTAATTGAAGTGCGATCGCTGATTCACTGTACTTTGTTGAATATGCGATTTTAAAGGTATTGTTGATGTTAAAAATACTCACATCTCTATCATTAAATTAGTCCATAGAAAGCATCAAATAACGAAAATTAATAGAAAATAAAATTATTGATAATTTTTTGTGATATTTGTTGATGTGATTATGAAATTAATTCGGGAAATATATTTATAAGCAAGCCCTTGTTTGATTTTTGATATGCAGTAAAAGGGCTAAAAAATAGAAAGTCTAAGAGGTATTTATGATTGCACTGTTTCTGGGTGTTATTTCCTTAGTGATTGCTTGTACGGGAGCTTTTTTAGGTGCTAGAACAATCGCTGATATAGATATGACCAACGAGAAATTTACAAGTTGTCAATATCTCCATGACAAAAGTTTCAAAGAATTAGATGTAGACTTAAAATTTACTAAAAGTAGTGTACAAGAATACTCTCAAATCTGTAAAGACACAATATCTAACACAGAGAATATTTTCAAATTTATTGATGAAAATATTACAAACAATAAACAACTTGTAATGTCTAGTGAAATTTCAATCCAGCAGATTCAACAATGCAAAGATACTTTCGATGAAATTAAGCAATATATTGTCGATGATGCTAATTCTGTTGATACTTTGAAAAAATGCTACGGGGCAACTCATCTTGCAAATCCTTTGAAATTGGAATTTAAAGACCTTTTAGACCAAAACATATCACTCAAACAAGCTGACAAAACTACAAGCAATCATTTAAGAAAGT
Source organism: Aliinostoc sp. HNIBRCY26 (assembly GCF_050235535.1). Taxonomy (GTDB): domain Bacteria; phylum Cyanobacteriota; class Cyanobacteriia; order Cyanobacteriales; family Nostocaceae; genus Trichormus. The sequence continues at coordinate 4,377,084 of NZ_CP189852.1, forward strand.
ATTCAATGATGGTTCTTACAGGAAGCATGATAATTTTATGTTTACTTACATTTGCTAATATTACCGTGAGTCCAGCAGTATTAATTACTAGTGTTATACTGAATCGCCTGCAAAACAAAGCTTTCAGACAAGTAAGTGAGTACGAATCTGATGTAAAGAATGTGATTACTAAAATTGATGCAGTCAAGGATTTGATGATACAAATTAGACAAGAGATTGACGAATCAGTGGACAGCTTGAAATCTTTAAATGATTCAATAAATGATTTTAAGTCTACTGTTCAAATTTCTAATACTACTAATCAAGTTACTAATGCTGCCGACTTTGCTGTAAAATATCTACCAGGAGTAGATCCTGGATTTAAAAAAGGAGTACACTTGATAAAAACATTTTTAGACAATTTCATGCTTAAGATTTTAGATTATGAAGCAAAGCTAAAAAGCCTGACCTTGAATCTTAAAGAGAAAGATGCTCGGCGTTTACTATTAGGATTAGACGGAATAATAAACATTAATTTCGATCAAAAACTAGTAAGCTTTATGATTTGAAAAATAAAAAGTTAAGTTAGTCCAGGATTTTAATTCAAAAATATCAATCAGCCTATTTCTCAAAAAGCTATGATTAGGCTGATTTTACCTAATAATTGAAGTAATTCTGTTGAAGCACACTTCAAAAATCTTCATCATCAACGAAAAATTCTGCGTCTTCTTCTAAACGGGAGTTACCAGAATCAGCAAGATTCCAGAGGGGTTGTAGAATCGACACGCCAACAAATCCCACACCAGCACTAAACGCCAGCACTATACCGACTGGGATTTTAATTGATTGGAATGTTAAGAATTTTAATGATACTGGCTCGAAATTTTGGACGGAAACAATAGCGATCGCTACTACCCAAATCGCCACAATTAAAGATATCAAAAAATTAGCAAAGCTTTTCATAAAAAATATAACCATAGATAGATGCAGATGTACACTAAATATCTCAGTGTGCATCTGCGGTCTAAAGTTCTATGCTAACTTAGCGATCGCACTTTCCATTTCTTGGGCGAGTTGGCTAAGTTTCTCAGGTGAGTTGGTTTCTAGATAAACGCGTACCAGTGGTTCAGTACCGGAAGGACGCAGCAGCACCCAGCTACCCTCGGCTAAATACAGTTTAATCCCATCCTTGCGTCCGACTTCTTTCACAGCAATTCCAGCTACTTCAGAGGGCGGATTTTTGGTGTAGGATTCAATGACGGCATTCTTATGGGCTTCTGTTAAGTGTAAGTCCAAACGGTTATTGTAAAGCGGGCCGTCAGCTTCTGCGATCGCTTCTTTGACTAATTGACTCAAAGGCTTACCTTCGTAAGCGATCGCCTCTGCAATCAGCATATCAGCTAAAACGCCGTCTTTTTCGGGAATATGCCCAACTACACTTAAACCGCCGGATTCTTCACCACCGATTAAAACAGTGGTTTCCCGCATTTTTTCACCAATGTATTTAAAGCCTACGGCTGTTTCATAAAGAGGTAAGCCGTGTTTTGCCGCAAAGTTATCTAATAGGTGCGTTGTCGCCACTGTACGGACGATTGCGCCGCTTTTACCTTTATTTTTTATTAAATGTCTCGCTAACACTAAAAGCACCGTGTTAGGGGTGAGGACGTTACCTAATTCATCTACAATACCAAAGCGATCGCTATCGCCGTCTGTCGCTAAACCCAAATCTGCATGATCTCGGCGCACTGCTTCCACTAATTCTACTAGCTGTTCCCCTTTGGGTTCTGGCATTCCGCCGCCAAACAACACATCGCGCCAAGTGTGGAAACTTTCTAATTGTGTGCCACTTTGTTGCAAAACTTCATCTAAATAGCCACGGGATGTAGAATATAACGCATCATACTTGACTTTTAGCTGCGCGCTCTTAATTCGCTCCACATCAAGCAATGTATAGATAAATTGGAGATAGTCTGGTTTGGGGTCGAAAATAGAAATAGAACCTGATGGTTTGCCACTTGGCAATTCATCCGATGCAGTTTCTATATTTGCCACAATAGTATCAGTAATTTCTGGAGTGGCAGGGCCAGCATAGTCAGGGATATATTTAATCCCACAGTATGGTGCTGGGTTGTGACTAGCAGTAAACATCAAAGCCCCCGCCGAATTTAGGTGACGGGCATTATAAGCGATTACTGGTGTGGGGCAATCCCGATCAGTGATTTTAACATTCCATCCTAAATCAGCTAAGACTTGGGCTGCTGTCTGGGCAAACTGGTCAGCTAAAAAGCGCGTATCGTAAGCAATCAGAACTGGTCTATCTTTTGTGTAGGCTGTTTCTAAATAACTTGCGATCGCTCTTGTTACTTTCCGCACATTGGGGAAAGTAAAATCATCGGCGATAATTCCTCGCCATCCGTCAGTACCAAATTTTATCTTGCTAGAATTGCTACCACTCATGTTTGCCACTTTCTCCCATATCTTGTGAACTCTATTAGGAAGCTTCCCGCAAAGCGTGCGTAGCTGCAAGCGTCTTCCACCGTATTATTTCTCACTGCGATTGACCAATGTCAACCCCCGAACGACTTTTTGTTAGTTATCACCTCTGGTCTTTAGTTGCCCCAGCGAGGGGGCAAGAACGTTGGCACTGCCACATGAGACGGGGGTTCATTAAAGCGCGTCAACACGAACCACGGGTTAAAGCATTATTAGCGAATGCTACTCCACCCCAGCGCATTGGGTTACTAGCGCAAAAAGGTGTTTATGAGTTTCATCATAATCGACATCTGCTAACGCGATCAGATGGAGTAGAGCAGGTTGCTAAACTCTTAAAATTGAGTAATTCGGCTGTGCAAGTGCAACAGCGCGTCCTACAAATTCTCAAAAAATACTATGAAGCACCATTACTTTTAGGGAAAAGAATTCTGCAATTAACTCGCGGCGATGAAGGTTTTCCTAAACCGATTTTGATTGAGGAAGAAAATTATAGTTTTCGCTTATATGCAGCAATGGACTGTGTTTTTATTGAATCAGATGCCCAAACTTTACATATTGTAGATTTTAAAACTGGCAAGTCTAATTTTGATAAAAGACAAGCATTAGTTTATTTATTAGCCGCTAGTTATTTATATCCTGGTAGGGAAGCTGTCGCCTCATTTTATAATTTAGAATTACGGCAAGAATCAGAATTAATTCAACTCAAAAATCATGAATTAGAAGCCTTGAAAGTTGACTTAGTAAAAATTGCCCAAAAACATCAATTAGATATCCAGAGATATCAAGAATCATCTCAAAATTTCAATGAAATATTTCCACCTAATCCTGGACATCACTGTCGGTTTTGTCCATTTCAATCCATCTGTGATTTTGCCAATTCAGGAACACCAAATACCGGAGAAATCAAATTAGCCCACGGCAAAACTATCAAAATTTCCTAGTTCGTAGTAAGGACTTTAGTCCTTTTATCAATTACATCAGCACTAAAGTGCTTACTACAAACTTAATATTACATTTTGCCGCGTTCCATTACGGCTTGCAGATGACGACGGATTTCTTGTGCTTGCTCAATTTCCGATTGACGCAACTTTTGAAATAAGTCTACACAAGGCTGAGAGTTCACTGCTTTTGCATCTTCAATATAAGTTTCATAAGCTCTAACTGCTTCCGCCTTGTTATGTAATACTGTCAAAAAGTCGTATTCTAAGTTGCTAATAGGTTCTTGGGAATGTCCGTTACCTTGAGTCATGAATTTATCCTCTTGTTAAGCTTTTAATTCATTTCTACTCATCCTTACGGAGTCATTCATCCACCCAAAAGCGTAGAAAAAAGTACAGATATTCTTGAGACTATCGCACTTGCTATCACTAGTGGTTATTCGTATGTAATACTAGAGGAGAATGGTAGTTCAATACAGATTGTGTATATTTACTAGTCGTTAGCAAAGTATCTTAGTTGCTGTTAAGTTAAGCATTAGATAATTTAAATATAGATTTTTTATATAGCCTTTCCCGGTCTAATGAAGTACACTTGAGAAAATAAAGCTATACATATTAGTCCAAGGTAAAAATGCAAGCATATTCTCTGGATTTCCGCCAAAAAATACTTGATACATATTTGAAAGGTGGAATATCACAACGACAGTTAGCAAAAAGATTTTGTGTAACTTTAGGATTTATGGAGAAGTTACTGAAACAGTATAGAGAAACGGGAAATATCGCACCGAAAGTCAGAACACAACAAACGCCAGCAAAGCTAAACTCTCAACAATTGAATGTGCTTCAGGAAATAGTAGAAGCCAAAAATGATGCCACTTTATCAGAAATTCGGGAGCTACTCAAAGAAAAGACAGGAATAACGATTGGGATTTCGACAGTAGACAGAATGTTAAAGGCAATGGAAATTAGCTTAAAAAAAAACATTACACGCAGCAGAAAAAGAAACTCCTAGAGTGCAATCATTAAGATTACAGTTTTGGCTGCAAATACGAGGAATACCAGCCCAAAAGCTGATATTTCTAGATGAAGCCGGAGCTAATCTATCTTTGGACAGACACTCTGCTCGTGCCAAAAAAGGTGAAAGAGCGCATGGTAAAAGAACGCAAAAACGTAGTAAAAATGTCTCGATAATTGGTGCAATTGGTTTGAGAGGTGTCGTTAGCCAATATAGTATTTTAGGAGCGACTGATGGTCTAACATTTGAGGCTTATATCTCGCAAAAACTAGTTCCGAAACTGAACAAAGGTGATTATGTAATCATGGACAATTGCTCAATTCATAAAGGTGGTGATATTGAAAAACTCATCGAATCTGCCGGAGCTAAATTAATTTATTTACCACCATATTCTCCTGATTTTTCCCCCATTGAAAATTGTTGGTCAAAGATTAAGAATGTACTCCGTTCTATTGGTGCTAGGAGTTATCCAGATTTAGTAACAGCAATTGAAACTGCTTTTAGCCAAGTCTCTTTAGATGATATTTTTAATTGGTTTACTCATTGTTGTTACTGTACTCCACTAGACTGAAAAAGGCTATATGTATTGTTCGGTTAGTAAGTTTGGGAATATTAAACGTAGATACTTCAGGAAGTAACTACAGAACTAATGAATGCAGACGAATACATTCTAAAATTACCTAGTCTAGCTTTAAATACCAGAGAACTACTACCTGAAACAGCAGGAATATATTACGTTGTAGACGAAAATGGTGTGGTTTGGTATGTGGGAAAAGCTAAAAATCTGCGTAACCGTTGGTTAGGGAAAAGCCATCATAGATTCTATCAGCTTCAAAAACAACGCCAAAGGAAATTTACTATTTACTATGATTTAGTCAACGTATCGGTTCTCGATAGCATCGAGAAAAGAGAAATTGATAAATGTCATCCTCAATTAAACGGAACGGAAGTTAATAGTAAAAGGCTACAGCCAACAGAGACACTTTTAAGAAAAACATTACTTACTCTTGCACCATATGCTTTTATATTAGGTGTCGAGCCTCCACGAAAAGAAGATAAACAATTAATTGAATATTCAAAAGCTTTCGGCGACAACTGGAGAATTAACAAATCTGTTGTTTCATTGCAAGTGATACATATTTGTATAAATTTACCAGAGTTAATAGAACTAATAAAAGATAAGAAATCAACAATCCAATTTCTCAAAAAAATATTTAGAAAAAACGTTAACTATTCAAGTAATTGGATTGATCAAAGTAGCAAAAAATATTATCGATTTAGTGATTTTACTTTGAGAAGACTGTTGGTTAATGGATTTGCAATAGAAATCTATTTAGCTGATCAAAGAGTAATATCGCTCATTCAAGAGTATACAATGACTCAACTAGCAGGAATAGATATTAAAGCAGTTACGAATGTATCGCTAGATGGACTGAAAAATAAATGCTTACTTAGTAATATCATTGGGTTACATTTAAAAGATGATAGTTACGATAATTCAGTATATACAGAACTTAAAAACATATCTATAAATAGGTTAAACCCATATAGCCAAGATTTAGTAAGAATAGTCTTTAAAGACAAAATAGATACCACCAAGTTATTAACATTTCCTCTGGATTTGAAACAAATAGAAACACCAAATCTTGGTTTGTCTATAAGATTAGTAAATCTTACACATAAAAAGCAGTATTTGAAGAGTTTATTAATAGAGCGTGGTCTTGACTTAAATAAATATGAGGTTAATCAGTATTTAGAAAATATACCACAGGATAATAACTACTATGAAAGCAATCGCAGTAGCAATATAATTGTATATGTGAAATCTTTCTTATACAACGATTTGCAAAAATGTACTTACTCGCCTAGTCAAATATATGGACAAAAATTAGTTACTTATCAAGGGAAAACAACATTTAATAGTCTTTATCAGGAAGTTTACCTTGCAGTGAGTGTAAACAAGGCATTTTGGCTATTATTTGAAAATTATTTATTAGACTTTACTAAAGTAACACTTAATGAGAATGAGGGTTACATCAAAAAACACTATATATCCTCTAAAAAAACACTGAAACCTGTTATTGTATCTGTTATTTTAAATGGACAATGGAAAGCTGCGATACCAATTGGCACTAAAGATAATATGTCATATTATGAAGTTACAGAAGTTATTAAGAATCGTTTAGAAAATAGCCTAATACCTAAGCTAAAGTTTACCTTTCGGCTCATGTCAAACTTAAAGTAAATCATTCACTCCTGCTGATAAATACATGGAGTGAAGATGATGAGGATGAGAAAGTTATTTTACTCAGGTATATCCGCAGATTTATTCAAAATAAACAAACTTTCATCGCCTCCCCTACCAATTCTCAATGTTTCGTCTAAATAAGTAATGTCAAGGGTAGCCGTTCTACCTTGAGGGTTATTCGCTGGAACAATCTTAAATGGGTTGAGTTGTGGCGTATTTATTCCCAAAATCTTCTCAATGGCTAGATAGCGTTTGTCAAAATCGACATTGATACGTCTATTCAGTGGGGGTGATACGTTTTCCGTCGCCGGCTCAAAGCTAGCTGTCACTTTGACATACCCTGATATTAACCCTAATGAATGTTTAACCAAAGCTAAATTGAAAAATTGTTTATTAGTAACATTAATTACTTGGTATACCTTACCTACTGTTAATCCCAACGGAAGGGAAGCTAAAGCGCGGATTTCTCTGGCGGTGGAATATTTGAGTTGCCAAGCTCCTGCTAACAAATCTGTAGCATACAATAGGGGGCGAGGATTGGGATTGCAGTTTTCTAACTCTGTAGTAAGTTGTTCTAGTTCTGCGACTAGAGATTTATCTAACTGTAAATTGGTGACAGGAGATCCATCACTTTTAGTTTGTACCTGATCAAGCTTGGTTTGTAATTGTTCTTTTAATAAGAGTCGATTATTCATTTTGAGAATAACAGTTTTTACATATACTTATTCTGAGATCAGAGTTGCACCTAGTGCAATGTAGTCTAAATTGCTTTACTTCAATTTCTCACCAGCTTAGTAGGTTGGGTTGACGAAAGGAAACCCAACACCAAGATATTGGTTAAGTTTTTAACATCCATGTTGGGTTGCGCCACGCTTAACCCAACCTATATCTAGCGACACTTCAACTGCATTTCAGAGGCGATTGCTTCTATTTCTTGCTGGTCTTTAATACTTGTTTCACCCAAAGCTTTCTTACGGGATGTGATTTCGTTGGAAACTCTTTGATAGCATTCAGCTTTAGTTTCTGGGGTGGGTTGCAAAATCCACCACACTAACCCCATAAGGGTAAAAACTGATATTAGACCCAACACAATCCAATCAAAAATCCCTCGTTTTACTTGAGTCATATTTTTGAACTATTAATCAATAATTTATTATTCCCAAGTTATTAATGATGACAATCCCATGCTGACTAATTCCTATGTGGGCTAAATTGTCTTTAGTGAAGCGTCAATACCAACCCCAAACCGCACTAAAATAAAGACGCAACTTGCACTTTATCAGGAGCTTCCAGTTGTGCAGCCGGATTTGATAGGGTTGGAAATTAGCAAGGGAGAACTGAGACGCTTGAGTGGGGTGTCTCCCGATAAAGTTTTGCGACTTGCAACGATCGCCAGTTCTAAAGAACGCTTAAAATTTTGGCAGAATGAAATTTTGACATCACTGATTATTGCTGCTGTGGCTGTGGGCTTAGTCTATGGTTTAATTATCCTACCCACCATCGGTTCAGCAATTCCCCAGGGAATTCTTCTCTTCATCATAGTATTTTTTGTGGTCATCCTGGGGCGATCGCTCTCTTCACGTTTCAAGATTCCCAAAAGTCTCACCCAGCTATTTGATGCAGTTGATCAATACCATGCCTTGATTGTCGCTGTCGATGTCAATGATCAGTTGGCAGTCTCAGGTGAACTAGATGATAGTCTCAATGATAGAGATAGAGTGATTACTGGCTTGCAACTCCTGAGAGAAGATTTAGTCCGCGCTTTCAAAAGCGATCGCCTTTTGCGGGATAATAAAAAACTGTTTGCTAATCAAGAAGATTTATCTGTCAATAATTTGACAAATATCCAAGCCTTACAAGCTAATACTCAGGCTAGTGAATACTCTCTACTTTTAAATCAAGTATTGCAGATTGCCTTGGATGTGCAAGCACGCAGAACAGGGAATAGGTGACAATTTAAAATTCAAAATTCAAAATTCAAAATTCAAAATTCAAAATACCCTTACGGGTTCGCGGTAGCGTTGCCAAGCATTGGCTTGCGCCTACAAAATTTAAAATTCTGTTCCCTGTTCCCTGTTCCCTGTTCCCTAATAACTATTGACTATTGACTAATGACTAAAAATAACAAACCTAAAATAATTGTCTTGGATGATGATCCTACTGGTTCTCAAACAGTACATAGCTGTTTGTTGTTAATGCGTTGGGATGTGGAAACTTTACGGTTGGGGTTACGGGATGATGCGCCGATTTTCTTTGTCTTGACTAATACTCGATCCTTACCGCCAGAATCAGCCGCATCGGTAACAAAAGAAGTATGTCAAAACCTGAAGGTGGCTTTAGCGGCTGAGGGTGTGACTGATTTTTTGGTGGTGAGTCGTTCTGATTCGACTCTGCGGGGACATTATCCCATTGAAACTGATGCGATCGCTCAAGAACTTGGTTCTTTCGATGCTCATTTCCTGGTTCCGGCTTTCTTTGAAGGGGGACGCATCACCCGTGATAATGTGCATTACTTGATAATTGATGGTGTACCTACCCCAGTTCATGAAACTGAGTTTGCACGGGATTCGGTTTTTGCTTACCACCACAGCTATTTACCTAAGTATGTAGAAGAAAAAACCCAAGGACGTATTTCTGAGTTGGAGGTGGAAAGATTTCTACTTGCTGATATCCGCAGTGGTAGTTCAGCACGTTTACTGCAACTGACAGGTAATCAATGCTGTGTCGTTGATGGCGAAACGCAAGCGGATCTAAATCGCTTTGCTGTAGATATTTTAACCGCCGCCAGTCAAGGTAAACGTTTTTTGTTCCGCAGTGCAGCCAGTATTTTAACTGCTTTAGCCGCTTTACCACCCCAACCCATCGCCGCCGAAAATATGGCGGAGTATGTGCGTCAAGGTAAACCAGGCGCAGTCATCGTTGGTTCTCATGTGAAGAAAACCACCCAGCAGCTAGAATCACTACTACAAGCATCTGGAACTGTGGGAATTGAGGTGAATGTCTCGCGGTTACTAGATAACCAAACAGACACAGCTACCACACTCCTCAGTGAAGTTTTAGATCAGATTCACCAAGTACACAACACCAGTAAAACCCCAGTAGTTTACACCAGTCGCCAGGAATTGCAATTTCCTGATGTCACCACCCGCTTACAATTTGGCTTGAGGGTTTCCCGCCTATTAATGGATATTGTCCAAGGCTTACCCTCTGACATTGGTTTTCTAATTAGCAAAGGTGGAATCACTTCCAACGATGTTTTAAGTACAGGCTTGGAACTCACATCAGCGCGGTTACTAGGTCAAATTTTAGCAGGCTGTTCGATGGTAATTACCCCTAGCGATCATCCGCAATTTCCGCATTTACCCGTAGTTTTATTTCCTGGTAATGTGGGAGATGCTGAAGCCTTGGCAACAGTTTACAAAAGATTAACGAAAAATACTTAAGTGAAAATGTTGCCGTATTTTGCAACTAGTTTAATATTGGTAACTATACCAATTCTTTCGAGCAACAGGGGTGTCAGGGTGTAAAAGAGATCAGCCGGGAACTAGGCAAAAGCCACTTATTAATCAAAAGATAAAAATCTTTGACTTTTTTATACCCAGTCCCCACTCCCTTTATCTGTTTAATTTTGGCTGGAGCCGCATGAGTTCTGATTCTGCTATCCCCAATTTAGAGCCGAATTCTGCCTCAGTTAGTGCAGAATTTACTACCAATAGTGCGATTAAAGATGTAAATTCCGGCGTTTTTCAGGAAGACTCTAACTCGATTATTCCAGATGCCGAACTAGATTCCGTACTTCTCTATCTCCAATCAAATTCTGATGCTGGTGATGGAAAACCACAGACGGTTAGCTCAAATGAACAGCCAACTGCACCTCCCAGTGATGCGGAAACTGATGCTACCAAAACAACACCTAAGTCTGATACTGACTTATTGGATCTCGATGCTATTGATTTTGTGGAAAATCAAGCTAGAAATGACATTCAAGTCCAGTTCAAGACCGAAGAAGGAAAACTGTTAGTAATTTTACCGACAGAATTACAAGTTCCGGCATCAGAATTTGCTTGGTCTGATATTTGGCAACAATTAAAGTTGCGCTTAATGGCAAGCGATCGCCTCCGCACACAGAATACTGCCGTGCATTTAATAGCACACGATCGCCTGTTAGATACCAGACAACTGCAACAACTCGCTGAAACCTTTAGTGAAGCCCAACTACATCTCAAATCGGTCGCCACTAGCCGCCGCCAAACTGCGATCGCCGCAGTCACATCAGGTTACTCTGTAGAACAATTACAACCAGAAACCATCCTTTCTTCCGAACCAAAAGTCACCGCTAACCCCCAAGCTGATGCTTTATACATAGAAATGACTGTCCGTTCTGGTGTAGAAATTCGTCACCCCGGTACAGTAATTTTATTGGGAGATATCAATCCTGGTGGTATGGTAGTGGCAGACGGAGATATCCTAGTCTGGGGTCGTCTCCGGGGTGTAGCTCATGCTGGTGCATCGGGAAATCGTGAGTGTCTAATTATGTCACTACACATGGAACCCACCCAGCTCAGAATTGCGGACGCTGTTGCTAGATCACCAGAAAAATTACCAACGCAATTTTTCCCAGAAGTAGCACACATCACTGATAGGGGAATCCGCATCGTCAAAGCTACTGATTTTTCTAGAAACCTACTCACTAGAATTAATCAAACACCATAAATACATTTAATATAATTCTTTAACCCTCATCCAGCGCACTTGTATCATGACTCGTATTATTGTCATTACCTCCGGTAAAGGAGGTGTGGGTAAAACTACTGTTTCCGCAAATTTAGGTATGGCGATCGCTAAAATGGGTCGCCAAGTCGCCTTAGTTGATGCGGATTTCGGTCTGCGGAATTTAGATTTGCTCTTAGGTTTAGAAAATCGGATTGTCTACACAGCAGTAGAAGTTCTCTCTAGAGAATGTCGCTTAGAACAAGCCTTAGTCAAAGATAAGCGTCAACCCAACCTGGTACTGCTACCAGCAGCCCAAAACCGTACCAAAGATGCAGTTACACCAGAACAGATGAAGTTATTGGTGAATGCACTCTCACAAAAGTATCAATACGTAATTATTGATAGTCCGGCGGGGATTGAAAACGGCTTTAAAAATGCGATCGCCCCAGCCAAAGAAGCCCTCATCGTTACCACTCCCGAAATTTCCGCCGTGCGCGATGCTGACCGCGTAGTTGGCTTATTAGAAGCTCAAGGTATCAAACGCGTTCACCTCATTATCAACCGCATCAGACCAGCAATGGTACGGGCTAATGATATGATGTCCGTGCAGGATGTTCAAGAATTGCTAGCTATACCCTTAATCGGCGTTCTTCCTGATGATGAACGTGTAATTGTTTCCACCAATCGTGGCGAACCTTTAGTCTTAGCTGACACCCCTTCTTTGGCGGCTGTTGCTTTTGAAAACATTGCGCGGAGATTGGAAGGAGAAACAATCGATTTTCTCGACCTGGATACACCCCACGAGAATATATTTACCCGTTTGCGAAAATTGTTACGCACCAAAATTTAACTTTCAGTCTCCGCACACCTACAAGCAATGATCCTCGAATTAATAGACAAGTTGTTTTCACGTAGTCCCGATACCAGTCGCTCCCAAGTCAAACGCCGCTTGCAATTGGTAATCGCTCATGATCGTGCCGATTTAGACGCTCAGACCCTCGAAAAAATGCGTAGGGAAATTTTAGACGTAGTTTGCCGCTATGTAGAATTAGACACAGAAAGTCTAGAGTTTGCCCTGGAAAGCAATCAACGCACTACAGCTTTAATTGCTAATTTACCCATCCGACGAGTAAAAGAAGCTATACCCGAATTGGAAAGGAGTGAAACATCACCCTAAATTTCTATGCAGAGTGTATATTAGCCAGTATCACACTTAACAGTGAACAGTCTTGAGTAAAATCCGAGAGCAAAACGCCACACCAATTGGTGGAAATTATTGGTGCGCCGTAACACCACACTATTGAAAAAGGGGTTTAGGGGTAAAGGGTATAGGGGTGTAAGGGAAAGACTTTTTCATGTCTTCTGGTGTACGCAGTTCATGATGGCTACTTAACTGTTTTAATAACACTCTGTAATTATTTACAGTAATTTTTTATAAAAATACGCACTTAGGTATACAAAACCTTGCATTCCTACTGATATCAATCGAATTAAGTAGGCTTTACTTAGATATAGAAATCTGCTTTTATTCCTAAAGTCATTTGCGTAGTCAGGGAACAGGCTTCCGCCGTGAGCGTCAGCCGAACGGGAACGGGGGACAGGAAGTAAGAAGGAATAAAAGTGTACTTAGCTTTGCAGAAATCAAATATGATTTCCATATAAAAACCTTCAATATACTGAAACACTATTTGTATTTGTACTGACTTATCTTATATATAGTTAATTATTATTATTTTCATTCGATATAAATTAAAAGGCAAGTCTTGAAACTCTTGTGTTAAAAGACTTACACGAAATTATTGTTCTCTACAAAAACATAAAATAACAACGTTTTCAAGAATTAAATTACTCAAATCTTATTTATTAACCTCTATTAATATACGAATATTTGCTAATAGATACATTTTTTAAGTAATTTTATTGATTTTCAATAAAATACGAAATCGTTCGGATGTTAATGACGAAAATCAACGAATAAATTTGAGAAATAGAGAAATTAAGAACTACATTCTAATCCTAGAAAGGTTGATGTCTATGCTTTATGCAACAGGCATAAAGGGTGCATTGGATTAGTAAGTAGACAGGAATTAAATCGGTTGATAAGTTTCCTTTTCACCTATCAACCCTAATTTCTTGCTGTCAATAGTTAAGCATTTCAAACTTTTCACTTTATCCCGGAAGTATATACAATGTCTAAGATTTTCATCTCTCTCATGATTGGCACAGTATTTGCAACTTCTGCTTTACCAGCAACTGCTGCTCCAATTAATTTAAATGGTCATAATTCTAATACTTATAGCTCTCCTCAAACCGGCAAACGTCTATTGCTTAGTAACACTGTTCGTGTTTGTACAAGAGATAGAGGTGGCCTTTTAAATATGCGTAGTGGGCCGGGAACTGGTTATAGTGTAGTATACCGAGTTCCAAATGGAGCAGTCGTTAGCGTAATCAATTCTACAGATTATCCTTATGGTGGTCAGTATTGGTATCAAGTATCGTTTCGCAACGTAGTAGGTTGGGTACGCGGAGATTTTGTTTGCTAATTTCTCCAATCAAATAGAGAGGTAAAGGAGAGGAGAATAGCTAACAAGTCTAGGTTTCCCAAGCACTGAGTAATGGCTCTTAGGGACACAGTAGGCTTTTGATTTTGTACCTTTTCAGGGGTGCAAGATTCATTCACAATCCTGTCCTTTTTCGGTTAAGTAAAACTAAAACTTGCAGTAGGAAAAAAAGTTATTTTCCGCGTTCTTTTCTTTAATTAACAAGTAATAAATAAGTAATGGGTATTTATTCATCACTCATTACTTATTACTTATTACGGTTCAGATAAGAAAAATAAATTTCAACCAAGCCAGCAAATGATCACTCAACAAAAAACGAAAAAATGATTTTGGAGGGGGTTTGGGGGACGCAACCGTCCCCCAATCGGGGGCTTGGGGGAGAATCCCCCAAATCTTGCTCATTGTCTCATAGGCAGAGCAAAAATGGAGAAATTAAATCTCACCACCTTAACTGAACCGTATTGACTTATTACTTATTACTCATTACTCAAACTAAAAAGCGGTTACTACAGTTAGTAACCGCTTTTTCTTGTTTGCCACAGACTACTGATGTGACAAGGCTAGTATCAGCTACCGTGAAGCAACTTGTGGACCAGCCCAGACATTGGAGAGTTTGTCACCGAAGGTTACAGGCTGATCACTCTCAGTTGTCGCTCCTGTTTTACCGTCGATAGCTACTTTCACTAAAGGCCAGTTTTCTTCTCCCATCTCGCCTGCACGAAACAGCACGTGATCGGGTTCGTTTTTACTCCAACCCAATAACACGGCAATTTTTTCATGATCTTCTTCGGTTTGAGCCGGCGCGACTGTGTTGGCTTGGTTTTTCTGCCGATCCCAAATCACCGCTTGGTCAGTAGAGTCACCAGTGTTAAATACGCCTTCAAATCTACGTGCTAAGAAGCGATCGCTTTTTTCCGACCAACTCACAGGCACTAATACCCCGATTTTACCTTCTTTACTATCTTCTGGGGCTGTTGTTGTCTGTGTCTTGACTAGTGGGTCTTGCAAGGTAGTTGTAGAAGCCATCACTCGTAATTGCTTAGTTTCTCTATTTTCTACAAACAGAACACTAGTCACTTTCGAGTTATACATTTCGGGTTTAACGTCGATTTGTACCCTGCTGTAAACCGCGTACTTCCCATCAGGAGAAACCACAGGCACACTACGATAGTAACGCACCCCAGTTACCCCCTTAGAACCGATGGCTTCTTGCGTACTGACAATCCACTGCCAAGGAATCGGGTGAGGACTCCCTATCGGATCAGTCGGTAGTTCTGAAGCTTGTTCTGGCTGTGGTTCACTGACAGGTACATCATCTTGATTTGCATCTGCTTGAGGTGTGGAGATAGTTGGTAAAGGCTGCACTGCGGCCAAAAGATTATGATCACCAGATTCCTGCCATACCCTATTTTGTGCTGGTGTTTTTTCTAGCGTTACCGATGGTGCTAGCTCTACATCTGCCAATGGATTAACAACAGTATTATCAATATGAGATTTAGTATATTCTTGAGCCAACAAGGACTCAGTTATGTCATCTGCTGGCAACATTGGCGGTCTAATCACCTGAGATGCCACTACTGTTTCTCGACGCAGTGAGTTAGTCGGTTCTGTGGTTAGTACCCTGGCTAACTCTGGTTCACTCACAGCAGCTTTTTCTGGAGAAACGATATCAGATTCTTCAGGCTCAGACGCAATCTTTGCTACCACTTTTGATGTCTTAGCTGAACTAGAGTGACCAGAAGCAGCAACCAAAGGCGCAATCAAAATGAAAACAACAAAATAATTAAAAAATGGTTGCACACGGAACCATCCTGACAGCAAAAGGGGTTTAAGCATGGGTGGACTCTCCAGAAGGGCGGTTGCTGTATGAGGAGCGATATTTGAAAATCTGACAAAAAGCTGGCTTTGATTACAGGTATAACAACAAACTCAAAGTTTTTGCTAACTTTATGAAATTTTTTTTTTAAAGTTTGATATGTTTACTTAAACACGTCTTCATAATTGATCAATCCCCATACAAATTAAGTAATTTTGCTTAAAAAAATCCACTAAAAAACGAGCAGATTCATAGTAATGTTACTGCTTATAATTGAGTTCTTTTGTGGTAATTAAAATTAGCCCTAGACAGAACTAGATCTAGCCTAAAGACAAATAAAATTATTTTTGGACTAAACACACAAATAGCCCAAAG
Source organism: Aliinostoc sp. HNIBRCY26 (assembly GCF_050235535.1). Taxonomy (GTDB): domain Bacteria; phylum Cyanobacteriota; class Cyanobacteriia; order Cyanobacteriales; family Nostocaceae; genus Trichormus. The sequence continues at coordinate 4,393,222 of NZ_CP189852.1, forward strand.
GTAGATCAGTTATAAGATTTAACTGTTGGGGTAAGAGTAAGCATAGATAAGCCAAGAGAGGCTTTCCTGTTTACAATGGCGACAACAGTAAAGTCCCCGATAACGGTTGGAGTGAAGCGTTACTTTAAAATTTAGGAAAGCGGACGCACAACATATAATACCCGAAAAACACCATTAGCATCTACCCTGGGGCAGAAATTCTTTCTGGAGTTTTCATCATTGCGATAGTGCTGTGCTTTGGAGCAAAGTAACTACACTTTTCGCCGAATAGACAGGAAAAAACATTTCCCAGAGAATTAGTTGATTAAAGCATCCAAGATATGAGGTTTTCGCCTACATATATCGTTAACATCAACTTTTCCATTAGGAAATTCAATTATAAGTGTATCAAGAAACTCTTGATTTTGTCATGATGAACACAGTTATTCACGATTGGGGAGTAATGAGTGGTGAGTGCTGAGTAATGAGTGCTGAGTAATGACTAATGACTAATGACTAATGACTAATGACTATTGACTATTGACTATTGACTATTGAGCATCTATGGTCATGGCACTACAGGCATAGTGGCTGTATTATCACTGGTGGTAAATCAGTTTTGTGAGGAAATCATAGTTGTGCCTAAAATTCGACGGATACCACCAGCAATTAAGATTATTTTTTATATACTGATTACATTTTTAACTATTAGCAATTTTCAGCCCATACCTGCAAAATCTCAGGAAAATCAGACACCTGCACCAGTAGCTAATGTTGACTTAGGACGTTCATTTGCTCAACTAGGTGTTAAAGGGTCGATTCTGATTTGCGATCGCAACAACAATAAATGTTACCAACACAACGCCCCGCGCAATTCACAAGCCTTCTCTCCCGCTTCGACATTTAAAATTTTCAACTCTCTTGTAGCTTTAGAAACGGGTGTGATTCCCAATGATGTTGCTGTTTTGACTTGGGATGGGATTCAGCGCGAATTGCCTTCATGGAATCAAGACACTAACATTCGTCAAGCCTTCAAAAATTCCACAGTCTGGTTTTATCAGGTGCTAGCACGCAAAATTGGTTATCAAAGGATGAAGCAATTTATCCAGCAAGTCGGTTATGGCGATGCTCAAATCGGGACACCAGAACAAATTGACCGCTTTTGGCTAGAGGGGCCACTGCAAATTACCCCCAGACAACAGATTGAGTTTTTACAACGTCTTCAGCGCAAAGATTTACCCTTCTCACAACGGACTTTGGATTTAGTACAAGATATTATGGTTTACGAACGTACCCCAGAGTATATACTGCGAGGAAAAACAGGCTGGGCTGCCCGTCGTAACCCCAATATCGGCTGGTTTGTCGGCTATTTAGAGCAGAAAAATAATGTATATTTCTTTGCTACCAATATTGATATACGTAATAGTGATGACCTTCCGGCGCGCATCGAAATTACTCGGCGCAGCCTCAAAACATTGGGATTGCTCTAACTAATGACTATTGACTAAGGACTATTGACTAATTTATGAAAATTGTATTTTTTGGCACACCCCAATTCGCTGTTCCTACGCTCGAAAAATTACTTAATCACCCAGAGTTCGAGGTGTTAGCAGTCGTCACCCAACCAGACAAACGCCGGGAACGGGGTAATAAACTCACCCCTTCACCTGTAAAAGTTGTGGCGAGTAATCATCATATCCCCGTATGGCAACCCCAACGAGTCAAGAAACATACTGAAACTTTGACTAAACTCCAGCAGTTAGAGGCGGATGTGTTTGTGGTGGTTGCCTATGGACAGATTTTGTCACAGAAAATTTTAGATATGCCCAAATTGGGCTGTGTGAATGTGCATGGTTCAATTTTGCCTCAATATCGGGGGGCTGCACCTATTCAATGGTGTATATACAACGGTGAACCAGAAACAGGGATCACAACTATGTTAATGGATGTGGGTATGGATACTGGGGCAATGCTGCTCAAGGCAACTACACCCATTGGTTTGTTAGATAATGCTGAGGATGTAGCCGCTAGACTCGCGGAAATTGGCGGTGATTTATTAATTGAAACCTTGCTCAAATTACAAAATCAAGAGATTACAGCTACACCGCAAGATGATAGTGCAGCGACTTACGCTTCTTTAATTCAAAAGCAAGACTATGGTTTAGATTGGTCAAAAAGCGCGATGCAATTGCATAACCAAGTTCGAGGGTTTTATCCCAACTGCACAGCCACCTTTCGTGACCAAACTTTGAAAATTACAGCCACCGTTCCCCTTGACGCGGCTGACAAAGATGAACTACCGCCAGAATTGCAAAAAATCTTTCAAAAAGTACCTAATTTGGCTAATATATCGGGTAGTCCAGGGGAGATAGTTAGCATCGCCAAGGGAATTGGTGCAATTGTGCAAACTGGTGAAGGTTTGTTACTGTTGCGAGAGGTTCAATTAGCTGGGAAACGTCCCCAATCAGGTTGGGATTTTGTTAACGGTACGCGTTTAACTGTTGGTGAAATGTTAGGGAATGGAGATTAACTTAATTTGATAGATTGCTAACGGCTTCATAAAAACGACAGGATTCGCAAGGCCCATTAGGATTAACCGCACAGCGAATAATTTCTGAATGGGCATTATAAACACAGCTAGCATCCCCAACTACCCAACGCCCTGCCACTAAACTTTTCTCAGATGGTCTTTGAGCAGTCTGTACATAGAGGGCGATGTTATATAGGCGATAACGTCCTGATTTGAATTGATAGCGATGGCGGCGTTCTAAAACTGCGTAGGTTTTACCTTCTAAATCGAGATAGTTCCCTGGTTGGGGTGTCCAATCTAGTTGAACTTTACCCAGGGAGCGACGAGGATGATTTAAAATCACCTCAGTCGGTAAATAGTCTGGCTCCATAAGTTTATGTGATGTGATTTACATTATAAAAATAGTATCGCAGCAGTCTAATTTGACCTAATGTTGATGGTTGACAAGCTGCTAAAATGCAAAGCGATCGCCTGACTAAATAATACTCATGGCGATCGCGTTAATTTTTCTGAAATTAGTTTGGTTTGATGATGCTGAATCACTTGATTTGTGCTACGTTATTCAGCCAAGAAAATATCTGTTAACTATCTCCAATAATATTGCCTCAATGTTCAAGTAGCATTGGCAGTTGGTGCGAACTCAGTTTGCTATGTGCTTAACCACGCCGAAGGCTGTCTTGTCCTCCCTAGCAGTCTTGGTCAATGGCATCAATCGAACATTGAGACTAGTATTTGGAGATTTTCCCGATAGCACAATCTGTTTGTGGTGGTCAAACAGATTGATGTTCTTTGAGCAGTAAGCAAGTGTTGCTGGCGCTGACTTACTGCAAATTGATCGGGTCTTTGCGAACTGATTTGTTTTATTTGACCGTCAATATTAGCCAACATCTGTTTCTTATTGCTGTTGAACAGTTTGGCAGTTCCTCATTGTAGATGCCCTAGACGGTCAATCACACTTTCTTAGCCGGCTCTGTTAATTGACTCTGCTGGCAGGCAAATCAGATTATCCCCTTGAGTGAGAATTAAGCCACGTTGACGTAACTTACCCATCAAGCGGGTGACAGTAACACGAGTTGAACCAATCGCGCTACCAATTTGGGCATGAGTGAGGGGGAAAGGCAGACAATAACCACGAATCACATCGGGGTCTGTTTCACTCATAGCAGGCTCTCCATACTCCTCAATTAACAAAGTGAGGAATCCTAAGAGTCGGTCGATAGTACGGCGTTGTCCCAAAGCACTCAACCACAACAATTTGCGCTGGTGCTGGTATTTGAAGGCATCCATGACTTCACGACGGAAGTGAGGCCAGTTATCTAAATCATGCCAATACATCCACAACACTGCTGTTTGGTCAACGTGAGCATAAGCTTGCAGCGTAAAGGGTGACTGAGCCACAATTTCAAATGGCTGTCCTGCACCAACAAAACCCAAGAAAGCTTCTTCTGGAGTTCTGTTGATCCGACGAGAAGTTAACTGACTCGCAGTAGCACTTACCTGGGCAGTTCCTACCATGCGTATCGCACCTCTTTGCACCAAGTAAAGCAATCCAGGACGGGCTGGAATTCGCTCATCTTTGCTAAAGGTGCGGCAGCGATAGTGTTCCTGCGCCCAGTCAAGAATACGTTGCCAAGTCAGAAAAGGGCGTGATGCCTCAGAAAAGGAAGATGGAGATTGCATAGGTAACAAAGAGCGTTCGGCTGAAGACAAAGACGACATAAATTAAGGTGCAAGGAGTGTCTTTGTGTTTTGGAAGTAGGCCTAACGCCTAACAGCGCCAGCCATCAAACAAAGTAGAGAGCAAATTTGCGCCCTACTATTTTGTTATACTTCTTACTGTACAATGATGGTAGTAAAGTTTACATATTATTCATCTAATATTTATGAAATTTTATGCTAATCTCATTTTTCTCTCTTCACAAGAATATTATATCTAAAGACAGATGACATTCCTTTAAGTAATTTCTACAACAAAGTTTTTAAAGTAAATATCAGTGTACTAAAACCTACGAGTGAGTAAAAATACAGCTATCAAGCATTTGATAAACAGCTATTTGATAGTTGCTGTCGATACATATATATCTGGGGCGGGTTTTGAAGCCATAAAAAATATAAAAATACCTCTATATAAAGGTAGAGATGCTAATCGAGTTTTGTATATTTCAGGTGTAGCGTTGCAACTGGCAAAATCTCATAATTCCGTGACAGAAGAAATAGCCAGCGCGATCGCACAGCACATATTTACTACTTCTGGCGGAACACTGCTGACACGAATAGTTACCCCTGGGTGGGTACACATTGAGGTAACACATCATTTGTTAGCAGATTGGTTGCAAAGTATTGCCTTTGGATCGTCAAAAAGTTATTTTCATTTTCTAGGGCTAAAGTTAGGGTTTCATAACAAATCGGACAACAGACAAACTGAAAATTCATCACGTTTATTTACCATTCAATATGCTCATGCACGTTGTTACTCATTAATATTGTTAGCCCATCGAGAAGGATTGATCACTGGAGAAGAAAAATTACCAGCGAGTGGTGAAAGTGTACATTTGGGAAGTTTAGTAAAAATAGAGGACTTACCTTGGCTCAATAGCGATCGCAAATTACACCTACATCAGCCAAGCGAGATTTATTTAATCATGGAATTAATCAAAGCTGTAGATGAATTAGAGTGTGCTGAGAAACCTGGACAAGTCAACTGGGAAAAAATCGCTTGGGATGTGAGTCAAGCTTTTTTAAATTTTTGGAGTCAATGCCGCATTTGGGGAGAGGTAAAGACAAACTCACCAGAACTTACCCAAGCCAGATTGGGATTAGTCATGGCGACTCAATGCGTTCTCAGGGTGTTACTCATAGGGAAATTAGGAGTTGATGCACCAGTTGAGCTTTAGTAATTGGGCATTGGGCATGGGGAGACAGGGTAGACAAGGTAGACAAGGTAGAGATGAGAAAAACTATTCCCTGTTCCCTGTTCCCTGTTCCCTAATGACTACTATTTAAGTATTGACGGATTGATTGACCTCAGTTATATTAACTGGTGTGTGAGGAGCGAACCAGCAGGAACACCGAGACGAAACACGGCCAGTCGTCGGTGTTCTTTCTGATTTTAGGGGTTGTGAGCTTTATCTTAACTTCACCCGCTTTCCTCAACTGAGTAACAATTTTTCAATGGCGGTTGCTACTCCGTCTAACTCTACACTCGGAGCTACCCAATCGGCGATTGCTTTTACGTCTTCTGGTGCGTTACCCATCGCTACACCAATTCCTGCATATTCCAGCATTTCTAAATCATTGAAGTTATCACCAATAGTCATCACATTATTGCTTTGTAACCCCAATACTTCTTCTGCTAGGTAACGCACAGCATTACCTTTGTTGACAATGGCATTCGTCGCTTCAAAGAAGGTAGCAACGGAGGTTGTCATATAAAGTTCTGCTGGGGTGTATTGGCGGCGTAAATTGCCTAACAAATCTTTGATGACGCTGGTATCATCGCACAAGGCTAAAATTTTGGTGGGTTCAGTCGCTAGAGTTTGACGTAAATCTCCTACAGGAATGGGGGTAATGCCAGAACGTGCAGCATAGGCTTGAGTTTCTGGGGTAATATCCCGCACGTATAGTTGATCATTAATGTAGAAATGGACAGATAAAAGCGATCGCAAAGCTGGCTGTTCAAAATAATCTAGTAATTGTTCCGCAATATTTCTAGATACGGGTGAATGTTGGTAAATTTTTTGGCTATTGGGATCTTGAATCCAAGCACCTTGATAAGCCATGAGTGGTAAGGTGGAATTTATATCTTGATGAAAACGTAGTGCCGAACGATACATTCTGCCTGTAGCGATCGCCACTGCAATACCTTGAGATTGAACGGCGGCGATCGCTTGTTTGACGGGTTGACTAATGGTGTTTGACTCTCCTGAAATTGTGCCGTCTATATCTAACACTAATAATTTGATTTCTTGACTAGCATCAGTGAGTAGTGCGTTTTGCATAAATTCCCCAGTTTCAACTCTCAGTTAGAGAGTATCAGAATCTAGATAATTAGAAAGTCATTAGTCATTAGTTTTGTTGTGCTTTGCCTATACCCAGTACCTATTTTCTGAAACCTATGAGGCGTTGCACTTGAATTAATACATCAGGAAAGGCGAGGGGTGAAATAGTGCCTGTGGTCAATATTATTTCAGTTGTGTATTGACCATTTTGCAGGTTGCGAAATACTTGTAATTGGAAAGTTCTGAGATTGACGACCCAGTATTCTAAAATTCCCGCTTCTGCGTAAATTTGTTTTTTCTCATTTAAGTCTTTGCTGAGAGTAGCTTGTGAGAATTCAATCACCCAATATATATCTTCAGGGTAAGGATGATGTTCTAGGTAAATTTCGCCTAAAGGTTTCACGATGGCAATATCGGGGGCGGGTTCAGAATCATTGGGTAGGGTGATGGGTTTGGCATCTCTGATTTTTACCTGTTCCCCAAACAACGTGCGGAGGTAATCTGCTGCTTCTGAGTTGTAGTAGGCGTGAGGTTCACGTTCTGGGGGCATCAGGATCAAATCACCGTGTAATAATTCTATAGGCTGGTCGTCAAAAATACCTGCTTCTATGGCTCGGTGATAGCGTTCAATTGTCCATTTATAGGTAGTTACGGTCATCTACTCACCAACCTATGGGTAAACCTAAGTTTTCTAAAGTTTCTCCATCCTGCAAAAGTGGTTGAATTTCACTATCAATGGCGATGCGACCACCAGATAATACTAAAGCGCGTTGCGTGACTTTTCCTAACCAATGTAATTCATGGGAAGCTATTAATATAACTTGCACTGGTAGATTTAATAATACTTGGGCTAAGTGTCGCCGCCATGCGGGATCTAGCCCGGTGGTGGGTTCATCTAAAATGAGAATTTGTGGTTCTAGTGCCAAAATAGCGGCGAGGGCGGCTAATCGTCTTTGTCCTCCTGATAGTTCGTGGGCGGAACGGTGGGCGTAGGCGGCTAGACCAAAATCTGCTAAAAGTTGACGGGCGCGATCGCGGGCTATGGCTGGAGGTACGCCATAGTTGCGGGGGCCGAAGGTAATATCTTCAAGGATAGTGGGCATAAATAATTGGTCGTTAGCATCTTGAAAGCTAAAGCCAATTTGCTTTCGGACTTGGGGGAGAGTTTGGGGTGCTATGGGAATGTGATTAATAGAAATTTGACCAGACTTTGGTTGTTTTAAACCAATGAGATTTTCAAGTAAGGTACTTTTACCGGAACCAGTTGCACCCATTAAAGCCACGCGATCGCCTGCATTTAAACTAAAGGAGATATCTGTTAATACAGGTTCTTGATGGGGATAGGCGTAAACTAAATTTTTCACCTCAACGATGCCATTATTGGGGTGACGGATGGAAGTTTGGGGGTTAGAAGTTAAAGATTTCAAAATTCACAACTCTATAGGAACTGAGAGTAAAACAAATCGCGATCGCCCAAGCTAGCAGCAGCAAAAAACGTTCTTTAGCTTGGAATTTAAAATCTACGGGTAATTGTCCGTTGTAACCACGAATTACCATTGCACCATAAACACGTTCTGCCCTTTCGAGACTACGGATGTACAAACTACCGATCATTGCTGCACTAGCATAGCGCAACCAACCTGATGCACCATTTAAACCGCGTAGCTGCGCGCTACGCTGCATCCTTTTGACTTCTGCGAGTAAGATTTCCAGGTATTGTCCAGCTAGGAGTAGATTTTCTTTGAGGGCGGCGGGAACAGGTAGACTTTTGAGGGCGATACCGAAACTATGGGGGGGTAGGGTTAATAAAAAACTGTTCATGACAATGAGACAGATGAGGGAACGAACTAACAAAAAACTGGCGCGTTCCCAACCCAAGGGTAATGCAATTAAAGATAGGAAAATTAACTCTGTACCTAGCAGCCCTCCCATTTGGCGAATTGGCGGACGTAAAACTGCTAGCCAAATCAAAGCGATCGCGCCATACACAGTCAGCCAATACCAAGCATGATGCTTTAATAAGGCTGTTCCCACAACAATCACAAGAGATAAATGCAAGCGTAAAGGCATATTCAATTCAAAATTTCAAAAGTGCTGAGTGCTGAGTGATGAGTGCTGAGTGAGTGCTAAGAGAGAAATAAATACTTCCTTGTCTCCCTTGTCCCCAATCCCAATCCGTAGTCCCCAATCCCCAATCCCCAACTAAGCATTCTTCGGCTGCACCACTTTAGCGATCCCGAAGGCGACAGCAAAGCAAACTGCCGCACCTAGTAAGCCTGCGATACTTGTACCAATGACTCCTAAACCTTCAATTCCGTAGTCTGCTAAAGGCGTGGGTACAGATACCCGTACTTGTTCGGCTAAGTTGATAAAGCCTAAGTTTTCTGCTACCTTTTCTAAGCCATCAGGCCAAGCTGAGGCGGCAAGTGATAGGACACCAGCCACTAACACTATGCTAACGATAGGTACTACCCAACCGCGCATCTGTTCCTGTTCCCCTGGTAGTAAATCTGGGCGCGCTTTTGCTAAATAAGCCAATACACCACCAGTAATTAACCCTTCACCCACGCCAATCAAAATATGTACACCAGCCATCGCTGGTAAAACGGCTAGGGATGCTGTTCCAGATAGCAGTAATTCAATTGCACAGGCTATGGCGGCTACCACAACACTAAAACCCGCCGCAATTCCCGCCGCTAAAGGTAAGCGTCCCTTTGCGCCTCCCAATAACCTTTGTAATGTTTGGGTTAATATCCACCCTACCCAAACACCAATCACCGCCATGTTTAAAATGTTAGCTCCCAAGGCAGTGATGCCACCATCAGCGAATAACACTGCTTGGATAATTAAAACTGTAGCAATACAAAGCATTCCCGCCCAAGGGCTACCGAGAATAATCGCTGCTAAAGTTCCCCCTAATAAATGACCACTTGTACCGCCAGCCACGGGGAAATTAATCATTTGCGCCGCAAAAATAAAGGCTGTGGTTAAGCCCAGTATAGGCGCGCGGCGGACACCAAAGGCCTGTTGCGATCGCTCACAAGCAACAAATAGTGCAACAAAACTTGCTAAACCTGTAGCACCTGCTACCGGCACAGAAACAAATCCATCAGGTATGTGCATAATATGCCCTGTCTCAGAAGTAGTATTCTGCACAATTTCATTGTGCAATTTTAGGCATCAAACTAATAAAAAACAATATTTTCCACTTGTTTTCAATGCCCTATTGGGGGATTTTAGCCTGTTACTTAGGGAATATTGGCAATAAAATCTACATCAAATAATGTACTTGTTTAGCAAGTTATTAATTTTTATTTATTTTTTCACTAAAATTCTATAAAAGTTAATTTTAAAAGTACATTTATTTCGATAAAGATGACATTTTCTTGGTAATTTTCCGGTTGAGTCACTAACTAAATAAATTTATTAAGCGTTGGTGAAATTTTTCTAATATAATTCTTTCCATCTCTACAGGCTCACCAGATAAAATTTCATAGATTAGTGGTACACCTAATTGGATGGCTTCCAGAATTTCGCGTTGTACAAATACATCTTCTGGCTTACCTTCTAAAATCAATTGTCCTTGATCCATCACAAACACCCAATCCGCCCAACTACAAACAAAATCTAAATCATGGGTAGCCATGAGTATGGTTGTGCCAGATGAATGAATTTTTTGCAAAACTGAAATTAAATTGCGGGTTTGGGGTCTATCTAAATAGGCGGTTGGTTCATCTAGTAATAGCAATTCTGGCTTTAAAACCATGACATCAGCCAAAGAAACACGCTTTTTTTGTCCTAAGCTAAGATGATGTACTGGTCTTTGTGCTAGTTCACTGAGGTTAAATTCATTTAAGGCTTGTGTTACTCGTTGTTGAATTTCTGCTGATGGTAATCCTAAGTTACACAAACCATAGGAAATATCTTCTTCGACTGTGGCGGCTACTAATTGTTGTTCAGGATTTTGGAAGATAAGTCCAATTTTTTGCCGCAGTTTCATTAAAAAATTGCGGTCATATTGTAAAGGTTTACCCTGCCAAGATATAATCCCTTTATGGGGTTTATATAAACCGTTAGCTAATAAAAATAAGGTGGTTTTACCACAGCCATTTTTGCCAATCAAAGCGCATTTTTTGCCTGCTGGTATGCTCAAGTTTACACCGTTTAAGGCTGACTGTTGTCCGCCTGGGTAAGTGTAGTGTACTTGCTGAAACTCTAGTAATTTTTCTGGTTTATTCATCTAGGGATTGGGGATTGGGGAATTATCAATTCAAAATTCAAAATTCAAAATTCAAAATTAAAGAATTGATTACGACACACTCATCACTCAGCACTAATTACTCAGCACCGGCTAAACGCCGCGCTTCCGCTAACATCACTCATCACTCTCAAAACAGAGTAGCAAGTTTAAAATAAATATCTTTTCCATTCTAGTTCGATTAATATTAAACAACCTAGAATTGCTTCCATTGCATAGCGTGTTGATAGATAATAATTTTGTGAGTGCCAAACTTGAAATTCGCCGTTAAATCCTCTAGATTCTAGGCTGAGGTAAACTTGGTGATATTTCTCTATAGTGCGTTGTAATAATTGTCCAATTAAGAGGGATAAACTTTTCATGCTCAGACTAAATGTGCGGTAGCCACTACGGGATTGTTGAGCCACCCACAATTCTGAGGCTGTATTTAACAGGACGAAAATAAACCGATACATTAGTAAAAGTAAGTCAGTAATTAAGATAGGTAAACCTATACGTCTGAGGGTTTTTAATAAGTCAGCAAAAGGAATGGTTAACATCACAAAATAGAAGCAAGAAATAGCTGCGATCGCTCGTGTAAATATGCTCCATCCTTGCTCAATACCATGTCTGCTAATATAGAAGTAATAATCACCAATATTAACACCGTTAATCACATCATTTTGAATAGTATTGAGGTAATTAATTGTGACACCATTAATTACTAAAGCTGGTAAACTGGTTAACCAAAATAAAATCGGGATATAAACTAGTTTTAAATATATTTTGGTAGGAATACCTGCATAAAATATTGTCCAGATACTCACCCATAGTGCAATAAGAATCTGCACTGGTGGGTGAGCAAAATTAGAGATAATGAGTAAGGCGATCGCAAACAGTAGTTTCTGTCCTGGTGCTAATCGCCGTAATTTATTAGTGTAAGCTAACGTATCAATCTGAATGTTCATGACGATGATTTCGTCCCTCGGCTCGTCCTTTAGATAAACCAATCAAATAGCCTAACATCCCTGCACCTAAAGCTGCTTGAGCCGCAAATAGAAATGTTTGGACTTCACAACTGGGTATTTGAAATAAAGGCTGAAACCACGGCTTGTATCCTGGTTGTACTTGGGTAACTGCTTTTGCGGCTCTGTCATCAGCACCCAAAAATTCAGCATTACGAGCTACTATTAACGGCAGAAATGCCAAAATCACCACCCCTCCCAATAGCAACCAGTTGCTGATTCTGCGTTTAGATTGATTCATGACTTTGAGGTTTGTGTTTAATTAATCGCAAAAGTTCGAGTTCTTGAGGAGTATAAGACTGTAACCAGTTCCACACTAAGACAGTTAATAATCCTTCACTAATAGCTAGGGGAACTTGAGTGATGGCAAAAATTCCGGCAAACTTAGCAAATGACACTATAAATCCACCCACGGGTGCGGGGAAAGCTAATGCAAGTTGGATAGATGTAATCACGTAGGTAAGCAAATCTGCTAAAGCTGCGGCGAGAAAAATGGCGATTTTTTGCTTACCAGTTAACTGCATGATTAGATGATAAATCCAGTAAGCGGCAAATGGCCCAGCGATCGCCATTGAAAAAGCATTTGCGCCTAATGTGGTTAAACCACCATGCGCCAATAGCAATGCCTGAAACAATAACACTAAACTACCAAGCACCGACATCGCTAAAGGCCCAAATAAAACCGCGCCTAAACCTGTACCTGTGGGATGAGCGCAGCTACCTGTCACAGAAGGCATTTTTAAAGCTGATAATACAAAAGTAAAAGCTCCGGCTAAGGCTAAGAGTAATTTTAATTCTGGGTTCGCTTTGGTAATGCGTGTGAGCGATCGCACCCCTAAAATCATAAATGGTAAAGCTACTACCCACCAAAAAGCTGCCCATGCAGGTGGTAAATAACCTTCCATAATGTGCATACCATAGGCTGGTGCGGCTGCACTCACCACTAGATAAAAACTCAAAGTTCCCATCAGCAAGAGTGAGGTGCGTTTGGACATGAGAACCATTCTCAGCACACTTTATACCTCAAAAATTTTAATTCAAGGAATTAGTTTAACTCACCAATTCCCTGTGCTGACAACTTACAACTAAAAATTAAAACTTCCAGACAATTTCTGATCACATTTACAACAACTCACTCAAAATCGGTGCATTAAACCTTACCAATAGTTTAGACTGCTAAGATTTATCGATATTCTGATTGACTTTACTGGTACTGTACAGAGATTTTTGCCATCAGAAATTGACCATTTAATGTCTTATTTACTATTATTAATTAATACAATTATTTCAATATTTTCACTTAAAATTGATAGATGAAGAAAAAAATATCGTGAAGATTTGCAAAGAAATTTATCTGACCTCTATAATTGCAAATCTTTATTGATTTACAAAGAAACTCTTGATAATTATTGACAATAACTTTTACGTCTTGTAGTATACACAACTGTAGTTGCAAATTATTAGCAACTTCATGTACTGTGCTTAAACTGTGGTTGAATTTCAATGCCCAATAATTACTCTCTGGGTAAAGGAGAAATTTGGAGTCGTCGCCAACTTTTGAAATGGGGATTATGCGGTGCTGGCGTAGTAGGTGCCGCAGCAATTTTGCAAGCTTTTAATAGTAAAAGCCAGCCAATTGTCAAAATTCCGACAATGGAGATGAATGACGCTCAAAATGTAGCGCACCCCATGCAAATGCTGAGAAATTTCGATTATGGTACTGTCAAGCAAGAAAATGGACGTACTATTCGAGAATTCCAACTAACTGCGGGGACTTCTGTTATTCAACTCAATAGTGCAGTAGCTTACAATGTATGGGATTTAAATGGTCACATACCAGGGCCGACACTCAGAGCGAAACAAGGCGATCGCATACGGATATTATTTCTCAATAAAGCTGGACATTCCCACTCTTTGCATTTTCATGGCGTACATCCGGCGGAGATGGATGGAGTGCGTCCAGTCAGCAATGGTAGTGCCACAATCTATGAGTTCGATGCTGAACCATACGGCGTGCATCTCTACCATTGTCACATTGAACCGGTGACGCGTCACATCGCTAAGGGATTGTATGGGATGTTCATCATTGATCCGCCAAAACCCCGTCCTGCGGCTGATGAGATGGTATTAGTCATGGCTGGTTATGACGTAAATGACGATAACCGCAATGAATATTATGCGTTTAATGGGCTACCACATCATTATATGCACCATCCCATTAAAATTTACCAAAATCAGCTAATTCGGTTGTATGTTCTCAACATTATCGAATTTGATCCGGCGGTAACTTTTCACCTCCACGCCAACTTTTTTGATGTCTATCGTTCGGGAATGACGATGAACCCTAGTGAAAAAACCGATGTGATCACAATGGGAGTCGCAGAAAGACATATTTTAGAGTTTGCGTTTCGCTATCCAGGGAAATATATGTTCCATCCCCATCAAGATGCAATAGCAGAAAATGGCTGCATGGGACAGTTTGAAGTTATCGCTAATAATTCTCAAAGTTTGTCTAGTTAATTCAATTTTATTTGCAATTATGATCAAACCCCGTTATATTTTTCTAGCGATCGCTAGTTGTTTCCTCGTCTCTTTAAGTTCTTGCAATGGCGGTACACCAACAACCGAGAGTACCCAGCCACCAGCAATTACCCAGACAACAGAAACTGTAACTCACAGTGGTCACAGTAGTAAGGCGAAAATTAATATTAATACTGCTATCTTGTCAGAATTAGATAAATTTGAAGCCAAATTAGGTGTTCCGGCTTTATCCAATAAAATTCAAGCCAATCGTCCCTATGGTAGTCCAGAGGATTTAGTCAGCAAGAAAGTCATTACTCAAGAACAGTTCGACCAAATTAAAGATTTAGTCAGTGTTCAGGAAGTAGAATTAACAGGCGAAGCCAAAGACGTAGACTACATGACCAAAATGGGGTTAATGAAAGGTCATTTGTTTGTTGCTAAAGAACTACTAGATAAAGATCAGCCAAAACAAGCCGAACCTCATATTGGACACCCGGTCGAAGAGATTTATATTGACGTAGAAGAGCAACTCAATGAACGTCAAGTCAAAGAATTCAAGACGACTTTGGTGAGCTTGCAAGATTTAGTCAAATCCAGTCCCAAGAGTGCCAAAGTTCAAACAGATTTTACCGCTTCTGAGCAGTCAGTAGACGGTGCGATCGCCGCTTTACCGGAAGCACAACGTACCAAACCAGGATTTGTCTTACAAGTAGTGAATGGCCTATTAGATGCAGCTAACTCCGAATATGGAGCCGCGATCGCTAATGGTAAAGTAGCAGAAGCCATTGAATATCAAGACTCTCGCGGCTTTGTCATTTACGCTGACGAACTCTACAAAGGAATCGGGACTCAAGTTTCACAAAGCAACCCCGAAGCACACAAAGCCATTGAAACGAGTTTTACCGAACTTAAAAAAGTCTGGCCTAGCGTCATTCCCCCCGCACAGCCAGTGAAAACACCCCCCGAAGTGACTCAACTGATCAAAACTATTGAACTCAACTCCCAAAAAGTCATTGACCAATCTAGCACCCAAGCACAAAGTTAGTATTAAAGATAGTATTGTCAAGTACCATCAGTAACAAACTGAGGAGTTTAAAATAAGTGAGCAGTGAGGTATTTTAAACCTGTAACACCAATTTTCCAAAATTCAGCCACAGTTGCAAACTCAAAAATCCTGGTAAAATCCGATTTTCTGAATTGCGAATTGCGAATTGCGAATTGCGAATTGCGAATTTTTACAACTCCTCACTCATCACACCCCCTTCGTCATTGTAATTAACGACTAATGCAAGAGCTTGATCAAAAAAAGACCATCGACCTATTAAACGCCATCATGGAATTTGAACTCGCAGGAGTAGTGCGCTACACACACTATTCCTTGATGGTGACAGGCCCTAATCGTATTCCTATCGTGGCTTTCTTTAAAGCTCAGGCTAGCGAATCCTTACTTCATGCTCAACAAGTAGGGGAAATTCTCACAGGTTTGGATGGACATCCCACCTTAAGAATCGCCCCAATGGAAGAGACTTTCAAGCATTCTGTAAAAGATATATTGGAAGAAAGCTTGAACCACGAAAGAAAAGCCTTAGAAATGTATAAGAGTTTACTTGAAACTGTAGATAATGCCAGCATTTACTTAGAAGAATTTGCCCGTACCATGATCGGACAAGAAGAACTACATAATCTCGAATTGAAAAAAATGCTCCGCGATTTCAGTTAAGAGTTAAGAGTCAATAGTCAATAGTCAACAGTCAATAGTCAATTTTTTTGGCTGTGGACTGAGGACTGTTGACTTTAAACTATGGACTGTGGACTGTTGACTTTGGACTAAATAACAATGAACTTTAGCACTGCTCTACCTACTTTTGTTATTACACTTCGTGAAGGCGTGGAAGCCGCGTTAGTGGTGGGTATTGTTTTAGCACTATTGAAAAAAGCTAAACAATCCCGCTTGAATATTTGGGTATATGCTGGTATCGCCGTTGGTATTGTTGTCAGCGCGCTGATTGGCGTATTGTTTAGCTGGTTGATTAAAGTTCTCGGCGCAGCTAACCCCCAATACACCCCAGTAGTTGAACCAATGCTAGAGGGTGTATTTAGTGTGTTGGCGATCGCCATGCTCAGTTGGATGTTAATCTGGATGACAAAGCAAGCCAGATACATGAAAGCCCAAGTAGAGGGAGCAGTCAACCAAGCTTTAGTCAACAATTCCCAAGCAGGTTGGGGAGTTTTTAGCTTAATTTTAGTGGCTGTTGTCCGAGAAGGCTTTGAAACAGTCTTATTTGTCGCTGCAAATTTCCAACAAGGACTCATCCCCACAATTGGCGCATTAGCTGGGTTAGCCACAGCAGCTGCGATCGGTGTAGGCTTATTTAAGTTGGGCGTGAAAATTAATATCCGTCAATTTTTCCAAGTGATGGGTGTTTTATTAGTCTTGATTGTTGCGGGTTTGGTAGTTTCTGCATTAAAACATTTTGATGATGCTTTTGCTAATTTAGCCCTTAGTAACCGCGCTGCTGAAAGTCTGTGTTTTTATTACGAACACTTTACTAAAATTCATTCTTGTATTTTAGGGCCAATGGTTTGGAATACTAGTACAGTTTTGCCTGATGAAGAATTTCCTGGTATAGTTTTCAAATCTTTATTTGGCTATAGAGACAATCTCTATCTCGTCCAAGCCGTGGGATATCTGACGTTTTTGTTAACTGTTGGTGGTTTATATTTCCGCAGTTTAACTGGTGGTTCTGTGAAACCTAATCATATTGCGATTGACAAAAAATCTGTTAGTCCCGCAAAAGATTAAAAATATCCATTGTTGGGATACAATTAATCTCAGTAAGGTAAATGATGAAAGGTTTGTAGTGAAGAATAAAGTTATAAAAAAAGGACTAAAGTCCTCACTACAAACTCAATTTTAGTATTTTTATTTTTTAAATAAATTTTGCTGAAGTTGACGACAAGCTTTTTCAATAGCATCTATACTACCTGGATTAACTAAACCATAGTAGTCAAAAACATAGACTCGATTATTTTTAGTGGCTTGTAACTTCTGCCAAAAAGATTCTTTTTGTAAAGCCTCTAAGACAGAATTAGGTGAACTTCCAGGTGAACTTACTATTAAAATTGTCTCTGGGTTTGCTTCTAATACTTTTTCGGCTGATAGTGTGACATAACCAGCAACGGGACTTTTACCTTGTAGTTCTGCTGCTAAATTCTTGAGTTGGAATTTATCGAGTAAATCACCAGCCCAACTATTTTTATTAGGTGATAAAATCGGTTGAATACTCACTAAAACTAGAGTAGAAGGACTGCGCTCAATTTTATCTGGTAAAAAGCTTTGATAACGGTCTAATAAAGTTTGGGGATTCACAGCAATTAATTTAGCTATTTCTTTAGTTACTTCTTCTAAAGATTGCCAACTATTAACTTGTGTCAATAAAGTGCGAATTCCTAATTGTTCTAGTCTTTGAGTGACTTGATTAGAAAAGCCTGCTGCACCAATGACTAAATCTGGCTTAAGAGCCACAATTTTTTCTAAATTAGGGGGAGTTTGACCTTCACTAACACGAGGTAGATTCTGGAAACGCGAGTCATTTTTAAATAATGTGCTACCTGTAATTCCTACCAGTTTTGTGGAATCTAATTGATATATAATATCTGTCGCTAAAGACGAAAGGGTAACGACTCTTTTAGCGGTGAATGTTGCAGAAGTCTGTACTTGTGGTTGAGTAGTTGCAGTTGTGCAAGCACTCATCATGAAGCTTAATAAAACCGCTAGTATACAAGATATCCAGGAACGAAACATAAGCTAAATTCAAGAAATTAACTAAATCATCCCACGCCTCATGATTCAGAATCACTGAAAGTCAAAAAAAAGGCGAGTACACACACCAGCCAAAATCCCCTAAAATTCAGATGACTGTGTTGCTCGCCAGGAGGTATACAAGGTTTTTGAGAAAAGCTGTACTTAATATACAAGACTTCATAGAAAAACTAATGTTGGATAGATCACAAATCACGGTTTTTTTTAAATTATCGTCAGTAAAGTTTTTTACCTGGCAATAGCAGTAATTTAACCTGCTATTTGCTATCTGGAATTAAAGCCAAGTCTTCTGGTGTATTGCAGTTGAATAATATTTCTGGATTTGATAAGGGTAGAATTTCTACAGGATAACTTTGTAACCAACGCTGAAACGATCGCCCGCCTTGATTGATAAACTCTAATAATTGCGGTAAACAGCAACGACGATAAAAACCGCACAGAACTTCCCACCCTTTATCATGATGAGCAAGAGCCGCGATCGCTTGTTCATCCACCTTATCCAGTCTGGCAATCCAATCTTGCAATAACTCAAGTTGCAACTTCGGTAAATCACAAGCTAGTAGCAAAACCCACTCAGTATTTACCTGTGTCAAACCTTGAGCAAAACCCAACAAAGCCCCTTGATGATGGGTAGACTCTCGAATAAATTGACAATTAGGCAAATCTAAGTGCTGATAGCGTTCTGGCCAAGGGGTGACTACATACACAATATCAGCACACTGGGCAGCAATACTACATATTTTTTGCAACAATGGCACACCATCAACAGGAATCAAAGCTTTATCCTGTCCCATCCGCGAACTTTGACCCCCAGCCAAAACGATAGCAGTTAGAAGTGGTGAGTTATTAGTCATTAGTCATTAGAGAAAAGGGAACAGGGAACAGGGAACAGGGAACAGAATCTTGAATTTTGAATTTTGAATTTTGAATTGATTAGCCCTATGCCCTATTTTGACTCTGCTGTACTTGCTGCAACAACTGTTCTAAACTTCCGGCGGCGGGGAGACATTTCAACCCTTGGCAAACTAAACCAACGCTATCGGCGGGTAAATTAGACACTACACTCAACGCTACAGTGGGTAAATATTTGGGGAGTAGTGAGTTAATTTGCTCAGGGGTGCTGCGAATTAAAGTGCAGTTATGATACCAATCTAAAGCGGTAAATAAACTAGGGCAAGCTTGGGGTGCTTGCTGCATGATGCTGTTAAAAGCTTTTAAACCTTGCTCGGCTAAGTCTAGATAATGGAGATCATCAGTTAACAGTGATAGCCGGACTAAATTGGCGATCGCCACGCCGTTAGCTGAGGGTGTAGCATTATCAGCATAGCTGCGTTCCCGTACAATTAAATCTTGACTCGCATCACTAGCAGCATTAAAGTAGCCACCTAATTCTACACTCCAGAGAAACTGATGAAATTCGGTTTGCAGGGCGATCGCTTTTTCTAACCATAAGGAGTTCTGTCGGTTCTGAGTTTGGTGTAAGTCTAGCAACGCCTTAATAAATAAAGCATAATCTTCAGACTGCGCCAATACAGCCGGTTGACCTTCATAGTTGAGTCTGTGGAAACGTCCCGCAACAAACTGATGTGAGTAAATAAATTCTGCCGCTTTCGACCCAATTTCCCAATATTCTGGTAATTGGAACGCCGCCGCCGCCCTGGCTAGCCCAGAAATCATCAAGCTATTCCAAGCTACAATCATCTTTGTATCTGTAACTGGGGGGATACGTCCTGGCCAGTCAGTGGTTTTGGCTTCTTGGTTGTCTCGTGCAGGCGGGAAAGTGGGCAGAGCATCAGGTAAACTACCATAACGCACCGCAAACAATTTATCTAAAGCTACCTCTAAATTTGTACTTAATTCCCCTGCATTGCGTCTTTGCAATACGTTTTTCCCTTCAAAATTACCGTTAGGGGTGACTGTAAACTGTTGTTGTAATTCTGTTAGTTCTGTCGGTGTTAACAGTTGTTCTAATTCTGCATAACTCCAAACGTAAAAAGCCCCCTCTTCCGGTTCTCTTTCCCCAGGATGAGTAAAACTATCCGCATCTTGAGCCGCATAAAAATAACCAGTCGGTGCTGTCATTTCCCTTTGTAGCCACTGCACAGTACCAGATACAGCCCTCGCAAATGCCGGTTCTTGAATTCCTGCACTCCATAAATTAGCTAGATACTCGACGATTTGACCGTTATCGTAAAGCATCTTTTCAAAGTGGGGGACAGTCCAAGTAGGGTCAACGGTGTAGCGATGAAAGCCGCCAGCTACATGATCATAAATCCCACCCAAAGCTAAATCTAGACCACGCTGAAGGCAGACTTGTTGACCATCATACCGAGACTCAAACTGACATCGCGTTCCTTGCAATGCCAATTCAGCATAGGGAATCATCGGGAAGCTATTACCATACTGATTCGGCGTAATAATCCCTGTACTCGTTTCCCAACCACGCTGCAATAATTCCTGTGTTTGCGCTTGTTGTGTTGCTTCACCTTGCAAAACCGCAGATTTTAGCAAATTTTCAGCAATTACAGCTTTTCGTTGCCGCAAATCCTCTTTTTCCGTATCGTAATAGCGGCGCAGTGCTTGCAAAACCTGCAAAAATCCAGGACGGTTGTAACGCGGTTCTAGAGGAAAGTAAGTTCCAGCGTAAAACGGGACTAAATCTTCTGGTGAAAGAAAGACATTTAAAGGCCAGCCCCCTTGACCACTCATCATCTGCAAAGCCTGCATATAGATGCTATCGATGTCTGGTCTTTCTTCTCTATCTACTTTAATAGGCAAAAAATTAGCGTTCAGATACTCAGCTACAGCTAGATCCGAAAACGCCTCACCTTCCATGACAGTACACCAGTGACAACTGGAATAGCCAATAGAAACAAAAATCGGTTTATTTTCTGTTTTAGCAGTAGCAAGAGCTTCATCACACCAAGTCCACCAATCAATAGGGTTTTCGGCGTGTTTGCGGAGGTAGAGACTCTGGGCTTGAGCAAGGCGATTAGTCATGGTTAGGATGCAGATAGTTGCCTTATACCATTTTGGATTTTGGATTTTGGATTTTAGAATGCTTTACTGGTAAGCTCTTCAGAAATCCGTTGGTCGCAATCATTTTTCCAATTGGTATTATTTGCCCAGTCTACCTGCTGTCAGTATTTACCTCAATGCCTAAATACATATATTTCTGGAAATAAAGGGAATCGGGACAAATAAATTCAAAAGTCAGGGTATTTACAGAAAATAAATCATTCAATTTATCGGCTTCAAAACAACTGTCTTTCCCTTCCGCAATTTCCCCCTGCTCCCTGCCCCCTGCCCCCATGCCATCAACGTGATAATATATTTTCTTAGTTGAAAATCCCTTAGTGACTAGTGCGTCCCGTAACTAAACTCCAGATAAAAATAGCAATGATCGCACCGATAATAGCAACAATAAAGCCTGGAATGCTGAAAGTGGCTGCTGTTAATTGTAATCTTCCCGTTTCTAAAAGTGTAACTAAAGTACCGCCAATTAATGCCCCAATGATGCCTAAAATCATAGTTGCAATGATACCACCACCTTGACGACCAGGGTAAATAGCCTTGGCGATCGCACCAGCAATTAGACCAAGAATTATCCAAGCGATAATGTTCATAATTTAACTGGAAAGAAGACTTACCAGTAATTTATTGATTAAAATCTAGTTTTCCTTCTCTCTAGAGAAATAAGTATTAATGCCATTGAATGGCTATTGACTAATCTATATATATAGTGATAATTTTAATCAGACCAATCGGTCTTAAATATTTTCGATGTCTAAAGGCGAAGAAACAAAAGCTCGAATTATTCAACAAGCAGCCGAACTGTTTAATCAACAGGGATACACTGGTGCGTCGATTTCTGACATCATGCGGGTGACAGGGTTAAAAAAAGGAGGCATCTACAATCACTTTCAAAGTAAGGATGAATTAGCATTACAAGCGTTTGATTATGCGATCGCCTGTGTGAGTAAACATTACAGGTTAGCATTACGCCATGAACGTCATGCGATCGCTCGTTTAAAGGCCATTATTAATGTATTTAGTAGTTTTGTAGACAATCCACCCATCCCCGGAGGATGTCCATTACTAAACACAGCAGTAGAAAGTGATGATGCTCACCCTATTTTAAAAGCACGCACACAGCAAGCGATGACAGCTTGGCTAAATCTCATTTGTCACATCATTAAAACTGGAGTTAACAAAGGGGAAATTCCACCCGAAGTTAATGCAGATGAAATCGCTAGTATTATCACTGCAACTCTAGAAGGTGCAATTATGATGACCAAGTTATACGAAGATAAAATCTATATGCAAAGAGCAGTTAATCACCTGCATAAGTATATAGAAACTCATCTTTCATAACTGCACTGTAAGTTTAAAAGATAATTTTTTTATATTTTACAGACCGAATGGTCTTAAAATTAATTAGGATGAATTATGTCAGTAGAAAACCAATCATCTAGAGCGTTGGAAGTAGTAATGACGATCCCGATAAAAACCTATGACATAGATTTTATGGGTATCGTCAGTAATATAGTTTATATCAGGTGGCTAGAAGATTTACGCCTAAAGTTTTTAGAAGAGTATTTCCATTTAGAAAAACAATTACAGCAAGGATATGCACCGATTATTGCAGGTACAGAAATCGAATATAAACGACCAATTAAGCTGAATTATCAAGTAGTTGGTCGTCTGTGGTTGAGTAATTTAAGCCGGTTAAAATGGACTGTGCAGGCGGAAATTTTAGCGAATGAAGAATTAGCCGCATTAGCTATACAAAAAGGTGCTTTTGTAAATTTAGATAATAATCGTCCAATTCCCATTCCAGAAGAACTAAAACAGAAATATTACCAGGTTCAGCAGATTTAGTCAGCAAATTTTTTTGTGCATAAACAAACCATTCGGTATTTTAAATCAACAATAGGAGTTTTCTATGCTGCAATTTTACTATGCCCCTCTTTCACCTAACGCTCGGCGTGTATGGATAACTTTATTAGAAAAGGGAATTGATTTTGAGCCAAATTTATTACAATTAAATGGTGATCAATTGCAGGCAGATTTTATAGAAATTAATCCATTTCATCATATTCCAGTTATAGTAGATGATGGTTTTAAAGTTATAGAATCATTAGCAATTTTAGACTATTTAGAAAGCAAATATCCCACACCTGCATTGTTACCTAGTGAGTCTAAAGCCTTGGCGCAAGCCAAAATGGTGCAAATGGTGACGGCGAATGAACTATTTCCAAAAACTATACCGCTAATGTGTGAGAGTTCCGAATCGCCGCAGTTTTTACAAGCAGTCAAACATATAAATATAGTGCTGCAATTTTTCACAGGAATTATAGGCGATCGCCCTTTTTTCGTTGGTGAAAAGTTAACCCTAGCAGATATCGTAGCTGGGACAGTTTTACCATTTTTACCTAAATTGGGTGTGGGTTTAGATAATTATCCCCAACTGCAAAATTGGTGTGAACATATCAGCCAGCGTCCAGCTTGGCAAAAAACTCAACTCAGCGACGCAGACTTTGAGGAATTCAAACGACGGGTAAGATTTTTGGTGAGACTCCACAGACGGGAGGTGAATAAAAATCATCAAGGTGATGAAAATAAATAAAATCGCACCAATTCGCAACGGTTTTCCTTGTACATTTCCAACGCTAGTTATAGCGTTTCCTAGTCTGCTTAGGTACAAATTTATCCGCGTTTATCTGTGTTCATCTGCGTTTAATTATTGTCGTTTGTACTTCACTAGGGTAAGAAAGGCTATAACGCAGATGATTCTCACTCGCAATCAAGTTAAATTGTTAATCGTTGATGCGGAAAATGAGGTAATTGTGCAATGGATAGATTAAAGCATCATCGTCAAATTGTCCAAGAAGTTTTAACAGAGTATCATCAACTTAATGAAAAATCTGGTTCTGCCACTGAAAGTGCTTTAGCCTTCGACGAAGTACATGATCAGTACCTTTTGTTGCTGATGGGTTGGCACAAAGATGAACGGATTAAGAGTGTGATGATTCATATCCGTTTAAAAAATGACAAAATTTGGATTGAGGAAGATTGGACAGAGGACGGAGTGGCCACAGATTTGTTGCGAAAAGGCATTAAACAAGAGGAGATTGTTTTAGCATTTCATCCACCCCATGTCAGACAATATACTGAATTTGCCTTAGCGTAGCATCTACTATCTACATATTTTTTGTTTGATAAGGCTGCGTAATCGAGAGACGAATTAAAATCATCAAAGTGATGAAAATAAAAATATGCAACGGTTTTACCCCTGCGTTATTATAAATACCTTCCCAGCAAATTATCTTTAATAAAGCAGGAATTATAAAAATGACTATGACTCAACAACCAATACAAGTAATTGGAGGTGGACTAGCTGGGACAGAAGCAGCTTGGCAAATTGCTCAGGCTGGAGTACCAGTAATTTTACATGAGATGCGTCCCCAGCGTTTCAGCCCTGCCCATCATACAGAACATTTAGCAGAATTGGTGTGTAGTAACTCCTTTGGCGCAATGGCAAGCGATCGCGCGGCGGGTTTACTGCACACAGAATTACGCCAACTCGGTTCTATAGTCATCTCTAAAGCCGATGAACACGCTGTACCGGCTGGCGGTGCATTGGCTGTGGATAGAGGTCAATTTGGACAGGATTTAACGCAAACTTTAGAAAATCATCCTTTAATTGAATTCCGTCGTGGCGAAGTTCCAGCTATCCCTGACGGTATTGTGGTTTTGGCAAGTGGGCCATTAACAAGTCCCGATTTAGCAGAGGACTTGCACCGCTTTACTGGGATGGAATACATGAGTTTTTTTGATGCGGCTAGTCCCATTATTGTCGGTGAATCCATCAACCGTGATATTGCCTTCATGGCTTCACGCTATGACAAAGGAGAAGCCGCTTATCTCAACTGTCCCATGAATAAGGAGCAATATCTGCGGTTTTGGGAGGCACTTTGTCAAGCCGAACAAACAGAACTCAAGGATTTTGAGCGAGAAACAGCGAAATTTTTTGAAGCCTGTCTCCCCATTGAAGAACTCGCACAACGGGGAGAAGACACCATGCGTTACGGCCCTTTAAAACCAGTGGGTTTATCTGATAGTCGCACTGGGGAACGTCCCTATGCGGTGGTGCAGTTACGTCAGGAAGATAAAGCCGGTCAGTTGTGGAATATGGTTGGCTTCCAGACAAATCTGCGTTGGGGTGAACAAAAACGAGTCTTTCAGATGATTCCCAGTTTAGAAAAAGCGGAATTTGTGCGTTTGGGAGTCATGCACCGCAACACCTTTATTAATGCGCCTCAATTAATGCTACCAACTTTGCAATTTAAACAGCGTCCTACATTGTTGGCGGCTGGACAGTTAATTGGGACAGAAGGTTACACAGCAGCCGCCGCCGGTGGTTGTTTGGCGGGAATTAATGCGGCGCGGTTAGCTTTGGGTAAAGAACCTTTGGCATTACCCAACACAACCATGATGGGGGCATTATTTGAGTTTATCAGTTCCGCCTCACCGAAACATTTCCAACCAATGCCGCCGAATTTCGGGATTTTCCCCGATTTAGGCATGAAAATTAAAAATAAACAGGAGCGTTACGGATGTTATCGCGATCGCTCTTTGGCAGATTTGGCTAGTTGGAAGGCGAATTTATAGAGGTATAAGGGTGTAGGGGTAAAAAGTTAATACCCCAAAACCCAGACCTTATTTAACTTTCTTAATTACGTTAGCGTAGCGTAGCGGGAGCATCGTTGCGAATTGCGTTAGCGTAGCGGGACGTTAGTCCATTGCGTAGCTTGCTTCCCGCGATAGCGGGTATTCCGAATTGCGAACTGCGAACTGCGAATTAGTATTACACCCCTAATCCAATAAATCAGGTTCTTGATGAACAATCATGTCATACAAAGGCTGAAAGCTAAACCAGCCCATTTGTGCAGAACCAACTTGACTGTGTGCCACACTAGCAGATTCTGGTTGAATTAATTTTGGTTTACCAGCAGCTTCCGCTAATAATTGAGCTTGGCAAGAACGTTCCATTGCAATGAACCACCAAGCAGCTTCATCAATTGTTTGCCCGACTGTCAATAAACCATGATTTTGTAGAATCAGGGCTTTATTATTACCTAAAGTTTGGGCGATGCGTTGACCTTCTTGGGGGTCGAGAACTACACCAGTATACTCCTCAAATACACTATGGTCTTGATAAAAAGAACAAGCATCTTGGGTGAGGGGATCAAGTAGACGACCGAGACTAGACCAGCTTTTGCCGTAAAGTGAATGTGCATGAGCCGCAGCCACTACATCAGGACGTGCTGCATGAATTTGGGAATGGATAGCAAAAGCAGCTCGGTTGACAGTGCGATCGCCCAAAATCACTTCCCCTTCATGATTAACTAAAATTAAGTCACTGACTTTAATTAACCCAAAGTGCATTCCGAAGGGATTCACCCAAAAATGATTAGGGTTTTCTGGATCACGGGCTGTAATATGGCCTGCAACACCTTCGTCAAACCCGAACCGAGAAAACAGGCGAAAAGCTGCGGCTAGTCGTTGTTGGCGATTTAATCTGGCTTCTGCAAGAGAATTAAAAGTTGGTGGTTGAGGTGCATTTGGTTTTTCTCTAGTGGTAATTGGCATTTTTCCCCCAATTTATTGAGCATAAATTCATACTTACTTAGAAATAAAGATAACGTTAACTCACCAAAATACAAGGGTGCGTCAGCACTGACGCACCCTACTGGAATATTTTTTTGGGAGAAATTTTTTATCTAGCTTGTCTGACAAAAATTACCTGACAATTTTGACCGCCGTAACGTTGACAGGTACTAACAGCAAACTTTTCTGCTAAACCTTGGTCAGTTCCCCAGCCTGTTCCGTAGCTACCATCAGAACCAACAGCTAAAGCACCCCAAGCATTTCTAAACCACAGGGGTACTGTACAATCTTGAGCTTCGCTCTCACTGCGACAATTACTTAAAGCGGCGTTAATTGCGCCTTGCTTGGTTCTAGCAATTCCTGAAGAATAAACTTGAGTAGATGGAGAATAGGAAATTGCTCCGAATACGTTTCTTGATTGTGCATTCGCAGACTGAGTAATTCCTGATAGTAAAGAAAATGTGGCAACGGCTGCAAATATGCCTTTTTGTAAAAAATTTTTCTGCATTATTCTCAATTTCCAAACTATATAAGTGAGAACTCTTTCATAGGGAAGAATCACTGCACTCTTGTTGAGTGTTGCCACTATTATTTGCTACTTTCTTCAGCTTCGAGATTCGCATTTCTACTAATCTTGTATAAAGATGTACTTTATGAAAAATGCTGTTAGATATACCGATGTTTTGGGAACAATGCTATCTATGCTTGCAATCCCTTGGCTGAAGATAAGGCATGAAAACGCCATTAATTGGATACTGGAAAATTTGCTGGTGTTTGCTGATACTCTGCTGGATGCTGATTTGGCTACCGATATTTGCAACCCCAGCACCAACAGTCAATAACCTCCGACAACAACAGCAACAAATTAATCAAGAACGCCAGAATGTGGTTCGGGAACGCGATCGCTTGACTAAAATCCAACAAGCGGCGCAAAATCACTTAACTGGAATCGCCAACAATTTGCAAACTACCAATAGTCAAATTCAAGAGACTGAGACGCGATTAAAGGTTGCTACTCAACGTCTCCAACAATTAGAAGCTGATTTAGCGGTAGCAGAACAAATCTATGGCGAACGCCAATTAGCCACGATAGGGCGGTTAAGGTATCTTCAGCGATCGCCTATTAGTCAAGGATGGGCGGTATTATTACAAAGCCGAGATATCAGTGATTTTATCAGCCGTCGCTATCAATTAAAGTTGGTATATCAAGCAGATCAACAGATGTTGAGCAAATTAGCCAAGCAAGCCGAACTACTGAATCAGCAAAAAACAGAGGTAGAATCTCAAAAAAACGAAATTGCTCTAATTCGAGAGCAATTATTAGCTCAAAAAGCCGATTATCAAGCTCAAGCGCAGTCTCAATCGGAATTAGTCCAAAGATTAAATAGCGATCGCCTAGCGTTGGAAGCCGCACAAAATCAACTAGAAAAAGATTCCAAAAGTTTAGAAACCCTGATTCAACAAAAAATAGCTGAAGCACAAGCCAGAGAAGCCGCACAAGCAAAAACCAACAGTCGCACAAATATTTTTGTTAAGGGTACAGGAATATTCGCCCTTCCCAGTGATGCACCCACTAGCAGTCCCTTTGGCTGGCGGATTCACCCGATTTTGAGGTATCGTCGCTTTCATGCTGGGTTAGATTTTGCTGCTAGCTACGGAAGTACAATTCGCGCCGCCGACTCAGGAACAGTGATTTTCGCTGGGTGGTATGGTGGTTACGGCAAAGCTGTAATTATCAACCACGGTAAC
Source organism: Aliinostoc sp. HNIBRCY26 (assembly GCF_050235535.1). GTDB lineage: Bacteria > Cyanobacteriota > Cyanobacteriia > Cyanobacteriales > Nostocaceae > Trichormus. The sequence goes on from NZ_CP189852.1 coordinate 4,421,759, forward strand.
GGCATTACCACACTATACGGGCATACTAGCGAATTATACGTAAGAGAAGGACAAACAGTACAAAGAGGACAGGCGATCGCGGCTGTTGGTTCGACTGGTTTATCCACCGGGCCACACCTGCATTTTGAAGTCCGCCGTAATGGTACACCAGTCAACCCTGCAAATTATCTCTAACACAAAATGTAAAATCTCGTGATATAATCGTCCAGTACGAGGGCGCGTAGCTCAGTGGATAGAGCAACAGATTCCGGTTCTGTTGGCCGGGGGTTCAAATCCCTCCGCGCTCGTTCTTATGCGAAACGATTTGAACGTAGTAATAAGACTTATAGCGTCACGCACCTAGCATTGATTGTGACACTTGCGTAAGTCCTGGATAAGTAGATTGAGGTTTTCTGTTTCTATTACACAGTGTACCAATTGGTTCTTCAAATAACGCTGTGAATACACTGTCACGTACTCCTAAATAGGGCTTGCTGAAAAAGTCCTTTAGTGGATGTAGGGAACAGGCTTCCGCCGTGAGCGTCAGCCGAACGGGAACAGGGAACAGGGAACAGTTTTACCCTAATTTTTTCCAACTTTTTTGCCTATAGTTTGTTTTTCCTATAGTGGTTAGCATTATTGCACCCCAGATGCTCAGTTTTTACCCAAGGCGATCGCCTACTCTGTACACACATCTTAAAAGTGGTGACAATCATTACCGGAATCCAATGCACCATATAAATAGAACCTTGAATTGTTGCCCACAGTAAAGACCAACCACGTAAATTTTGATGTTGATAAAGTCCAGCCATGAAAGCTACTGTTAAAATAATACTTAATATAGTTTGTAGTGGTAATAAAACTGGGCTATCTCTATAAAATATTGTCCACAATAAATCAGGAATTAGTCCTATAGGGAGGAGAAATTGCAATAGGAAAAATAAAATTAAATCAATTTCTTTTACCCAACCCAAAGCGAAAACTTGCGGGAAATAATCAAAGTAACGCTGATAACCACCCTCAGCCCAGCGAAGACGTTGAAACCAAAGATTTCTCCAATTAATTACACCCTCTTCTTGAATACTTGTAGTAGGTAAAAACTCAATTTCAGCCCCAGCTAAATAAATCCTAAAACACAAATCTAAATCATCTGTAATACTATTCTCATTCCATCCTTGACACTTTTCTAATATATCGCGCCTGACTAACATCCCATTCCCCCGTAACTCAGACATTCCGCCTACAGCCAAGCGATGGGTTTGCAAAAAGCTATCACAACACATTTCCATTTGCTGACAACGAGTTAAAAAATTGATGTCTGCATTAGTAATTGCTTTTCGCACTTGTACTGCACCAATACTGGGTTTGTGGAATAATGGGACTGCTTGCTGTAGAAAGTTCACAGGTAGCAAAGCATCAGCATCACAAATTAAGATAATTTCTCCTTGGGTGTGGGGAAAAACTGCATTTAACGCCCCTGATTTTCCATCTTGTGATTCTCGGCTATAAACTTGGAGTGTGGGAAATTGGGTTTGTAATTGCCTTAATATTTCAGGAGTAGCATCGGTACTACCATCGTTAATAATCCAAATATCCAGGCGATCGCTAGGATAATCCAATTGGTATAAGTTGTACACTAAAGCACTCAAGACAGCACTTTCATTTTTAGCCGGAACTAAAATTGAGATTTTTGGTGGTTCAGCAAGACTGTTAATAACTGGTGCGGCTGGTTTAGCCATCAACATTCTGATGGTTTGGATACTAAAAACCGCCGTTAGTCCCACCATGAACCACCGTGTTTCCGGTCGCAAGTGTAGTAAACTGACAACAACCCAAATCAGCAATACTACTAAGGTAGCCTGAAACCGGCGAGTAGAAATTGGCTGATTGGTGTTTCCCATGCTATTTATTCTGTACTTGTGGTTCTTGGCTGGGCTGATCTGGTTCTTTCTTTTGCTGACGGCGCAATACTAACATTACGATCAGGAAACCACCTACTGCTGAGGCAATAATTGTAGTCCATACTAGTCTTTTAGTTTCATTCAAGACAGGATTATCTAAGAGGTTAGAGGAGAAATGTAACGATTGAATAGTCCATTTATCTTGGAGTTTTTGCAACACAGCCGTCCAACGCATCCCCATATCTGCGGCTTTACCATCTTTAAAAGCAAAAGTCGCAACTGCTTCTCCAGACGAAACAACTATTTCTGGTGAGAGAAACGTCCTCACTGTGTCGCCTGTGAGATTCATTTTGATATTTTGGATGGTACTAGAAAATTGCTGATTCCAATACTTTTCAAATTCAGGGACTGTGTGAAAAACTTGGTTGTCAACTGTAGTAATTGTAAAGCTGGGGTGTAAGTATGGTTGAACTTTAGAAAAATCACGGTTATTAATGGCCTCTAGGGCGATTTCTCGCGTCTGTAAAATCGAATTAATTTCTTGTTGGTTATCTGCTAAAGCCGCTTGGGGTAAACACCAAATTCCTAGAACTAGCAGAATACAGCAAAGTAGCTGAGTGCATTTGGTTAGCCATTTCTGTTGCCTCATGTAAAAACCTCTACTTTGGGTTACACTTATGGGTGATTTTTTACGGTCGTCAACATGATGGATTTTAAACTCTAAATTCGTCAAATAAGTATTAAGTTCTGTCAAATTGCATGAAAAACTTAATTACCTGACAAAAGTAGTTTTCATTTTGTTACAACTAATCACTAATAGCCATCTTCTAGAACACGATTTAACATTGTAATTTTTGTTTATTTTTTATGTCTACAGAAGATTTTGTAAAAACTAGCTGGGATTGGCAACTGTCCCTATTTCGTCAAAGAATTGGGGAATGGGTAGAATATGAGCTTTACCGCTTCGATAATGTTTTACCAGAAATATCCCCAGACTGGAAACTCAGTCCTTGGGTGACTAATCTGTTAACTTTTTTATTTTGGGTAGTGGTAATTTTATTTGTGGCTGTAGTAATTTTGCGTTTATGGCGAGAATTTCAGCCTTATATATATGCGTGGCTAGCAAATAACGGTAATGGGGGGAATGCTAAATCAAAAGCATCTCAAGAAAACGTCTCTGTGACAACTTTATTAGAGCGATCGCAACAATTATATCGTCAAGGAAACTACCGCGAGGCTTGTCGTTGCCTTTATTTAGCGATTTTGCAACACTTGCATGATACAAAAATTCTTCCACATCAATATAGTCGCACCGATGCCGAATATCTGCAACTACTAAAACTTGGCAATCAAACTCCCCTCCAACCCTACGAAACCTTAATTACCACTCACGAACAATTGTGTTTCGGTAACGCCCAGATGCTAGAAGAAAATTATCAACAGTGTCGCCAAGCCTATCGGGAGATTACAGAAAAATGAAAAAATCAAAACGTAGTGCTTGGTTAGGTGCGATCGCTATTATCGTCATCATCATCTTAAGTTTTTTCGCTGCTCCCAGCACTCAACTTTACATAGGTTCAACTTATAATCGCGCTCCCAACGGCTACGGAGCTTGGTACGCTTATATGCAGGATCGTGGAATTCCTATCCAACGTTGGCAAAAACCCCTAGAAAAGCTCAAATCCCAAAAACCAGCCACCCTACTGAGAATCCAAAGTTCCCTCAGACCAGCAGATTTATTACCAGATGAAGAAGCATGGCTAGATAAAGGCAATAACTTAGTAATTTTAGGAGTGCGATCGCGCGTTAGTCCATCCCCCTTTTATACTTGGCAAACATCACCAGATGGCAGAGTAGCTATTGCTACACGTAGACGCTATACCAAAGTGCAGAAAACCCAAATTTCTTTAGGTGATCAGTTTGGCGCGGTAGTGTGGCATAAAACACAGGAAAAAGGCAAAGTATTTTTTTCTACAACTCCCTATATAGCCGCCAACGCTTACCAAGACGAAATAGATAATTTTAAATATCTAGCCACTTTAGTACAGCAGAAAGGTAATCAAATATTTGTAGACGAATATATCCACGGCTATAAAGATGAGGATATCAAAGATGCAGAAAGTCAAGGAACCCTCATTGACTATCTAGCGCAAACTCCACTATTAGCCCTATTGATACAAACAGGAATGGTGCTATTAGTCTTAATTTGGTCACAAAATCGCCGTTTAGGTCAACCAGTCCCCCTAGAAACACCAGTCATAGATAACAGTGAAGCATACATTCAAGCTTTAGCAGGAATCTTACAAAAAGCCGAATCTAGCGACTTTGTAGTCGAAATGGTCGGGAAAGAAGAACAATTACAACTCCAAAAAGCTTTAGGTTTAGGTTCAGTCCCACTAGAACACCAAACCTTACTCAACCTATGGGTCGAAAAAACAGGTAAAAGCCCAGCAGAACTAGACACAGTATTAAAATTGCAAGCACGCAAACGGCGCATCAGCCAGCGAGAATTATTTACCTGGCTAGCAAAATGGCGAATGTTGAGGAATAGTCAATAGTCAATAGTCAATAGTCATTAGTCATTAGTCATTAGTTATTTTCTCTCTCCCTTGTCTACCTTGTCTCCCATGCCCAATTCCCCATGCCCAACAAGAAGCCCAACGCGCCCAACAGTTAGCGGAAAGATTAAGAGCATTGGGAATAAATCCCGATGAGTTGTCTTGAAATATAAGTAGCCGTCATGTACTGCGTACACCAGAACACATGAAAAAGTCTTTCCCTTACACCCCTATACCCTTAAACCCCTACACCCCTTTTTCAAGTCAGAATGACTGGGAAAAACCAAACTGTGTTAAGCAATGTAAAAATAATAGGATTCAGTTCGTAGTAAGGACTTTAGTCCTTTTCTGTTCGCGGAACGTCTCGTAAAGCCTAAGACACAACTATGCTTAGGGCGTAGCCTTTCGTGGAGAAGAGAGAACTAAAGTTCTCACTACAAACCTTTAATCATTTACCTTGTTCTACTTAGTGACTTGGGACTGGTGATGGGAAAGAAAGATTTTTTGTGGGATTTCAAGTCATAATTTATGCAAAGTTAGGACATATACTGACTTGACAGCAGCCATAATTGAAACTGCCATTTTTGGATTTTGGTTTACGAAAAAGATCAGGTTCAAAACCCAGCCCCTTGTGGCTGGTTTTTCCCCTGCTCCCTGCTCCCCTGCCCCCTGCTTTTTTCGTCCCCCTTTCTTTACTAAAACTTATGAGCGAAACCCGTCCAGTCTTAATTCATCTTGGCGAAAAACTTAACCAAATCGTTGTCGGACAAGCCAGCCTAGTACAACAAATACTCATCGCACTCTTATCAGGTGGACACATCATTTTAGAAGGTGTACCAGGAACTGGTAAAACTCTCCTCGTCAAAGTCTTAGCGCAACTTATCCAAGCAGAATTTCGCCGAGTGCAATTAACACCAGATGTCTTACCTTCAGATATTACTGGGACAAATATTTTTGACTTAAACAGTCGCAGTTTCACTTTAAAAAAAGGGCCAGTTTTTACAGAAGTTTTACTAGCTGACGAAATTAACCGTACTCCTCCCAAGACTCAAGCTGCTTTATTAGAAGCAATGGAAGAGATGCAAGTCACCTTAGACGGTGAAAGTTTGCCACTACCGAGTTTATTTTGGGTAATTGCCACACAAAACCCTTTAGAATTTGAGGGGACATATCCTTTACCGGAAGCACAACTAGACCGATTTTTATTCAAACTTGTGGTAGATTATCCCGACCAAACTGCCGAAAAGCAAATGTTGTTAAATCGTCAATCTGGTTTTGCGGGGAGACGTTTAGAAATTAGTAGTTTGCAGCCAGTGACAACGGTGGAGGAAATTTTACAGGCGCGACAAGCAGTTAAAAATGTCGAGGTATCAGAAGTAATTATTGATTATTTGTTGGCGTTGGTGAGAGCATCCCGTCAAGCCGTTGATTTAGCTTTGGGTGCGTCTCCTCGTGCGGCTGGTGCTTGGTTACAGACGGCTCAAGCGGCGGCTTGGTTAGCTGGACGAGATTTTGTCACTCCAGATGATATCAAAGCTGTCGCATCACCTCTATTGCGCCATCGTTTGATTCTCAAGCCGGAAGCCATGCTAGATGGGTTACAAATTGATTCTGTAATTGCATCAGTGATGAATCAAGTACCAGTACCCAGATAATCATGATTATTCAGTTATATTTCACAGACAGAATTTCACTGCTGTTATTTTTATGAGGTTGCATAAATTTTCGGAATCCAACCTAATTAGCAAATGTGAGGGAAAAACCCGATCAAAGCTAATTCATAATTGGAGTTAATACCGATGAATGCCAGTATTCGCTTTACTATGGCTATGACTCTAGCCGTTACTGGAGTTCTGATTACGACAGTGGCAAAGGTAAATGCTCAATTTGTTGATCAGGTTCAATCTGATCCTTTGCCTACTCAAGTAAGTCCTCAAATTTTACACAAAGTGGATATTTTGCGACCGAACAGAAAATTTGACATCCAAACGCAGGATCGATTCAGATTATTTGATCAGTTCCGAGATAATAAGCCTGGATGGATAGAGGTGAAAAAAGATCCTAATTTTCGGGAACCAATCGAGCAAGTTCGTCCATCTGCTGTAGATACATTTCAGAAAATTGGGTATTAATTTGACTTAAGCAATTGTCATAGTCAAAGTTTTTCTTAGGGTTAATTAGATATTGAGCTTTAGTTGATTATTAATAAATCAACTCCTCTAATTTACCCTATGAATGTTTGCATAAGTCATGATTAATTCAATCTTTAACTAAGAATAATAATTACTAGTTGTTTGTATTAATTCAAATTACAAACAACATTTTCTACAATTATTTGAGCAAAACATCAAATTTAATCATGAACAAGCGAAAATTAGTTCAATTTGTTATCAAAACATCTAAGCATTGCAATTTACGTTGTCGCTATTGCTATGAATATGAAGGTTTGGCAGATAAAACAGCCATCACTCTTGAGCAAATAGAAAATCTGTTTCGTCATGTTGCTGACTATTATCGCAATTTAGACTTCCCAGTTGATATTGAATTTATTTGGCACGGTGGAGAGCCATTGTTGCAACATCCTAGTTTTTATTGGCAAGCATTTGATCTACAAAATCAAATTTTTGATCATCCTAGCGATCGCGTCACTAACGCAGTGCAAACTAATCTAACTTTACTGGATAGGGAACGTTTAAGATTATTGTCTGAAGGATTTGATTATGTAGGCGTATCTATAGATTTATTTGGGGGATTAAGGGTATATCAAACTGAATTAGAGTCCCAAGAGCGTGTGCTGAAAAATATGGATAAGCTATTGGATGCTGGGATTAGATTTGGCTGCATCACCGTCTTGAACAAACGTAATATTGATCGGATTGCTGACATTTATCAGTTCTATCGTTCAATGAATTTATCTGCTAGGATTCTCCCTCTGTTTAAAGGTGCTTTTGATAATCAACACGCTGGTTTTGAAATTACTGCATATGAAACATTAGCAGCCTATAAAAAACTGTTCGATCTCTGGATAGCAGATGATAAATTTGTGTCTATAACACCTATTTCCGATGCAATTCAACAGGTGGTTTATCATTATACTCCCGATGCCCCAACAGTTTTTTATGATAAGCGCGAGTGGGAATGTATTTATCTAGTTAATACGGATGGAAACCTTTACAGCTACGCCGATGCTTACAACCCAGAACGTAGCCACGGTAATATCTTTACCACCCCGATGAACCAATTAATTGATAATGAACAGCATTGGCGAATTGTCAGAGATGCAGAATCACGCATCGAACAAACTTGTAGTAATTGTCAATATTTTGGTAGTTGTAGCGGTTATCCAATGGCAGAAGGTAGCCGTGAGTATTATGAAGTTGATGATCGAGGCGTTATGCAATGTATTGTTGAACAAGGAATACTAAAATACATTGATTTTCGATTTCGTGAAATCGGTATGATTGATCAGGATAATTATAAGATGGTTCTAGAGCGTCTCAATGTTAATCAAGAAGTAAACACGGCATTAAGCTATGCTTAAAAATAGATGTAATTGTTAATTGCGATTGATGCCATTAGAATTCATAAGAATACAGTTCATTGAATATTTATGGACGGATAGATGATGTTTTTGTTCTATTCTGAACTGTATTTGTTTTTATTATAAATTTTTGTCACGCACTAACTTGAATAATATTTTCGCTATCTTAGTATAATTTTATGGAACTCAATATATGAATCAAATTATTGAAGATATAAAAATTGTTTTAGATAGAAATTTGGAATTAAATCCCGAACGATTTCTCTTAAATAATGGTACGAGTATATTATCCACAGATGAGGCAAATAATCTTAATTACCTACAAAATTGCTTTATACCTAAACAGGAATGGAGAAAAGTTAGTTCAATTGAACTAGAGCAATTAACTACTTCGATTGATGACTTGCAAAGCAATTGGGATTTGGGTAGTCATATAGGTATCATGAGAATACCTGAATATCTCATTCAACCCTTAAGGGAAATTATTAGCACAATCAATCTAGATTTGAGTCAATCAAGAGAGGATATTAGCAAAGTTACATTAAACCCTAGTTATCAGTGTGCAATAGAAGCCATCCGCACTCATATCCAACAATATGCTTTAATGACCAATGACGAAATCAAAACATTGGGCATACACTGCGCTAAACCTCAATTAATAACAACAACTGTCAATACTGTTCAATATCTGCCTCATCGCCCTTATGTGGGATTGCATTTAGATAGTTGGGAAAATTCACCTTTAAAACGTAGACATTTATCTAGTAATCGCATCTGTATCAATATTGGACAAGAGAATCGCTATTTTCTGATGATCAATCTTTCCTTAATGAAGATATTTCATTTGTTAGGTTTATCAACTATAAATGATATCTCTAAACATTATCGTGGAGTGAAACTACCATCAGAATTTATGCAGAATTTTCCCACATATCCGGTGATTAAGATAACTTTAGCTCCCAATGAAGCTTATATTGCACCAACTGAGAATATTATTCATGATTCATCAACTTTAGACAAGCAAGAATTGGATTTTAGTCTAACTTTTCTGGGAAAATTTGGTCTTTTACATTGATATAAAAACAGTATGGAATTTCTGAAAATACCTCATTGCATCTCTAATTATCTTCTCTCCTGTTCCTTGTTAACTTTCATATTACCTCTGATTAATTTGGACATTTATTAGGTAAATTTAGCTAAACTTTGAAAATCGAATTCTTTGAGCATTTCCAGAAATTTAAACACGGCTGGAATATGTAGAGAATGAGATAAAACAGCGACTCCTATGACTCTTTCTAATGGCTGAGGTAAGCTATAAACTTGTACGTTGGGAGGAATGGGTACGGCGGCTAGACGAGGTAGAATGGCTGCGCTTAATCCTTGGTTAACTAAACTAACGATAGTCGAGTCTTCTTGAATGTGGCTGGTGGTATGGATGAAGGGGGCTTCTTGCTTGAAGTGATGATGTAAGGTTCGTCCACAGGGTAAGCAAGCCAGGATGACTGGTGAATATGCGTTGATATCTTCCCAAGTAATTTGAGAACCGCTAATTTTTGCTTTGGGTGGCAGTAAAGCCACATACTCATCACGGAAGATTTCCCAAGCTTCAAATTCATCGCTTGTAGGTATATAAGTAATACCCAATTCAGCGCGCCCTTCACGTAAACATTGTTCTACTTCTAAGTAAGAAAGACCTTCAATAATAGTAACAGCAACGTCTGGGAAATATTCGTGAAACTGCGCGATCGCTTTTGGTAATAAATGAGTTGCTACACTCCGAAAGGAGGCTATCCGCACATGACCACCATGTAAACCTCTGTGCAGGTTGGCTTCCTGTTGCATCATCTCTAGATGCTGTATAGCCTGACGCGCATGATATAAAATTCGCTCCCCCGCAGGTGTCAAAACTGCACCATAACGACCCCTAGCAAATAAGGGTACACCTAATTCATCTTCTAAAGTCGCGATCGCATGACTAATTGCTGGTTGGGTAAGCTGTAATTCTAACGCTGCTTCACTAAAATTACCGCGCTCCGCTACTGCAACTACGGCGCGAAGTTGGGAAATTTTCATGGACAATAGATAAGGTTAATTTATACAGTAATTTACTTAATGCTTGATTCCGAATAATTTAAGAAAATTTTACGCTGTTCTCTACCTTTTATTTTGACACCAGGAAATTTCTATAAACGCCATTTATGGAAACTATACAAGTCATGATTTGATTATAAATTCAGGCATTGTTAAAGTGATATCTACTGCAAGATAACCACGAATAATCTTATGCAAAATGATATCAGGTGTCTACAATCTAAAGGCAGAGAAACCCCCACGGAAATCGGCTTTAAGCATAATTTCGGTAGAGAATTTATACAAACAATTTGGCAAAAACTACTAAAAATTTTGCTATCAGATGCCGATGAAATTCAGGTTAACCAGAAAGTTGACCGTCAAGGTAACAAATACTGGCAAGCATACGACCGAATAACAGGTCAGTCTTTTGCTTCAGGTTCAGAAGTTGATGTGCGGATGTGGATTGAACAGATTTATAGATATCAAGCATATGACAGAACTAAATCTAGTAATTGGTAATAAGAATTATTCATCTTGGTCACTCCGTCCTTGGTTAGTGATGAAGCAACTAGGATTAGAGTTTCAAGAAACTCAGATTATGCTGAGTAATCCCGACTTTGGGGACAAAATTCGCCAATATTCACCCTCAGCCAAAGTGCCTGTACTACTACATAATCATCAAACAGTGTGGGATTCTTTAGCGATTTGTGAATATTTAGCTGAAACATTTCCCACATTGCATTGGTGGCCGAGTGATCAAACAGCAAGAGCATTTGCTCGTTCCATTAGTGCAGAAATGCACTCAGGATTTTTGCATCTCCGCCAAAATATGCCCATGAACTGCCGTGCTAAATATCCAGGTAAAGGCTTAACGCCTAATGTACAACAAGACATTGACAGGATCATGGCTATTTGGCAAGAAACACGCCAAAAATTTGGACTTGAGGGTAATTTTTTATTTAGTCAATTCACCATTGCAGATGCTTTCTTTGCTCCTGTAGTCTTACGATTCGTAACTTACGATGTCCAGCTAGATCCTATTTCTCAAGCTTATGTAGAGACAATTTTAGCAATCCCAGCAATGCAAGAGTGGATACAAGCCGCCAAAAATGAAACAGAAGTCATCCCTCATTACGAAAAATAGTGTTAGTGGAGTGATGAGTGCTGTTAGCGGAAGCGGGGCGTTTAGCCCGTGCTGAGTAATGAGTAATAGATCATGACTAATGACTAATGACTAATGACTATTGACTAATCATTTAACTTACTCAAAGAAGTAGCCAATCCATCAATACTGACAAGATTTTTCTGTTTTTGATAGTCTTTAACGCCCTCTTCTCCCTTTTTCTGGGCCCAATTCACTAGAGTTTGGCGTTGACCTTGATATTCATAGAGTGGTACACCAAAACCACAAGATGTCTGCACGCGTTCCACATCAATCACAATAATTTGACGCGTACCAGGAATTGGAGGAAACAAAGAGTATAAAGAGTTCCAATCTGGTGAATTGGGTAAGATTGTCTTGCCTCGTCCGTAAAGACGTAATATGCAAGGTGGTTCTTCAAAAGCACAAAACATCAAAGTAATCCGCCCATTTTCTTCTAAATGGGCTGATGTTTCATTACCACTGCCGGTCAAATCTAGATAAGCTACCTGATGGGGAGAAAGCAAACGCAAACAATCTAATCCTTTGGGTGATAAATTCACATGACCATCAGGACTTAGGGGTGCAGAAGCGACAAAAAATAATTTTTGGGCTGCAATAAAGTCTTGCAATTGTTGGGTAATGCAGTCAAAAACTTTAGCCATAAACTGGGTTTAGGATGTGGGAAGTAATATCAATTTTAGATTTTAGATTTTAGATTTTGGATTAAAACCCTGGACTTACGCACTGAAGGCTAATGAAACCCTCTTTCCCCCTGCCTGATACCAATTCACGAAAATCTTGAAACAGATCCAAATCCAAAAACCCTTGTCAAGTCGGGATTTCTCAATTGCGAATTGCGAATTGCGTTAGCGGAGCGGGGCGTTAGCCCATTGCGAATTGGTATGATACCCCTATGGACTTGTTTGAGTGGTGACAACTTTGGGATTGAGTTGTTTCAGTAGACTTTGAATATTGTTCAGTGTGGCTGTTTTCATAGTTGGTTGTTGCTGTAACCAAGCATTTGCCTGTTCTTCTCCCTGTTGAACTGCTAATATAAGCGCGCCCCAAGTTTGAATTTCTGGCTGATTGGGGTTTGCTTTGAGGGCTGCTATGACGCGCTTCCACAAGCGTCCTTTGTCGGCTTTGAGGAGGGTGGCAATTTCTTGGGCATTTTGTGGTGATTCTTGTAATACTTGTAAGGCTTTTTCCCAACGACCATCAATTAAATCTGCTAGCACTTGTTGGCTGGGAGAAGCCCAAGTTTTATCGGCTTGGGTTTTAGTCAGTTGGGAGTGGAGACGAATTAAATCTAATTGTGCTTGTGCGGTGGCTGGTAAATTTCCTCGACGCTGTTTTTTGACGAGTTTTAGCTTCTCTAACGCTGGTGTCCATAAGCCGCTACGGGCAACAATTAAGGCATCTTGGAAAGCTTTATCTTTTATGGCTGCTGGCTGGAGGTTAATTGCTTCTAGTTGTATGGGTTTGAGATATAACCTAATGGCTTTGATTTGATACACCTGCAATTGTGGTTCTAAACCGACTGTTTGATCAATCACTAGTTCTTTGGCACTATCACCAGTAACCTGTTGCCATTTAGGTAGTTGACCGTTGGGACTTGTCCAAGACACCATATGCTGGAGATTAGCCCGGTCTGGATTGTAATAGATAACTTGACCGTAGGCGATCGCATGAGTGCCTTGTTGACGTTCACCCCGCAAATAAATCCAAAATCCTGGCGTTGATGTTTCGCCTTCCAACGGTTTGATTTCTGTTAAGGGTAAAGAATTACTGACATCTTGATTTTCTGATGCGGTATCAACTAGGGGTGCGAGGGCAAAGGATTCTTCTGTACCAGCAATGGATAGATTATCTGTGAGACGATAAAACCTTTCTGGCTGGGTTTTGTATTGTAAGTCCTCTAATTTATAAACCCGCAGTTCTACTACTTCTTGACAATTAGACTGACAGTTGGGACGCTGACGCAGCACTGGCTGAAGAAATGAGTTTTCAGCCGCATCTAAGGCTATGGTATCGCCAGCTATTTGTTGTTGATTACTGATACTATCCTTAATTTGCTGGAGAGTTTGCGGGTTTCCACTGTAACTGAGGGGTAGCTGCGCCCATTTCGGTAAAAAGTTATTTAGCCAACCCACCTGTTCAGGATTGAAAATTAACAGCACACCTATCCAGGTAGCTGAGAGAACTAACCCCGCACCAGTTAGTAAAATAGCGATCGCTATCATTGAAGACAACTTCATCCTCTTGTTTTTGGGTAGTGGAGATTCAGAGGCCACATCGTTAGTTAAATCAACAATTGGCTGATTGTCTTCAGGAGAGTAGCGGCTGGCCATGTTCGTTCTCTGTCAATCTATAGTGCGAATGTTATGTCTTGTTTCTCTTTTATACTCGCGCTTTGATTCGTTGCCTACTAGTGATATTGTCTAAATTGTTACATATTTTTAAAATCAGGGTTTTAAGCATTTCTTTGAGTAACATTCATCACTAACGCACGCAACTAAAGCGCGATCGCTGTGTTGGAAATAGTCCTGTTTCAAGAATTGAGCTTAAATAGAATGGTTGCTAAATTTTCACCCAATTTTTCAATAGATTCTTGTTGGTGAGGCTGTTTTAAAGAACCATCAGTGTTAAATGCTTCGTGGGCTGTTGGTACAGCTACTTGATCTGGAAGTACCAACACTTTGATATTGCCCAAAATAGCCCTGAGATGCACTAAACCACGCAAACCACCCAACCCACCAGGCGAAGCACTCATAATAGCTGCTACTTTGCCTGCAAATGCTGCTAGTGGTGCTTCATTGGGCGATGGACGAGAAGCCCAGTCAATGGCATTTTTTAATCCGGCGGTGAGTGAACTGTTGTACTCTGGGGAAGCAATTAACAGTCCTTGATGAGAAATCAACAAATCTTTCAATGTTCTGGCGTTGGCTGGTAGTCCTTGTTCAGCTTCCAAGTCTTCGTCAAAAATTGGTAATGGCAAATCACGTAAATCAATATAGGTAACTTCTGCACCTGCTGCTGAAGCACCAGCCGCCGCAATTTTCACTAATTTTTTGTTGTAGGAATCTACGCGAGTGCTACCAGCAAAGGCTAGTATTTTCGGTGTGGCTGCCATAATTACCCGTAGTTTTTAAGTAGCAAATAATCTCACCTGCATTATCTGGGTAGGAAATAAAAATCCTGTTGTAGTTTTAGGTTTTCTTTAGAACTTCATTGGCGGATTGAGTGAGCATCACCGCAGACATCACATACAGATGACTGGAAGAGGCAGGGGACAAGGAGCAAGGGGGAAATTCAGGGATGCAAGCACCATTATTTATTTATGCTCGAAAATAAAAATATTTATTTCAAAGCGCGTCAGCACAAGAAATAATACGTCCTTATTTCCAACCCCTATATTTACATTTATATATGGGGTTCTTTCCCTCTGCCCTCTTCATGGATGTTTTCATATGGATGCAGCACGTCAGACCAAAATCAGTAAATTTTTAAGCAAGCATTTACGGCATACACCAGAACTGCTAGGACTCACTTTAGCCCCTGGTGGTTGGGTATCAGTTGATGAATTACTCAATGCTTGTGCAGCCCGTCAATTTCCCGTTTCCCGCACAGAATTAGAACAAGTTGTGGTGAATAATGATAAACAAAGATTCGCCTTTGATGAAACTAGAACCAAAATTCGAGCCAATCAGGGACACAGTGTCAAAGTAGAGTTGCAACTGCAACCACAAATTCCACCAGAGATTTTATATCACGGCACAGGAGAAAAATCCGTACCAGCAATCTTAAAATCTGGACTGCTCAAGATGTCGCGCCATCATGTACATTTATCCACAGATGTAGAAACTGCCCGTAAAGTGGGAATGCGACATGGCCGTCCAGTAATTTTTACGGTCAATTCTATGGCAATGTATCAAGCAAGATTTACCTTTTATTGCTCAGAAAATGGGGTTTGGTTAGTAGATCATGTACCGCCACAATATTTGAGTGCTGAGTGATGTTAGCGGAAGCGGGGCGGTTAGCTGGTGCTGAGTATCAACAAACCATTGTAAATCGCGTTAGCATCTTGGAGATAAGTCCATTGCGAATTAGTTTTATTGCTTCTAAAAAGTGAAATATAATACATTTTCTATTTCAGAAATAATAACTAATTGAACTTGTTATGAAAAGCATAGAAAATGGTGTAAATAGAATAATTTTTATGATGATTTTTGTCTATCATGGATAGTGTAAATCGCTATCTATAGGAAATAATATGCCCGAAAGAATTATTACCCAGTTAAATACCTGGTTTAATCGAGGGAGAATTGTCAGTAATTTAGAAGTTTTTCAAGATATTATTATTATTTCGCTGTGCGTGGGCTTATTTTGCGTCATGCTCATCCGCTTAGTTGATATGTTTTTGTCATTTATCCGCCCGTTGGATTTACGAGAAGTTACATCTGATATTTTATTTATTTTGATTTTAGTTGAGTTATTTCGCCTATTAATCGACTATTTACAAACACAGAAAATTTCTGTAGGCGCAGCAGCAGAAATTACGATAGTTTCTGCTTTACGAGAAGTAATTCTGCGTGGTGTATTAGAAATCCCCCGTGATCAAATTTTGGGTATTTCTATATTTTTAGTAGTTTTAACGATGATTCTAGTAGCTCTACCTTGGATATCTCGCTTTTTTGACCACGTTAGAGTTGTCACACCAGAAACATTAACAGATAATACAGAATTATTATCAGAAATATCTATGAATGCAGATTAATCTGGTGGCGTGCCAAAGCTAAAGTAGTGCATTATCTTTGGATTTAATTAAACGCAGATGTAGCTTTCTTCCCGCAGGATATGCGGATAAAAGCGATTTTTCAGTGCAACATTTTAGGTTTGCCACGCCACCACTTATACTTAGATTTTTTCTACAAATTAAATTGGATTCCTATAGTCTTACTACGCGACTACCTTGGCGACACCTTTTTGAAAGTAAGACACTCAGGTGATATGTCTAAAGTACGAGTTTACCCTGACATGATTCTCACCAATGGATAATGAATATAAGTAATTGACTGAGCTACATTCAAGGCGTAACCAGTAAAAATTTGTACTGGATAAAACATACACTCTCCTATCTACAAGGAGTTGAATTATGTCAGACACAAGCAAACGCGGTTTTGCTTCAATGGATGAAGATAAACAGCGCGAAATTGCTAGCAAAGGTGGACACGCTGCTCACGAAAAGGGAACTGCTCACGAATTTACCCCTGAAGAAGCGCGGGAAGCTGGACGCAAAGGTGGCGAAACTGTCAGCCAAGACAGAGAACACATGGCTGAAATCGGTCGTGAAGGTGGTAAACACTCTCACGGTGGTGGACGCAAGAAAAAAGATGAGGAAGAAACTGAAGATAGCGAAGCTAGTGAAGATAGTGGAGAGGAAACCAAAACCCGTGGCGGAACAAGTGAACAACACGCCGAAGCGGGAAGACAAAGCCACAAAAACACAAAAAAGAATAAGTAATACCAATTCGCAATGGGCTAACGCCCCGCTCCGCTAACGCAATTTGCAATTCGCAATTTAGAAAGTCAGATACCATCTGCTTTTCAAGCTTTGCATCTGTTGCCTAATAAATGTTGCTTTGGGAACGTGCAGCAGCTTTGATATTGATGAATGTGAGAGACTTGCTACACAAAGTCTCTCACATTGTTTTGTTTTAAAATGTGCCGCTATGCAGTCCGCCATCAACTTGTAGCATGACTCCATTCACAAAAGAAGCCGCAGGTGAGCAGAGAAAAACCGCAACATTGGCAAATTCTTCTGGTGTACCCATACGTCTTAAAGGTATATTGGCGTTGATTTGAGCGATTTCTGCGGCTTTGGTTTGACCAGTTTTAGCCATACGAGCGTTAATTAATTCATCTACTCTTTCTGTGTATGTCCATCCTGGTAAAATACTGTTAACACGGATGCGATCGCTACCTAATTCTTGAGACAAAGTTTTAGTTAATCCAATTACCCCCAACCTAACAGAATTCGACAACACGAGATTTTGTACTGGTTGTTTGGTGGAGGTGGAAGTAATAGTCAAAATAGCAGGATTTGCAGATTGTTTAAGGTAAGGTAAAGCACATTTAATCAGGCGGACTGCACTTAGCAACATTAAATTTACTGCTGCTTCCCACATCCCTAAATCAGTATCAGCAAAAGTCCCCGCAGGCGGGCCACCCGCATTAGTCACCAGGATATCTAAGCCGCCGAATTTTTCAACGGTAGCATTAATAACTCGATCAATATCTGATTGTTGCGTCACATCTGCGCGTAAACCTAACACCTCTGCATTAGTTGCGCTGGCTATTTCCTGTGCAACCTGATTGATTAATTCACTACGCGCACAAATGACAACTTTTGCTCCCTCACACGCAAATTGCCACGCTGTAGCTTTACCTAAGCCTTTACTAGCTGCTGTTACTAATACTACTTTGCCACTGAGCCGCAAATCCATAAATATACCTTTTTAGCACCATATAAATCCTTATGGGGATTTTACAAAATAGTGCTAGGTTCAAAGCATAATTTTACTCAGTAACAAAGATAAATTTTAGAGTGTAGGAGTTTAAGGGTGGTGAAAAATCTCAAACGTTGTTTGAAAAGTTTGTGACTTTGATATTTATGCCAGATTTACTACCTCAATACTTGTTCTTCTATAGGAATCCGCTTTGATTCCTGAAATCATTTGCGTAGGAAGGGAACTCTTAACAGGGAACAGAGAGAAGTCTGAGCGGAGGCAACCTCCGCTCAGAACTTCGGAGGAACAGGTAAGAAGGAACAAAAGTGTACGGAGTTTTTTTTCAGAAATCAAATATGAGTCCTATAGTTCCTAAAACTATCTTCATAATTTTTTACAATAGGGCGACTTTATCAGTACATATGATAAAATGGGTTCCAAATTTTACCATAAATTAGGACTCGTCTTAGTGACGCTTTACCTATGGAATCACTTGCTTATTTGCACCTAGCCGAGAGTTATGCAGCATCAGCTGATCCTGAAGAGGAAGTGCTTACTGATGTTGAGTTGTACTTTCAGGAACTAGCTTGGATAAAGAACCACAGAGGAGTTTTGGTCTTAGCTGCTTGTTTAGCAATGGTCTCCTTGAGTTCACAAAATCCAGCGATGGGACTTAAAAGGGGTGATAGAGGGTCTCAAGTCGTATCTCTTCAGCAAAGATTGCAAGCGGCTGGATACTTCCAACAGAACCCTACAGGCTACTT